>JANQQI010000028.1 GCA_028285085.1 Saprospiraceae bacterium | reverse complement strand
AGACTTCTCCGGTTCGCCACCAGCGCTCGAGCAAAGCTTCAAGTTCTTGTTGCAGCACCTGCTTTTCCAGGGTTGACCATGTGGGGTTTTCATTTTTGACCAGCAGCATGTACAATTCCCGATGGATACTCAAGATCGTTACCCGTTTAGCCTCGGTGGGATGGGCGGTTAAGACGGGCATCACCCTAATGGTTGGTAGCAATGCCGCTATTTCCCGTTGATCCAGCCCTTGTGCTTTCCAATTAGATAAGGTTTCTCCCCACGATCCACGGATGGCCTCCAGACCAAATTGCGTCTCCATCTTCCGACGAAATTGCGTCGCCGCATTCTCTTCCACTAAATTCAGGATCTCAAATGAGGTACAGATCGCTTGCGCTAGCTTTTCGTCTGATCCTTGGTAGGGTTTAATTTTTTGCTCATCATTCACCCAGGGTAAGCGCTGAGCCACTTCCTTTTCCCCCAGTGATATTAGCATTGATTTGAAGCTGGACATCACCAGCAGTAGATCGGACTTGATCTTTTCAAGTCCTTCTTTTCGAACATCTTGCTTGGTCATGATCGATGTTATGCCTTTGTTTGTCGTTTGTAATTGAATCCAGGGTACAAGGCTTCAAAGATGAAACTTCAGAGGGTGGTAAAATGTTTTCCGGAGCGTTGGGAAGGTTTGAGGAGGGGGAAATAGAGTTGCAATATTGACATTTGTAAAAGATGTCAAATATAAACATGTGCCAACGTTAAATATGTATAGGCTGACTATTAAATAGAAGGAATAAAAAAAGGTCAACTACTCAATAGTCAACCTTATTATCTTTAGATAGCCTTTATCTAGGCTATTTTAAATCATGGATGTTAGCATTGTTATATTTACACTAATCTCCTTCTGGTTTATGCTTTTTTACTTTTGTTCCCCCTTTAAGATGTTTTGACTGAAGTCTAGACAGCTTCTTTACTTTTACTGCATTTTCAATAACAATAATTTTCTTTTTCATTATTTTATAGTTTTTATGAAAAATGATATAACTAATTGGACATTACGGAAATAGATGATTTAAAACAAACCAATCAGATTTATTCCCCAATCATGAATAGTCATAAGGATAGGAGAAGACCACATATATGATTTTCCATGCCATAATCCATCAACATATTTATTCTGAAAGTGATACCTCTGTGGCAAGCAAATGGCCACTTTCTAAGTCTAGTTGGTCCGTAGCCGTAAAATCTACCAAACTACCAACTTGTGTTTCTTGACCAGATCCATCTGATACTACATAAATAACGCCAGTCCCATTTTCAGAAATAACAACGACGCCCAAATCAACATTAGTCACTGTCCCTTTCTTTTTCTTACCACCATTCCAATCCAGCGAATTTAAAATTGTGGCATTAGTAGGAAATTCGCTATTTATACTTAAGCTAGTAACAGCTAATTGGTTTTTGGCATCAGTAACATTAAAGTATAATAAAAAAAAGAAGCTTACAAGAATACTATATACTAATTTCATATTTCAATATTTTTATTAAAAACAAGTAATTTTGCAAGAACAGAAAAGATAGAATCAGTTTAGGCATTATCGATCAAACTGTAAATATGATTTTAGCAAATTTTAATGCAGGAATTTTGACATTTGACCTCTAAAGTAGTTTCTAGGTATGTTTCAGTTATTAACTTATTAGTATAATTATTCTGAAAGTGATACCTCTGTGGCAAGCAAATGGCCACTTTCTAAGTCTAGTTGGTCCGTGGCCGTAAAATCTACCAAACTACCAACTTGTGTTTCTTGACCAGATCCATCTGATACTACATAAATAACGCCAGTCCCATTGTCAGAAATAACAACGATACCCATATCAATATTAGTCACTGTCCCTTTCTTTTTCTTGCCACCACTCCAATCTAGCAAATCTAAAGATGCAGTATTAATCGTGAAACCATCATTTATACTTAGACGATCAACATCTAGCTGATTCACGGCATGAGCTGTATTATACATCAATAAAAAAAAGAAGCTTAAAAAAAGACTATACACTAATTTCATGTTCCAATAATTTTTATTAAAATAATTGCATTAACCAATTCACTATTGATTGAGTGACAAATACAATTTTGGTGGATTAAAAAAATAGATTTATTAGTTGTGACGACAAGAATTTCAGTATTTTATTTTCAAAATGATCCCAAGATTTGTTTTAGCTACTAATTCATTAGTATATTTATTCTAAAAACAACACTCCTCTAGTGATTAAACGACCATTTTCCATATCTAATCATTCTGTAGCTTCTAGTTCATACAAAAAAATAATTACTCCTGGTAGTAGTTCTGTTTTTTTCACCTTTTTTCTTTACGTTTTATTTTAGAGCAATTAACCTTCTAAAGTTAAGAACATTCTTACCTGCCTTACAATTCTATAACGATAAGTGATAAAATCTGAATGATAAGTGAGGTCGATACATGATAAGTGACTGATGTCCACCTATCCCAAACATCAGCAATTATCTTTTAAAGCCAAATAAGTCAATTATGGTTTTATAACTTTGTGGCTAATAACATGTCCCTCAGAGTGTATTTGCAAAAAATAAACACCGATCGGATAATCACTTAAATCAATATTAATGATGGAGTCATTAAATATTTTGCTCAAAATCAATTCGCTAGCGACATTAGTAATACTGAGTCTCACTTTCTTCGTACTATTGATAATTTCAACATAGTTATCATCACCATTAAAATCTAAGCTACCTAAGAATTGAGCATTAGTTTGAGTTACAGTTAAATTAAGAAGTACTAAGAGTAGTACCTTGGTTGTTAGTTTCATTCTAATTATTTTTTGTTCTGAAATTAATTTATCAATTGGAGAGGTTAACATAGCTTTTTATAATCACTAACTAAATTCAGTCTAGTCGATGTATAGTATAACAATAAAAATCGTCGCGCAATTTTAATATTTAGGATCAATTCCTCAAAAGTAGGTCGCCAATAACATCCTTTATGAACCATCGCTGCGCATTCACATTCAAATGATCGTAAAAATATTGTTTTACACCAAATAAATGCTCCATTTCTTGAGGTTGAGAGCTACAGTAGCTATAAGGATTATATATCTGCATTTTAAGGTCTCGGATATTCATCTGCATATAAGCCTATAATATTTTCTGAATCTCCCAACATCCTATACAGTTGCTGCCCCCATTTATAATCAAACAACAGCAGCTTTTGACAGTACACTCAAGAGTGGTAAATTTGTAACAATAAGTAAAACTACTCAATGATTAGATGTGCCCGATTTAGCTTCAACCAAATTCAAAATTTCATAATCATGGCAAACGCATATCTTTTTAATACTTCCAGTATGGCCATCAAGGTGAGTATTAACAATGGCCCTTTCTTTGAAATACCGGCCGCCAATGCCTCAAGTTGGCGGCCTGCCGCACCAAACCAACCAATCCCTTTTGTGGCCAATCCAGCGCCAGCGCCGGGGCAAATCGGTCTTGGGAGCAATATGATTACTTTCTATCCATCAATGGAAGGGCCTGCGAGGTCTTCTAATTTCACCTTGTCTATCCCTTCCAACACTCCCATCGAATCTTTACAACTCTACTTTTTCCGGGCGGATCAAGGCAGTTTTGCTTGTATGACTAATATTAATGGGGGTTATTCTGCTGAGGGTTCGAGAAGTTGATTTTATTCAGCGCCACTATGTTTTGAAGCTAGAAGCGTTAATGCGCTAAATAGCATTACCATTCAATGATTGAATCTGTAAAGGGAGTTGTGAGATGAATTATTCAATTAATAGGTATGCACCGTCGCAGTTGCTAACTGCGACGATCACCCATAATATTACCATCACTGATGATAATTAAAGTCTTAGCGTTTTAGAAGTCTTTTCGTTTCCACAGCTAAGGATAGCAAAACATCTTATTGCAATCCCTCGGATTTTATATTTATCAGTTCTTTCACTTTAAAATGATACTAAAAGATTGGACAAACGCATCGACCACAATGCGGTTATTATCGGACAAAACAAATGTATCTCCTTCGCTTCGATCAATGTCCTTATTTCGTCAACCTTATTGACGTCCAACACAATAGAATCAACAAGCGTAGTCACAAAATGATTTCCGTGCTTAAACGCGTTTTTTCTTACCGCTTCGAGATCATCCGTAGGGTAAAAAATGTAGCTGCTTTGCGTCAAGACACAAGTAGCGATTAATGTTGAACGAGAATTGGTCGGACTAAAGGCTTTTCATATCAATGACTTCGAAATTTCGAGCATCGAAGTAATCATCTAATCCATAGTCTGTATTGATGATAATCCCTCCAAGAAGCGTCACCTGATCAACGTGGAACTCGTCTTTGCAGGTCTTCAAATGCTCATGAATCTTTTTATCGATGATATCATAGGTTATTTCAGTGATCGTTTTAGCTTGTTCGTCACTCGCTAGTATTTGCTCTCTATAAGGTAACAAACTTTCTTCTAATTTCATTTGCTGATAATCATCATCATTCATAACTGGGGCATAGCTCTCGTCTTGTATGCGGCTTAGAGCTAACATCAGTGCGCCACAAGAATTACCCGTTTGCTCTTGACGCGGCCGATACATTTTTCCCAAATCGCCATCTAGGGTAATACCAATGTGTGGTCCATAAAAGATAAATGCACTACCTTCATCGGGAATGTGATGAGCAAAGGCAGTCATCCCCGTTTGACCAGCGAACGGCAAACCACCTAGTCCTCCCATGATAAATGGACCAAACAATACATTAAAGAACGTGGTAGAGGGTACATTGATATCGTCTGAGCATACTGAGGTGGCCATCAATACCTTAGAAATGTCGAGTTTATGTTCAATTTGCATTTTCCCAAGGTAGTGGATAGAGGTATCTTTAGCATCCATCGCATTTGGGAAATACGACTTTACAATTTCATCAAATTTTCTTTGTAACATAATACTGAGTTTAAAGTGAAAAATGTCGGTGAGTCCGATTCACGCCTTGCAAATATAAGAGATAATTCCACATATGCAACGGCGCCACATATGAGGAATCGAAAAAATCTCCTCCCAAAAACGGAAAGGTTATAGGATCAAGATAGGCTGCAATGACGAGCTTACTGAGTATTGCCCATTTTGGACATTTTTTGCTCCGATACGGTCCTTAAATAAACCAAAACGCGACCTCCTTGTCCAAGAAAATATTGGACTCAGAGATCGCATCGAAAGAAAATTAGTAAGATAATTTGATCAGCTTCTTTCTAATATTTTAGCGCAATTTGCTTGGTTTGGAAGAGGGCTCAAGCTAAGCGTAATGGTTATTTCTCTCCTTAGTCAATATTTCCCCCGACTGGCAATCCACTTGGAACGCTAGTGGGAATCGTTTTATCAAAACTATTATCGTTGAGCGTATTCAGGAAGGCGATAATTTCATTAATTTGGTCGTCATCGAGTTGCAAATCCTGCATCTCTGGGTCCAATTGGTTTTCGGACACATTGCTATTCAGCGCGTCATCCTCTCCTTCGGCTATTTCTTCGTAAAATTCCATGACTTCTTCCAGGGTTTCATGGATGCCATTATGCATGTAGGGGCCCGTTACGCTCAAATTTCTCAAAGTGGGCGTCCTGAAATCAAAGGTATTGGTAGCGCCGCGATCTGGCGGATTGATGTTGTCTTGCACACCGATAGTATGCAATTTATAATCAGAAAACATGGGCCCACTGTGGCAATCCGCACAGCCCACTTGTATGAAGGCGTTCATGCCCTCAATTTCAAAACCGGATAGCGCATTGAGATCGCCGCGCATGTATCGATCAAAACGACTATTATTGGCGATGATCCCCCGTTCAAAGGTCGCAATGGCAGCTAAAATTCGATCTTGGTTAATGTCATTACTACCAAAAGCTTGTTCAAATTTGGCTACGTATTCGGGAATAGCATATAGCCTTTGAATAATTGTATCGATGATCGCCCCTTCGGCAATGGCGCCCCCTCGCATCTCCTCTTTCGAAAGCATGGGGAGCAATGCTTGTCCCTCCAGACTTTCCGCGCGATTGTCCCAAAACATGGGGGAAAGCGCAGGATCATAGAAGCCATTATTGTCAATGCCGTTAAAGGCAGCATTGATTACGGTCGGCGCATTGCGCATCGTTCTTAGCCCACCGGACCGGCCGGGTCCTAAGCCATTGGCACCAACGCCTTGAGAAAATTTAAGCCCATCGGCATAGCCAAAGTCGGGGTGATGGCAAGTGACACAGGCTACGTCTTTGGTTCCTGAAAGGATCGGATCCCAATACAACAGACGCCCTAAATCTTCTTTCTCCACCGTGTAAGGATTATCGATCGGATATTGCACCGTCTCCGGTAATGCACTAATGAGTTCTCCCGGGTCTCCTACCGCGGGAAGCATATCCTCATCCTGGCAGGCGCTTAGCCAAAAGATAGCCATCGTTGAAGCAATAACCAGCAATACGTTCTTTGAATTACAATAAATCATCTTTACGTTTTTTCGTTTAAGCAGATCTTAGTTTGGTAGGTAGTCGGTAACTCATTTGCCCGTACCAAATAGCTCCTCAAAAACTGATGATTTTGGGTAATTGGTATTGAAAAATTGGTCCAAAGAGTGCAGAATTCGTATTCTGGACGTATTTGAAATTAAATTTCCCTTTTCCGATACTGACTGGGGGTGACGCCTTTTAGCTTTTTGAATGTGGAGTTGAAGGAAGACTTGGAGCTAAAACCAACTTCTGTAGCTATACCCAGAAGGGTATAATTTTGATAACGCTCCTGCTGCAGGCATTCGATAAAAGCTTCGACTCGATGTTGATTCAAAAAATCCTGGAATCGTATCCCCATGTGGACATTCAGGATTTCCGACAACTGCTGTCGTGAAATACCAAGTTGAGTGGCAACTTCACCGACTTGAAGCTTTTGGTTTTTGAAGAGTTGCTGTTCCATCATGAGGCGATTGAGGGACTGGATGGTAGATTCAACTTCGGACGGAGATAAGTTAGAAGCCTTGTATTTATGATTAGCCGAGGCCAAAATAGCTTTCGGTGCAATGATTAAACGATAGGTGACAAAGTAAAACAACAGAATAGCAATCAGAAAGACCCCATAGCTATCGATATCCAAAAAGGAGTACTGAATATCTAGAAACTGCTTAGCGCCTTCATCTATCACTAATACCAAAGCAATTGGAATAATAAACACCAGCAACCATTTCTCTTTTCGGTTTTTCAGGATATCGTAAATACAATACAACAACATCCCCAGAAAAGAGAATTCAATGATTTCATCCAATACCTCTAACAGCCAATCATCTTCAAAATAGGGTACATCGTCCAAGCTCTCAACGACTATGTAAGCCAGGTAGGGCAGGAAAAACAAGACATCCGTTTTATCGAACGTACTTCGATCCGCGCCACTATACCGGACGAAGAGAAAGAAAAAGGTAATCAACAACGGCTCGTGAAAGAAAAACCAATTGGAGCTCCCCACCAGTAAGTTATGTTCATCATCTCCAATGGCAAACAATACCACCGAGGCGATACAACCCATAAAGAGCCAAAAGATCGGTTGCTTGTAGTCTTGCCGCTTCTTAAACAGGGTCACCCCAACAAACAGGCCTTGCAAAATGGCCACGATCTGAATGATGGTTAACAAGCTAGTTTAATTTTGTGAGGGTTACCAATGCCATTTTTGCGGTGATTGACTACTATGTTTAGTGTGGATAGTTTGAGCATGCTCCTCAGAGCAATCAATTCATACTACCCCAGTCTAGCACCGTAACAGTTTAACCGCTGCAATTTCGCAAAAAAGTAGCTTTCGATCGAATCTTTTTAAGAGGAATTCGTGCTTTTAGATAACATCTTAACGTTATCCTACTACTGTCAATTACTTATTGATAAAAATTAAGTGTAAAGCCCTCCTGATTCAAGAAAGTACTCTTCTCTTTTTCTGGATCGGATTGGGATAAAGTTCGATTTCAAGCTCAGTATTAAGAAAATGATCTACGAACGTTGTTCAGTCTTTATCAACATCTACGCGAACCAGAGTTTTATGTATTCCATTATGTATATAGGTTGCAGGCGCTCAATTTTTTCGAGGCAGGCATGTAAATTGAACCTATTGGCGGCCCCTTGAGCTGGGTTTTTTAGCCATTTTATCTGTAACAGGAAAGTGGTGTTTTTGAACACTTTGACTTGAGATCAAGGGTAAAAGTCAAATTTAGTAAGCCAGGATTTAGTGTAGTAAGGTGATATCTCCAGTGATATTTGTTCGTTCCCCATCTTCATATTCTAATTCAATAAAATACACATAAACTCCAGAGTCCAATATTTTTCCTTTGTGTGTACCATCCCAGTTGTCGTTTGCTGGGTCGAAGTTTTGCACGGAGTATATTAAGGCGCCCCATCTATCGAAGATGCTTATTGATTGAATACGTCCATTAAAATCAGGGTGAGGATAAATATTAAATGAATCATTGTTTCCATCACCATTAGGCGTGAATACGTTGGGAACAAATATTGGACAATCACTCACACGAACTACAGTGGATGAGACACAGTCATTTTGGTCTCGGATAAAAACGGGGTAAACACCGGCATCTAAATTTTCAAATAAATTATTGGTCCCAAAATTAGTCCCGTCAATTGAGTATTGAACTTCTGTTCCATCGGATGCAGCAATTTGAATTTTGCCATCCTTTTTTCCACACGAAGTTGGAGTAGAGCTTATCTCAGAGATGATCACTGCTTCTACTTGCTCAATATGAATCTCAATAGAATCCATGCAGGATAAAGAATCTCTGATAATGATATTGTAATTTCCGGTTTCCAGATTTTCAAATAAACCCGATGATTGAAAACTATTACCGTTTATCGAATAATGATAAGGAGGTGCCCCTCCCACTCCTTCGGCTATGATCATTCCATTGTCTAAGTTACAGGTGGTTGGGTTAGATTGAGTTAAAGAAAAAGCAGGATTCCCAGCTGTAATTATGTCTGTATTTTCTGTTTCTATGCAGTCTATACTATCTTTTATAAAAGCCGTATAACTCCCCACAGGAAGATTATTAAATACATTATTGGATTGATAATTTATTCCATCCAAAGAATATCGTATTAGCCCCACTCCGCCTTCGCTCAATACTTCGATAGAACCATTATTATTTTCGCAAGTTGCATCATGAGTCATTAGAGTTGATATTTGTGGTAATGGAGGTGATAATAATTCTAAATCTGTTGAAACGTAACAATTTTCACCACCTTCAATTATATATAATGTATAGTCATCTTCATACAGGTCTGTAAATAATCCACTTTCTTGAAAATTGATCGCATCAAGCGAATAACTAATTGGTCCACTTCCTCCCGAAGCTTCTATTTCTATAGTACCATTATTTAGGTTGCAGCTTGGTTGAGATAGGGTAATATTTTCAATTACGATTGGCGATGGGGCAAAGCTATTTGCTGCTCCATATACTTCAATATCCATTTGACAAATATATTCAAATGAATTATTTACGAAATCAATTTGATATATTCGAGAATCACCCGCCGAAAACGCATAATAATTGGAATAATAACAACTTTCCGAGGTTGAGGCTAGCCCATACATAAATCCTTGATAATGATAAAAAATCAAAGAACTATTTTCCGGGTTATTTATATCAACAAGAACCATCGAGCCTCCGGCAGCGACGTATAAATCCCCGTTTACAAAAATCAAATCTCCAGAGGGATTATACATCATCTCACCGTGATAAAAATCAAGCCCTGTCAATAGACTATATGACCATAATTCACCTGACATCCCCGTTGAATACATTAATCCATTATCAGCAATTACTAAAGAATTCAAAGGACTGGCACCATCAATATAATGAATAGTGGCAACATCACCACTTAGTGTGTCTATTTCGTAAAGTGTTTGACCAACAGCTCCATATAGATTGCCATTTGGATGAAAAGCAATATCGGTAAAAGTTCGATCCAATTCAGCCATTAAGGTATATTCACAATTATTGGCATCACATTTATATAAATTTCCGGTACTGGAAACGATAAATAATGATTGTGAATGTAAGAGGGCGTATAAAATCAAAAGACTGGTTGTGATGTAGATTTTTTTCATGAAGCTCTATTTATAATACGTACATACCAATATTATAATCCCAGAGTAGCGTTTAGGACAATATCATAGTATATCTTTTACGACTAACTAAATATACAATTCCTAAAGGCCAGTGGTCTAGTCAATTTTTGATAAAAGTCAGGATTCTGAAGTATTGAAAAGAAAAGAAAATGAGCTTCAGAAAAGAGGACGGGCTTGTGAATTTGGCAGGTGATGCATTAAACTTGCAAGGACAATATATTTATGCCTCAAAAAACAATCGAATTGCTTAGTTCATTTGTAATTACTTCTTTTGTAGTCTTAAAAATGAAACAACAACTTTTTTAATAAAAACTGCATAAATCAAACAATTGTCACGCAGAAAATTCTATTGCAAATTTATTAATTCTCTATTCCGGTTGATTATCATTATCCCCTAACCACCTATTCCGGCAACGCAAAGGCGACATATTGATTCCCTTTAGGCGTGCCCAATTTTGTTCCTCCACAGGCCAAAACGATATATTGTCTTTCATTCACTTGATAGGTAGACGGTGTAGCAAAAGAAGCGAATGGAAGTTGTGTTTCCCAGAGGAGTTCTCCGGTTTGCTTGTCAAAGGCTCTGAAAAAACCATCTTTCGTAGCGGCGATAAATAATAATCCACTTGCGGTTACGACCGGACCACCGTAATTTTCTACTCCGGTATTTTTAATGCCTTTTTCCAGTAATTTGGGTTCGTGTCCTAAAGGAATTTGCCAGAGGTATGCGCCGGTATTTAAATCGATAGCACTCAGCGTCCCCCAAGGTGGAGCAATGGCTGGTAATCCATTATTATCTAAAAACTTATTATAACCATTACTCTTATAAGGTAACCAAGGCTTCTGCCCGGATAATTCCCCTGCGACTTCCTGCTTTTCTTCATCGAATAAATACGACACGATAGCCTGGGTCTCAGTTGCAGAAAGCATCGGGAAACCCGGCATCATTCCCTTACCATTTTTGATAATATTGGAAATAAAAACCTTATCTCTTTTTTGATCAATATTTACTAAAGAAGGGATATTAGACGCCGCATTCACATTAGTATTATGACAGCTAATACAGTAGGAATTATAAAGTTTTGCCCCTCTACTAAGATGAGCTAAAGCTGCTTGTTGAGGATTTTCCACCATCTGGAGAATCCAGGCCATTTCATTAGCATTAACAAACAACACACCCTGTGGATCAGCTGCAGCACCTCCCCATTCAGCACCGCCATCGTAACCGGGTAATAGGACAGTTCCTTCTAAATTTCCAGGGGCATAAACTGCGGTTTCATACCCTTTAAATTCTTCCAAGAGTTCCGCTTTGTTTTCAGCATAGGGACTAAGGTCATTTTCTGTCAGCGTATTTGATTGGCGGGCAAAAGGAGCTGGTTGAGTGGGAAACGGTTGGGTCGGCCAAGTCGCTTCGCCGGCAAGCGAGGAAGATGGAACAGGCACCTCTTCAATTGGAAAAATAGGGGCCCCGGTGACTCGATCAAAAACATAAACATAGCCTTGCTTGGTGATCTGAGCGACAACATCAATTTCTACGCCGTTTCGGTTAATAGTCATTAAATTTGGTGGTGCCGGTAAATCTCTATCCCAAATATCATGGTGAGTCGTTTGAAAATGCCAAATTCGCTTACCCGTACGAGCATCTAATGCTAGAAGGCAATCCGAAAACAAGTTTTCTCCTTCCCGATTGCCGCCGTAAAAATCATAAGCGGCAGAACCCGTGGGTACATAAACAATCCCCCGTTTTTTATCCACGGCCATGCCAGCCCAGTTATTGGCTGCTCCCGTATCCGTATTTTTGTAAGCATGTTTCGGGAAAGTTTCATAGCCAAATTCATTAGGATAAGGAATGGTGTGGAAAGTCCACTCTAATGCGCCGGTTCTCACATTAAAGGCTCTGATATCACCCGGTGCAGCATCCACATCCTCTGACACTCTAACCGGCATGATGATCAAATCTTCGAAAATAGCCCCCGGCGTATTTGAGATCATGAACTTGTTTTGAGCATTATCGGGTAAGCCTGTATGTAAATCTACTCTTCCTTGGTCTCCAAAACTTAGAATAGGCTGTCCATTATCCGCATTCAGTGCCCAAAGATTTGGCCCAACGGTGTATAAAATTCGCTTGTCCTCACCCGCTCTCCAAAAGGAAACACCACGACTGGTGCTGGCCCAATGTCGCAGTGTATCGCCAAATAGCCAAAGCTGTTTTCCGGTTGCCGCGTCAAGAGCAAAGGCTTGCACCGACGGCGTCACTCCATACAATACACCATCGATAATTAAGGGGTTGGTCTGAATTTGACCGGAATCAGGGGTAGAATAGGTCCAGGCTATTTTCAGTTGATGGACATTCTCAGGAGTGATTTGAGTAAGTGCCGAATAGTGGTTTCGATCAGCACCGCCTAGATATTCAGGCCAATCGTTAGAGTTATCGGACTCTGCATTTGTTTTTTCCTCTATTTTACATTTTGCCAAAAGCAATAATAGACTAGCTAAGGTAATTATTACCAATAAGCTGAATTGAAAGGACGGTCGCTTTCTGATTTTGGTTAAAAAAGAATTCATTTTTGCCGGTTTTTCTCTTTGCCTTTATCCCAAACAAATTCTAAGCTTTCAAGTCGCTTAGATCACATTAATCGAAGTTTGCGTAAAAAACCCCTTCGTGATTCATAAAGGTGCTATCCTTCCGATTTAAGTCTAACTTTTCGCCTGCGAAATTCGTGGCAGGTAATCCTAACGTCTGATAAATACAGGCCGTAGCCGCAAAATCCCAGAGGCTCCCCCCTCCCCTTTCTTTTTTCGGCAGCTTTAGCATACAGGCCGGGCCATTTTCCAATACGTGGATAGCATTTAGTACGGCTCCTGCACCAGCGATTTCTTTTACTTCCGTTAAACCTAATTTTGCAACATATTCATGGAGTAAGCTTTCGATTTCGGCAGCCCGGGGTGTTTCCTTTAATTGTCGATCGGTCACGTAAGTTAAATGCTTACGGGCAGGCTTAATGTTCCAGGGGATATTATTTTTAAAAGCACCATGTCCTTTGCTGGCATGATACAAGGTATCCGTACTGGGATCAAAGACGACGCCAATGTAAGGTGTACCGTCCTTGGCCACCAAAGCAATAGATACCGAAAACCCGGGGCGTTTGTTGATAAAAGCCAAGGTGCCGTCCATCGGATCAATGCACCAAAAAAAATCCTTTTCAAATCGACGCCCATCATCTTCAGTCTCTTCCGATAAAAGGGCTAAATCAAACTCGTCACAGGTCGGTAATAGATGGGAAAGAATCGCCGTTTCACAGGCTCGGTCCACTGCGGTGACGACTTGAGAGGCATAGCTGTCCCCCCCTTGCTTTTGCTCCACGACCACCTCATCATTCATATACTGCTGAATGACTTTCCCGGCGGAAATAGCAGCTTCGATCGCGATATTTTTGAGTTGCAACAGATCCATAACTAAAGACTATTGATCACTTCTGTGGTCACTCGTTCGCTGTAACTATTAATCTTCCAGTGCCCGGGACTCCATCCTTTTAGAAAGCGATGAAAATCCGCCCAAGCGACTCGGTATAAGGATCGCCATTCTGTTTCTAGCGCGGCATTGCTTTCCGCCAGCGCATTTTGTAAATACGCGAAATAGGTATCCAGAATTTGGGCTTCCAAACGCTCGCAATCCTTTTCATTCAAACAACTGCCCACGAAATAGGCTACATCTTTCATCCCACATCCACCACCAACGTACTGAAAATCTACTCCGGCCACCTGTCCATTTGAAGCAAAGCAGAAGTTGGCCAGCTTGGCATCCCCATGGACAAAGGTTTGGTACGCACAAGTGCTTAGTTTTTTATCAATGAGCGGCGCAGCCGCCTTCAAGCCTTGATCCTTTAAGACGGTTAATTCTTGCGGTCGGGTCGCCAAATGCCAATAGGTGCCCACCTCCCAAAGCCCTTCTGGTACTTTGCCCAAGAAACTCGCGTGAAATTGTGCCAGCCAGGCCAGACAAGATTCTATTTCCTTCCATTCGACCGACCGCTTGCGTAAAGGATAGCCTGCTGTATCCAAATCTTCCAACACGATCAGCACCTCATCACCCTGAGTATCAATTGCTAAACAGCGTGGCAGACGAGCAGCACTGTTTTTACTGTATTTATCATACCAGGTGGTTTCTACTTGATAGGATTTTACCTTGCGTTGGTGGCCAATATCGGTATTCCATCCGCGCGGATGATTGGCATTGAGCGGCAACTGCACATGCTTAACGACAACGCTATTGACCGTAGCCCCCTCCAATCCAACGCGCATGATTTTCCCGTACCCACTCCACAACTCCTGAATCACCTCTCGTTCCATCAATGAAGAAGCGCCGGTGCTTTGCAAAATAATCGAACTAAATTGCTCATTCATAAGGTCCCAAAGATAGCAAAATGTCTTTGGGGCATTTTAAAGGACTTGAGGGTAAGATTTCGATGCTAATTTCCTTAATTAGTCATTAAACTGTATCGATTTTAGAGGAAAGGAATATTCAATTCGTTGATTGTCTTTTATATCCCAAGTTTCCATTTTGATGGTGGTATCATCTAGTTCCCAGGTAATGGTAATCAAACCAAAATGATTATCCATGATGGGGCCTTCAATTCTGTTTTTATTTGGCGTGGCAAACTTCCAGGTGGAAGACAGACCGCTCGACGTAAAATCATAAATTGGATAAAAATCGGTTTCCAGCTTAGATATTTCTGAATAATGGACATCTCCCGAAATAAACAGCACACCATTAGCCTTGGTCTTTTTTATTAGATCAAGCATACGTTTCCTTTCGTGTGGGAAGTTGGCCCAAGCCTCGTATCCATTCCATTCTATGCCAAATTGAGTGCCCGAACCAATAATCCTCACATCCGCTGGCTCCTGCAATTCCTTTTCTAACCACTTCCATTGTTCTTCTCCCAGTAAGGTCGGCGTTGATTCCGTATGAGGCGCATAATCTTTTTGATAGAAATCGTATCTTTTATCTTCCTCAAATTCACCATCGTATGCTTGCAGATCATCTCTGAACGTTCGACCATCAAGCAATATAATTTGCAGCTTACTTCCGGCGTATTCGTAAAGGTAAGAGTGATAAATCCCCGGATGCCCTCTTCGGGAAGAAGTGGCGGGTTCCTCAAAGAAATCCAGGAAAATTTCTTTTGATTCTTCTTTGTAGGGATAAGATTTCCCGGTATCATTCCACCCGTAATCGTGGTCATCCCAAGTCGCTAAAATGGGTACCTGGCTCTTTAATTTTTTATAGGATGCTTTGCTTCCCAATTGTTCGTACTTCATTCTGAGCGTATCCATGCTCTCCGTATCCCCGTAAATATTGTCACCCAGGAAGATGAAAAAATCAGGATCATGCTGCAGCACATTATTGAATATGGGCAAAGGATGTCCTTCCCAACCACAAGAACCAAAGGCAATTTTAGTCGACACTAAGCGGGATTCAACGTCCTTTGGATTGGCACATGATTGTAAACTTAACACAAAAAACATGTAGAATGTGGAGGCAAAAATTAATCTCATTTTAGATATTATTTTATTGGTGATAGCGGATAAAAAAAGCATTAGGTTTTGGGTGTAAAAATTAAGCCCCAGTTTAGATAACGTTAAGCAATCATTACTTTGGCCTTGGGCTAAGGCTGATACGACTAAGATAGAAAAAGCAAAGATTTTTGGTCAGAATAACCATTTTGATATTGGCGTGAGTTAGCAACATTCAACCAATGTCTCTTTTTATCTAAATGATCAATTGTGGTCCTTTTCAAAAACTCAAGCTAGTTTTTTACCGATTGAGAATATCGTTGTGCCAATGAGATAAGCTGAAAATCCAAGGCCAGAAAAATCATAATTGCAAAGAACTAATCACTGGAAGGATTATCTACGTTTAGTTTAAAGTTTTCCTGCTCAAACTAAAAAAGCAAACCCACCTCTTCCCTCTTAGTTAAAACTCAATTTTCACAACAAATTTTATTTGGGTATTTTACATCAAAAAATTCAACTCAGCCCTAGAATCAAAATCCGTATTATGAAGAAAATTTCACTCTTGCTATTCGTTTCCTGCTTCCTTTTTGCAACACAACAAAGCTTTGCACAGAAAAAGGGATCTGTCATCAAACCTATGGAATCCAAGCTGTTTGATAGCCTGGCATTTAGAAGCATCGGCCCCGCTTTTATGTCCGGTCGTATTGCCGATCTTGCAATTGACCCCACCAACGAAAATATCTGGTACGTTGCGGTTGGATCAGGTGGGGTTTGGAAAACCGTAAATGCGGGCACGACCTTTAAACCCATTTTTGATAGTCAGCCAGTCTACTCGATCGGTTGTGTGACTCTTGATCCTAATAATCCTTACACCATTTGGGTAGGGACCGGAGAAAATGTGGGCGGCAGGCACGCCGGATTTGGTGATGGCATCTACCGTAGTTTGGATGGCGGAGCGACCTGGGAAAATATGGGGCTAAAGGACTCCGAACATATTTCTAAGATCATTGTGCATCCCAATAATTCCGAGGTTATCCTGGTGGCAGCACAAGGACCGCTTTGGAGTTCGGGTGGAGATCGTGGCTTTTTCAAATCGATCGATGGCGGAAAAACGTGGAACAAAACGCTGGGGGATGATCTGTATACCGGCGTCACCGACATGGTTTATGATCCCCGAAATCCTGACAGAGTGTATGCCGTTACCTGGGAGCACCACCGAACCGTGGCGGCTTGGATGGGTGGTGGCGAAAAATCTCGCTTGTACGTTTCGGATGATGCGGGAGACACTTGGCGGAAGCTGGAAACGGGATTGCCCAAAGGAAAATGGGGGAAAACGGGCTTGGCCATATCCCCCCAAGATCCGGATGTGTTGTATGCAGCCATCGAGTTGAACCGCACGAAAGGGGGCGTCTGGCGATCGGATAATCGAGGCGGCACCTGGACAAAGATGTCGGATGCTGTGGCGGGTGCTACGGGACCGCACTATTATCAGGAGATTTTTGCTTCACCGCATAAGTTTGATCGACTCTATCTGATGAATAACCGCCTGATGAAGTCCGAAGACGGTGGCAAAACCTTCACCTATATGGATGAAACGGCCAAGCATGGCGATAATCACGCGGTGGCCTTCAAGTCATCCGATCCTAATTATCTGCTCGTCGGAACGGATGGTGGCGTCTACGAAAGTTTTGATTTGGGCGCCACCTGGCGCTACATGGAAAATCTGCCATTGACGCAGTTTTACAAGGTGGCGGTAGACGATACCGAGCCATTTTATAATGTCTATGGCGGTACACAGGATAATAGCACCGAAGGAGGCCCTTCTCGCACTGACAATCGCCACGGCATTCGTAATGCCGATTGGAAAGTTGTGCTCAACTGGGACGGACATCAGCCCGCCACCGAGCCCGGCAACCCGGATATTATGTACGGGCAGCGTCAGCAGGGTACCTTATCTCGCATTGACCTGAAAGCCGGCGAAGTGATTGACATTATGCCCCAACCGGCAGCGGGTGAAGACTTTGAACGCTACAATTGGGATGCACCGATATTGGTGTCGCCGCATGTACCCTCTACCATATATCATGGCTCCCATCGCCTGTGGAAGTCCACCAATAGAGGAGATTCCTGGACAGCATTATCAGGAGATTTGACACGAAACGAGGAGCGGCTTGCCTTGCCGATTATGGGTAAAACGCAAAGTTGGGATTCGCCCTGGGACGTAGGCGCGATGTCAAACTTCAACACTATTACTTCTATTGCGGTATCTCCAAAAAATGAGCAGGTCATTTTTATCGGTACCGACGATGGATTGATTCAGGTGACTTCCGATGAAGGTAAAACCTGGACGAAAATTGAGGTCAGTAAGTTAGGCGTACCAGGCAGAAGCTACGTCAATGACATCAAAGCTGACTTGTTTGATGAAAACACCCTCTATGTGGCCTTGGATAATCACAAGGAGGGCGATTTCAAGCCTTATTTGCTCAAAAGTACAGATAAAGGAGCCAGTTGGAAACGGATTGAAAATGGTTTAGGAGAGAAGAACTTGGTGTGGCGTATTGTGCAAGATCACGTGAATAAAGATTTGATGTTCGCCGGGACAGAATTTGGCGTGTATTTTACTGTAGACGGTGGCGCCAGTTGGACGGAAATGAACGGTGGGATACCCACAATATCGTTTCGGGATTTGGCGATCCAAAGACGCGAAAATGACTTGGTGGCCGCCTCTTTTGGTCGGGGATTCTATATTCTGGATGATTACTCTGCGCTGAGAAATGTGAATCAGCAGCAATTGGAAGCAACGGCCAGTCTATTCGAACCGCGCAAAGCCTTATGGTATATGGAAAGATCGGTGCTTAGCTTTAACAATACCCGTGGTTCACAAGGCGCGCAATTATTTGTCGCTCCGAACCCTGACTTTGGCGCGGTCTTCACCTACTATTTGAAAGAAGAGATTCAAAGTCTCGAAAAAGTACGTCAGGAAAGTGAAAAATCAATCACAGCTGATATTCCCTTTCCCGGATGGGAGGCCCTGGGACAAGAAGCCCGTGAATTAAAACCCTTCGTTTATTTGGAAATCAAAGACCAGCAAGGCAACGTGATCAATCGGGTAAAAGCGAATAACAAAGCCGGCTTCAATCGGGTCACCTGGAACTTAAGAGTTGGTGGATCAGGCACATTGCTGCTGAACCAAAAAGAAGAAAGATTAACTGCTTTGCTAGCTGCTCCCGGCAATTATACCGCTACTCTTCATGCTTTTGAAAAAGGTAAAACCACTCGATTGGCTGGCCCGGTTAATGTAGCCGTGGAACGATTAGGCGAAACCGCTTTAAAAGGTCGTCCAATGCCAGAAGTTGTAACTTTTTGGCGCCAGTATGAGCAGCTCACCCGTGATGTCAATACCCTATCCACGCAACTCTCACAAGCGCGGAAGACCAGTGATAAATTAATGGTAGCGGCGTC
>JANQQI010000120.1 GCA_028285085.1 Saprospiraceae bacterium | reverse complement strand
CCATCAACCGTAGCGAATTGTCTGGCGCTGGTGTAATGTACTACCAGTTGGATACTGAGAATGACTCAGCTACAATGAAGATGATCTTGATCGACTAATTCTCGATCTTACACGATACGCCAAACGGCTGATTTAACGGGAGTTAAGTCAGCCGTTTTTGTTTTTCCCAAATGTTAAATGATGCTTTTTTTTGAGAAATAGATGGTAAAATAAAAAATGTTATTATCTTCGCTTTATACTTCTTACCAAAAACGGCAATTCAGTTTAGAGTAGTTTGACTTTTTCTGGGTTTCTAAACCCACCTTGTTCACGACCGATTTTGCATGCGGCGGTTAGGCAACAATTCTTTTAAGGAAAGAATATTATCTACTCGTGTCGATCTATCCTATCAAATAAATATTCAGACTGGGCTTATCGAGAAGTCGATAAGTTACACCCTGCTCTCTATTATTTTAATCTTCAATTACGTAACCCTAAATTATTCCTCAACATGAAATTGCTTCACATCTTTTTTGCGGCGTGCATTTTGTGCCTGATGGCATCCCCGCTGTTCGCCCAACCAGTTGTTAAGAATTCAAATTTTAAATCTGAAGAAGCTCGTTTTGAAATGGCCACTAGCCACGAACAGTCTTATCAATTAGATATTTCTGGGCCTAATGGTTACCATTTTCAACAAGAAGTAGCGACTACTAGTGATATTCGATTAAGTAATCAAAAAGCCAATGGAGAGGTATTTCAGGATGGTTTGTACACACTCCAAATTACCCCTATTTTCAAACTAAGTGAAGAAGACAAAGTAGCCTTACAAGCTCTGCGTAACAAAAATGATCAGGCAGGTATTGCCAACTATCGTGCCTTGCATGGTTTGCCTAATAAGGTCGACGTGGCAACTTTATTCTTTAGCATCCGAGAAGGTAAATTTGTGATGCCAAACAAGCATGAAGCACCGATGAGTGCTCCTAAAATGTCAGTCATTAAAAATGATTCACACCCAGCGCTCTATGCCTCACTGAATTATGTAGATCCATACACACCGGATCGAGCGATGGATTTGACTTTCCAAAATGGTGATGCTCAGGTATTTACTCAGGACGTGATCGTTCAGGGTAGTCAGTGTGTTGGTATTGATTGTACCACCACCGAATCATTCGGTTTCGATACCGGACGTTACAAAGAGAACAACCTCCGTATTCATTTCGATGACACCAGTGCCTCAGCAAGTTTTCCTTCGGGTGACTGGCGCATTACGATCAATGGTTCAAATAATGGAGATGCCAGTTTCTTTGCCATTGATGATGCTACCAATAATACTCGCCCTATGACGATTAGTCAAGGTGCTGGTAATAATGCCATTTATGTGAAAGATAATGGTGATGTAGGTCTGGGAACCTCTAGTCCTGTTTTGGAGCTTCAAGTGACGGATGGTGATTCACCTTCTATCCGATTGGAGCAAAATGGCTCAAATGGCTGGCAGCCTCAATCTTGGGACATTGCTGGTAATGAAACTAACTTCTTTATCCGCGACGTAAATAACAGTTCCAACTTGATTTTCCGTCTGCGTGCGGGTGCTCCTGCTAATAGTATCTTTGTGCAAAACAACGGTCGTGTTGGTTTTGGAACGGATTCTCCATCAGAGTCGATGCACTTGAAGTCAGGTAATATGCGTATTGAAAGTGGTAACCTAACCATGAACTCAGGTGGTATCACCATGCAGTCAGGAGATATTACGAATGAATCGGGTAGCGCTGTTTTCCAAGAAGGTAACCTTACCGTTGAAGATGGTTCTATAGGTATTAATGTCTCCCCAACTGTTCCACTAGATGTCATTGGAAATGTGAAAGTCCTGGGTACCTCTACTTTTACCGGTAGTATCAACAGCCGAGGTTCAAATACTTTCCTCAACGCTGCCGGAACAGATGTCGTACTAGCTACCGATGGTGTTAACAACCGCGTTGGTATTGGAACCAGTACGCCTGGTCACGTACTTGAGGTCACGTCTAACGATGTTGTGAAGCCTAATGGTGGTGACTGGTTAGGTGCTTCTGATCGTCGCTTGAAAACCAACATTCGTAATTTCGAAGATGGTCTGGCTACAATCATGCAGATTCGCCCAGTACGTTACAACTACAATGGTAAACTAGGCTTGCCAACGGATGAAGATTTTGTGGGTGTAATTGCCCAGGAAATGCAAGCCATTGCGCCTTATACCATCAAGCCTTTGAACCACGAGACTGAGAAAAATTACTTGGCTTATGATGGTTCTTCAGTGACCTACATGCTGGTCAATGCTGTACAGGAACAACAAGCAATTATTGATGCACAAGAAGAGAAAATTGCCAGTTTAGAAGCACAATTGAGCGAGGTAGAAACGCTGAAAGCTCAAATGGCACAGTTGAGTGCAATGGTTCAGGATATGCAATCAACGAGCGGCGAAGCTTCTGCTACTGAAACTATGACTGAAGAGCGTGATTAATCAATCGTTCAGTTTCTTGAATAAAATGGATTCGAATATTATCAAGTATTCGGGTTCAAATTCAAAACACTTTATACAATTTTCTCTAAAATATTATAATTCAATATATCATGAAAAAAATTAATTTCATTCTCATATTACTTTCGGTATTTGCCCTACAAACTGCTTCGGCACAAATCGAAAGTGCTCTAAATAATGGTCGCACGACTGCGGCTACTCCTGTTGACCAAGCTGCTACGGAAAATAACAATCCGGTAGGAGATGTCTTCAATGGAAGTGATCAGGATGTTCCTGGTCAGGTCAACGAACAGCAAACGGTCATTGAAGAGGATTGGATGTATCCGATCGATTTGGACGTTTTGCGTGATGAGTTGTTTGCCAGCTCAACACCTCAGCAAGTAGCGGAGCGTATCAATATCTTGACTCAGCAAGTACAGGCATTGACGGAATCTAACGAAGAACTGCGTCGTCAGAACGAATTGATCCGTGCCAGCCTCAATAATTGCTGCTCGGCTTCGGCTCAAGGCTTGACTGCTGAAGATGCATACCTACTGCAGAATGCACCTAACCCGTTTAGCGAAGCCACAGAGATTCGTTTTTACGTGCCCGAAGGCATGCAGCAAGTTCGTTTGGAAGTCACTGACTTGATTGGTACAACGATTAAATCTTATGAGGTGGATGCAACGGGGATGAACACAATTGAGCTCGATCGTGCAGCACTCGCCGAAGGGACTTATATCTATACGCTTCACGTTGATGGGAAGATCGTTGACTCCCGTATTATGGTGCTGACGCGTTAGTATCTTCCTTCTCATTAATTATCACAAAATGAGATAGACCTAGTGAAGGTCATTGATCCACTTTGTGGTAAATGAGAAATATTACCAACTCTGGCAGGTATAGCAATCTACAATTAAATCGTAGCTTTGCTTAAACTGCCAGAGTTTGGTTTATTCTAACCTCTTAGATAGTTTGTTCTAATATTTTAGATTAGTAAATTTCAAAAATATGAAAGTGAATTGGGCAAAAACTATCCTTGCTATCGCACTGATGTTTGGTAGCAATACCCAAAATTTCGCTCAGATTTTTTCCGAACAAAGTGCTGCAGTAGGCATCAATCATACATTCCAGGCGGCAGGGCTTATGGGCGGTGGAGCGTGCTTTTTTGATTACGATTTAGACGGTGATGAGGACCTGTATCTCAACGGTGGAACGGCTAAAGATGAACTATATAAAAATAATGGCAATGGTACCTTTACCAAGGTTTTAGATGCTACTGGCCTGGAAATGACTCAAACGTTCAACACCACGGCAGTGATTAGCGGTGATGTTGATAACGACGGAGATCGTGACCTGTTTGTTTCTACTTGGGAACAATTTTCAACGCAAACAAATGGTCGCAATTTATTCTTTGTTAACCAAGGGGATGGCACTTTCGTAGAATCTGGAGAGGCCGCAGGATTTAATGAATCAGTGTTTACCATTGGCGCTAATTTTTTAGACTATAATCGCGATGGCTATCTGGATATTTATGTGATCAATCACGTAGAGTCGCCAGCTTTTTTATATGATAACAACGGTGTAATCGTTGGCTTTGATCACGATTGTTATCCGAACTTCTTATATCGCAATAATGGCGACCTCACCTTCACAGAGGTAAGCACAACGGTTGGATTGACTGCAGAAGACTGTACACTGGCGGCTGCGGCTACCGATTATGATATGGATGGAGATGTTGACCTTTATCTCGCGAATGACTTTGGGCCATTTTTAGGTCCGAATCAAATGTTTCAAAATCAATATCCGAACGAATCATTTACTGACGTAGGCCCTGCTACGGGTAGTGACATTGCAATGTATGGGATGGGCGTAGCTATTGGAGATATTGATCATGATCAGGATTTAGATTATTATATTACAAACTTAGGCCGTAATGTCTTACTACAAAATGACGGTGGCCAATTTACAGATATTACGACCTCAGCAAATGTCGAGAATACATATGCTTCGGCTTCGGAAACGGAGCTTGCTACCGGATGGGGCACGGCTTTTTTTGATGTAAACAACGATACTTGGGAAGATCTCTTTGTAAGTAACGGTCGTATCCCATCATTACCAACTCTGCCTACCGCATTTAATGATCCTGATAAATTGTATTTAAATAATGGCGATTTGACTTTTACGGATGTCTCGGATGCCAATAGTGTTAGTGATCCCAATTATGGGCGAGGTATGGCCTGGTCGGATTACGACAAGGACGGTGATTTGGATTTTGTAGTGGTCAACTTAGGTGAGTTGGGTGGTACAATTAAATTTTATCGAAATGATTCCCCTGCTACCAATCACTATGTACAATTTGCTTTAAAAGGCTCAGCAAGTAATCGGGACGGGTATGGATCTAAAGTCTGGCTATATGCTGATGGCCAAGTCTATTTACGTGAAATATCCGGGGGAGGGGAGAGCTTCTGTTCTCAACACTCTAGTATAGCTCATTTCGGTCTAGGAGCAATCGATGCGATTGATAGTGTACGGGTGGAATGGCCGAACGGCGCAATTACCAGCCATATGGACTTAGCGACGGACACACAGCATCTATTAGAAGAAACACCAACTGTTTCTACCCAGGCAGTATTGGGAAGCCAAGGTTTTGATTTTACCATCTTTCCTAATCCTGCGAGCGACCAGATTCACCTGACATTTTCATCTGATCAGGTAGGTAAAGGTGACCTCATCATCCGTACGACAACTGGTAGCATGGTTTATCAAGAAACAGTAGATGTCATGGCCTCAAATAATTTGACTATTCAACTTCCAGAACGGCTGGCAAGTGGAATATACTGGATTAGTTTTCAGAATTCAGATGGCCTCATTAATAAAAAATTAATCAAGAAATAATAGGAAAAAATATTATGTATATCTCTGTTTTCGGTTAATTTGATTATTTTCGAAGCGAAAGCAGAGATATACCCATTTACCCCAAACCATCAAACACTACTTTTCATTTAGCACTACGCAAACATAAAGTTGTGCTTTGCTTTTCAAACACAACTTCTTACACAATCATCTTCTACACACAAAACGCGTAGTGAATTCCAAAGACTGATTCTGATGAGGCATCTTGCATGATAAAGATTGGCTTTGTCATAGCCATGTCCAGTGCAAGGGTGCTGGATAACCAAATTATTTAATTCAGCTTGTGATGGCCTGACATTTAGAAACGTACTAAAAAGCGGAATCACAACTGGCATTTTTTAAGTAACCCCCCCACATGAAAAACTGTACAAAACATTTGATTTTGATCTGTGGCCTATTGTTAGCATTTTCGCCTGTTCAGCTTAATGCACAATGCGCTACCGGTGAAACCTTTTACACTTATTGCTACGGTAGTTTGGAATCCGATGCTGTGGCATTTGAAGTTTGCCCTACTGCGGGCTTAGTCGCAGAAGCGGAAATTATTATGGGAACCTTGGACCCTTTTGGCGGCCCCAATGATAACCTAACGGTTTATCAAGGAGCCAGCGGCTCGGGCGCTACGGGAACCATTCTTTTTGGCCCATCAGCCGGAGACTTGATGGGAACAGTGATTACCGGAACGGTTGTGGACCAATGCTTGATCTTTGTCTTCAACAGTGATTTTTTTGGAGATTGTTCCGACAATAACGAAAAACCGCTTCAGGTTTGTGGCAGAAGTGTGGCGGGAAGTGTCTCTTTCACCGCACCAGCTGATCTGTGTATTACTGACGGAGTGCAAAACAACCTTAGCGGTGGTGCACCTACCGGAGGCGTTTACTCCGGTCCTGGTGTGACCGATGATGGCAATGGCATGACCTATGATTTCGATCCGGCGGCAGCCGGAGTGGGCGTACACACGATTACCTATACCAATGGAGGTGCTGCCTCGGATGATGTGGAGGTATTTGCCGCTAACAGTGTGACTTTCACCGCGCCAAATGATTTATGTATTGATGCGGGGATTCAGAGCAATCTTAGTGGCGGGATGCCCACCGGAGGTGTGTATTCCGGTCCTGGCGTCACCGATAATGGCGATGGAACCTACGACTTCAACCCTGCGCTTGCTGGTTTAGGCCTTATCACGATTAGTTATACCACTTCGACCGGCTGTGCGGAAACAGTGACGGATGATGTAGAAGTGTTAGCAGCCTGTGGTTGTCCGGCAGGTCAAACCAATTTCTTTTACTGCTATGGAAACCAGGAATCAAACAATGTAGCTTTTGAAGTATGCCCAACTGCGGGGCTGGCTGCTCAAGCTGATATTATTGGTGGTACCTTTGATAGCTTTGATGATAATCTCACTGTTTATCAAGGACCAACTGGTTCGAGTACTTCCGGGACAATCCTGTTTGGCCCTAGTGGCGGTAATTTGGCCGGTACGACCGTCATGGGCAATATTGCAGACAACTGCTTGATCTTTGTCATTAATAGTGGGGCTATTGGCAGTTGCCAAGATGGCTTCGAGTTCCCGCTGCAAGTTTGCGGCTCCTCAATTGCACCTTCTGTGACTTTCACTGCACCGGCTGATTTGTGTATAAACGCCGGACTGCAATCTGGTTTAAGTGGAGGTTTACCAACCGGCGGGGTTTACTCCGGTCCTGGCGTCACCGATGCGGGCGATGGTATGACTTACTCCTTCAATCCAACAACGGCCGGAGTCGGGGTACATACTCTAACTTATACATTTAGTGGGGCCTCTGCCTCGGATGATATTGAAGTTTTTGATAGAAACCTTACCACCTTTACCGCATTGGCTGATCTATGTATTGATGCTGGAATCCAAACAGGTCAGGGCGGTGGAATGCCAACCGGAGGTATGTATTCTGGCCCCGGGGTGACGGATGATGGCAATGGTATGACCTATACTTTTAATCCTGGCATTGCCGGCCTTGGTACCCATACAATTAGCTACATGACTTTTGATGGGTGTATGGAGGTCGTAACGGATGATGTTGAAGTTTTAGCGGCTTGTGGTTGTCCTAGTGGGCAAACTTCCTTTTTCCACTGCTATGATAATAATGAGACCGATCTCGTCATCTTTGAAATGTGTCCTTCGGCTGGTTTAGTAGCCAAGGTAACAATCAACCAAGGGACTTACGATCCTTTTGGTGCACCGAATGATAATTTGACCGTGTATCAAGGTGTTTCTGGCTCTGGTACCAGCGGCGCTGTAATTTTTGGCCCCATGGCAGGTAATTTAGCCGGTACAGAAATTATAGGTACAGAGCTTAATCAATGTTTGATCTTTGTCAGTAACAGTGATGCCTTTTTTAGCTGTCAGGACGGATTGGGACTGCCACTCTTGGCTTGTGGTGACAGTGTACCTCCACCTACCATGATTACCGCTCCGGCTGTCTTATGCCTCAAGGATGGCGTACAAAGT
>JANQQI010000140.1 GCA_028285085.1 Saprospiraceae bacterium | reverse complement strand
GTCTGAAAGTCGGGATCAATGAATTCGTGGATATACACATTGGGGCGCATCACCATGTACTGGTATTTATACTTCCAGGTCGCTACTGCCGCGTCGTTTAGTGAAAAGCCCAGCTTTAAATACAGCCATACACTTTCTTCCAGATTTAAGCTGAATTGATCGATCAACTGCTGAGCAATCGAAAATTGTCGGGCCGGTGGACTCATCATGAGGCCTTCCACATCATCACTCCAAAATTCGGCAATCCAGAGTTGCTCGCCATCTGCGGCCCGGGCTGCATTATTTTCATTATACACCTCCATCATCTGCGCAAAGTATGGGCTGCCCGAGGCTTCACTGTAGTCAATCGGGGCCTCGGTAGATGTCTCATCGGGGGCAATGACAAATGTTCTGACCGACCCCCAATACGGAAATAATGCTCTTTCCGGCTCGGCTGAATAAGTCCAGAAGCCTTCGCCGGTGGGCGGTTCGTAAGAGTCCGGCTGAGGGTCGAGGATTTGTGTCTCCGCATTTTGATCGCTCTGACTGTAATCGATGACTTGCTCCGCTACGTAGGCCCCCCAGTCTTTAGAAGCTTGTACTACAAATGAAGACTGATTGGCTGCCAGAGTACTTTCAATCTTGGATTCCAAAACGGCAATTTGCGCTTTTCGGCCATCGGTCACGTTTAATAAAAAATGATCCAGCACATCGGCGTAGGCGGTGTTCAAAGCAATTTGCCAGTCGGCATCCTCGGGAATCTGGTTATTTCGGATTCTAAATCCTTGCAGACGATCATCGTTCGAAATAAATCCCGGCATGCCCGGGACGACCGCTTCGTAGGCTGCGAGATGAATATAGGCGAGTGCTCGGGCCGACGCATTAGGTCGCATGCCGTAGGCGTACCGCTCTAGTTCCAGGAGTAAGGTGCTCCATTGTACCAGCACTTCATTGTTGATATCCGCAGCCAAGGCCTGAGAGGGATCAATGGCTTCGTCGAGATCATCATTTTCGGTAAGACTCAATGTGTCATCGTCCTTGTCGCAACCGGTGAATAAAAATCCAAGAGCAAGAATTACAAAGAGGAAATTTGACGTTAAAGACTTCATCTGATCTTAGTTTTAGCGTGATAAAATATTGACCAATACCCGCTTTTAATGATTCGCAAAATGATATTGCTGTTTTTTAGAAAAGGCACTAGTGGTCATGAACAGGTTTCACGTAATAGTCAAGTCAGATGTATTAGATTTTGAAGTGTGACGGATATAATGAAGACAACTAATGGGAAAAAAGACCTACCCTTGAAAAGATTTTTTTTTGAAAATTCTTTCTTCTATCATTAAAATCAGAGGTAAACTGTATTGGTGAAACTTCATTTGATGCCTTTATTCCGCCAGAGAAAATTAAGCATCATCTACTTTCAAAAGATTCATTTTAATAAATTGAATGATTTATCTAAATTCATTTAGAGGGAATGAATAAAGCCGAGTAGAAAGTCTGATGCGCAAAACGAAACTTGAACCAAAGGAACAATGGAAAATCTGGATTGGATTATATTAGGTGGCTACTTTGCCATCTTGTTTGCAGTTGCCATTTGGGTGATTTTGCAAAAAAATAAAGATACCGAAGATTACTTTCTTGCCGGTCGAAATGTGGGCTGGTTTGTCATTGGTGCATCTATTTTTGCTTCCAATATCGGCTCGGAGCACGTTGTTGGTTTAGCTGGTGCGGGAGCAGAATCGGGAATGCCGTTGGCGCATTATGAGCTACATGCCTGGATTGTGCTGTTATTGGGATGGTTGTTCTTGCCATTTTATATGCGAAGCGGCGCGTTTACGATGCCCGAATTTTTGGAAAAAAGATTTGATAGTCGATCCCGTTGGTTCCTCTCTATTTTTTCTATCATTGGCTACGTCCTGACTAAAGTATCCGTCACCATTTATGCCGGGGGGATTGTCGTATCGGCCTTGCTGGGGATGACTTTTATGCAAGGCGCCATTCTCACCGTTGTCATTACGGGCCTATACACCATTTTAGGAGGCATGCGGGCGGTTATTTATACCGAAGCTTTACAGACCGTTATCCTGATTCTGGGATCTTGCTTTTTGACTTACAAAGGGTTTGAAGCCATTGGGAGTTGGTCGGATTTAAAAGCGCTGGCGGGATCGGATCATTTTAATATGTGGCGGCCGGCGACCGATCCGGATTATCCCTGGACGGGGATGGTATTCGGTGGGGCGATTGTCGGCATTTGGTATTGGTGTACCGATCAATATATTGTGCAACGCACCTTGGCGGCTCACAATATTGAGATCGGCAGACGAGGAGCGATCTTTGGGGCCTATCTGAAAATTCTACCCGTATTTATCTTTTTACTGCCGGGAATTATGGCTTTTGCACTCAAGCAGAAAGGCATCCTGGTGTTTGATCGAGCGGATCAGGTCTTCCCCGTCATGGTGCAGACTTTGCTTCCGGCCGGCTTAAAAGGATTGGTTGCAGGAGGATTGATGGCGGCCTTGATGAGTTCGCTGGCATCGGTTTTTAATTCAAGCTCCACTTTATTCACAATGGATGTATTTAAAAAAGTATATCCCAATACCTCTGAGAAACGCTTAGTGAGAATTGGACAAATTGCGACGGCTATCGTGGTATTATTAGGAATGGCTTGGATTCCGATCATGGAAAAAATTGGTGGAGGGACCTTGTATCGCTACTTGCAGAGTGTACAATCCTATATTTCCCCGCCGATTACGACGGTATTCCTTTTGGGAATTTTGTGGAAACGGATCAATGCCAAGGGCGCGATTGCTACCTTATTGTTTGGATTAATTATGGCTACGCTTCGCATCATAGCTGAACTTACTTATCTCGACGGTGATGGAAGATTAATTGAGGGGGCCTCTGGCTTTTTTGCCACCTTTGCTCAAATCAATTTTGCACACATGGCCATTTTTATGTTCATTGCCTGCTTGGTGGTTTGTATTGGTGTCAGCTTGGCTACTGCGCCTCCGGCCTACGCCCAAATCAAAGGCCTTACTTTTGGAACATTGAGTGCAGAGCAAAAGGCTTCAGCAAAAAATAGTTTTTCTCGTTGGGATGTGATGGCATCGGTCGCTTTGGTGATCGTGATCATTGGAATATTGACTTATTTTCGAGGGTGATCATTAAATAGTTGAAATCCATTTTTAGTATTTAATAAACCGCTCGGAAATAGTAGCTGCGCTCGCATTATTTAATTGTAAATAATAAACACTGGCAGCTAAATGATCAATTTCAATCAAGAGGTCGTTTAACCCAATTTGAGGTTCAAGGGTTTGCCTTAGAATAGTCTTACCATAAACATCTAAAATATTAACGGTTGTCTTCTCCGACGAACCACTGATAAAGCGGACCGTGAGATGACCTTGTGTAGGATTGGGGAACAACTGAACGACGCGCAGCTCCTGCAAACAATTATTATGGTGAATGACGATGGTTTTGGAATAATTAATGCGGCCGTCCTCATCGATTTGTTTTAGGCGGTAATAATTTATCGGTAGGGGAGAAGTATCCTCAAACTGATAATGGTTGGTCGTGAAAGAGGTACCAGCGCCGTCGATATCATCCAGTGCCACAAAGGTATTCCCATCTTGACTGCGTTCTACCACAAAGTGGCGATTATTAACTTCAGAAGCGGTGCTCCAATCTAGAATGACTTTGCAGTCTTCTGTTTTTCCGGCAAAATGGGCCAATTCTACCGGAAGCGGTGCTTGCAGTAAAACCGATTCTCCGTCCAAATTCCAGGCGGGATCGATGCTCCCACAGAGATATTCCAAGGCAGTTACCGCGACGTCGACAATCCGCAGTGTATTAGAATAATCGTTACAGGTAAGATCACCACTATTAGCTACCCAGTTTGGACTAGCCCCTTGCACCGTACCGTGATTGCCATTAGGGCTGGCGTCAAGAATGCTTGTGCCATCACCCGCATTGATTTGCCAATAACCAATGAGATCGGCATAGTTAGGATGGCTGGCGGTAATCGTCGCACAGGCGTGTGCATTAATGGTTGCTTCGCTTAATACCGTATTCCAAAGTCTTACCTCCGCAATTTCGCCATCGAACCAATCCTCATAAGCTTGGGTGCCATCCTGCCCGATCGTAAAGGGTAAGCCCGCCTCTATATCGCCTATATCTGAGATATCCTCAGCGCCGATGAAGCTACCATCTTGGTAGAGTTTCATTTGTCCGAAGCGATCAAAACTTACAACTAAATGATGCCATTTACCATCACTGATATCACCGCCAGTGACATCAACTCTGCTGCTGCCATCTCCGATGTTGACCTTCCAGTTTGGACCATTGGCCGGGAATGAAATTACATAGCCGATATTGAGCCCACTGATCCAATCTTTATTCGAAACGATCACCGGGTCACCATCGATACTGTTGACCCTTACCCGGCATTCAATTGTGAAATTCTGATCACTACTAAAATCGTAAAGATCGTCGGAAGGGATGTCGATGTATTGGTCGGTGCCATTCAATGCTAGGACATTATCCATGTCTACCGTTGTTGTTTCGACTGTGCGTTGCTCGTTAGGCAGATCATCTCCGCTAAATATGTTAAAGATGACGCGCTCATCGAGGGAAGACCCACCGTGGCCAGAAGTGTTGCCGCCATGATCCGTGGAAACGATAATCAACCAATTTTCATTAGCATAATTCGGCCGGTTTTCCAGTGCAGTGATAACCTCACCGATATAAATATCCGTTTGAGCAATGACGTCGGTGTATTGGCTGATCGCTGGGCTAAAACCGTGCGCATGGCCGGCATAATCAATATCATCGAAATGCAGAAACAGCACATCAGGATCATTATTGCTTAGGTAGCTGACCGCTTCCTGACTGACTGCCAGATCAGTGGACACCGTGAGCTCATAATCGGCTATATCAACGATCTGGCTATTGATGGGCCCCCAATGCACGATAGACGCAGTGATTAAGTTAGGATCACATGCATCAAGGTGATTGAAGAAGTGTGGATAAGCATCATAATTTGATCCGTCAAATGAATTATTATATACGCCATGTTTTTCTTTCCAGACCCCGGTGAGCATGCCCGACCAGCCCACACCACTCCAGGTTGGTGCTTCCGTCAAAGCATCAAAACTATAGGTGGCATTAGCGATGAGCTGATCCAAGTTAGGCGTAGCAGCCATCTGCAGGGCATCTGGTCGACAACCATCCATGCCAATAATCAGAACTTTTGGTGTCTGCTGAGCGCTTAGAGTAAGGATACAAAACGAGGAGAGGAATGTGATTAGAATAGGCAGTTTGTTCATACCGTTAAGTGTGTAGTTGCTTTAAGATAGGAAATATTGAAGGAAATGCTGAAAATGACCATCGTGATGTATTTTAAAGCTTGACTAGGGATAAGGGCGTTCGAAATCGACCATTTGTGTTATGTAAAAAGGAATTTGTGTTAGTAGAATAGAAATAACTACTGGATATTTGTATAGAAATAGAAATAAAAGCCATGCAGAAAAAAACGCTGGAAATTAAATCGATTAGTCAATTGCATCAATCTATGGGTTGGGAAAAACCTTCGCATCCTTTGATCAGTTTAATCGAAGCGGAGAAGGTGGCCGTTCCTGAGGAAGGAGTAGGCACGAAGATCATTTCTGATTTATACATGATTTCCCTCAAGGATAAAAATTGTGGAGTGGAGTACGGCCGCAATCACTTTGATTTTGATGAAGGGGTGATGGTTTTCACCGCGCCTAAGCAAATCGCCTCCGTGACCAAAGCCATCGAATTGGGAGATATCCACGGTTGGATGCTCTATTTTCATCCCGATCTGATTCACGGTACCAGCCTGAGTCAACATATGGATGAGTATACCTTTTTTAATTATGAAGTCTACGAAGCTTTGCACCTTTCGGAGCAAGAGGAGAAAATTATTACGGACTGTATTCAAAATATAAAACAGGAATACCAGCAGCGCATCGATAACCATAGCCAAAGAGTGATTGTCTCTAACCTCGAACTACTTTTAAATTATTGTCTGCGGTATTACGAGCGCCAATTTAATACCCGCAAAAAGCAAAGCGTCGGCGTCGTCTCTCAGTTTGAAAAAGCCTTAAAACAATACTTTAGTGCTAATATCCACGAACTAGAAGGCCTGCCGTCCATCCAGTATTTTGCGAATAAAATTCACCTGTCTCAGCATTATTTAAGTGATCTTCTAAAAAAAGAGACGGGAAGATCGGCTAAGGATCACATCAATGATTTTGTTATTGAGAAAGCTAAAAATATGCTGCGGGGCACCAATGGATCTATTAGCGAAATTGCTTATTCTTTGGGCTTTAATTATCCACATTATTTTACACGTTTATTTAAATCGAAAACGGGGCATACGCCTTTAGAATATCGGAGTTTGAATTAAAAAATAATCGGAATAGATAAATATTTTAAAGCTGCTTAAAATTCATTATCGTTTTTTAAGCAGCTTTTTTATTTCGGTAATTCCTATAAAAGGCACTTCATTTTAGAGCTTGTTTGGGATTTGTTCTTTTAGTCGAAAAATAATGTTCGTAGACCAATTAATAATTTCCAAACAAGCTCTTATATAATACAATCCTAAAAAATAAGCTTCCGCATTTTGTGTATATCCTTCTGCGTTTTGTGTAAGCAAAGAGAAAAAATAGAAGGTAGTTTTATACCATAAAATACTTTAATTATAAAAATCATAAAACGCTAAAAATAATGTCAAAAACAGTTTTAATTACGGGAAGCAGTACAGGTATCGGTCGTGCGGCCGCCATCAAATTTCAAAACGAAGGATGGAACGTTGTCGCTACGATGCGTAGCCCCGAAAAGGAAACCGAATTACAAAATTTGGACCATGTGGTCGTGACCAGACTAGATGTCCAGGATCTGGAAAGTATTGATAGCGCCATCAAGCAGGGGATCGACACCTTTGGAAAGATTGATCTGGTGTTAAATAATGCTGGCTACGGGCTCATGGGAACTTTTGAATCGGCGAGCCGGGAAAGTGTAAAGCGCCAATTCGATGTCAATGTGTTTGGCTTATTTGATGTGACCCGAGCCATCCTGCCGCATTTCAGAGCCAACAAGGATGGGATGTTTATCAATATTTCGTCCGTTGGCGGAAAAATGACTTTCCCATTATTACCGCTTTACCATTCCACGAAATTTGCGGTGGAAGGATTCAGTGAATGTCTGCATTACGAGCTGGAACCGATCGGGATCAAAGTAAAAGTGGTAGAACCCGGTGGAGTAGCCACCGATTTTGGTGGTCGATCCTTGGATTTTCAGCACAATGAATCTTTAACGGAGTACAATGCCTTTGTCAGTAATGTCATGACGACTTTTGAAAGCATGATGCAGACCGAACAAATGAGCACACCAGAGTACATCGCCGAGGTGATCTACGCGGCGGCTACCGATGGGACGGCTACTATGCGCTATCGTGCCGGCGTAGATGCTGAGCAATTTCTTACTGCCCGAAAGCAAATGGGAGACGCTGAGTTTTTCGGCATGATGAAGCAGAACTTGCAGCTGCAATAATTTATCAGCATTAGGCTTTACGAGGGGCTTAAACTTTTGTCGCGAAGCGAGAAGTTTAAGCCCCTTTGGTATTTAGAAATGATCAGAACAGAAAATATTCAGATTAGTGATCATCAATCATCGAGGAAGCCACAACTTTTTCCTTGAAATTGATATTTTTATGTCCTGGTACTTTGAAGTACTAATCACCACCTTAATATCTATAGCTTGAAATGGATTGATGTTAAAAAAGGGCAAATCCTCCAACGCAAAGGAGAATACGGCACTAAAATTTATATGGTAAAGTCTGGCCTCATGCGTAGTTACTCTATCGATGAGAAAGGCAAGGAGCACATCTTTATGTTTGCTTCGGAAGGCTGGATCATTGCCGATAGTGTACCGCCTGAATTACCGGGCGAACTGTATATTGATGCCCTCGAAGATAGCTCGCTGATGATCGTTGAAAAGGAACAGGAAAACCCCGACGCCAAAAAGTTGATCAAACGACTCATCAGATTACAGCGAAGAATTATTATGCTGATGAGTGCCTCTGCTCTAAAACGCTACGATGATTTCATCGCCACCTATCCCAATATTGTCAAAAGAGTCCCACAACGAATGATTGCCTCCTATCTGGGGATCACCCCCGAAGCCCTGAGCAAGCTAAAAGGGGACCGCAAAAGAAATAGTAATTAAGAAGGACTTCTTAATCTACATTAATGCATTTGGTGTTTCTCATCTCTAATTTTACACCCTAATTTTTTAACGTGTCAAAATTATCAAGATGAAACGCACTGCTATCTTCCTGAAAATTGCTGCCATCCTTTGGATCATCTGGGGAATCGTTCACGTTTTCGCCGGCGTGATGACCATGAAATTTATTGGTCAAGGAGACATCGCTTCTGCCGTAGGCGGTATCGCAGACAAAGTCGATCCAGCGACTTTACAAATGGCTTATCCCGCCGCTGCTGGAGGGGTGATTGGTCAGCACGGGTTCAATCTATTCTGGATCGGATTGGTCACCTTCATCTGTGCTTTTTATATCTGGAAAGGAAATAGAAACGCCATTTTCCTGGCGGCCATCGTCGGCGGCTTGGCTGATCTGGGATATTTCCTATATATGGATTTAGGTGGTTTTGTGAATTTTGTGCCCGGAACAGTGATGACACTAGTATCCGCTTCGGCCATTATCCTGAGTTTTTACGCCTATTTCAGTGGTCGATCGGCGGCGTCTTAGTCCTAAATATTTATCGACATTAGGTTTTTAAAAACATCTCTAACCCAAACAATTAATAATTTCCAAACACACTCTTTAATTATTGATTAAAAATCCCGGTGACTTACCCGGGATTTTCTCTATAACTTACCCTCCGCGGCCGCCTTCAAGAAGCATTAGTGCTGTAAACCTCAACAATCAGGAATTTGTATATTGCAAATCAGAATCTTCATTTTTTGCGACGAAAAGGACCTGTTTCATGAAGGCACATACTGTAGATAGAATTTTGGGCGTTTCTGCCATCCTCATCAGTCTCCTGACCTTGATTATGTTTATTTATCAGACCAATCTGATGCATAAGCAAAGCAGATTGTCGGTTATGCCTAGATTGGGGTTTACAACGGCCTATGATCATAATGATTCCGTAGTTGTTTATTCGGCCCTGATAAAAAATAAAGGCATCGGACCGGCTATCATCAATTCTGCGAAAATTATTTTGGAGGGCAAGGAGTATAAATTAGACATGGAAGACTTTTTTGATGAGGCCTTTCCCAAGCTTGATGAATACGGTAACTTTAATCGACTCTCTAATTTAGGGGAAGGTAATACACTGGCGGCAGGAGAGATAAAGAAGTTATTTTCTTATGAATTTCTAATAACTGATATCGAGAAGATTAGTGCTTATATGCAACTTGAGGATGAAGACACTTTTCCGTTTAATATGGAAGTAGAATACAGTTCCATCTACGATGAAAAATGGCGTATTGACATTCAAAAGGGCGGCTATCCCATTAAATTGGAATAGAGAAAAACCTTCCTAAATCGATTAATTAAGTCAATTCCAGTAATTAAAATTAGACATTCCTTTCTTAGGTCCGGTTTCTTCTGGCGAGAAACACAATGACTGCCAGTAGCAAAAGACCAATACCTGCTAAAATATACCCGTTTTTGTACCAAGGTTGAAGATAGAGGGGCCCATCTTCGCCGTAGAGCACAAAGCCCGCCCAATAGAATGGAGTGCGTAGCTTCGGCTGAGTGGTTTGTTGCAGATACGCTTGCTTGGCCTTTTGTAAGGCTACCGTTTTGGGATAACCCGCTTGTAAATGCTCGTAAAAAGAAGCCATGATTTGCTTGGTGGCTTGATCCGGGACAGCCCATAAGCTAGCGACTGTGGTGGGGACGCCCGAGAAGGTGAAAGCGCGTTGGAAAGAGGCCATATGTCCATCCGCTTCTTCTTTACCCAGTCCGGTTTCGCAAGCGCTGAGCACCGCCAGATTGGCTTTGAGTTGGAGGGCATACAATTCCTCCAGATAGAGCAATTCTTCGGCGCTTTGGCCGGTACCAAAAAGGAAATGACTCAGCGCCGGATCTTCATTGTTCACCACGGCGTGCATCGCCAGATGCAAGAGGCCCGCTTCGGGCGCGGTGGCAAAAAACTGTTCCTTGGTGACGGCCGAGCCAGCGTAGACCGTAGCGGGCAGCATTTGACTAATCGCGGCCGCTTCGGCCTGCGCCCCCAATAGGGATAAAGGTTTATCCCGCGTAGGCGTTGCTGCGCCGGCGGCCGTGTAAGCCGGAACATAAATGGCCAAGGTCTTGTCTTTGTCTTTTTCTTGTATAAATGGGTGAATAAATCCCAGATTTGAGGTGTAGCTGACGGTATGACTTTCCACAAGAAATTGACCGTCATGTTGTAGTACTTCGAAGGGCAATTGACTCAGAAGGCCATCTGGGTTGATGATAAGCTTGCTAAACTTTGCTTTGATTTCTGGCAACAGAAGCTCGCTCAGTGCCAGAGCATCGTTGGAATCGTAGTTCAGGGCTCTAAGCTGCTGGATGAAGCTTTGGGTGTGCCGGATCTCGGTGGTCGTCCACGGCTTGAAGGTCCACGAAATATCATCCCGGCTGATAGTGAAAAGGACCAATTGTTGATCCAGAAGCAAATATTTCAGCACTAGTTCGTGGGGGGCGAGCTGGGCTTGTAAATCGGATACATTAAAAGCTTGGTCGCTCAGTAAATCCAGATTTGCGAAGCGCTTTTCGGTTTTTTGCAAATGATCTTGAATTAACTGCTCCAACGAATCTTGCCTGACTTGATCGCTTTTGCGTTTCGCGAGCGCCAACTGCTTGCGCAAACTGAGATGGCGCTGGGTCAAAGCATCCAATTCGGGTAAGGAGGCGGTATGCGCGTTTTGATAAAAGCGTTTCCAGGCCAGTTGATTCAGGATAGTTTCGGTTCGATTGAGTAATTCGGATGTGCTCAAGGCGTCGTTTTGAAATCCTTTTTGCTCCATTCGCAGCATGCCTTGCAGAATTTGTCGGAGTTCGTTGTTGTTCTTTGTACTAAACTTAGAATCACGATAACTATTTTCAAACTGCAAAAGGGCCAAATAATAAAGCTTAGCAATGATAGCCTGAACTTCGGGATCATCGGCGTAGAAAGCGTCCAACTTTTCGTTGATACGCAAGAGTAAGCGTGTCGCATTGTATTTGGTACTTGGCTGGAAATTACTGAAATCAGCTTTGAGGGGCGTTTCACCCGTATGTACCTTTTCAATGGCTCGGAAAAAGCTGACTAAAGCACTATCTTTCTGTTCATTTTTAGCCTGAATAAGGCCTTTTTGAGCTAGAAAAAACGGTCGGCGACCATCTATTTGCGACAGCTCACCCAGTAGCTCATCGATCAAGGTTTCCGCTGCCACCAAATCATTGGCGTAGGTGAGGGCCTTGCACTGGTTGTAATAAAAGGTGAACGCATGGCCCGGATACGCTTTTTTTTCGATCAAATCAATTGACGCATTGATATATTTCAACCCCATTTGGATATCCTCGGCAGACAGCAAGCTATCCGCCTTATGCTCCAAATACCAAGTGCCAACATGGTTGAGAGACGTGCTGTAATAAACCTGCTCGTGTACACTGAATTCCGGCTGTTTGTGCAACTGAGTCAATCCCTCCATGAGTTGTAAAAGCATCAGGCTATCTGCGGTACTTTCGGCTCTTTTATACAGCAAATTGATTTGATAGTATTTTAAAATGACTTCATAGCGATGGCCATTGCCATCGGCATCAGCACGTAATTGATCTAAGCTTTCTTTGTTTTCGAAATACACTTTTTCGGCGAGTCGCAAATACCGCATTGCTTCTTCCAGATGACCGTTAGAGGAGGAACTACTGGATAAAAAGATGTATCCACCGACTAAATAATCCAGATTAGGCTGAGACAGTTCGTGCCAAATATCGATTGAGCGCTGCATACTTTTGGCACTGCGCTTGAAGTATCCGAGTTCATTTTCACTGTAAGCGCGTTTGTAATAAAGCACGCCCTTTATTTCGGCGCCTTCCTCGGTAGGCGGGCAGTAGGCCACTCCCGCTTTGGCACTTTCGATGCTACCAAGGAAATCTTTCAAATAATACTGTGCCTCAAACTGATAATAGTAGAGCATGGCAATTTCGTTGCTATCTCGCATGCCCATTTGCTCGTGCAAGGCCAGTCTTTCATCGCAAAAGACCAAAAGAGTATCGTAAGCCTGTGCATCTAAAAGGCCCTTAGCTGCTATTTCCATTTCAGTGAATGTGGTGGTAGTGGAGTCCGAAGGAGCTTGAAAGAAAAGGGATTGAGCAGCTGAGACGCGGAGAGTGGAAAAGAGGAAGAGAAGCAGAATGATATTCATTTTCCCTAAACGATCGAATGGGGAAGAGGTGAAGCAGCTTTTTCGGTACATCTGGATATTTTTGACTCCCCAAAGTACCGAAAAAACTGTTCAAAAATCAATCCGTGATCGGATATCTTACTAGTGTATTACTTTGTGATTTTATAACCGATGAAGAGATGCGTTCCCGGGTAGCTACCACCTCTGATGTGCAGGAAGTTTTCTTTACCAAATTCAACATCATCGATATCTACCATTATTCTTTTCCAGCCAAACTCTAGATTTCCGACCAACAATTTTTGTGCAAAACTGGTCTGCAGGTCGAACGTAAGTGATCCATTGGCCGCTTCGCCCGCAATACGGAATTCTCGGATTTTACCGACTTCGTGTTCGCCATAATATTTATAGCTGACCATTCGGCCGTCCTTCTTAAACTTCACCGTCCGAGGTGCTTTCCAGTATTTGGATGGAAATTTCTGGGCATTATTTTTTGGCCATTCGATCATCCGATTACGCTGCCCGTCGATTGGACTAATACTGGATTTACCGGATTTGGTTTGGGCCGAAACGTGTATACCCGCCGTACCGTAAACATCAATCGCTTTTTTAATCATGTCCTGTTCCGGGGCGTAGGTCAGAATACGCGTGAGTGTAAAACGGTAGGTGCCAGCATAGTCTTTCTTTTCAGGCTTACTATTACTCTTGGTGAAAGGACTGGAACCAGTACTATTCATAGTCTGCGTTTGGGGGGCACTGGAATTAAGTAGTGAGATCGATTTTCCACTATCGTAAAAATATATTTTTTTATTCTTGGCCGTTGCCCAGATTTTACCATTATGTACAGCAATTTTTGCAAAGTCCTTACGTGTACCTGCCAGAGGAACCCACTTTTTGGATTGCTTATTCCATTTAAAAATACGTCTTGAAGTGCCAATGATATAGACATCTTTTGTTTTCAAATCAATAGCAATATCCGTCGCTTTACCCGGCATTTTTATCCAAGTACCATTGGAAAACTTTTGAATTGTTCTATTCGATTTGACAACGTAGCAAAGATCATCGGAATAAGGTGCGACCTTCATGATGTCTTTAATGGGCAAGGCTGGCATTCTTTTCCAGGTACCACCTAAATAATATTGCTGTAAGCTCTTGGCCGACCCTACAGCTACCCACGGGAAATTATTTTTGTCGATGGCTAATGAATTGCATTTGGTGGGACCGTATTGCTTCCAACTTTTTTGCGAGGTCAGCATGCACAAATGATTAAGTGTATTAATCGTATACACTTTTCCGTCTCCACCAACCCCTACTTCAACATTTTTATTGGTTTTTTTGCCATGGGGTTTGAATTTTTTAGTTCTCGCGTCGTATTTAAATACATTTTTAGAAGTCCCGATAATGTAGGTGCTACCATCTTTAGGACTGACGGCGATGTCTGTTGCCAAGCCACTGATTTGTTTAAAAGATTGAGCTTGGATGGTATAGCATACGAAAAAAAGAAGTAAAAAGTTAAGTGCTAACTTGAATTTCATGAGGTATAATTATTTATTTAATTAAAATAAAAATGGATTAACCTTTATCTCCGATTAAAGAGATGCAGGTGGAAATAAATAGGGGTGTAAAAGTGTGGAGTGTGACTAGTGTGAAAGAAATTCCACACTAGTCTGTTTGACCGAATAACTGCTTTCAAAAAGTAGCGAATAAAATAATAGATTGATTGATTTGGTTTTTTAGAAAGTATGGATGATTTCGCTAAAAGATTGAAAAGAATTCATGGGATTGTAATTTATGTTTAAAACATCTTTTTATAATCCTTGGGATTGATGGTGCGACTGATGTTATCGTGAATAGCCGTTACGGTACTGGTCATTTCTCCTTCTTTTGAAACCACGGTATATTCCATGATATGTCCGTCGATAAGCTCCTGACTTTGTAAAAACCAATTCGGCAATTGAATATCCGGTGCCACCCAAAATACAATTTGAGTTTCAACATCTGACATTTTATATTCGTAGCATTTAGCACCAAGAATTTCCTTTGTGTTTCCGGTTTTCTCTAGCTTAGAATAATCGTAATTAGCCATTTGCTCACTGGGGTTTTGCATGTCTTGACCTTGCATCATGCTCTGAGACAAACGCATTTTCATACCCTCAGTTTCGACAAAAATATGGGAGTCATCGCCGTCTACCACGATGATTGACTCGCCTTTCATTTCGGCATCGTAATCGCTCATGTCCGCACGGATGGCGATGTAATCGGCCTCTGGATTTAGGAGGTAGGACATGTGATGTGTTCGATCCTGATCGGGAACCGTAACGCGCATATCGGTTTGAAAAGTAAAGGTGTAAATACCTGGCGTAGCCGAACCGTTTTGCTGCGCTGGCTCCATATCATCCCACGAAGTGACTGCCCGGTCTTCATCCTCTGTGTCCTTGGTGATCGTGGTGTTGTTGATGAATTTGGGGCGAGCCGCGTCAATAGCTCCGGTTAGGCTAGCGGCATAAAAAGACTCGCTGTAATCGTCTGACCGATTTGATGTACGCTCGACCTGACGCAATTCCATGTCACCGGTGAAACTCACTTGAATATGCTCGCTGTCCAGGACGTCGATGGCGACTTCTCCTTTGAGCAAATCGTAGTTTTGATAATCATCGGTAATTCCACGTCTAAAATCATCATCACTTTTTTTATTATAAGGCATTTGGGGGTCGTAGCCTAGGGTAAGTGTGGCTTCTTCGGGGATTTTAAAAATAAATCGGCGTTCTTTTTTCGTCTCATCGTGACGAATATTTTTATCTGTTTTTATTTTTATGGATATGCCGTCAAAGACATCAACTTCGTGAGATCGCCAAGCAGCATTGATGTGATAGCCTTCATTATTACGTTCTACGGTGGGCGTACTCATTTCTTCAATTGTCACTGCACCGTAGGTTTTATCGTGACGGATTGTTGCGATTCCCGAAGAATTAGATAAAGGCATCTCTTCGGTTGCAGTGGATGGTGTGTCAGATTGCTCTGTATTTTTACCATCTAAGGTTTCATCTATTTCTTTATCAATTTTTCGATCAATCTTCCGTTCTATTTTTCGTTCCACCTTACGGCCTAATCGTTTTAAAAATTGGGCGTCGGCGGTTGACGAAATACCTAGGAATAATAGAATGAATAAGAGGGATATAAAATGTTGTCGCATATTATTTTTTGATTTAATTAATTGCAGCTAAAAAAATTATAGTGGTGGTTTTGGGCGTTCTTTTTTCAGCTGGCGGGAAGAGGAATATATTATGGTCTATATTTCATTGAATCATGATAGATGAATCTCTAGAACAACCCACTCGACTTCGCGATCTCCACAGCAACAGCTTTGTAATCCCGTTTTTTCTCTTGCTCTTTCGTATTAAAAGCAGCTCCGGGAGCTGTAATACTCAAACTATAGCCGTCGAGTTTAATCAGCAGATTTCTTTTGGCATTAAACCAAATCGCTGCCTTTCCCATATTGGGTAAATATTCCGATGATTTTGACAACGTTTTTCTTAATTCCCAAGCTTCTACCCAATCGGTGCCACCTCCGGTTGCTTGCGCAATACCTCCGGGATCATCGCTGGGGGCGACTTCCGATTCAACGGCAATGAAGCCCGTTAAGTAATCAAATTCTTCCTCGCTCATGAAGACCAAAAAACGACAGGATTTACTGTTACCTACCTCGTTGGGGCGGTCGAGTTTGACTTTTTCCACAGGAACCCCGTAGATTTTGGCAATTTGATCGGTTCGTAATAAATCACAAGGACTACCGATATCTTTAAAATCTTTTTTGTTACCGGCGTAGTTTTTATTTACAAAAGAAGTGTCACCAAAATCAGCACCAATGATCGATTTTTTATCACCATTACTGCAGGCCGAAAACAACACTACGATTAAACCCAGAAGTGCTGTTTTGAAATAATTCGTCATTTTAATTTTTTTTGAACTAAAAAATGAAGTGCGTTTTCTGTCTTTTCGTTTGGGCAAAACAATCAGATCTTCAAATCTGGACTTTATCCAATTGAAGCGAAAAACTTCCCTTTTCAGAGATTTTGTGTTCAATACCAACTATAATGTGATCCTCAAAGAAGAAAGGTTAACATTTTGAGTAAAGAAAAATATATTTTTGTTTCATTTACTTGAAACTTCCTGCTTTGTGATATAGATTGCGAAGTACTTAGATAGAAACCGAACGCATGAACGAGGATGCCGCTTTGCAAGAGAGACTTCGCCAAGATGATAAAAAGGCGCTGGAGGTGGTCTATTTGAAGAATCGGTCTTATGTGATGGGATACTTCCGTAAATACCGGTCCATCAATTCTCAACTGGAAGATATTTATCAGGATAGTATTATTGATCTGTACCAGAATTTCGTGACCAGACAACTTTTTCTGGACAAGGGAAATATCCGAGCGTACCTTTTGGCGATTGTCAAGAAGAAGATTTCGAAAGCCTTAAAAGATAAAAACCAAGCGGGTAATTTGGACGCTGCTTCGGCATACGATACGAAGTACCATCTTTTAGAAACGGAAACCACATCCCGCGAGCAAGAACTACTGACGTCGCATTACCAAAAACTGGGAAAGAAGTGTCAGCAGTTACTGAAGTTGTTTTACTACCGAGGCCTTTCGATCAAGGAAATCAGAACGCAAGCCAATTACAAAGACGACAATACTGTGAAGAGTAGTAAATCCCGTTGCCTTAAGCAATTGAAAGCACTCATATCTCAAAGTCAAAATGGAGCTAGATAAACAAATACAAGAGTACATCGCTGGCCAATTATCTACGGAAGAGCGTGCTGATTTGGAATCGGCGATTCTGGCGGATCCGGCAGTGCGCTCGGAATATGAGTCGCATCTTGCCTTGCACCGGGGTATTGCTCAGCAAGAAAGATCACTGCTGAAGACCAATTTGGAGCAAGTCCGCCGCCGGCAACTGCAACGCAGAACCTGGCTGATACTCGGAATCGCTGTGTTGCTGGTACTTCTCGGAGGCTTATTGTATTCGTGGTGGAATGCGAAAACGCCAGAACCATCTCAATACTTGGCTGAAGCCTATCCTAATGTTGTCCATCCCGTCACCCGCACGAATCCTACCGAAAGCTATAATCAGGCTTTTTGGTACTACGAAGCGGCCCAGTACACCGAAGCGGCGCAGCAATTTGCGCTTCTGCTCGAGAGCAATCAAGACGATGCCCTGCAGTTTTACTATGCGATGAGCCTCTTCAATTCGCAGCAATATGCGCTGGCCCGGCCTACCTTGGAAGCCCTCGAAAGCGCCGGGACTACAGAATTCCTACCCGAAGTGAGGTGGTACCTGGCCTTAGTTTATTACCAAAACAATAATTTGGAGCAGGCCAAAGCCGTTTTGCAACGCTTGCAAGCTTCGGGCGCTGCATTCAAACAAGAGGAAGCTCGCTTGCTGTTGGAGGCTTGGAAGTAAAATTCAGAAGATAGAATTACGGCTGTTACTATTTGACAAGTCTTAATCTTAAAAACATTCACAAAAGGCATCGTCCAGAGCTGTCGCCTGTACCGATAAACTACCTACTGCTACCCCCGCCGGGGCGCAGATTTCCAAATTACCGTTGTTGACATCATAACTCTCATCGAATGTCCCCACAACAGTGCCATTGGAAATGATTTCTCCCTGTAAATTAAATGGCGGTGTCCCCTCCAAAGTGACCTCCAGATCCAGGCAAGTCCCTGCACATAGATCTGGATTAGCTACCGCGAAGGTGACGCTGGGCGTCAAATTCCAAATCACGGAAATGACGTTGGAAATATCAAGGCAGGGATCACTCAGGTCAATGCTGCCATCGGGTAGTGCATCTCCGGCAACGGCAGCGGTGTAGTAGAGGACGCCTTCGGCTAGTGGGGGATCAGAAAAAGAAAATGAGGGGGTAGGGTTAGTGATAAGAACACTGCCCAGTGTATCTGCCAAATCAGAAAATAAAATAAAATTGACCACATCCTCTGGATCAAAATTACCACCCGAAAAGGTTAACTCCAGTGTTTCGCCTGCACACAAAATGGTATCCGTACTAGTGATGCCACCGACTGCCGTTGGGCAAACACATTCATCCGGGGGCGGTGGAAATGAGGGAGGGATTTCGGATAAACCGTAGGGAAATCCCCAGGGAGAAATATCGCATTCAAAAGTCAGGCTATTATTGTCTAAATCAAAATCGAAGATACCATTGATGAAACCAGAGCCACAATTTTCAATAAAGTTGCCTGTAAAGATCCCGATGCCGGGAATTGCCGCGATACCATTACCACAAAAAGCGTCATCATAAGTTATTTCTGAGTTCGCCAAGAGCGGATTGCCAAGGGTGAGGCTGTACAACTCAAAGGAATTAGGAGGTATTTGTCCGTTAGTACCAAAAGCATATAAAGTGCCTTCCCAAAAGAAAAAATCGCCTAAAAACAGATTTTCGGCACATCCAATGACGGTATTACTATTCGTGGCCGGATCGTATTCATTTAAACAGGTCGTATAAGCATTATTTCCCGTGTCAAAAGTGATCGTAGCATAATAGATGGTTCCACTCGGCGTTAGGACTGCTCCGTTGGTCGTACTACCATTAGGGGGGGTAAAAGATACAATAGGAGTAGGATCAGGCGGTTGGATAATACTAATATTGTTTTGACCATACAAAAGAAGTTGTCCATTAGGCAGTGGAACGACGTCCGAAATTGGAGCAGGTACTTGACTGTTTGAAAGCACAAAATCGACACAATTTTCGCAGGTCGCCAGATTGAGATAACCGAAAGAGTAGCCACCGATGGGGGCATTGCCCACAAAATAGACATAAGGCTGGGCTTTTAGCGACATTAAGGACAGCAGAACAAATAGCGCCGTTATGGATAAAAATTGGCCTTTCATAAGAATTCGATTTTACTCACAAACACAGTTGGCGTCGGTCAGGCCGATGGCCTGTAAATTAAAGCTACCCGGAGGCGCGTTTTCTTCGACACAAACCGTCAAAGAGCCGGCCAGCCCGGTAAAACTTGCATTTTGGCCGCTACCCGCTGGCGTATCATAAACCAGAGAGAAGGGGGGCGTACCGGTCAGGATCACGTCTACTTCGGTGCACTCCCCTTGGCAGACGTCAGGATTCACTATGGTAAAATTAACCGTAGGTAGCGGTTGCCAAATGATGGAGAGCACATTCGAGATATCCAGACAAATATCGGTCAGATCTACACCGCCACCCGGCAATTCATCGCCGGCAATGGCTGCGACGTAATAAGTCACTCCGGTTTGTAGTGGCGGCTCGGTAAAAGAAAAGAATGGGGTGCTGCTCGTTAATAGAACACTACCCAAGGTATCCGTCAGGTCAGAAAAAAGGATGTATTCCAAAGCATCATTGGTGTCGAGATTGGTACCGGTACTCACCAGATCAAGTGTATTGTCCGTACAAAGTGTGGTCACTGGACTACTGATCTCTCCGACTTCTGTCGTACAGGCACAGCTACTTGGCGGTGGTGGAAAATTCGCTGGTATTGCTGCTGCTCCGTAACAAAAACAGATATTCTCATCGATCTCACATTCGAAGGAAATATTACCATTGATACCAAGTTCGAAGATTTCATCTCCTTCACAATTGGGGTCAATGGACGTTCCAAAGATACCGACACCGGGGACTGCAGCCATACTTCCTCCACATATAGGTGATGGGATATTGGCCACCAAACTCACTCCAAATGGGTTTGTGGTTAAAGCAAATAACCCGTCACCTTGATTCGGCGGCAATCCGGTGTACCCAAGTGCATAATAGGTGCCCTCCCAAAAGAAGGCATCCGTTAAGATGTAATTCTGTGCGCAACCTAGCAAAACTTCATTTCCTGTTGCCGGATCGAATTCGTAGAGACAACTTTCGGTAATCGAGTTATCAAAATTGATCTTAATGAGATACACGGTGCCATCCGGCGCCACAGTAACACTGGTCGTTACGCCATCCACATCAAAAGCATTAAGCAGATCTCCTGTCGTCGGAGAGTAGATTTCAATGTCGCCGCTCGATGAAAGAACAATGATATTACCATCGGCTAAAAAATCCATCGAAATAGGAAGATTGGGGGATTGGACAGCGAAATTTGAACAAATTTCACAGGTAGCTGGATCAAGGTAATAGAATATCAGATTATTGTTTATTGAACCGCTTATCGGTTGAATATCAATGAAATAAACGGAAGGTTGTGCTGTACCCCAGTTTTGTAACCCTAACCCCAAGAAGAAAATTAATAGTAATTTTTTCATCGTGTTCTTTTTATCGGACCAAGGTCACATCACCAGAAAATAATTCTACCGAGCCATCAATAAACTCAATTTCGGCCAACCAAACGAATACGGCCGGATTGAGCAGTTCTCCGCGGAAGCGGCCGTCCCATCCCGGCGCGGGGTCATTGGGCTGAAAGTTTGTGGCTTCGTAAACCTTCTCGCCCCAGCGGCTGAAGATGCGGAAGGTATTGACTTGCTTGACCGAGGCTGCCTTGGCAAAGGGGAAAAAACGTTCGTTGTTGGCATCGCCATTCGGACTGAATACATTCGGGAAAAATACCTGTTTTCGGCGATCCACGATAATGGTAAGTCCGTCTTCGCCGATACAACCGGCCTCGCTAATGACGCTAATGGAGTAAGCGGAAGTTACCAAAGGGGTAATATTTTGGTCCAAACAATTGGGGCATTCAGGATTTTCCAGTCCCGACCAATCAATGGATTGAATGAGTTCGGGTGATATATTGACCAAGCCCGTCAACGCTACTTCGTCACCCAGCTCAATCTGCAGATCATCTCCCAAGTCGACCTCCACGGGGATAGGCGCGTTGATTGCAAAACTCTCGGTAGTGAAGCAGCCGGCCGCGGATTGCACCGTCACTTCATACGCGCCAGCGGATAAACCGCTGAAGATATTATTCTCTTGAAAATTACCTTCATTAAGCGCGTACAAATAAGGTGGTTCGCTTCCACTGGCTTCGGCAATGACTTGCCCACCATTGACATCGAAGCAATCAGGCGGATTGACCGCAAAAGTTAACATCGGTGGCGGCGCTCCGATCAATTCCACCGCATCTTGTGCTTCGCAGCCCAGATCATCCGTGACGGTGAGTGCATAACTTCCTGCTCCCAGACCATCGAGCGTAGGCCCCGTTTCTCCATTGGACCAGTTGAAAAAGTAGGGGCCGTATTCGCCGGTTGCTGTCGCTGTAATTTCACCGTCTAGATCATTTTCACAGCCTAAAGGTGTAACGATCGCAATATCTATCTGCGGTGGGCTGGCTTGTTCCAGGAAAAAGGTTTGACTGGTGCTGACGCCACTAGCCAGTACCAGGGTGAAGGTATATTCGCCTGGCGGCAAGCCACCTAAAACGAGTGGATTGGCATTTATGGTACCGTTACCATTTTCGCCATTATCACTGGTATAAGTATACTGAATAGGGAAGTTACCTTGTATAATATCGAGCGTTAATGCACCATTATTCTCATCGCAGGGAATAGGCTCGCCCGTAAGTGAAAAGACTAAATTACAATCGCCAGGTGGCAGTAGACTGATGGTAGTAATGACGATACTATCGCATCCATTTTGATTGGTAAAAATATCGGTGAAGATGCCGGTTTGTGCTGGATCGCAAGAGGTATCGAATAGTTCGGTGGTGTCGCTGGCTAGTAAGCTCACGGTTGTAGTGACAATGGAATCGCAACCG
>JANQQI010000112.1 GCA_028285085.1 Saprospiraceae bacterium | reverse complement strand
GCTTTTTTGGGAATTATTAATTGGTCTACAAACGTCATTTTTTTGCTTACACTTCGGCTCTTTTTCGTTACGTAGCCTCCGGCTATGCTCCTCAAAAGGAGTCTCGTTTAAACAAAAAAATGCCAGTTTTCGACTGAAAGAACAAATCCCAAAAAAGCTCTTAATTTTATTGATTAGGGTGTGCTTCACAATTGATGTTCTTGCAAAGCACATTTCCCCTTGTTCTGACTCTACTCTTTACAGCTATGCTTTTATGCCGATAGCAACTCGAATAGCCCCCTGCATCGTTATTCTTTTCAAACAAAGAAGGAGAGAAAATTTACATTGGAGCAGGGAAATTCATCCCGCTTTTGTTCATTCCTACCCAAATGGACAAAATGGATTAGCTTTGTATCCCTGTTGGTAAGATTACAGCTAATTTTACTGCGAAAACCTTTACCCTACTCCATGCTCGAACTAGACTATGCTTCGTTAATTACTTTTTCAGTCTTAGTGCAATGCCTGTTCAGCATCGTTTATTTGAGCACCTACCAATGGAAGCGGAACAAATGGTTAGTGTTGGTTTATGCGATCATTTTTTCCATGCAATTCGGTGTTTTTACCGGCATTGAGCGACTCAGCTTCACCCAAAAATTACTGATTGGGAATCCGGGTATGGTGATGGGGATTTTGCCAAGTTGGTATCTATTTACCAAAGAACTCGTCTCGGTTCGTTTAAAGCGCAGAACCGTGCTCATTCATTTTCTGCCCACCTTCATCTTTTATATTTTGACTTTATTTTATGACGAAACGCAGCCAAGAGTGATTATTCCAGCCGCTTTCGAAGGCTATTTTCATCCATTTTCAATCTTGCAGATGGTGGCCTTTTTCATTATAAACATTTTGTACGGCGGTCTGGTGTTACAACTCGTTCGGAAAAACAAAAAAAAGTATAAAGATGAATATGCGGAGAGCACTATTTATTTGACGCTGGATTGGGTAAAATATTTGATCATTATAATCGTGAGCTTATCAATTACAGCTATTTTGACCATCGCTCTTTCTCAATATTCTGAACGAGCATTCATTCCATTTTTCATGGTTGAGTTAACGATTCTGCTCATCATTTTGGCAACCAGCTACTTTGCTTTCAGACAGCCCACCCTCTACAAGGACGCCAGCAATCAGGGTGCAGCTGAAATAGAAACACATTCAAAAATCAAAGCGGCTAAGCCTTTGATCGACGAGGAGAAAATCTTACAAATCTCTCAGGCCCTTGATCAGTACTTATCAGAAAAACAACCTTTTTTGAATCCCAAAGTCAGAATGCCGGACATTGCCTCCGCCATTGAAATCACCCCTAATGAATTGTCCTGGTATTTGAATGAGCATAAAAAAACCAACTTCTTCGCCTTCATCAATGAGCTACGCATCAACCACGCGGTTCAACTTTTGGAAAACAAAGAGTACGAGCATTATACTTTAGAAGCCCTGAGCAAATTGTCGGGCTTTCAATCCAAAACAACTTTTAACAATCGATTTAAGGAAATTAAAAACGTGACCCCGAGTGCATTTAGGAAGTCTATTGGAAGCTGATGCCTTTATATCCGGTTGCTTTGATCAGGTTTAGAAGGTGGTTGGGGATTTTACGGCCGCTCAACTACTTTTGCCACTACCAGTCCAGGAACTCCTCAAATAGATAAAACCATCCGAATCAATATCCATGATCAGAAGCCATTGAAGGTTCTTTTCCAAAGCATTAAAGAATCTTGAATGTCTAATCTTCAATTTCGAATATTGAATGAAGGCAATCCTACAAAATTCAGCCTACACTAATGGCTTTTCGATAAGCTTCCGTTTTGGCCTTTTGCAGTGTCTTAGGACCACTGGTTTATCAAGCGGGTTATTGCGATTAACCTAGTGATCTATCGTTTTACAATTGGCATTAAAGCGTATAAAGTTCGTGTATTAGTTTTCTTTGGACAGCTGTGAGTGCTGCGTTTCCATGTAATTAATTTAAGGCCCTTTTGTCCCCAAGCTAATAGGTTTTATCCTCAATGATATTCATAAAAAAGGGGAGCAATCCCATGATTGTCTCCCCGAGCCTATTTAAGGCTACTCCCATAGTCTTTAATGTTTAATTCTTATAAGTAGTTTGACGGAATTATCGATAAGTTATTTTTTCTAAAAATTCAAAAATCACTTCACAACTTCCTCTTAGTCAGTTGCTTCAATAATTTTTAAATTTAAAATAGCTTATTGATATTTTTTTTCCGTCTCTTAGAACATTTTAGATATATTCTTTACCATTCCCCTTGTACACAAAATTTGCAAAAGGGTGATTAGTGTTGGAAATCATTGAAATATCTCCGCCATTGGCACCGGTAATTCAACTATTTCCCGGTTCTTTGACGATAGTCCCAATGGCACTTTCCAGATCGTAAAAAGTACTGAGTGAGTCGCCACTAATGGCTGACTGATCATCACTGCCATCTCCCAAGATGACGACCACACTCCAAGTACTTTCAAAAGTTCCATTATTGACACATCCTGCATTTTGGAGTACAATTTTACGACTCTCATTTTGGACCAAATAGCCTCCTTCAATCCTGGGTTGGGCCTAACCATAACTAAAGACCGAACCGTAAAAAGGATTGATTAAAACGAGTGGATAAGACCGGAACTTATTATTCATAGGGTATTGATTTCGAATTATTGGTCAGTTATTTACTTTGGGTTTATTGGTCATATTTTACCCTTAGAGTTCAGTAAGCACAGCTTTGAGTTAGTTCATGTTATGATAATTAAGTATGCCTTTATCTGTCAAGTAAGACAGGGGCTTTTTTCTTATAGGATTTATATAACTGTAAATATGTAGATTGGGGGTTTTGAATGTTTAATCTTTCTATTTTCAAAGTTCATTCCTTCCGAGGAAAAAGCAAAAAGAAAATAAACTAGTAGAGTACCGATTTCAACTAATGGCGTACCAAGCATCAAAATCGTACCACCCAAGGCTTAAAATCGTACCATTTGGTACGATATGGCTTGAATCGTTCTTACTTCTGTTGAAAATAATACGTTGGGGAGAAACCGAAACGCTCTTTGAAAAGAGTGGAAAAATAAGATGGGTTTTTAAATCCGACGCTCAAAGAAGCGGCCTTAACTGTGTTATATTCTCCAGACTCTAGCAATCGTCTGGCTTCGTTCAGTCTGGCTTCTTGCAAATATTGGTTGGGGGTAAGCCCCGTGACGGTTTTGATCTTTCGAAAAAAGTGGGTACGACTGAGATTCATCTCATCGGCAATATCCGCAATATTGAGATTAAGGTTACTCAAGCTTTGGCGCACGACCTCATCTAATTCCTTGGCCCAACGTTGGTCAGCTGAATTGAGGAGAGAATCCAACTGTCGGATTTGCTCAGCTTGCTGATGGATAATTTGTTGGTCTTTTAAAATCTGCTGGGTGCGCTCTTTGACCTTTTGTTCCAATAACTGCTTTTGCCGTGCCATTCTCCGGGCCCGCAACTGGAAGTAGGTCAAAAATCCACATAGCACCAGTACACTAACGATTACCCAGAAGATCCAAGTGCGAAAAAATGGCTGAGTCATCCGAATGTCGTAGGTCAATGGGCGACCAATTCGTTCCTTATCCAGCCCTCGGGCTTCAATCGTAATTTCGTGTCTTCCGGGAATTAAGCCTAAGATGTTAACCGTACTCCCTTCGCTTTTAATCCATTCGCCCGAAAAGGGACTCATGGGTGAGCCACCGAGCGGCTTGACCCGATAGTAATAATTGATTTTATCGGCCAAAAAGAAATCTGGGCTAAGAATCTTGAAACTCAACGTTCGAACACTGTGTGGATATTTTAGCGTTTCTTGGCTTTTGAGTCGATCCAGTGCCTCAATCTTTTCGACTCCAAAATTGTGACCTTCCGTAAATCGATAGACTTGCAGGGAAGATTGATCATCTTCATCCCAGGTGGCCCAAAAGTCGCGTGGATAAAAAGCGGTCACGCCATTCTGTCCTCCGAAGAAAATGCGTCCATCTGCCGCTTGGAAATGAGAGAATCGGTTGAATTCTCTATCACTGATACCATCCTCGGCCAAATATATTTTTTTACGAAAAGTATGCTTGTCCATTTGAATGAGCCCAAAGTTGCTACTCATCCATAAAAAGCCTTTTTGATCTTGATAGATGGCATAAATGGTATTGGTAGGTAGGCCTTCCGCCCGGGTAAGTTGTTGGATTTTTTTAGTTTCAGGATGCCATTTTATTAAGCCTTCGTGCTCAGTAGCCATCCAAAAATGACCTTTTTCGTCTTCGTGGATATGTTGAATCTGAGTCCCCGGAAAATAGTGCTCGCCCTTACCGTCTGCCCAGAAATGATCCACAATGCCCTCATGGGGATCTAAAACGTACAAGCCACTATCCGTGCCTAACCATAACATGCCATCGCTGGTTTCGTGGAAACACAACACCTGGCTTTTTTCTAAACTAGCAAAGCCATTGTAAGCACGAAAAGGATAGACGACTTTGTCTTTTAAGATAGAAAGTCCCGCCCCGGTACCCAGCCATAAAATACCGTTTTGATCCGTATGAACACCCCGAATCGCATAATCACAACCAGGAATCTCGATGTTTTCCAGGATCTCCCCCGTCCGCCCATTTATTTCTGAAATGTGATTAGAGAGTGACCAGATGCGACCATCCGGGGATTCATGAAAAGAATAATGAATTCTGACTATTGGAAATACGTTAGGTCGTTTTAACTCCATAACTTGTCCATGCTCTAAGTCAACGCGCATGGCTCCTTGGTAGGAGTTGACAAACAGTTGCCCTTCGTGTTCCAATAGACCTCTGCACTGATATTTCTTGACCGAAGTTGTATTACCACTAGTATATAGATACTTTTTAAAGCGCTTATCCTTTAACTCCATCACGTAAAATCCATCTCTGGTCCCCAGCCAAATCAGGCCTTTTTGATCCACGAAGAAACTCGTTACCAGAATCTCAAAATTTTCCCCCATTAGCTTTTGAAAATCAAATACCTTTTTTCCTTGGGTATCAAAAGCAAGTACCTCAGGGATATTACTGTACCAGAGCCATTGCCTTTTGGCATCAAAATAACTTTCCTTTTTTGAAAAATGATTAGGCGTCGTTTTGATGTCCTTTGCATTACTCCCCGCAGAAAAATAGGTAAGCGGTCTCTGGTATTCTATCAACCATGCTCCATTATGATCCCCCGCTAGCGTTTTACTTCCTTCGTTAAACAAATAGGGAAATTTTTCCAGCACCTGACCATTTTTATCAAAGCGAACCACACCGTTCGGAACCACTCCCCAAAAATCAGTTTCACTAGATGTTATTGGCGGTTGGACAGTTTCGGGGCAGGGTTGTAATTGAAATCCATTTGTAGACTCGTATTTCCAAAGTTGATTCTTAGCCCAAAAGAATAGTGAGTGATCCGGGGCGGCAAAAAAGTGCTGCACATCAGTGGCGACAAAGGGTGCCTTGGCACCTAATTTTTGGTAAAATTGCTGTACCTCTCCACTCACCGAATGGACTAAGCTGATGTGTCTGACGTTATTTTTTGAGTATTTTTCGGCGGTCGTCATGGCCCATATCCAGCCTTCCTGGTCTTCCATCAGATAGTTAATCTTACTACTGGATAAACTATCTTTTGCTTTCGTCCAGATTTCAAATTGCTTGCCATCAAATCGATTGAGGCCATGCTGTGTCCCCATCCACATCAGGCCATTTTTATCCTGCAAAAAGCAATTGACTTCCTGATGAGAAATCCCCGCTGACAAACCAATATGACGATAGTTGACGGTATAATCCTGACCTTTGACGCCGCAAAAGAAGCACAAAGAAGTGAAGAGTATGAGCAAAGGTGTAACAAGTCGATTCAAAGCCGCCTATTTTATCGATTTTACAGTTTGTAGTGGTAGAGGTTATACCTCGCGAGGTAACGGTTGATAAACGGGAACCTTATAAAGTAATAGTTGTGCTAATGCTCGTTCGAGAATTGATCTAACGGCCTGTGTTTATTTTGGTTTTAAGTCGCTAGAAAAAGCAAAGATAGTTTTTACAAAACATTTGATACAAATTGCTTTGCTATCTCTTATACGATAAAATTCAAATATTTGTTTTCAAAACATGAAAAACCTTAAGTACCCGTCGTTTTTCTGTCAAAGAAGGACAAAAACGATTGGTTCGATGATGGTAAAAGTAGTTAGAATACTATTGATTCAGAAAGACTTACATTACCCATTCAAGCTGATTCACATCCACTAGTAGATTGGAATTGACGATAGTACATTAAAAAGTTAGTGCAATCGATGTGTCGTAATTAGCTGCAATTATTGGATACGCTGTACTTTCAAGAGGAGAAATTTAGAGTATAAGCTCTGAACTCACAAAATAATAAAACGCATACGTATTATCCTATCGCGACAATTTCCAACCGTACAAAACGTTTTATCCTCATCTTTAAATCCACAAGCCCTTTTTACTTTTCGTGAACTGACTGCTCTACGCCACCCCTAGCCTCGCATTTTTGCTATCTTTATCTTCTGAAGAAATGAACAACTATGATCCGACTTGTTTTATTGCTTTGCTTTAGTGTCTTCATCTCCGTTATCCAAGCCCAAAACGAATTGACCGGCGTCATCAATGCTTATGCCGAAGTGGAAGCCATTGAACCCGAAAATTGCTATTTACGCCTTCAGGTGTCCGACACTACAGGCTTCACCGGCATCGAACAAGTGGTCATTATACAAATGCAAGGGGCGACCATCAACACTTCGAATAGTAGCTCATTTGGAGATCTCACCAATATCGGTAGCGCAGGTTTATACGAAATCGGTCAGGTGGACTCCGTGGGCGCCAATGACTTATTCTTGCCTTTTGAACTAGTCAACACCTATGATCTCAATGGCCGTGTACAAGTGGTCAGTATGCCAAAATACGAGTCGGCGACCGTTATGGATACCCTCCGGGCGACGCCCTGGAATGGTAGCATCGGCGGTATCGTCGCCCTCGAAGTCAGCGATACGCTGTTGCTCAATGCCCCTATTGATCTCAACGGCGCTGGTTTCCGCGGTGGCCTATCGCAGACCAATTTGCCCAACGATTGCTCTTGGCTCTTCAACGAAAATGATTACGCTTATGATCTCAATAACTGGCGGGGCGCCGCCAAAGGAGAAGGCATTGCCATCATCGCTACGAACCAAGAAGCCGGTCGCGGCGCCCAAGCTAACGGTGGCGGTGGCGGCAACGACCATAACTCCGGAGGAGGTGGCGGCGGAAATGTGGTACCCGGCGGACAAGGCGGCGAGAACGACGAGCCATCGCTTTTTGGCTGCCAGGGAGAATTTCCGGGGCGCGGTGGCAAGCCCAACCTTGCCGAAGTAGAGCGCCTTTATCTCGGTGGTGGCGGCGGGGCCGGCCACGCTAACAATAATGTAGGCACCGACGGTGGACGTGGCGGGGGTATCCTGATCCTCGTGGCGAATACCATCGAAGCAGAAGATCAATTTATCCACGCCAATGGACAAGCTGTAATTGACGGTGGCGGCGATGGCGGCGGCGGTGGTGGAGCCGGCGGTGCGGTCGTGCTTGATTTTAACGTATTGGCCGGCAGTCTCACTGTGGAATGCCTCGGCGGACAGGGTGGCGTTGTCGACAACAATAGCCAGGATCGTTGCCATGGCCCCGGTGGTGGTGGCAGCGGTGGACGACTTTTGCTCACCACCCCCGGCGTACCCGCTTTGCTTTCCGTAGACCTCAGCGGTGGTGACGCGGGTCAAACCATCAACTCTGGCGCATGCCCGGACGGCAACAATGGTGCAACCGCCGGGGCGGACGGCGCCGTGGAATTATTTCCGGCCGTAATCCGTGGCGATGAACCCATTGCACCCGCGCCGCCCAATGCCATCTTTTCTTTTGGCATTTTGGGCAGTTCGGTCAGCTTTAATAATCTATCCGTAGATGCTAACAGCTATCTATGGCATTTCGGAGACAATAACAGCAGCAATCAGCAAAATCCAACGCATACCTACGATCAAGATGGCACCTACACCGTGCAATTGATCGCCTTTGGCTTGTGTGGTATTGATACCGCCACTTTGAATGTCGTCATTATGGCTGAGGCGCTACCAAATGTCTTTTTCACTTCCACCGATGCGAATGGTTGTAGCCCGATTGCCATTATTTACACGGACCTTTCAACCGCAAATATCACCAGCCGGGAATGGACCTTCCCGGGAGGGACGCCCAATAGCTCCGCAGATCCCAACCCTACGGTATTTTACAATACGCCGGGCACTTACGACGTGATTTTGCAAGCCACCAACAGTGCGGGTAGTGATTTATTCATCGCTGAAGATTACGTCAATGTGTCGATCCCCGTGATGGCTGATTTTGGTTATTCTATCAGCGGAAATACCGTGGATTTCATCAATTTGGCGAGCAATGCGGAGCAGTTTGAGTGGAATTTTGGAGATGGCAGTCCTGGTGTGGAGGCCGTAGCGCCATCGCATACCTACGCTCAGCCAGGAATTTATGACGTCACCATGATTGCATCGAATGATGATTGTGCGTCGGTGATTACGCAGGAAATTTTTCTGGGCTTTACGGGTACGGCGGAATTAGCGGCTTTGAAGCTGAGCTTATTTCCCAATCCTCTAGCTACCGATAATAGACTCCAAATAACAGCTACCCAACCCGCTATTGAAGGGATAGAACTCCAAGCCATCAGTGGCCAGGTCGTTTTATCCCAACGTTTCGGAACGGCGGTCGCGGAGGCTGCAATGAGCTTGGAACGCTTGCCAGCCGGGCTCTATTTGGTACGAGTAGAAACAACGGAAGGCATCTGGTTAGAAAAATTGATAGTAAGTCCGAGATAGTTATTTGGTTATTTCCGCAAACCACTTCGCCATTATATTTTCCGCAGGCTTACCGCGGGGCGTGAAGCGCAGATTACGTTGCGGGTCTCGATCATCCCTGTCGCCGTGCCATTGCCAAAAATGGACGCCAGCAAACCAGGGTTCATTCCAAAAGGTACGAAAAAAGGCTTCGTAACAATTCGCCTGGGTCTCGTAGGATGATTTGAGATACAACGCGGACAATTCATTCACCCATTGCCAAGGCTCAATCGCAGCGTTTGCAGTACTTTTATAACCCAATTCCGTAAACAAGATGGGTTTATCGAATTTCCGATGCAGCTTTTTTAGGCGGCGAAAATGGGTTTGCCAGCCTTTTTGCAATTCATTGACGCTCGGGTTCGTATTTTTAACCAAAGGATAGTAGGCTTGAATACCAATGAAATCTAATTCATTCCAAAAAGAGACATCGTCTACCTCTTCGTTCCAATTCGCCGCGTAAGTCAGTTGGCCACTGAACACTTGGCGAATATCCCGAATCAACTGCTGCCAAAAGTCGGGGTGCACCTTCACCGTTTGATGCAATTCAGTACCTACACAAAAGAGCTCGGCACCGGCTAACTCACCGAGGTGAGCGTAGTGTAACATAAAAGCCCGATAGCTGTCGGCCCAAACCTTCCAGGCATCGGCTCCTCCGGCGGGCATTAAATCTGAACGCCATTTCCCAGAGCTGGGATTAAATATCCAAACGTGTGGTTTCATCATGAGATGAAAGCCGCGGCTACGCATCAATTTGAGTCTGTTCACGAAAGCCGTATCCCGAGCAGTCCAGGTTCCATAGCTACCTTGTCGCCGGTCGATGGAGGGACTATCATAATCTTTTTGCGAGCCAAAAGGTACAATCGTCAGCCATTCCACATTGTTTTTCAACAAAGGTGTCAAAGCCAGGGAATCCATATATCTCCCACCAAAGAAGTGCATCCCGCGCTGTTTTTGATCCACCGCAAAGCGTTGCAAAGTCGTATCCTGCGTATTGATCACCGAGTCGTCCCACGCAAACACAAATTCTTCTCCATGCAAATAGTGCTGTGTAATTTGGTAGGTGGCGTAGAAAAACAAAACCGGCAAGGCCACAAAATAAGCCGAGCGTTTACCTAATGCGAGCCAACCGGCATCCCGATAGGCTTGATACAAAAATCGAATCAAACGAAACAACCAGTACGGTAAGGTCATCACTGCCAGTGATGATGGACTGGTGAGTAAGGATTCTACAAAATTTGGGAAAAATGTCCAGCATTCGGTCCAGGATAGGCCCTCAATGCGCATAAATACCAAGGCAGCAATCAACAGCAACAGGAAGGTGCTGAACCACCAGATGAAAAAAGATTTAAACAACCGAACGGACATTCAGGTAAGATACGAAATCACTCAACACGATTCCAGATGTCGAGATACATCTTCCACTCCCCTTCTATTTTTTTCCAAACAATCACATATTTTCCTTTCCAAGACACCTGTTTACCATCTTCCAATTGTGTTTGACCGACATAATACCCATAATCGTAAGCGTGGTCATCGAGGATATTAATTTCTCGTGGTGTAATTTTATGGAAAAGGATCTTTTGGCCTTTAGGTAATTTCCAACGTTCACGAATCGCTTCGTGCCCTTCAATGATATCCGCTTTTCCGGGAAAAATCTTGGCGTCGACCGTATAAAGCGCCGTCATGGCATCGTGATCTCCCCGAATAAAGGCCTGGGAAAAGGCATTTGCTTTTTCTAAGATCTGATCAATATCAGCTCTAGGTCCCTGAAAACTCTGCGCCTGTGAGGAAGAAATAGAAGCAGCAAGAATAAACAAAGAAATGATAACTAAAGAATACTGACGCATGATGAAGTGGGTTATGACCGTGATGACTTATTCGGTTTCGATAAACTTATACCCTACCCCTCGAACGGAATGGAAAAAACGTGGTTGGCGAGGATCTTTTTCAAAATATTTACGGAACGAAAGGATAAAATTATCAATCGTTCGCGTCGAAGGATAGACATCATACCCCCAAACCGATTGCAAAATTTGTTGACGCGAAACCACCTCGTTTTTACGATCGATCAACAGTTTGAGCAACATCGCTTCCTTCTTCGTGAGGTTGAAACCACCTTGATTGCCCTGCGCCTCGTAGGTCCGAAAATTCACCTCGTTTTCTCCAAATTGATAAATCTCCGGGGTGTTTTCGGGTGATTTACTACTACGCTTGATGAGATTTTGCACCCGCAGCAGTAGTTCTTCGAGATTGAAGGGCTTAGTCAGATAATCATCCGCCCCTTTTTTCAAACCGGTGATCCGATCGGGCGCAGCATCCTTGGCCGTAAGAAAAATGATGGGTACCTCGAGATTGGTCAAACGCACCTGCTCGCAGATTTGATAACCGTCAATCTCCGGTAACATCACGTCGAGAATGAGCAGATCAAAATGCTGCTCGTGGAAGTACTTGAGGGCGTCGCGACCATTGCTAGCCGTTACGACTTCATAATCATCCAGTTCAAGGTTTAATTTGACAACATCGCGGATGTTTTCTTCATCTTCGACCAATAATATTCTCATGTTTATTGCTTTTATTAACGACTCTCAATCAGTTCGTCAATGGTTTTATTCACGGGCAAGGTAATGATAAAAACAGTACCCTGTGGTTGATTGTCTTTGACATCTATTTGCCCTTGATGTGCTTTCACGATTTGATCTACTATAAATAAACCAAGACCTGTCCCTTTTGTTTTTCGGGTATCTTCACTTCCAACACGGTAAAATTGTTTGAATACTTTTTTCTTCTCGGCATCGGAAATCCCAATGCCCTGATCCGCCACTTCGATTTTAATTTGCTTCTTGGATTGCTGGATGGAAGCACGAATCTGCGCGGGCTTAGAGGAATACTTCACCGCATTTTCCAACAAATTAATAAAGGTCGAACTGATCCCCAGTTGATCGCCTTGCAGGAGGACTTGTTCTTCCGGGATAGAGACCTCAAATTGGACTTCGGGGAATTTCACCTTAAGCTTGGCCACAACGTTTTCCAAAATCTCGCCTAGCTCCAGGCTCTCCATCACCGGCTGGTAGGCTGTTTCAATTTTTGCCGCCAACAAGAGGTCATTAACCAGAGTATTCAAACGATCCGCTTCCTGAATCGCGCTAGTCGCCAATTTATCTACCTTTTCTTTCGGAAGTGTTCTTTTTTTAACCGTTTCCAAAACCAACTTAATCGACGCAATGGGCGATTTCAGTTCGTGCGTAATGGACAAAAGAAAATTACGTCGTTGGCGGGCCGAGTTAATTTGGTTATTATATCCGCGATTGATGAACCACATGCCGATGACCAAACTGATCACAAAAACAACGGCTTCGCCCATAATCATCCATTCCTGTCGTTTATAACTTCGATGTAGATCGTAATATACAGGCGACAGCAGAAATTGCTCATCTGTTGTGATCTCCTTTTTAACTACCATCATAATTTTCAAGAACTCCGATTTAGCCCGAAAAGCATCCCTGTTTTTGGTATATAGCAATACCGACCACCAGGTAAATGCCAGTAGCATGTAGGCAATCACGATCAGTGACAATAGGCGTAATGGAAAATTGCGCGTCAAATTCTAAAGTAAATCAAGATGAAAAAACGATATCCAAACACTCGCAAATGATAGCGGCGGCTTGCTCTAAATCAGCCGTTGTGTGCGCCGCCGAAACAAAACCAACTTCGTAACCGGAAGGTCCAAGATAAACCCCGCGCTGGAGTAATTCATGGTGCAACACCTTGAATTTTTCCATGCTGTTTGCGTCAATCTGATCCGCGCGACGAATGGTCTCGGTGCTAAATGCCAGCCAGAAGATCGAACCAACCGTCGTAATCGACAACTCATAGCCTTTAGCTTGGCCGTAATCTTCAATTTGGCGCGCGAAAACTTGAGTTTTTGCGGCCATCTCTTCGTAGAAATTCGGCGCAAGTAGCTGTTGCAATGCCGCGTAGCCCGCCGCCATCGCCACAGGATTCGCCGATAAGGTCCCTGCTTGATAAACCGGGCCATCGGGCGCGATGTGTCCCATCAATTCGTGGCTGCCGCCGTAGGCGCCAACGGGCATACCACCACCAATAATTTTACCGTAAGTAATGATATCCGGCTGAATGTCGTAATAACCAGCAGCTCCTTCAAAGCCTACGCGGAAACCATTGATCACCTCATCGAAAATCAGCAATGATCCATATTTATAGCATTTGAGGCGTAAGCATTCCAGAAAGGATTTGCGCTGGAGCAACAGGCCATTATTGGCTGGCATGGGCTCAATAATGATGGCCGCTACATCGTCGCCGTATTTTTCCATGGCTTCGGAAAGTGCCTCAGGATCATCCAGAGGTAAGACAATCGTTTCCTGAGCAAAAGACTCGGGAATGCCCGCGGAGGTACTCACCCCAAAAGTGGCCAAACCACTTCCAGCTTTCACCAGAAGAGAATCAACGTGGCCGTGATAACAACCATCAAATTTAATGATCTTGTTGCGGCCGGTTGCTCCTCGCGCCAAGCGCAAAGCCGACATCACAGCTTCCGTCCCAGAACTAACAAAACGAATTTTATCGACATAGCGGTTATTATCCAGAATCAATTTACCCAGCTCATTTCCCAGTCGAGTCGGTGTTCCGAAAGAAGTCCCTCGGCTTACGGTTTCGATGATTAAGTTGCGGATCGCATCATTATTGTGTCCGAGAATCAAGGGTCCCCAAGAGCCACAAAAATCCAGATACTCATTATCATCCTCATCCCAGATTCGGCAGCCTTTGCCTTCTTTGATGAAAAGGGGCGGCCCACTCACTGATTTGAAAGCGCGAACCGGAGAATTCACGCCTCCGGGAAAATATTTCTTGGCCTCCGCGAAGAGTTCTGCGGAGCGTACTCGACTAATTGCATTTGTTAATTCCATAGCCACAAATTTAAGGCAAATGCGTTGGATTTTGCAGCCACGCACTCCCCGGCGTTTCCTTTTTACAAATTTCAGACAAGTGCTTATTCATCAGCAAAAATCTTCACGGTCCGACCATCAGGACGCACATAGCCCCGGTACATTCCCGGTGTATTGAAAGGCATGGCGACATTGCCATACTTATCAACACCAATAATACCTCCAGAACCACCAGCGGCTTTAAGGTCTTCATTAATCGCTTGCTCGGCTGCAGTCTGAAAATCTTTATCACCGTAGGCCATGCGTGCAGCAATATCGTAGGCGACCACATAGCGAATAAAGTACTCTCCATGCCCGGTTGAAGAAATGGCACAAGTCGCATTATCTGCATAGGTTCCAGCACCAATAATGGGCGAATCACCGATTCGATTGTATTTCTTATTCGTCATCCCTCCGGTAGAAGTTCCCGCGGCCAAATTACCGTGCTGATCAAGTGCTGCGCAGCCCACGGTACCGTACTTGGAATCGAAGAACGGCTTTTCCAGATACTGATAGCCCATATCACGGGATTTGGCCCGTTCCAGAGACTCCCAGCGATCTTTAGTATAAAAATAATCGGCGCTAACCGTATCCAAGCCTTGTTGCTGAGCGAAGGCATCAGCGCCTTCACCGGTGAGCATCACGTGCTCGGAATGCTCCAGCACGGCCCGTGCAGCCCGAATTGGATTCTTGATGGTCCGAATCCCACCAACGGCACCGGCATTTTTGGTTTTACCATCCATCATCGAAGCATCTAATTCATTGTGGCCTTCGCTAGTAAACACAGCGCCTTTTCCGGCATTAAAATGCGGTGAATTTTCGAGCGACATAATTACAGCTTCAACCGCATCAAGGCTCGTGCCGCCGTTTTTGAGAATATCTTCGCCAATACTCAAGGCGGTGTTGAGGGCTTCGCGAATATCAGCTTCGCGCTCCGCGCTGAGGTATTCGCGTTTGATGGTTCCGGCACCGCCGTGTAGAGCCAGCGCCCAGGCGGCGCGCTCGGGTTGCTGATCGTTTGAGGACATGGTATCCGTGGTTTCGTTTGATGTGGTTTGGCAAGCCAACAAGAGCAGTACCAATAATGTAAAGATTGTGAATTTAGGCATGTTATTTTTGAAGTAGGTGATTTTAAATGAAGTTGGGAATTGGGCTTATTTTTAAAGTGTAAGAGAAAAAATCGTACTGAGCTCAAGTCCTAAAATCTAGCAAAATTGATCTAGCTGTTCAATTTTTAGAATGCAGGGCATAGTATGTGGCTTTGAGGGAGGGACCCACCCACAGCCGCCACCGCCGGCCATTTTCGGCCGCAATATTTTTTAGGCATATTAATCCCAGCCTTTGCCGGGAACATTTTATGACAAGAGGACCAAACAGCTGATTTTTAGAATATTCTCTACCATCTATAGATTCCATTTTTCAAAAATTCCATAAATCCATTTTGCTGTTTTTTGACAAATACACTTTAAACACCTGATTAACAGAAAGAAAAAATTTCAAAAAAAGTTAGTTTCTAAATTAAAAAATTCCTCTTCTAGACGCTATCACTAAAAAATGGATGTGCATTTTAAGACAAAAGCGACTCCTCTATGCCCCTACCATTAAATAAATTGGTTCCCTTAAATCTAACAAGAATCTATTTAAGCGTGGTCATTACAGTTCACTTGTGCCCAAAATTTGCCTGAGAACTTAAAAAATCACAACTTACCGATCCATTGTACCTACCTATACCAAATTATCGCAACCATTTATTTCAAAACATCGTAATTAATACCCAAAAACCGGTTATATGAAAATTCTCGTCATCGGAGGTGGTAATATGGGCCTCACTTACGCTCAAAGTTTCTTGCGCTCCCAAATTACCAGCCGAAGCGATATGATGATCCTCGAAAAATCTCCCGAAAAGGCCGCTGAGTTAGCCAAAAAAGATATCGGAACGGTATTCGGCACACCGGAGGAATGCCTTCAAGGGGCTGACCTGATTATCCTCGCCGTAAAGCCGCAGGATTGCCAACGCCTATTCGAAACGCTAAAACCGTTGGTTGATCCTCAACAAGTTTTCTTATCCATTATGGCCGGGGTAAAAATACAGACCATCGCGGATGCTTTGGGCGTGCATAAAGTGATTCGCGCCATGCCTAATCTACCCGCCCAAGTCGGTATGGGGATGACTGCCTTTACGTCTTCGGATGAAGTGACACGGATTGAACTGGTGATGGTCCAAAACCTAATCAATACCACCGGTAAAACCATTTACGTCGAAAATGAAGCGGCGATTGATGCGGCCACTGCGATCTCAGGGAGTGGCCCAGCCTATGTTTTTTATTTCATGGATGCGATGATGCAAGCGGCCCGGCAAATGGGATTCTCTAACTCCGAAGCTGAACTATTGGTAAAGCAAACCTTCAGAGGTGCAGTTGATTTGTACAACAAAAGTGATCTGTCTTGTGCGGAATGGATTCAACGGGTATCCTCTCGTGGGGGGACTACCGAAGCGGCGATGAAATCCTTCACCAACAACAGCGTCCATATGGATATTATCGAAGGTTCACGGGCAGCATTGCTACGTGCCGAAGAACTCGGTAAAAAATAAACGCACAAGTCTACTGGCATAGCATTGTTAGTACAATATTTGGGGATTATCAATTCTTTATATATCTTTCGATTTGTTAATATACCCACTTAACCTCTTTGCTTTTAGCAATTAAAAAATTGAAAACATGCCTAAAACGGAACCAGTAACTACCACGGATTCGACGAGCCTAAATCAGAAGTTCAAAAAAATTGGTGAACAGATCTACAAAGTCGCCGTGGATTTTACCACTCTTAATGTCACTACACTAACTGGTGATTTCTCACATTTCATCAAAACCGGATCGGGTAACAGCAGAAAGAATAAAGTCGACTTTAGTAATTTTCTTAAAGAAATTGGCGATGCAGGTAAAACCGATGCCAAGATTTCCTTAGTCGCCTATACCAATATTGACTTTGATCAGGATACAGTCAACTTTGTTAAGGAAAACATGTCCGCTCAAGAGCAAAACTTATTCAATATCCACAAAGCGTCTATCGACTCGGCACATCAAGCTAGACAGTCCTTCCTGAATTTCTTGAAAGAGATTCTTTAAGCTTAAACCGATGGCTAGCTAAAAATTAGTGGCCCGTCATTCGCGGGCCAAATTATTTTGTCCGGATCAAAACGAACAACATACTATGGCTCAGGTCACCGTAGCGGATATTATTCCCGATGCGGAAGTCAAAAAACTGCAAGCGGGACGAGAGCAGGAGATTGTCCAACCTCTGCTTGATCTGGGCTATTTATCTCAAAATGATTTTTCCGACCTAGCGGTTGCTATTCGACAATTCCGTCTAGACTACTTTAGCCTGGAGCTACTGCCGGATTTCACGCCTAATTTTCTTTTTCTTCCTCCCACAGAGTTGGAAAGTGAAGAACTGAATTTACTCCATACGCTTACGGCCCTGGATGGGGATTTTGCCTTAGAATCTTTACCCGCCATTGGAGAAGTCAATCTATGTACTCGACTTATCCATTATCGACTTGCTACACTAGGCTTGTATTCTGCGGCCGTAGAGGCCCCCTACTCTATTGCTAGCCAGACCGCCATGCAAAAGATCAGAAGCTGGATCAGTGCCCTTCCCACCAGCTCCCTGGATTTACTTAATCTTTTAGGTAACATTCCACACTTAATCGTTCATATTGATCAACACGGCGGGTTAGAACGCCGGATTGTCGCTTTCCGCTACGACAATCCTCGAGTAGATCAAGCCTTGACCGATGAGGTAGCCGAAGCAGATGATGAGGCCGAAGAGGAAGATGCTACAGCATTGGCCAGCCAGGAAAAGGAAATCGACCAAAACCTGAATCAACTCGTAGAGGAAATTGATTCTAAAGAAACCGCAGAAATTTATCGGCTCGAACATCGAAACCGCAAACGCCGCAGTAAACTGATCGCCGTCAATGACTTGATGCACAAAGTGCACGAGGAACAGAACCAACGAATGGCAGCCGCGGGGGTGGAAGGTAAGATGGTAACGGAGAGCCTAAATAACCTCCGTGAGCAAGAAAAATTGGCCCAGCAGAAAATTCTAATCGCGGAAAATACTATTAAACAAAAAAAGGACTTCTTAAAAACTTGCGACCAACAAATCAGGGAAATCGGTAAGCAGCAAAAGAAGATTCGCCGCTTGCAAGGCCGGCAGCCAGTTCCAAGAGAAAAAATCAAGGCGCTCCTCAATATCATCAATGCGCTACGCCCGAGCATCGGCCGTCGCGATACCCTGTTGACCGAGATTAGTCAACTACAAGCTCAGCTCCCCAGCCTCAAGGAAAGTAAAAAGCAGATTAGTCGTCAGATTAAAAAACAGCAGAAAAAATTTGAAGGCATTATTGAGCGCATGGATACCGAACAGGCCCGTTTGCAAAGCCATTTTCAAAAGCTCAAGAACCAACTCGAACGCTTGGAGGGCAAAATTGATAAGTTGCGCTTCTCTTTCCGGGCCCGGCTGCGGCGAGTTCTAGACAAGGATTACTATGACAATATAGTGAAGGTACAGATTTATCGCCGCCGCAACCGGCAATTCCTGGAGGCGATCAGTGCGGATGAATACAATCAATTTTTGATCCGCCTCTTGCAAGTATTCCAATGGACTAATGGCTACTACTATGGCAAATTGGACAGCGATATTGGGAATCGCACCTTTCAATCCATCGACGATCTGACCAATTTCACGCCACGACTTCGACTGAAGTATATTTTGGCCCGGCTAAGTAATATGCACGATGGGACTAAGGGATTCTGGATTTTGAATATCAAATATTTTATCGGTAAAATTAGCGAAGAGATCAAATCTCGAAAATCCGATCGCACGTGCGGTGAGTTATTAGAGGAATACGAAAAAAACTTTCTTGAGGAGGACGGTGAAAATCGTTTTGGTAACGAGATCACCGATAAAGCTTACGCTGAATTTACCAAAGAAAGCCAGCAGGGCATTCGTCGGCGTGGGATCATCCGACGCATTTATTATGGTATCCGCGGCTTGGCGTCCAGCTTATTCAAGTTGATCAAAGGCTTGGTCCGTCTGATCAAGAAAGGCATTAAGTTTTTGATCTATCTGGTCAAAAATCTCATTAAAATCGTCTATAAAGAAATACGTGAAGGGATTCGAAAATTCCGACGCGGCCTCCATTTTCTTTTTGGCAAGCGACAATTTGTGACCAACTTCGGAGAAGATCAGTTTGTCGCCAGCAAATTCGATTTCGATTTCGATGCCGTTTCATTCGCCCCTCCTACCCCCCCGACGTCAATTGTTAAAACGCATTGCAAAACACTGTTGACCTATTCCAACGCGTTAGATTTTACAATGGTCCTCACGGGACGTATCCTCAAATGGACTTGGCGCCTGATTGAATTACAATCGCCTATTACCTGGGCAAAACTGGCGCTGCGAGTGGCTATTTATTTTAAGAATTTAATCATCGAGTGGTTGTTAGGGCGTGGTAAGCGACGCGCGAAGCGGCCGGTGATCCGAATTTTGTACAAATTAGTTACTTAACCATTTTCTTGGTCTAACAACAGCCCGGAAATTATTTGAGGTGTTTTTAAGATTGACGCACCACTAACGCTACGAAAAATGAAACTAAAACTATCTACGCTGACGCTAGGTCTGCTCTCCTTGTGTATTTCCCTGTTTGCTCAGGATGAAGCCGCCAAAAAAGTACAGCATGAATTTGGCTTAAACATCTCCTCTCTGGCAAAAAACTTTATCGCTTTTAATAGCGAGAATCTGGACCCCGTTCCTTATGTTTTAAAGTACAAATTGATCAATACCAATAGCCAGAAGAATAAGGTAAGTGCCATGCGGTTTGCTCTGGGCTTCAATGTTAGTCACAACATCCTTGGTGAAGGCCTTTTGATACATAGAAAAAAGCTAACAAAATTGTTCTTCATTTTGGGATTTGAAAGACAGTATCGCATCAGCAAGCGTTGGGGATTAATCAGTGGATTCGACATTATTCCCAGTTTTGATAGAACTAAGATCTATAAAAACAGCGCATTTTCCGGCGTAGAAGGAGAACTCGGTCGCAGTAAAACTTTTCGTATTGGTTGCGGCCCTTTTATTGGTATACAGTTTTTTATCAACGATCGGATCAGTTTGACCACCGAATCTACATTATACCTATTTTACAAAAATGGAAAAAACAGTTTACCTGATGGAATTTTTCCGATCAATCAACCACCGTATAATGACATCGGTAGTTCTGGATTTGAATTAGCTATAGAGTCTCCGATTGCTATATTTATGCACTTCAGGTTCTAGCCAAAGGCGTTGCAATATAAATTAGTAACTTAAGGTCACGCAACCCCAGAGGTAGATTAAGGCGTATTTAAAATTAACGAACCACGAACGCTACGAAAAATGAAACTAAGACAATCTACATTGACACTAAGTCTATTGTTCTTATGTGTTTTTCTTTCTGCTCAAGATGAAGTCGAAAGGAAAAAACAGCATGAATTTGGCTTAAACATCACCTCCCTGGCGAAGAATTTCATCGCTTTTAATAGCGAAAATCTAGATCCCGTTCCCTACGTTTTCAAGTATAAATTTATCAATACCAATAGCCAGACCAATAAGGTAAACGCCATGCGGCTTGCTCTGGGCTTAAATGTCAGTCAAAATATCATCAATGAAGGTTTTTTGACGCTAAAAGAAAAGACCACAAACTTATTCTTCATTTGGGGCTTTGAAAGGCAGCATCGTATCAGCAAACGATGGGGATTAATCAGTGGTTTTGACATCGTCTCCAGTTTTGATAGAACAAAAATCTTTGAAATCAATCCATTTTCCAGTGAAGAAGAAAGGGAACTTAGTCAAATTAAAACCTTCCGCTTTGGCTGTGGCCCTTTTATTGGCATGCAGTTCTTTATTAATGATCGGATTACCTTGACCACCGAATCTACACTGTACTTATTTTACAAAAACGAAGAGAACAATTTCGCCAATAATTTGCCTTTTCCGATCAGTGAACCGTTGGGTGATGATGTCAGTAGCTCCGGTTTTGAAGCAGTTTTAGAAGCACCCGTAGCGATATTTATGCACTTTAGATTTTAGTGAGAAGCGTTAAAGTATATTCTAAAAGACAATAATATCAGCAGATACACGTCCGAAAATTGGATATACAATTGAAAAGGATTAATTTTAGTATCATAAAATTGTAAAATTTATTTTTCAACAACTAATATATTGAGCTCATGAAAAAAACTTACTGGCTCCAAATACTATGTTTTGCAGTCGTCATTAGCGCGTTCGTCGCTTGCCAGAAAGATGCTGACGATCCCACAACGCCCAATGCACTAACGCCAAACTTACCTGATCAATACTTTACTTATGCGGATGATCCCTGGCCCGATCACTTCCAGTCGGTAAGTGGATTTGATAATACGCCCGATTATAACCCCATCACCGATGCCGGAGCTACCTTAGGTCGGGTTTTGTTTTATGATAAAAAATTATCACTCAATAATACCATTTCCTGTGGGTCTTGCCACCTGCAGCAAAATGCCTTTGCGGATCCTGATCGATTCAGCGTTGGCTTCGAAGGTCAAAAGACCCACCGCAATTCACTCTCGTTGGTCAATCCACGCTTTTCGACTTCATTCTTCTGGGATTCACGCACCTTTAACTTGGAGGAGCAAGTGCTTCAACCCGTGCAAAATCACATCGAAATGGGCTTGGAAGACATGGATAATTTAGCGGAAAAACTTAGCGCCGTTGATTACTATCCTGAGCTGTTTGATGATGCCTTTGGTTCAACGGAAGTTACCGCAGAACGCATCAGCTACGCCCTCGCTCAATTTTTGCGCTCCATGAGTTGCAAAGATTCCAAGTTCGATAAAGGCATGGAGATTGGCGATTTTTCTAACTATACACCACAGGAGAAACTCGGCTTTGACTTATTCAACAGCGAAGAGTTACAATGTGCTAACTGCCACCGCTCGGTGAATTTCTACTACGGTTCTGCGGTTAATATTGGGCTTGATACAGACTATGCCGATGAAGGTGTAGGTGATGGTCGCTTCCGCATTCCGTCTCTACGTAATGTGGCTCTAACGGCGCCTTTCATGCACGATGGCCGATTTGAAACATTGGAAGAAGTGATTGAGCATTACAATAGTGGAGTGAAATCCCATCCGGCATTGGATTGGCGATTACAAGATCAATTGGGTAATCCAGTTAAATTGAATCTAACGAATACGGAAAAAGAAGCACTAGTGGCCTTCCTCAGAACATTAACGGATTACGACTTTATACAAGATCCTAAGTATTCTGATCCTTTCTAATTCGATATACATAACGACATAACGACACATCAAAAAGGCCTTTCGAATAATTTCGAAAGGCCTTTTTGATTTAGGGGGTTGGCATTCAGCTTAGTTGCTAACCTTCAAATAATCCGGCACACGAATTTCCTCTACGACATTGAGCACGCGCCCCTGAGCATCCAAAACACTAAGCTCGACGCGGCGATTCAGCTGGCGGCCCTGTTCGGTATCCTCCCCTGCCGCCAGCGCATTGCGGGCAATTGGCTTGTTTTCACCAAAGGTCTTCGTGCTGATCCGATTTGCGGAAATACCACGAGAAATTAAATACTCCCGAGCAGCATTAGCCCGGCGTTGAGACAAGGCTTTATTATAATCCAAATTCCCTTTTGCATCCGTATGTGCACCCAGTACCGTGGTATAAGTTGGATTTTCATTAAGAATATTAACGAGCTTGTCCAATTCGGCAATCGACTGCGAACGCAGATTACTCTTATCAAAATCAAAAAAGATGGAATTCAGATTCATAATCATGTCTACCGGTTCGGCATTATAGCCACAGGTAGCGCTACAGCTTTTTTTCAACTCGTCCAAGTTAACCAGCACAGCATTGTACCCATAACCACGAGCCTTTGTCTGTGCACCCTGAGCGTTATCCTTGGAATCAAAGCTGCCCAAATAGTAACGATGAATATCATTATGATCTACCACATACATCAAATTATTGTATTCGGCGAAATAGTCCGATGCCACTTGACGGTCGAAGGCAGCGATTTGTACATACCAACCATTTTGGGCATTTAGATTGAAAAGAACTGCCAATTGAAGGAGGCAGCCAAGCAGTAATGTTTTGCGCATAGTTGTTTATTTGTAGAATTTATTTAGAAATTATTATTTGGTCTACAAACGTCCTTTTTTCGCTTACATTTCGACTCTTTATTATCCGTAGGCGGTCCTCTCCGTCAAATGTCCACTGGACATTTGGTTTCAAAGAAACTTCACTACGTTCACATAGTCTCTGGCTATGCTCCTCAAAAGGCGTCTCGTTTAATCAAAAAAATGTCAGTTTTCGACTGAAAGAACAAATCCCTAATAAATTCTTAATTAAAAAAGGTGGTGGAAATTAACATTCCACCACCTTTTTTACAAACAAAAGGATACTTACTTCCCCTTTTAAGCGGGTTTCAGTCTATTTTTTATTTCAATTGTAATTAATCCTTATCGAGACTAATTGTCCAAAACCGATTTCACTAGATCGGCAGCCTCTTGCAACAAAATCGCAGAGTGCACCTCCAATCCAGAATCATCGATAATCTGCTTGGCAATATCTGCATTAGTACCTTGCAAACGAACAATAATCGGAACATTAATATTCCCCATGTTCTTGTAAGCATCAACAACCCCTTGTGCTACACGGTCACAACGAACAATACCACCAAAAATATTAATCAGGATGGCTTTGACTTTAGGATCGCGCAAGATAATGCGGAACGCCTTTTCAACACGATCTGCGTCCGCCGTACCTCCAACATCGAGGAAGTTCGCAGGCTCTCCACCCGACAACTTGATAATATCCATAGTCGCCATGGCCAATCCGGCGCCGTTCACCATGCAACCAACATTACCGTCGAGGTTGACATAGTTAAGGCCATAGCTCTTAGCTTCTACTTCCGTTGGATCTTCTTCATCCGTATCGCGCAACTCAGCCAAATCTTTATGGCGGAACAACGCATTTTCATCAAGTGCTACCTTGCAATCGACAGCTACAATACGATCATCACCCGTTTTCAGGCAAGGATTAATTTCAAATAAGCTAGCATCACTGCCGACAAAAGCTTTGTAGAGTGAAGCGATGAAACGTGTCATCTCTTTGAAGGCCTTACCGCTCAATCCCAAATTGAAAGCGACTTTACGGGTCTGGAAGCCTTGCAGTCCTAATGTAGGATCAATGTATTCTTTGTGTACCAAATGTGGCGTCTCTTCGGCTACAGTTTCAATATCCATTCCACCCTCGGTAGAATAAACGATGACGTTGCATTTACGCTCACGATCCATCAAAATAGAGACGTAAAACTCTTTGCAAGCGTCGAAGTCCGGCGCATAAACATCTTCGGCCACCAATACTTTGCGTACCAGCTTACCGGGACCTTCTAATCCACCTGGCGTCTGTGGCGTTTTGAGCATCATACCCAAAATATTGCCAGCGTGCGTCTTAAATTCGTCTTCGTTTTTGGCCAATTTCACGCCACCGCCTTTACCACGCCCACCGGCATGAATCTGCGCTTTTACGACCACGAAATCAGTGCCCGTTTCATTGCGAAGCTGATGGTAGACGCTCAATGCCTCATCCGAATTTTCGGCCACCAAACCTTCCTGAATGGCAACGCCGTAGCTTTTTAATAATGCTTTACCTTGGTATTCGTGTAAATTCATAACAAGAGGTGATTTTCTAGTTGATTTGCGCCCAAAAGTACATCATTTTTACAGGAAAACAAAAATCAATTCACCCATCATTTCTCGTCGAAATCCGTTAAATTGAAAATGTTTTACCAACCGTCAAACGCTTATGTCTGATACGCCAGTTGCACCTATATCTTTCGATGCCGATCGGGCTGAAACGAAACAATATATCTCCAGTTTAAACAACCGCTGGAAGATGAAATTGTTCTTTCTCAAAAATCTACCTTCCGCACTTTGGTGGGGGCTACGCGTGCTATCTTGTTCGCCCTACCGCACGGAGATTCGTCTCCCCTACAGCTGGCGTAGCCAAAATCCTTTTAAATCTATTTATTTCGCCGCGCAAATTGGCGCCGCAGAGCTTTCAACGGGGCTTATGGCAACCATTGCCATTCGTGGCCGTGGTCGGATTTCTATGCTCGTCACCGATATCCAAGCCCAATTCATGAAGAAGGCCAGTACGGATACCATCTTCACCTGCAACGAAGGCATTAAAATCCTCGAAGCCGTCCAACGGGCCATCGATACCGGTGAAGGGGTCAAGGTAACGGTTACCTCCGTGGGCCGCCAAAAGAGTGGCGAACAGGTTTCAGAAGTACAAATCACCTGGTCATTCAAGGTGAAACGGCCTAAATAAAAGCGTTTGGGCTTAATCTTGTACCACCAATTTCTGGGTATAGTGCCCATCCTGATTTGCCAATTGCAGAAAATACATGCCGCTGTTTAATGCTACGGGCCATTCAATGATTTGTGGGCCGGGCAGTAAGCGAAGGTCTTTCCAGATGGCCAATACCTCTCCCGTAGAACTATACAATCGAGCAGTTAAAACCTGAGCACTTGGTGCAATAAGTCTGAATTGCAAACCTTGGCCGGTAAGCAAGGGATTAGGCTGAACCGTAAAGGCTAAGGCAGCTTCTATTGGATTTATCCCCGTAGCGAGCCCCATCGTAAATTCCTGAGATGGAGAATAGTCAAGGTCACAAGTCTGATATTCCGGCAACGGCAATACCCGCCAGTGGTATTCCTGCTCGGCTGCCAGATCCGTCACCACAATACTTGTTCCATTAACTACATAGCTGATAGGGTCTAAGAAAATAGAAAATTCATCAATTTCTAAAAGGTAGTAATCCACGCCCGGTAATGCTTCCCAACTTAAGGTGACACTCTCCGGTGGTAGATTTGTAGCCTCATTGACCGGAAGCAGGAGATTTGGTGGCATCGCTACGATCTGTTCGGCAGGCGTGTAGCCAGTTTGCAGGTAAGCTCTCTCGGGTGAATCATAATCCAAGCGCATAGCTGTATTTTGATCTTCGGTGAAGACATATTCTGTACAATTACTAAAAAAGCTCATTAGATTATTCTCCATTGGGTCAACTACATCGCCGTTAGGATCAAAGGTATTACCGGACCATTCTTCGCAATCATCTTGCAAGGGAGAGGCTGCGAAATAGTAATCGGGCGGTGTATCGCATAATAAATCAGCCGTTTCCAAACAGTTGGATTGATCCATTAGCTCCGCCGGCTGAAATTCAGATGGTACATCCGGTGGCACTTGGTAATTAGTTGTTGTAATGATATCCTCAAAGTCCCATCCTCGGAACGTATGGGCTAAGCTAAAAAAATGCCCCATTTCGTGCGCAGGTGCTTCTCCATCACTGGCATCATTGCTAACGAATATATAATCTGCCTCCACTGCGTAAAAACTACCATAAGGCGGTAATAAAAGCCCTCGACCAATGAAAACATTAATGGCATCGTCAACAAGATGATCGGGAATTAAACTTTGCCCGGTATCGGAAACGGGATCATCGTATAAGATGCTATTATCGATCAGGTTAAAAGGAAAATCAATATAAAATTGCATCTCTGCGGGTTCAAAGTAGGCATTAAGCTGGCAAAGTAACACCATTACTTCTTCGTAAGTCAGTCGGCCTTGACCGGCATCATTGGCGATTAAATGAAACTTGATGGGGATGTAAACCAGCTCGTCCCGATTTCTGGCCAGGATGTTTTGGCGATTGCGTTTCAGGCGCTCCAGGCCCTGTTCCTGATCGGAGCTGGAAGTACAACAAAAATGAGTTTGGGCTATCAGAGGAGTGAATCCACAGAATAGCAATAGAAAAATGCTCAGCGCTTTCATAGCATTTGGTTGTTTTAGTTTGAAAGAGGTAGATAATACAGCAACCAACAACCATTACCAAAATAAAAAAGCTGTGCGAAATCGCACAGCTTTTTCCGATAAATCGAGTAAACGTGTTAATCTAAAGGATTATCGTGATACGACTAATCGTTTTGTCAACTGCTGACCGTCCTCCGTTTGAATACGGAGCATGTACATGCCATTGTCAACATCAGCTACATTCAACTCGTACAAGTCACCATTTGCATTGAAGCGGTGATTGCTGATTGTTTTAATCAACTGACCGGTCAAACTATACATTTGAATATTAGCAACGAAAGACTCACTTGATTCCAATTCGATGAGTACGCTGCTTTGGCTAGTTACCGGATTCGGGCTAAGGTTCCAACCTTTAACGAAATCAATATCATTTGTACTTGTTGTAGCACCAGTCATGAATTCGCCATTTTCAGAAGTTGGCAAGTTACAAGATACATATTCACCAACTGGAGTAACACGCCAGTAGTAAGGTGCATTTGCAAACAAATCAGTAACGATTTTGTATGTACCGTCTACCATGTAACGAGCTGGGTCGTTGCTGAAGTTAGGCAGCAAGTCAATTTCCAATAGGTAGTAATCAGCACCGTCTACCGGATCCCAATCGAAAGCTACCTGATCGAAACCAGAAGTTGTCTCGCCCTGAATAGGTGATACAAGTGTTGGTGCTTCAGTGATTGGCGTTGTACTTGGCGTATAGTTAGTACGGATGTAAGCACGCTGAGAAGATTCGTAATCCTGACGCATCGCTGTTTTTTGATCTTCAGTGAAGATAAAATCGTTGCAATCGTCAAAGTAACTCATCATATTGGCTTCTTGTGGATTGACTACATTACCTTGAGGATCCATGGTACCACCGTTCCACTCAGTACAACCATTTTGGCCATCAGAGAAAGCGAACAGATAATCTGGTGGTGTATCGCAAATATAATCCGCAGCGGTGTTACAGTTGCCACCGTTTTGGTATTCATTGAAAATTTGGAATTGACCAGAAGAGTTAGGAGCGAAAGTACCTACTTGCATACCATGCTCCGCAGGATCCCAAGCATTATTTTCCCAACCAAAGAAGGGGTGAGCCAAGCTAAAGAAGTGTCCTACCTCGTGTGCAGCCGTGTTACCGTAGATCGCTGTCTTACGGATGACGATGTAGTCATTGCTCGGCCATGGCCCTTGGTAATACCCCAAGGTGTTAGGACCAGAGGTTTGTTGGGTAATGAAAATATTCATCGCATCACTCACCTTATTCGCCGAAATCTGGATCGTACCACCGGTTTGATCCGGGCTATTATAAAGTGCGTCGTTATCGATATCATTGAAAGGAAAATCGAAGTAAAACTGAATATCTTGATCAGCATATTCTTCGTTAAGTGTACAAAGCAGGTCAAAAATTTGTGACTGATTCGCACGGCCGCTTCCAGCGGTATTCGCTACCAAGTGAAATTTAACGGGGACATAAACTAGCTCATCACGTTGTCCAGCAGAATTATTTTGAGCTGCAATCGCACGGTTTTGTAACAAACGTTGCAGGCCGTGAACCTGGGAAGCATGGTCAGTTCCACACTTATGTTGAGCATTTGCTGGCTGAACACACAACAGAAAACAGAGTGCAAATACTGCCGTAATCAATCTTTTCATAATGTAAACGTTAAGTTCTTTTAATACTTTCCTACCTAGGAAAAACTAATGTTGGTGAAAGAATTTGGTTATCTCGTGGTCGATTAGTCGCAAACAACTCTACAAAATTAGTAAAAATTCGGCCACCTCAATGTCTCTATGCTGTCAAATCTTTAACACAAATGGTGGGAATGGCCACAAAAATTATCTACTTTTGCAGCGATTTCACCAAACGGTAAAATCGTTTCTTAATCAAACAACCTAATCTTATATTAAACCTGATAAACGTTATGCGTAAAGTTACTGTAGTGGGTGCAGGTAATGTTGGTGCTACTGTCGCCAATGTATTGGCCCATAAAGATCTGGTAAAAGAAGTTGTGTTGCTAGACATTAAAGGCGATATGGCAAAGGGTAAAGCCCTCGATAGCTGGCAACAAGCACCGATTGATTATTACAGCACCACTCTGACCGGAACGGATGATTACAAAAAGACCAAAAACTCCGATATCGTGGTCATTACCGCCGGTATTCCACGTAAGCCGGGTATGAGTCGCGATGACTTGATCTCAACCAATGCTAAAATTGTAGCTACGGTCACCAAGTCCATCCTGAAATATTCAAAAGATCCGATCATCATCGTGGTATCCAACCCACTCGACGTGATGACTTACGCTGCTTATAAAGTATCGGGCTTAAAACCGAACCGTGTATTCGGTATGGCCGGTATTCTGGATACTGCACGCTACCGTGCTTTTCTCGCTACCGCTCTGAATGTATCTCCCAAAGATATCCAAGCGGTATTGATGGGTGGCCACGGTGACACTATGGTGCCGCTACCACGATATACGACTGTAGCCGGTATCCCCGTTACCGAAATGATCGAACGTGACGCGCTGAAAGCAATCGTTGAGCGTACGAAAAAAGGTGGTGGCGAATTGGTTGGCTTGATGGGTACCTCTGCTTGGTATGCTCCCGGTGCAGCAGCGGCTCAAATGGTAGAAGCCATCGTTCGCGATGAAAATCGCATCTTCCCATGCTGCGCACGCCTCAGTGGAGAATATGGTTTGAAAAACATGTTCCTCGGAGTACCAGTGAAATTGGGTAAAGATGGTATTCAGGAAGTCTTGGAGCTGAAACTCAATAAGAGCGAGACCCGCTTATTACACAAATCCGCAGACCATGTAAAAGACGTCATGAAGACTTTTGATAAAATGAAAGTCGTATAAGTGTCTGCCTGAAATTGCAAGTTCACGATTAATTAATCATATTGCAAAGCATCCTCTAGGGGATGCTTTTTGTTTTGCTGACAAATTTTGTATAATTGTCAAAGTAACAACCTATCCGATTAGGTAGTTGTTATTATCACAATTGTATAATTTCGTAAACTAAGTATTTTCAATGGCCTACGCAGTGGATAATGAGCTGATGGCACAGATGGTCACCAATCAAGAGCAAGATCTCCTGAGCCTCTCCAGGAATCGAACGGTGATGCTCGTTTTTCTTCGCCATTTTGGTTGTGTTTTTTGCAAGGAAGCACTTTCTGATCTAGCTGAACGTCAATCCGTTATCAAGAACAAAGGGATTGAATTGGTATTCGTACACATGTCCGAAAAAGACGTAGCGGAAGATTATTTCAAGCGCTACAGGTTAGCAAAAAGTGTGCACATCAGTGATCCATTCTGTCAGTATTACGCCGCGTTCGGCATTGTAAAAGGCAACTTTTCCCAACTGTATGGTCTTCGGACCTGGATTCGCGGCTTCGCAGCCAAGCGACAAGGTCATGAACTTGAATTGGCCCGTGCGCTTGGTGACTCCACCCAGATGCCCGGTATCTTTATTATTAAAGATGGCACAGTGGTGGATAAATTCATCCACAAGCACGCTTCAGATCGCCCCGACTACGACGAAATTATTGATCGCGTCGCCGCTGAAGCTTAGCGCTAGTCTTAAACTTTCATTATTCACAGAACAATTCTACCCTCATTTGCATTTACTTAGCAAGATGACCTGAGTGGGGCATCGGTTTAATGGCCATTTAACGACTACTCTTTCAAGTATGCATACTAGTAGAATCAATACGCACCTGCTGCTGGAAATGACAACCAACACGGGGCAAAGACTAAAGTCACTTTCTGATGAGCGACCAATAATGTTGGTTTTTCTCCGCCATTTTGGTTGTACCTTTTGTCGGGAAGCACTTAGCGATATTTCCGCGCAACGCCAGTCAATCGAAGAAGGGGGTACTTCTATTGTATTTGTTCACATGACCAAAAATGAGATTGCGGACAATTACTTCAAGCGATTTGATCTGCCCGGCGCGGTTCACATTAGTGATCCCAATTGTAAGTACTACCAAGCTTTTGGATTAACTAAGGGATCATTCAATCAATTATTCGGATTGCAAAGCTGGATCAGAGGTTTCTCAGCGGGTGTCGTGCGACAGCATTGGGTTGGAAAGCAACTCGGTGACGGTTTCCAAATGCCTGGGGTGTTTATCATTCAAAATGGTGAAATCAAAGAGCGTTTTGTGCATCGCCTGGCTTCGGATCGCCCGGATTACGCTCAACTCGTGCAATGCTGCGCCTCTTACGTTGCTTAAAGGCAAAACATAGTTCTGGTGTGATTCGTTTTTAATTCGTAATTTCTTTTTTTTTCTCATTTCAATGCTAAGGCATGGTAGGATGGCGCTTCTCGGAATTCGTACCGGGAGAACAGTCTGGTTCCGATTTTGAACGTTTGTTGAAAATTTTTCAAGAGCTTTTGCTGCATACTTCCGGGGATGTCAGCGAGGCCCTGAGCTGGTTGACGGAACTAGATAAGGAGTATAAATTGACCACGGAGGAGTACGGCATGGCGGACTTTATCCAAGATCTAATCGACAAAGGATACATTCGTCAAGGCGATAACGATAATCCTAGCTTTGTGCCTTCCGCAAAGATGGAAATCGGGATGCGTCAAAAAGCATTGGATGATATTTTTGGACAGCTCAAAAAATCCAAACGCGGCAACCATAGCACCAAACACGGGGGCCGCGGTGATGAATTCACCTCCGACCAACGGCCATACGAATTTGGCGATAGCCCAGAGAATATTGCCGTTTCCGATTCGCTACGCAATGCACAAATCAATCACGGTATCGACGAGTTTCGTCTCACCCACGATGATTTGGAAGTTCGTGAGACCTTCTATCAAAGCCAGATGAGCACCGTTTTGATGATCGATATTTCACACTCGATGATTCTTTACGGTGAAGATCGTATTACGCCCGCTAAAAAAGTGGCGATGGCACTGTCCGAGCTCATCACTACGCGCTATCCAAAAGATACCCTCGATATCATTGTATTTGGTAATGATTCCTGGCAAATTCAAATCAAGGACCTCCCCTATCTTGAGGTGGGCCCTTATCACACCAATACCGTCGCTGGCCTGGAACTAGCTATGGATATTCTTCGCCGCCGTCGCAATCCAAACAAGCAGATTTTTATGATTACGGATGGGAAACCTACCTGTATCAAAAAAGGCAAGAAGTATTATAAAAATAGCTTTGGGTTAGATCGAAAAATTATTAACCGTACATTGAGTCTGGCTTTGCGCTGCCGCAAGCTGGATATTCCGGTAACCACCTTCATGATCGCACGTGATCCCTATCTGATGCGCTTTGTGGATCAATTCACACGGGCGAATAATGGAAAAGCCTTTTATAGTTCTTTGCAAGGCCTCGGTGAGTTTATTTTTATGGACTACAAAAACAATAAAGGGAAGCGCAAACGGTAAATTCTCATTGTTTTCAGACTTTTCAATTTCATTCGGATTAAGAACTATTCGGTTCTCTTATCGCCTTCTTTCTAGTAGCTGAATAGGGATGCGTCGCCGTTTGTAACTTCACGCAGCGATTCTCCTCGATGCCCCACTTTTTTTTAATGTAAACTCAGAATTAACAAAGCTGACAATTTTTTAACACTTCTTATTTGTAATAAGTCCAGATAAGAATTATTTTTGATCCCAGAACAGCAAAAACCCTAACATGAGTCGCATTAAAAGCACACTTTCTGGGGATTTACTCCCCGACGAGCAAATTTACCTTCCATTTGCTCTGCCGATTGTCCAAGGCAAAAAACTCAAAAAGAAATGCTGTAAGAAGTACAAAAAGGGCAAGCGTTGTAAACGGTGTCCTGGTGGGTAATTCGACGATTATTCCAATCGTCTTTTTTTGATTCAAACTGGCAAATTTCGTTCTCTCTGATAACAGCGAGATGCCCTTTCGTTCTGGGCAATCGGAGATGATACATTAGCTGTAAACGACATGCAAAGTAGAATAAATCGCAAAATTTGTAATATCCTACCAATCCCTCTCCCCTTAGTTTTGTCTATGTGAATAATACAGGACTAAAGCTATGGATGAGGGGAATGGCAACATTCCCCTTTTTTACATCTCCTCAATCTTTTCAATTAGCCAATGCCGGGAGGCCAGATATTCCGTTGACATAGCTTTTTCCTTCAGTTTCTTGATGCGCTCGGGATGATTAATATTCGTTGAGCTACGCATTTGCCGTAGCAAATCGACGAAGTTGCGAAAGCGCTCTTTATTTTTTTTGGGAAAACTCGCTGTATCCAGACGATGAATATAGATTTTGAATGCATCGAGGCGGGCGTCAAGGAGCTCTGATTCAGAATCATAAAGCATTCTAATCTCTAATTGTCTGGAAGAAGCTTTTAAAAACCGATCTTCAAATGGTTGTTGCAATAACTCCAAGCCCAAATCAAATGCTCCGATAGCCGTATAATAGAAAAGCAAACCGTAACGATAAACTTCCTCTGGATAATTAGTCCCGGCGATTCGATTTTGATAGGCATCCAGATAGGATTTTGCTAATTCAAACTTTTTCTCCTGCAGCGAAGCTGTGATAAGATTAACAAAGGCACTGGGTAATAATTTTTCCTGGTAGTACAAATACCCCTTTGCTAAATGCTCCTGATAAAGTGGTAAAGTGATTTTGAGAAAATATGGATCATCCAGATAGTATTGACGTATGCAGTAATTACGTATAAGCGTCAACATTCCCTTTTGAATATCTTCAGGAAGTACATCCAGATAAGTATCTAATGCTTTACGAAATTGATCAAAATGAACTGCTCTCTCTTTAGAAGTAGCTTGCAACATCAGATATGCATAATAATAAACTCGGATAATGGGTATTTCCTCCTTTTTTTGTACCACTAAAGGAAGCAGTAATTGAAGGGATTGCAAGCTTTCTGAGGTATCAACCGGCACTATAAAATGATTCATAGCTAGTAACTGTACGGTATAGTTGAGTTTAGCTATCAGAAAGAAGTCATCTAAGGACCGTAGGACAGCGGGCATATTGGTCGGAGAGTCAAAAATGGCAAAATTGCGGGCATCATCTACAATTTGACGTTCCATCTGAAAGGTTTCAAAAAAGTAGTCTAAGCCACGCTGGGTTTTACTCGCCCGCTTTTGCTTCAATTTATTGGAGGTGATCTCCACTAAGTTGGTCAATCTATTCTTGCGAAAAAAGTCAATCTGATAGATGAGATCCTGATGCTCCGTTTGATTGTTTTCAAGCTCTCGCTGAGCGATGAATTGACGCAAAACCAACGATAGTCGCCCCATTAGTTTATCTAACTTTCCCGCTATAATCTCCTCTTCCTGATAAATATTTCGGTAAGTATTTGCTTTTGATAAATTCTCATGATCCAAATGAGGCCAATACTTCTGGATATGCTCAAAAAGCAACTGTAGCTCATTTTGCTTTCTGCCATTCACGAAATAGGGAGAGTATATAAACGAACGAAATCGTTTCAACTCATCTTTACTAAAAGATCCAATAATTTGTAAAAGTTTACTGTTCTGCATTTTAGGTACTAATCCTTAAGCGCATTGCTAATTAAGTCACAAGTGGTAAAAATCAGTTTTTTTGTAATAGTGAAGAAAACCTCCATCAGCTATTTTTACAATGTCATTATATACAAATCGATATAAGTTGGCCATCTATTGTAAATCGATATCCTTTTTAAAACTAAAACCACATAGCATGAAATCTTTGCACTTGCATTTACTTGTCCTTTTGGTATTCACACTTTTCTCCACTAAAGTAACTGCACAATTTCAAGTTAGTCCAAATGAAGTAGATGACTTCGTGGATTATTTTTACGATGCGTACGGCGATCATCCCGGTATTGGTGTGACGCCGACTCAAATGGAAAGCTATCTAGCTTCTTTATTTCCTTTTAATAATATACCCGGCCAATGTGCCCCTCCTAATAGTTTCTATCTAATAAATACGGATAATGATGGGATTGAGTTGGGTTGGAATGATCATAATCACGCTATTAATTATGAAGTAACCGTCTACGCCTTAGATAATGGTGTACATGCCGATACCATAGTGGTAGATACCTCCACTACTTTTAACAATCTGACCCAGGGGCTTTATTTGGCCACTTTACAAATTCGTTGTGATGGCTCACCGCGTAGTGACTTGTACATTATCATTATTGATAAGCCACTCTCCAGAATCACCGAAGACTACTTCAATGGCTGTAGCTGTCACGCCGGAGAGTTAATCTATTCGGGTGGTGCGCTCAACGAGAATTCATTCTACCATAGCCCGGTTAGTGCAGATTACAATACGACCCCCGATGCCGAGAATATTTATTTAGTTTCAGCAGATTATACTATAAATAATCAGGCATTCAATAGTTATTATTATCTGAAAATCGAAGCGGATGCCGAAGGCTTGCCGATGGATGCCGTTTATGTCAGTAATAGCTGCAGTGCATACGTTGGCTACGCTGGATTATCCCCTTACTTTTTATCTACGATACCAAACATCGCAGAACTCAACGGGCAACCTATCAGTTTTTACACCTTTTCCAATTATATCACCTTTGACCCTAATGACATGCCCGATGGATTAGGTAATCGATGGTCGCTTGAAATTCGCAAATGCTATACGGGCGAGCTGAGCGATACGGATGTTCCCTTTGATCCCTCCACCCCTCCCGGGGGAAACGGGCACTCCGGGAATAATGAAGGACATACCTTGGTTAGGACCAGTCTAAATGCAATGCCCAATCCTGCCAAGGATCATACGACACTAGCCTATACCCTCGCCAAGGCCGGAGAGATTCGGCTCAGCTTATTCAACGAATTGGGTCAGGAAATACGATTGCTCTATCAAGGACTCAGTGATGCCGGCGAGCATCGCTTGCAAATTGATTGGGCAAAGCTGCCAGTGGGCATTTACACTTGCTACTTGACAACATCCACGGAGCAGCAAGTGCTACGGCTGATCCATCAAAATTAGATCAACTGTTCTTCCGGGCCTGGCCAAAAGTGGCTGTGGCCTGGATTTTTAAGCCAAGTTATCCATCATTTTTAGAAGCCAGGCGCGCGCTACCAAGTTTTTAGTAGATAATGCCTTTTCCTTGAGTTTTTGAACACGTTTGGGGCGCTGCCAGTTGGCCGTGCTACGCATCTGCCGGAGAAGATCCACAAAATTACTCAAGGCCTCTTTACGTGTTACCCGGCATTGCTCATCGGTTAGCCGATAAATGAAGATCTTAAATGCATCCAAACGGGCATCAAGTGTTTCAGCATTCATCTCGTACAATACCTGAATCTCTAATTGACGAGAGGCAATTCGATAAAAAGAGTCGTCAAATGCATCATAAATACAATCCAACGCCCGATCATAGTCCTTTATGGCCAAGTAATAGGTAGCCAGATTGTAACGATAGACATTGTCAGGATAGGCAGTTCCAATGATTCGATCACGATGTGCTTCTAGAAAATCTCTAATCCAATCATAAGCGCGACTGTGTAAACCGGTCTGGACAATATTACCGATGGTAGCGGGCAGCAGTTTGTCCTGATAATACAAATAGCCTGCTTCCAGATGCTCGCGATAAACATCAAAGGTGATGTCTAAAAAATAGGGCTGGCCCAAAATCCATCGATCTACACAAAAATTACGCACCAGTGTCTGCATTGCAGAATAGATCGGAGGTGGCGTTGTATTTTCGCATTGCTTAAGGTAATCACGTAGGGCCTGAAACGCCTGTTCCTGTTTGTCAACGGCTGCCGTGAGCAAGCGATAGGCTAGATAGTAAAGATTTAGAAGTGGAATAGTATGTCTACGCTGTTCAATAATTGGCAATAAAATTTGAATCATTGCCAAACTATCCTTCGTCTCTACCGGAATAACGGCCTGATTGAGGGCCAACATTTGGACGGTATACTTCAATCTGGAAATTAGAAAGTAATCATCCAGCGACTCCAACAAATGAGGTAAGTTTCGAGGTGTTTTATACACATTGTAGTTTCTTTCATCGTCTACAATTTGCTGTTCCCTTTGAAACTGTAGATAGTAATCAGCAAGGTCAAATTGCTTTTTTTGAGCAAGTTCCTGTTCGTATTTTCGTTCGGAGATTTGTAGTAGGTTCGTCAATTGCCTTTGCCGGTAGTACTTCATTAAGATGAGCAGTTCATCATTCGTGGTCCTTCCGAGTTCTGATTCCTGTTGGATGATAAAACCCCGCAAATGACCAAGGAGTCGACTCATCAGTTTTTCTAACTTGCTCGACACCGGGAGCTCTCCCGGATACAATTTCCGATAAACAATGTCTTTAGCTAAACTGGGATGATCAAAAGCTGGCCAGTGCCTTTTCAGTAGCTTAAAGAGACTTAAAATCTCATCTCTTTTTCGCCCACTAACAAAATAAGGAGAAAGAATATATTGCTGAAACTGTTTCAGTTCTTCTTGACTTAACCCTCTGAGTATCTGTAAGATCTTACTGTTGAACATAGCTTTAAGAGGCCTTAAGTGGAAAAAAAATGAAATATTGTAATAGATCGTCCCTACATGGTCTAGTAATTTTACAATGTCCATAGATACTAAATTATTTATACACTTCATCCATCTTGCCAGATGAATTTAAGGTCAGGCTAAGGGGACCATGCAGTGATAGGACATTATCATGAATGATTTGGGGATATTAAGTCGATCTAAAAGCAAATTTAACGTTTCTTGCGCTCGCTTCAGTCTGCCCGACGCAGGCCAAGATCGCTTTTTCACTTCCAAGACATTGATTCATCCAGGTAGATTTTTAAATCAAACTATTCATATACCATGAAAGCATTTGCTATTTCCACATTTTTACTATTCCTCAGCTTTGGGGTTAGCGGCCAGTACGCCGACTATCCTGTAGGTCCGGGAAGTGTCGACCAATTTGTCAGCGATTTCTTCTCTCATTATGGTGACCATCCCGGGGTAGGTGTTTCACAAAATGATCTGAAGACCTATTTGAATAATCAATTTCCCCCCTCTCCTCCTTCGGAGTTAAGTTGTGATGAGGCGGATGATTTTTTCGTCATCAGCAATGAAGATGATGCCATGACTTTAGGTTGGTCGGTCGGCCCTCACGCTGATGCGATCCAAGTAAGCGCCTATGCCCTGAGCAACGGCGTCAGTACTTCAAATACAGAGCCGGGCTCGGCGACTTCTTCTACTCTAACGGGGTTAAATTCAGGCTTATATTTATTGGCATTACAAGTCCATTGTAGTTTGGCTCCACGAAGTACGTTGTTGATTATTATCGTCGACCGTCCGATTCAACTGGTCACGCCAGAATATTACAACAACTGTACATGTGATTATAATGACGTCATTCTGGATGTATCAAGTGATGAAGTGACTAATATGTCGGCACCGGTAACGGCCAATTGGTTGTCACAGCCACTCACCGAGCAGATTTACTACGTTAACTCACATTTCAAAATCAATAATTCGCAATGGACATCGGACTATTACATGAAGATCACCTTCAATGCCTTCGGTGAAGCCATTAATTACGTCAATATTAGTAATCCCTGTACCAATAATATTGCGCAAACCAGTCACGTTCAGTTTTTATTTTCAAAACCTCCTCCCCCATTCAATGTCGGTTTTAACCCTGCTTACTTCACCTTTTCACAGGAGTTCACTTTTCATCCCAATGAATTTCCGGCCTCTCCCGCTAATGAGTGGTCAGTAGAAGTAAGACGATGCGAGGCCGTCAATATCCCAAATCCTAATGACCCTGGCGGAGATTTTGGTACTGGTAATAATAACTCCAACAGCGGTGGAGGCACCGGAGGGGATACCCCCAACAATGACCGCAGCGAACAAGCTTCAAATGCTTCGACTACCGTCCAGCTGCAAGCCATGCCAAATCCTTCAACAGACCGTACGGTGCTGAATTATTCGTTACCCGGTGAAAGTGAAGTGACACTGAGCTTATACAATGAACTCGGTATGGCGGTACGCGTAATCAGCAAACGAGTCGCAACGGCTGGTGACCACAGCGTCATTTTCAATTGGAACGATTTACCTACGGGTATTTATACCTGCCAGCTCCAAAGTGCATTTGGCCAAGAGGTCATTCGATTAGTACGCAAACAATAATCTTTGAGGTGAGTTAAATTTAATTCGATCAAATCATCTGTTCTTCCAGCCTGGTCCAAAAGAGGTGCCGGGCTGGATTTTTCATACCAACTCCCGGATCATTTTCAATAGCCAGTCTCTACCCACAAGATTAGTTACCTGACGTATTTTGGTTTCAAGCTTTTGGGCTTGCTCAGGTTCAGGTAATCCATCCAGCTTAAGGAGTTGTCGGACAATTTGGACAAAGTTCCGGAGGCCTTCTTTGCGCTTCGCTCGAAAATGCTCTTCGTCTAGTCGATAGACGTATACCTTGAACGCTTCAAGCCGGGATTCCAGGAGGTCAGATTTCATCTCGTAGAGTACTTGAATCTCCAATTGTCGGGCCGCAATTTTGTAAAAACGATCTTCGAAAGGTTCGTACACACAATCCAGTGCGGCTTCGTAGGCCCCCGTTCCCAGATGATAATTAGCCAGATTGTAACGATAGACATTCTCAGGATGTTCGGTGCCAGTAATTCGATCGCGATAGTCTTCTAGAAACTGTCGCATCCAGTCAAATGCTCGAGCGATGGTGGCCGACTGAATAAGATTCCCAAAACTACTCGGCAGTAGCTTCCCTTCATAGTATAAATAGCCTTGATCGAGATGTTCACGATACATAGGAAAGGCAATACTTGTGAAATATGGGTCCCCCATCATCCAATGACTGACGCAGTAATTGCGAATCAAAGCTTGCATGGCCTTAATGACAGGTTCTGGTAAAGTGGATAAATGGGTACTTAGATTATCGCGAAATTGATGAAAACATTGCTCGCGGGCCTCCTCTTCCGCGCGTAGCATTTGATACGCCCGATAATAGATCAACAGTAGAGGCATCTCTTCTATCTTACGATCGATCAGAGGAATGAGCAATTCGACGGAGACTAAGGCCTCGTCAATATCAAGCGGAACGATGAAATAATTCATCGCGAGCATTTGTACCGCGTACTTCAACTTTGCGATCAGATAATAGTCATCCAAGCGATGCAGCATATCCGGCATATTCCGAGGTGAATCAAAGATGCTGTAGTTCTTTTCATCATCCACAATTTGCTGCTCGATCAAGAAAGATTCGTAGAAATAATGAATATCGGGACGTTTAATTTTACTTCGACTTTGCGTCAATTTTCGCTCAGCAATATCCTGGAGATTTTTGATCTGATGGTGTCTGAAATATTGAATTTGCCAAAGTAAGTGCATCTCTGCACTGCGATCAGTCTCCCAGCTTTTTTGGACAATAAAATCCCGTAGAAGCGCCAGAAGGCGACTCATTAGTTTTTCCAGTTTACTCACTACAACCTTCTCGCCGGGATACAATTTAGGGTACACCTTTTCGCGCTTGAGTTGCGGGTGCTCCATATCTGGCCAATACTTTTGGATATGCAGAAAGAGGGCCAATACCTGGTTCTGGGTACGACCGTCAACGAAGTACGGGGAGTTTAAAAATTTACCAAATTCCCTCAGTTCCTTTCGCTCAAAAGTGCCGATGATTTGCAAAATCTTGCTATTGTGCATAGCCTATAAGTGATCCAAAAGTAGAAAAAAGCGAAAAATTTGTACTTGGCTTAAGGGAAAGAGACCTGTAACTTTATTCTATCATTAAACATCAACAGGAACATCAATGTAGAATTATCAACTAAAAAACAAAAGTGTTTATTTGATAATTCTCAAAAAAAAAGCGAGTTCCTTTGATAATGTAAAATTATAGCCTCTTTATACTCAGGTTCGACAATAAAGTAAAGCTATGGGCCTGCACCCACCGGAAAGCCGGTTGATCCATCTCAGATGGTCGATGTATTTGACAATTTATCCCTGTTAATAGCGCTTAACAGATTCCTCTAGAACAACTTAGCGCTACCATTAATGGTATATGAGGCGTGAGCGGCTTCTCCTTCCTTTACGAAGGTAGAAGTCGCTTACTTTTTTCTCCCCCTTCAACAGTTGTCTTGCCTAGACCGTTCCCCTACCTTTTAGTCAACCATTTTGACTCACTAAAGACATCCTAAGTACAAGTATTCACTCCTTTTGTGGTTAAAACATGGAATTCTATGATCTCTCACGAGCGGACAACCATCCATTTCACATATCCCTGATCTGCAACCACTTACCTTACCTTCGACAATAAAAAATGAATTTAGTTTTGGATAAAACTACCGGAAAAATCGGAAAAAATGCGAAAAAATGTTCTTGGGGAGCAGTGACTAAACATGTACTTTTACAATGCTCTGATATTCAACCCCAAGATTACTAATCTGATATCACTAACACGAGCTATCCAAAAGCCCCCAGTACACAGGGCTTAGTCGTATACGATCAATTAAGACACACTTAAAACCAGTTCGAGCGAAAGAGTATCCTTCGTGATGCTCATCCTTTAGAACACTATTTTTCATTTTAAAAAGTCATATACCATGAGATTTTTGTTGTCATTTATGTTTTTATTCTCAATAATGAATTATGCCATTAGTTCTGTTGAAATCAATCCTACCCAAGTTACCACTTATGCTACTGATTTCTTTGACACTTATGGAGCTCACCCAGATGTACTCATTACCCAAGCAACTCTAGAAGCGCATCTCAATGCGCAATTTACAGGTTCTTTATCCAGTACTTGTATTAATCCAACCAACTTCTCACTGAATAGTACCGCAGGTAACAATATTACTGTCGATTGGACGCTCAGTGCCTCAGCAACGAGTTATAATTTGACGATTTTACCTCTAAGTACCGGAATTAGCCAGACCGTCAACGTTCCCGATCCAACTGCTAATGCGACGTTCTTTAGTTTTACGCCGGGTTTGTATTTATTGACCATTCAATCTTTTTGTAGCGCCACCAAAGCAAAGAAAATTTCGATCATCATCATTGATAAACCGGTACAGTATGGCGCCTTTAACAGTTGTGATTGCTCCGCATTTGAACTGATGTTAGATAAAAGTAGTAGTCAGTTATCCGCTCAGGAAGATCCGACTGATCCAGTTACTGCTAATTGGATCGGTTTCGACGACACAGAAGTTTACTATGTGGATGTATTCTTTGATTATGGTGATACAGAATGGCATACCGACTTTTTCATGGAATCGGTAATGGGCCCTTCGTCAAGTCCGGGGCCATTAAATCAAGTTGATATTGCCAACTTTAATAACTGTCTAGCAAATAACATAGAACTCAACAGTGCCCTGGATGGATCACAATTTATCCACAGTTTTTATGATACGGGGTCATCCACCCTCCCAGACCGGCATGCTTCTATTACTTTTTCAAATCAATTTGTTTTTCACCCTTATAATTTTGAAAAAGACATTACCGGATCTAGCTGGAGTGTTTCGGTGAAACACTGTACTCCAGATCATACACCAGAAGATCCAGGTGGTAAGTCCGACGAAGAACTAGCGGAACAATTAGGAATAGAAAAAGCACAGCTAACTGCTTCCCCGAATCCATCGAAGGGTCGCACAATACTGAATTATGCCTTGCCAAAAGAAGGCCCCATAAATCTGGAATTATATAATGAATACGGTCAATTGGTACGTACCATTGCGCACAACTATATTCAACCCGTAGGAGAACATACCTATACCCTTGATTGGGCAGAACTCCCAACGGGAATTTACACTTGCCGCTTAAGCAGTGCTACCGAGCAGATATCAATTCGCTTGGTACGATTCAAATAAATTCCACTAAGGCTATGAAGCACAGCCCCAACTAACTCAACGCAAAGCAGGTGGCTTCTCCCACGGGGTGTCATTTGCTTTGCTTTCAAGTCTATTGTCGCTCACTAGACGCAGTTCTACCAATTAACTCTGCAAACCGAATCAAATCATTCCGAAAGCCAGTTTGATCGGCAAGGTTGAACGACCAATTGCCAATAGCGATTTAGTTTAATTTCACGCTGGTTGTGATCAATCATCACGACCTCATTATTTGATCTAAAGTTATACTACTATGAAAAATTTTCTGTCATTAATGCTTTGTTTGTCAATGACTACCGTGGTATTTGGCCAGGTAGAAATTGATTCTTCTCAGATTACGACGTATGCAACTAACTTTTTTAATACCTACGGTAACCACCCGGATGTAGGTATTCCTCAAGCGACGCTGGAAGCCCATCTATACGCCCAGTTTCCTTTGGGAGCCCCATTATCCAATACTTGTTTAAATCCCGGTGATTTTTACGTGACAAATACCGGGGGAAATAACATTACCGTAGGTTGGATACCCAGTGCATCCGCAACGAGTTATAATTTGACCATCCTCCCGCTTAATACCGGAATCAGTCAAACTGTTAACTTACCACACCCGACAGCCAGTGCAACCTTTTTTAGTTTTTCGCCGGGCCTGTACTTGTTGACGATTCAGTCTTTTTGTAGTGCTACTCGTAGCAGTCGAATTAGCATCATCATTATTGATAAGCCTGTTCAAAATGTCAATCTAAATAATTGTACATGTACCGCTTTCCAAGTGATGGTCAATAAAAACAGTACCGAGGTAGGTCCTACCACCCCTGTCACTTCTCAATGGCTCACCCCGGGTAATCAGGAAGAGGTTTACTATATTGATGCTTACTTCAATCTTGGTCAATCTGGTGGCCAAGCGATTAATTGGCATTCTGATTATTACATGCAGGCCATGATGGGGCCACCCAGTAGTCCCGGTCCATTAAACGCGGTTAACGTTGGTAGCTTCTGTAGCAACAATATTGTCCTGGAAAACGCCCTGGATGGCGGACAACTCCTGTATTGCAACTATGAAGAAAATAACATTTCGTTACCCTATCAGGGCTTCTTTACGTTTTCCAATCAGTTTGTCTTTACACCAGGCGTCACCGTCACGGGTTCACAACCCAACCCATTTTGGAATATTACGGTCAAGCGATGTGTTCCCGAAGAAACGCCCGAAGATCCGGGTGGAGGAAGTCTTACAGGAGGTAGTTTTAGTAGTGAGTTAATGGAAGAATCTACAATTGATGCCATCAGCTTATCGGCCACACCGAATCCTGCTAAGGATCGTACGATCATCAACTTTGCCATCCCAACTGAGGGGCCGGTCAATTTGGAATTATACAATGAATATGGTCAATTGGTAAAAATAATGGCTCAGCATCGCATCCTTCCTGCCGGGGAGCATCTGCAATTAATGGATTGGTCCGGGCTACCAACAGGGATCTACACTTGTAAACTCAGTAGTGCCAGCGAGCAATTGTCGATCCGACTGGTGCATATTGAATAGTCTAAGCTGTCAATAGAAAGACTAATTCGTCTTCATACTCACGGTTCCCCCATTTGAATGGGGCCCGATGCATAAACACAAATTTTTAAAGATGTGGGTAGTTGGTTTCAGCTACCCACTTGCTTTTCACGCAATTGTTCAACAATCCATAACACTGCCGGGCATACCAAGGTATTACGATAAGTCAGATCTAAAATTTGATGCATCTTACGGCGATTGGTATGGGGATATTCACGACAAGCACGAGGCCGATCCTCGTAAACACTACAATAATGATCATCACCAAGAAAAGGACAAGGGGCTGAGCGCAGCACGTAGTCACCGTCTTCATCAACGGTCAAATACGTCTCGATAAATTCCGACGGTTTCATTCGGAGGCGCTGTGCGAGTCGATCAATATCTTTGGGAATAAATATTGGACTGGTGGTACTACAACAATTGGCACAGTCAAGGCAGTCTATTTTCTCGAAAGCAGCTTCGTGTAAATCATGGAAATGCTCATCAAGATCACGCGGTGGACGGGTTGAGAGGCGATTGAGAAATCGACGATTTATCTTACGCTGATCACGGGCCTGTTTTTTAAATTCTTCTAGCATAGCACAAAAATAAAAGATTAGAGCCTGCTCATTCACAAACTCTAATCTTTTATATTAAACGAACTGCTTTGAAGTTATTTATTCTCCAGCAGCTGCCGCTTCGTTGGGGTTCAACAAATCATAAAACTGATTCAACTTCGGCATGATGATGATACGTGTACGGCGATTGGTCGCACGACCTTCAGCAGTGTCGTTAGAAGCCAAAGTGTTGTACTCTCCACGACCAGCAGCAATCAAGCGATTAGGATCGACCTCGTATTTCGTTTGCAAAACACGAACGACCGAAGTAGCACGCTTCACACTCAAATCCCAGTTGTCATCAATACAACTATTTTTGATCGGCACATTATCCGTGTAGCCTTCAATCATGACCTCCAACTCTGGACGAGATTGAATAATCTGAGCAATTTTACCCAATACTTCCTCCGCACGCGAAGTTAGTTTTGAGCTTCCACTTTGGTACAACATCTTATCCGACAAGTTGATAAAAACCACCGTCTTGTCAACTTTGATTTCCACATCCTCATCATCAATGCCTTGCTTGAGGACACCTTTCAGATTTACAGCTAGCGCCAAATTGATGGAATCCGCTTTGGTTTTGGCCGCTTGTAATAATTGAATGTATTTGTCTTTGCTTTCCAACTGAGACAGGGTTTCCTTGATATTCTCGTTGGCCGATTGAGACAAAACCGTCAAATCACCAACTTGAGACAATTGCTTATCGCGTTGTTCTTTAAGGTCAGTAATTTGTTCCTCGCGAATTTTAAGTGCATTATCGCTCTTACTCAATTCTGCTTCTAGTTTCGCTTTTTCGATTTCGCAAGCATTGAGCTGGCTCATATAATTATTAAGATCTTCGCCACATTTTCCGAGTTGTTTGTTGGCAACATCCAGCTCGGATTGCATGTTCGCCTGCATGGCATTAAACTTCTTATTCGATACACAAGAGGTAACGCCCAAGCCCAGAAATAGACAGAGCAATAGATGGGGTGTGAACTTCATGGATTGATATTTTATAAACAATGATTGAAAGAAATATGATTTTTTAAAATAAATTCAAATCTTTTTCATCCGCTTTAATTTCACTCTCATCCTCGTTCGAACTTTGATCAAGAGTCGTTAAGCTCAACGTTCGATTCATAATCAGCACACCGCTGAAAAACGGGTTAAAATTACATTTTTTCTTTATACATTTTAAAATATATTAAAATTTTCTACTCCCTGATAACCAATATCTTAAGAACGCCAGCTTCCGACCGGGTCAATCATTCAGTACCCTGATTTTCTATTGTGAAACTTCAGATAGAACTTCGGAGGATTGATTTTCAATTTGCATGAATTTTAAAGCTAGAATTTAATGTAGAATACGTTCCTTTTCACCCTACACAGTACCTACCCAAGATGTTAAAGCGATAAATATTAACCAAGGTTGGTGCAACGTTTTTGTATTTTATATCGTCATTAAACCGTAAGCCCATCGACACTGCGCTTGCCGAATAGCCTCCTCGCCCGGTGTCAGGCACCTATTTACTTCACCCCTCTAAAATGATGAACAATGAAAAAAAGTACTTTTACGCTCTCGAGTCTAATGCTCTGTGCGCTGTTCATTAGTCCTCAATTTTCAAAGGCCCAACAAAACCAAACTCCCTCTACTAACCAAGTTTACATCGTCCAAACGATCACCGATGAAGATGGCACCGTGAAAAAAACGGTCGTCAAAGACAAAGATGTCAGCACTTATCTGGAAGAATTGTCTGACCTGAACATCGAAGGTGAAAATCTCGAAATCAACATCCGTGGGGATATCGAAGATGCCAACGACGAAACCATTCTCTTCGTACGCGAAGCCAGATCTGACAACAGCGATGGTGACGATCTTCACACCGTACACATTACTGTTGGTGAATCAACGGACGTTAATAACGTTGGCAAAAGCACGAAACGTGCCTTGCTCGGTATTTACTCCGAAAAACATGAAGATGGCGTATTGATTACGCGTATCGTACCAGAAAGCGGTGCTGAAAAAGCGGGTCTCATTAGTGGAGATATTATCACGGCTTTAGATGGTCAAACAATGATCAAAGTAGGTGATATCACCCGCGCCATTTCTGCACACCAGCCCGGCGAAACTATTCAGGTTAATTATTTACGCAATGGTTCTCCGGCCCAGCTCACTGCGACTTTAGGTGAGAAGAAATCGCGTTCTTATAACTACAATTATAATTACCGCTATAACCATAGTGATAATGCCTACTCTCGTTTCAAAAGCGATCCTTGTGCTATTTTCATCGGGATTTATTCCAACCGCCACAACGGTGGTATGAAAATCAGCAAAGTGATCGAAGGAACATCAGCTGATCGTGCTAACCTACAGAGAGGTGATATCATTTATGCTCTGGATGACGTATTGGTACGCTCTCACCAAGAATTGGTACGCGAGCGCGACAAGCACGAGCCAGGTGATATGTATGTATTACGCATCGAGCGTGATGGCGAATTGATGGAAATTGATGCTGAATTCAAGGTTTGTGACGAAGAGACGGAGGAGGTAGCAGAAGAAATCGTTGAAGTCGTTCCAGAAGAATTGGTTCAGCCAACTGAAACCCCTTCTAATACGCTTGAATTAAAAGAATTGTCTGTATTCCCGAATCCATCTACAGGACCGATTAATCTACGTTTCCAAGCAGAAGCGAAGCCAACGACAATTCGTGTAGCCGATGCAACGGGTAAAGTACTTTTCGAAGAAGTCATCAACAACTTTGACGGCCAGTACAGCAAATCCTTGGATTTGGGTGGTGCTACACCAGGTACGCTTATCTTGAGCATCGTTCAGGATCAGCAAATTTATACGCAGTCTTTAGTGATCATGCCACGTGCATAATCTAAAGCACTTATTTGGAAAAATTACTTTCCTACAAATATTTCACGGAATAAGCTTTTAGTAAGTTGATTTCCGATTTATTCGAGCTTAGAGAGCGCGGGGCTTTCTAAGCTCGTTTTTATTTGCTGCACTTGGTCACTTTCTCAACCTTCCGTCCTATCTGTTGTTCGCAGTTAAACAACAAATTCATGCTTCCTTCTCAATTAGGTGAACTTCTGATGCGCGTGATCTACGTGGCGAATATCCTCGTGGCGGGATGGATTAGTATCACCAGTCTTTTCAACCCCCGATTAGCTCAAACAACCGTCTTTAGTGGTGCTTTTGCCTATTCGGAGGCCATTCGACTGGTCGGGGCACTGTGGTTGGCCATATTTGTTTTATCAGTTTTAGGTCTGTTCTTTCCTTATAAAATGAGTTTAGTATTGCTTTTTCAGCTCATTTACAAAGGATCATGGTTGCTTTTTGCCGCTTGGCCGGCGGTCCGGGCGGGTAGTGATTATCCCAAAGGAATGGCTGGATTTTTTGTGATTTGGGTAATCGTATTACCCTTTATCATTCCCTGGTCTCATTTATTTAGTAAAATAAGTGGGTAAAATGATCTATTGCAAATAGGGGGATAGATAAACTGAAGCATCATATAGGAAACAACGCCAACTTCCTATGTATTGCCTCCGGTATTTTCCTTGCCTATTCCTATTGCTATTCACGTCTTGTCAAGAAGAAGCGACGCCTCCCACAACAGAAGTCCCATCTACAGCTACCGTTGCTGAGAAGACGATGGCGATCGCTCCCAATCCCATGGTTGAGACCTTCTGGATTATTTTCACCCAGTTCTACGATGGCTCCATTGCGGGGCATCCAATCGCCCAAATTGCTCAATCCCACTTCCGGGATTACCAGAGCCATCCCGCCATGCAAATGACCGGTGAGTTGATTAAAGTATATGGCTCCGATGAAATAGTAGAGGCACTCTTGTATTATGAGGGCTTTCCTCGGCCGCGCTTACGTTATCCGTTGCGGGCGGATCGTATTCAACACGAAGCCACTCGGTTCACTGCTTATGCCGAAGCACTTGGTGCGTTTTATTTAGATGCCAAGGTAGAAGCCTTTTTAAATCAACACCAACATTATTACCAAGGTAGCATTGCGGAAATCGAGCGACTATTGCCCAAAGGCATCATCGCAGCGATGGAGCATTATTACCGAGACAGTAGTCACTTGGCTTATGGCATTATTCCGAGTCCGGCGATGCCGACAGGCGGGTATCGTGGCATTGGGCCCTACGTTTATACCGGTAAAGGCCTGCGGGTTTACCAAAACTTAAGCGGTTTATCTGCAATTGACTCTTTAGCTAAAGTGGAGGATTATACAGCATTCGGTTATGGAGATCGCAACTTGTTGACGGAGATGACGATCCACGAATTCGGACATACCTTTGTGAGCTCACTTTTGGAGCAGGATACCTTTGCTCAGCAAATTGAGAAAAGCGTTGATTTATTCACGCCGGCTTGGCGCGAGTTGATGCAAATTAATCAAGTCAGCCACTGGAATGCTTGTGTAGACGAGCACATTGTTCGGCTAGGCGAAATCCGTATCGCTACGGCGATGGGGAATACGAAGGAGGTGGAGCGACTGCGTGAACAGCACATTGAAAAGATGCATTTTCTGCTCCTACCCGCTTTGGAGGAATTATCGGAAACCTACGAAAATGATCCCGACACTTATCCTAATTACACCGTCTTCATCCCTCGTATCCTGAGTTATCTTGAGCAACTCGAACCGGCAGACATTGAGCAGCTAATTGCTCAACGTAATAACTAAAATTACTGGAAGCCATCTCAAAGTTATGTTTGATGGCTGCTACATTTTTCCTGATACTAATCGCTTGAGTTTTTCCATTTGAACACGATTCACTCTAATCGTCACCGTGTGTGGCCCGTAATAATAGCGAAAGCGGATATCTAAGCCTCGACGAATTTTTTCAATATCATCTTCATCAAAATGGAGGCGGAAATAATCCCGATTAGGTGCACCGTTATTGGCATTATTTAAGGCGATATTCAAGCTGGGAATAGGATTGTCCGCATTTGATTCGGATTCTGGCAGCATCCCTTGATCTAATCTTTCAATACGCTTTTTGATAATGTGCTTATCGATTTGGATGTAAATCTCAGGTTCAAGTACAAAATTCTCAGTTTCTTTCACGATCTCCGTATATAAAGTCAAATCAGAGGTGCCGCCATTGCCAGAGGTGTGTACATAATAATTATTGACGTTACAAACGCCCGTTCGATTCTCGATAGGTGCCGCTGTTGTTTCCAAACGGTTTCGAGATTCTCCTCTGAACACATCTTCATCTTCACGTAAAATACCGTTGATGGCACATTGGCTAAACAAAATGAGGGTGCTTAAAAGCAGGAAGGATGTTTTAAGGAATTGCATAGGTCTTCAATTTTTCGTGTGTGAGAATTGTACCAAAAATGGCCTTCTATAATCGTAAGTTCAACAGCTTGTCATTGGTTTAACACGTATTTAAATCTTAACATAAAGTCCCTACATATTTTAACAACTGTTAAGATCATCATTTGCTCCACTATTCGTACTTCGTGCTATAGCATCAGAGCAGGTTTATATTTCTATTACCTGAAAAGTAATTATATTCGTGAGACCAATACCCAAGTCATGCAAAGGCCAATATTCCTTATCTGTGTTTGGTGCATCCTGGTGACTCCACTGCACGCCCAACAAGTTGATGCTCGCTATCCTAAAGACAAAGAAGTGTTTCCCTTTGGTGTGGTAGAACATCTGGATTCAAAAGCCCTAAATGAAAAACGCAGCCTAAACATTTACCTTCCACAGGGCTATCACCCGGATTCTGTAGCTACCTATCCGACCATTTACGTCCTTGACGGCTCCGCCCACGAAGACTTTCCACATATTGCCGGGCTGGCGCAGTTCATGAATATGTACAGCTTACTTCCCCACGCCATTGTAGTGGGGATCGCGAATGTGGATCGCTATCGCGATTTCACCTACCCCAGCAATGATCCCGAGGATAAAAAACACTTACCAACACAGGGTGGCTCCGCGGCTTTCATCCGTTTTCTGGAAACAGAGGTCCAGCCGTTCATCCAACAGCACTACAAAACAAATGATCATCAAACCCTCATCGGCCAGTCAATGGGTGGCCTTTTGGCAACGGAGGTACTCTTAAAGTCGCCCCAATTATTCGATGATTATATCATCGTTAGTCCCTCGCTTTGGTGGGATCAGCAAAAAATGATCAACGATATAAATACTTATTTGCAGGCGCAACCAAATATGCAGCAACGCATCGCAGTGGCCTTAGGCAAAGAGCATCCGGTCATGCACGAAGTTGCCGACAAGCTGGTGGCAGCGCTGCGCGAGCAGGAAAAATTGACGGTGTTTTACCAAACGATGCCCGAAGAGAATCACGCGACTATTCTGCACCGCGCGGTTTACTGGGCGTTCGAGCAACTGCATCCTCAGCCAAAAGAAAAACAAGACGAATAACCACTTTAATTTTCCAACATGAAACGATACGTCGCCGAAGCCCTTGGCACTTACTTACTGTTGTTTTGTGGCACCGGTGCCATTGTCATTAATGATTTTTCGGAGGGGGCAATCACCCATCAAGGCATTGCCATTGCCTTCGGCTTGGTGGTCATGATTGTGGTCTATTGCTTCGGAAGCCTGTCCGGCTCGCATATTAATCCAGCCGTTACGGTAGGATTCGCCGCCGCAGGCCTTTTCAAAGGCCGAGAAGTTGTCCCTTACATTATGGCGCAACTCGTCGGGGCAGTCCTGGCTTCAGGTACCCTCAAACTCTTATTTAGTTCGCATACCTCCCTGGGCATGACGCTCCCCCAAGGTAGTGTCATGCAATCCTTTATTCTGGAAATCATTCTGACTTACATCTTGATGTTAGTTATCCTAATGGTGAGTCAACAGAAAGCCATTAGTCATTACACTGCCCCCGTGGTGGGAGCAGCCGTATTGTTAGAAGCACTTTTTGCCGGGCCGATCTCGGGAGCCTCCATGAATCCGGCCCGTTCGTTGGGGCCTGCAGTTGTTGCCGGCAATCTGGATCACCTCTGGATTTATATCGTCGCACCGATGATTGGTGCCGTACTGGCGAGTTGGAGTTGGTGGTATTTTAAAGAAGAGTAAATTAAAATCCTCAAAGCATGGCGATTCAGCGGTTATTAGTAAACATTTGTTCTGACCATCTCGCGGCAAGCAGAGATTTTTATATCAAACTATTTCAGTTTGAGGCTACTTACGATAGCAATTGGTTCGTTAATCTTGTTTCTAAGGAGCTATCCATGGAAATAGGCATTATCGATCGCACCCACGAAATCGTACCAGAAGCCGCCCGGCAAAATCCGCAAGGCATTTACCTGACCTTTGTCGTTGATGATGTCGACGCTTGCTTCACGCTTGCGCAAAAGGAAAACATTGAGATTATAAAAGCACCACATAGCACATTTTACGGTCAACGCCGCTTACTGTTGAAGGATCCAAACGGAATCGTTGTTGATGTTTCAGCCGTGGAAAACTAATTAACCGCAGCGGTCTTAAAGTCATCATCAACTTGTTGAGAAAAAATGCAACTCTTCTATCTCCTACTGTGCTCGCTTGCTTTGAATTATGGTTACAGCCAGTCTGCCGTAGCTTTTCCACTTCGCGTTAGTGACAATCAGCGTTACCTAGAAGATGCGCAAGGGCAGCCCTTCTTCTATCAGGCGGATACTCCTTGGCATTTATTTTTTAAGCTGACGCTGACCGAAGTCAGTGAATATCTTGATACACGCAAACAGCAAGGTTTTAACAGTCTGCAAATCATGCTTACCGGGGCAAAAGGGCAACTTAATCTCTACGGCGAAAGCCCTTGGTTAGGCGATCATGATTTTTCCCAACCCAATGCATTATTTTTTAATCGGGTGGATAGCATTTTAAATGTCATTGAAGCAAAAGGTTTTTTTGTAGGTATCGTCCCCCTGTGGGCGGGCTGCTGCCGGGCAGATATGGCTGGCCTAGACACTCAGGGGCAGCCTTTACCGATGAATGTCAACGGTGTAGAAAAGACTTATCAATTCAGTCGTTGGCTCGGACAACGCTACGCGACTTACAATAATATCATGTGGATTATTGGTGGCGATAATGATCCCTACGGTGCACCGGAAGCATACGCCGCCCTGGTCAAGGGCTTACAAGAAACGACTTCCGAGCACTTGTTTACTTACCATGCAGCCAGTACCCATTCGAGTACAGACGTTTATCCCGAGGCGGATTGGCTAGACATCAGTATGATCTACACCTATTTCCGTGGATTCAATAAGGCTTGGAATCGTATCCAGTCGGATGTTTACGAAGTCGCCTATGACGAATATCAGAAATCAGCTATGCCATTCTTTTTGGGGGAAAGCACCTACGAAGAAGAACACGGTGCTTGGGGCTCCGCCCGGCAAGTTCGTAAACAAGCTTACTGGGCCGCGTTGAGAGGCAGCACGGGGCATGCCTATGGGAGTCCCAATTGGCATTTGCCAGAGGACTGGCGGGCCACTTTGCAATTACCTGGCGCCCGCAGCTTACGGCATCTGCTTGACCTCATGCATCAACTCCATTTTCATCAATTAGAACCAGACTGGGAAAGTGAACTGTTGATCACCGGGAGCGGTCAGTACGCTTCGAATGATTATGCCGTTGCAGCATTTACAGCCAACCGACAGGGCGCAGTCATTTATCTCCCATCGGGCCGATCTTTGCAGATTCAGCTCCAGCTTATTCAAAATGATTCCTACCAACTAAAATGGTATAATCCTCGTACTGGAAAATCCTTCAATTCTAAATCCTATACCCGCCCCACAAAAACGCCGATCCTTAATACGCCAGATGATGAGGATTGGATATTATTGATAAATGTGGATTAAAGTTTAGGCTTACTCCTAATTTGAACTATTTTTAAGATTATGGATCCTATTTTCAAAAAACTCAACTTCAAAGAACAAGCCCCGATCTTAGTGTTGAATGCCCCCGATAGCTTTCGGAAAAACATGCGGGCGATGGCGGGCTGGACCCAGTTCATAGAAAACAGTGATGAGGTGGAAACACTCGACTTTGCCATGGCTTTTGTCACTCAACAAGCCGAAATTGATGCCATTGTGCCTCGTCTCGTCCCTAAACTACAAGGCGATGCGCTATTGTGGTTTTGCTATCCAAAAGGCAGTTCGAAAAACTATACCTGTGATTTTAATCGGGATACCGGCTGGGCAATTCTTGGAGAACATGGCTGGGAAGGCGTACGCATGGTAGCAATCGACAAAGATTGGAGTGCGCTGCGTTTTCGCCGGGTAGAATACATCAAAAAACTCACGCGGCGTACCAGTATGGCTTTGACTAAAGAAGGCAAAGCGCGAACCACTAATCGAAAGAAGCCATAAAGGGATGAATTATCACAACAAATATTTTCGGCCAGTCAGTAATACCGAAAATGGTGAAACTTCGGCGGATACGATATTTCATTATCAACAAGAAGGCAATATCCTCACCTCGTCCTATCAGGGAGGGCAAATTCAAAGCGGCCATCTTATCGGAATCGTAGATGAGCAAGGCCACATCGATATGCGCTACCATCAGGTCAACACTCACGGTGAACTCATGACCGGGATCTGTCATTCTCGCCCGGAGATCCAATCCAATGGCAAAATCCGTTTATACGAAACTTGGCAATGGACCTCGGGTGATCAATCTCAGGGGGAGTCTATTTTGGAAGAGATTTAAAATAAAAGTGACTTGAAACAAAAAATCGTCTATTTCGCCATAGTTGTTAAAGATTACGATGAAGCCATCGCTTTCTACACGCAAAAATTGCATTTCGATTTGATCGAGGATACCGTACTGAGTCCCGAAAAACGCTGGGTGGTTGTGCGGCCAAAAGGTTCGGAATGTGGTCTGCTGCTGGCTAAAGCTAAAAATGCTCAACAATTACAAGCGGTGGGCAATCAAAGTGGCGGGCGCGTTTTCTTGTTTTTGCACACCGACGACTTCCAACGGGATTACCAAAATCTACTGGCACACGATATTAAAATTGTGCGCCCGCCCAGCGAAGAAGAGTATGGCGTTGTCGCCGTTTTCGAAGATTTGTACGGCAATCTCTGGGATTTAATTGAACCTCATAGTGCATAAAAACAGGTTTTAAAAGTCAAAAATCATCTTCTAAAAAAGGAATTAACATCTAGTCAATTCCTTTCATTACTTCTTTACAATACCTTCATTATACCTTAATCGATTTTCCTCAACTTTCGGGGGATTTTCGGGCTTCTTTGTGTAGAAGATATTTCAAAATCATGAAATAAGTCTTCTGGTGGGGATCAATTGTCCACCTCCGTACTTGATTACAATGATTTTTCAAAACTCTCTAATGACAAGTATCCCGGTCGTTATGGTCGGGATATCTTTTATTCTTTAAAATGAAAGACGATTTCTAAATACGTCCTCCATAATTTCAATTTCTCCAAATACATAATTCCTTTCTCCCATATTAAAATATAATAAAAAAACATTATATTAGCAGCACCACTTCTTAAAGCATGATTCTTTGTTTTAGGACTAGCAGCATTAATCATTTCTACTCCGTCTCTCATCTTTGTCTTGCTTCAATCAAGACCTAAAATTCTATATACAACTTCATTCTTTACTTCACAAAATCTACTTAAAACCTCAAGACCTATGAAAAGTCTCTATCGAGAAAAGCCAAATTTCAACGAGACCTGTAGTTGCGATGATCCCATTGAGTGCTTACGGCATATGTTTGTCACGATGACACAAAAAAGGCGTGTCATGGAAGAGGGACAATGCCCGGCTCGACGCCCGGTATTCTTACGCACCCACGGGATCATCAAAGGGAAAGTCACCATTATGGATAATATCCCAGACGACCTCAAACACGGGATGTGGGCCCAAACTGGTGACCATCCAGTCTACGTTCGTTATTCTTCTGACCTTGCAGATGGTCGCCCGGATTGGAAAAGTACCATCGGGATTGGGATTAAAATATTTGGGATTGATGGTAAAAAAAGAGTAAAGGACAACGGTGCGAACACGGCAGATTTATTGATGCAAAATGTGCCCTATTTCTTCGTTGATACGGCCCGTGATATGTGTAATTTCACGAAGGCCAGTTTTGAAGGCTGGAGTGATGAATGGATTCAGGAGAATGCCCCGGATACCAATCGCTTATTGGATGAAATGGCCAAACCCATCCGATCAGTCTTTGAAACCTCACTGTGGAGTATTGTTCCTTTTCGCTTAGGGCCTGATCAATATTGTAAATACATTCTGCGCCCGGGTACCTCTACCTTCCCCGGTGAACCTAACATTGATGATCCTAACTTCCTGGCTCAGGATTTAGCGGGCCGCATGGCGGCCGGCTCGGCCACACTGGACATTTATATCCAGCGTCGGCCAAATACCAGTGAATTCAGCGCCGCCTACATCGAAGAGCATTTCCCGCTGGACAAAGCCACCGTCATTTGGGATGAAAAAGAGGCCATCCCCATCAAGGTCGCAACAATCAAGCTACCCAAGCAAAATATCACCAAGCCCGAACAGGAAATATACGGTGATTGGCTAGCCTTTAACATCGGTCGAGTGCCACTAGCTAACGAACCGGTTGGTAGTATCGCCGAGGCGCGGATGAGTGTTTATCAAACCAGCGCGGACTATCGTCGTAATAAAAATGGTCAGCCCGAGAAAGAGCCGAAGAAACCCGGCGAACCCATTATCAAAAATCCGGTTTGTCCATTTCCACATCACAAACCCGCAGAGGAGCCACGCTCGTTGACGCAGCAAGAAATTGACCGCATTACCCATGTTCGTATTCATCCAGGAATTGGTGTGGCCCGAGTTGGTAATAGTAAAAGCGGTTATTACATCGGCCCGGAAGTAAGTAATCCGGTGCCAACGCCTTTCGGGTCAACACGGGATGCTGGCGGGGCGATCAAACGCCAAGCTGCTCGTTTTAGGGTGTACGGTTACGATAAAAATGGTAATGTGGTGGCCGAAATTCAACAATCCGAAAACTCCAGCGTCGAATGGTCCGTCCACGTCGCCAATAAAAAAGCGGCCTGGTACGAGTTCAATGCCGCGATGGATATTCCAGCTACCGTTAATCTCACCGTTCCCCTCCGTAATCCAGAGGTAAAAGGCAGTGGTCGCGCCGCCCTCGCCATCGATCCCGGAGAGAAAAAAATCATGGGATTGAATATGCGCGATTCCAGTTTTTTACTGACCGGTGAATTCCAAGGCACTCCGGTTACACTTGGAGAGTTACGTACGGATCCAGTTGGTCGACTACTTTTCTTCGGTGGGCACGGTGTATCGGCCAGTCCTTCGCAACAACCCGTTTATAACCCCAATAATCCGAGCAGTTTTAATAATGCTGCCGGGTGGTACGATGATATCTCCGATGGCCCGGTACACGCCAAAGTCACCGTTGGCAATAAAGATTTTGACGCCGATCCAGCCTGGGTCACCACTGGACCACCTAATTTTGCGCCCGATCTCGTCGGCTGGCGTACTTTGAACGACCTCATGCAAAGCGTATTTATGCAGGCCGGTATGCTAGAGATTCCAAAACGCGTTTCTTTTGAAAAGCATGTCCGCCCGATCTTGCAACGCCTTAATGAATTACAATGGGTCAACAAAGGCTTTCTATCGATGTTTGGTGCCGGAGCACCCATGGATTTTACGAATCCTGACTTGCTCTACAAGCTATCCATTGCACCAATCAGCCAACTATACCCGGATCCAAACGCCGAGCTGCGCCGCACAATTTACAACAGCTTCCGGGCGACTAATACCCGTACGGTTGAAGAAGGCGCTTGGCCCTGGATGTACGGTGATGCTTTCGGTTATACCGATCCTGATCCAACCCAACCACCTTCACCGAATAAATACCTCAAATTGCCGCCTTATTACGATTACATTCTCAAATGCTGGGTCAGTGGCGATTTTATTAGTGATTATGATCCAAATCGCAAGCGATACCAAGAATTCTCGGATGTCGACTTACAGGATCAGCCCGACATGCTCGATCAGGCTGCCATGCACTTTTGCCTGGCTGACGCCTTCCATCCCGGAGCAGAACTGACCTGGCCCATGCGTCACGCCTCCATGTATCGAGCGCCATATCGGATTCGCATGCGGGCCCCGGGTAAAAACGATCCGAGCTATGGCTCTAGCCTCGATCATAATCAGGTGATCGCCATGGAAGGTCCTTTGTACGATCAGAGCCCCGGTGATTTGACGCGTTGGATGGCGATCCCTTGGCAAGGCGATACCGCTTATTGCCGCTCTGGCTACGACATGGAATACGATCCGTATTTGCCGACCTTCTGGCCGGCACGCGTGCCCAATCAGGTACTCACTCAGATTGATTACCAGACCCTGATGGATAAACGTAAACCAATGGCTGAGCGGATCGCAGCTTTCCAAAATCGGCCATCTTGGCTACGGCAGCTTCCGGCTCAGAACCCGGCGCCGGAGCAAATGATGTACATGATCCAGCACTTTGGTGAGATGGGTATACTCGAAGCCTTACCTAAGCCCGATGATATCGACTGGTTACCGGATTTACTCTACGTTGAAAATCTTAGCGAAGTCAAACGGGCCGAATTAGAAAAAGCGCATAAAATCTTCCTCGAATCTTACAACCAACTGGGGCCAACCGACCGAGCATTGGCCGAAGCGGGTTGGTTCAGCGAAGAACAGCGTAATGAATTTGCCACCATCAAACGCCGTGGAGTTTAATGGCCGGCTATGATATCGTGATTGCGGGAGCGGGGCCAGCGGGCTGCGCTGCCGCAATCCGTCTTCGTCAAGCCCGGTTACGGGTCGCTATTCTGGACGAAGTCAACGACACTGCCCTTAAGGTTGGAGAATCTATTCCCGGTGCGGCGGACCGCCTGCTGCATGTACTCGGCATTCCGGGGCTGTCAAATTTGTTGATGCCGGCGGAGTACATGACTTGTACCGCCAATGCCTCCGCCTGGGGAACCGATCATTGGACTTATCGCGATGCCATCCAGAATCCAGAAGGTGGTGGCTGGCATGTCTTGCGGCATCGATTTGATGCGGCACTGCGCCGGGTAGCCCAGGCCCGCGGCGTAGATTTCATCTCTGCTAAGTTGGGCAAGATTGAATCTTCTAATTTAGAAGGTTATCGCTACCAAATTGGATTCAAAAAACAACGGCCCAATTTACCAAGCGCGCTACAATGCAACTGGTTGATCGATGCCAGTGGCCGAGCTAACGTAATCGGAAAACTCTTTGGTAAAGCCCGCATCAGCTACGATGATCAACTAGCAATTGCGGCCTGGTTACACCCACCAACAAAAGACCAAGATCAATGCACACGCATAAAATCTGTAGCCGACGGTTGGTGGTATTCGGCGCGGCTTCCGGGTGATTTGCGGGTTTTAGCCTTTCATAGTCAGCCGGAACACATTGCTCGTTCGATCAAGACGCCACAGCAACTCATCACGGCGGTCAATGCCATTGACTTGCTCCCCTACTCTATTTCAATGGATGATTTTCAGCAAAAGCCGATTGCACGACGGGCAGGAATTGCTCAGGCGAGCTCGGTGGCAGAAGATGGCTGGCTCGCCGTGGGCGATGCGGCTTTATCGTTTGATCCGCTATCCTCGCAAGGGATATTTTTTGCCTTGTACAGCGGCTTGAAGGGAGCTGAAGCGACCTTAGCAGCTCTGCCATCCACTAATGCTGAACCCTTTTTACAAAAATATCGACAACAGGTTGATGCTGTTTTTCAAGCCAATCAACGAGCCCGGGCTTATCATTATACCGGTGAATTGCGGTACATCGATCAACCGTATTGGGCGTCGCGCTTACGAACAACGGCTTTGGTTTGAATATGAATGTTTATCGCAGGTTATTTGAGCTATAAAGATGTCGCCCTTATAGGGCTGTTATTATCATTCTCTTTCTACAAGAATTTATAAAGATATCGCTCCTACGGAGCTGAGGTCATTAACTTCTTATCGGTTTGAGACGTTTTTTATATAAAGGTTAATTAAATAGAGCAATTAAGGCCTCCGTTTTAAACCTCTTATAAAAAACGAAACATGAAGATTGAAAACCCAGCCTTTAACTACGACCGCTTTGGACATGATTACTCCGGATACCGCCAAACCGACCCCAGAATTGCAAAATACGTCGAAGCAGCCCTTGAGGATGCTCAGACCATCTTGAACGTTGGGGCCGGAGCGGGCTCCTACGAACCTGCGGATAAATACGTCGTCGCGGTAGAACCCTCTCAGGTTATGCGGCAGCAGCGGTTGGCTCAGCAAAAGGTACCTGCAATCAATGCCCGAGCCGAGCAACTGCCTTTTGACAATCATGCTTTTGATGCCGTGATGGCCAGTGTAACGATTCATCATTGGGCGAAAATGGAGCAGGGCTTGCGGGAGCTAAAACGCGTCAGCCGCCATAAAGTAGTCATTCTGACCTTCGATCCTGCCGCCTTAAAAGACTTTTGGAATGCAGCTTACTTTCCCGAGCTTATCACGATAGAAGAGACACGTTTCCCCAGCATTGAATCTATAACGCAAACCCTGGGTGGGCAATGTGAAGTCCAAGAGATTCCTATTCCGCAGAACTGTGTTGATGGTTTCCAAGAAGCTTTCTACGATCGGCCGGAGGCCTTTCTGGATGAGCATATTCGTAAAGCCCAATCGGCTTGGGGATTTTTACCGGAAGGTAAGGAAGCAGAGTTAGTCAAACGCTTGGCCGATGACTTGGCCTCAGGAGAATGGGAGCGAAAATACGGTCACCATCGTGATTTACCCCGTTATATCGGCTCTTTGCGACTGATCATCAGTCAGGGCTAATCGTTTTTCATCGCTTGTTCCAATACTTTGCACCAACGCGCATAAGCCTCAGCATACTCCTCCTGATGGCCAGCCGCCTGATAGGTGGTCACAATCGGGTCGCCGGACATCGCTACGGATAAATCCGTAAAATGACCGGTAGTATACGCTGCCGCTCTGGCCGCACCAACGGCTCCGGTGGTTTCCACGACCTCGATCTTACTATCCGTAAGGGTGGCAATGGTGTTGCTAAAGATTTCCGATTGGAATAAATTATCGTTGCCTACGCGTAGTTTTTCAATGGGGAGGCCCAAATCTTTCAAAATATCAATACCATACACAAAAGCGAACGCAATGCCTTCAAGCGCCGCCCGAAACAGATGGGTTTGCGTATGGCGATTAAATTGCAAATGATGGACGCTGGCATTGATATCGCGATTTTGCAGCATCCGCTCGGCGCCATTGCCAAAAGGTAGCATGGATAGGCCATCTGCTCCAATAGGAATTGAGGCAACAGAATTCTCAAGATCAGCGTAGCTCATACCCGCAGCCGCCACTTGCTGCTTAATCCAACGGTATTGAATACCGGCACCGTTGATACAGAGCAGCGCGCCGGTAAGCGGTTGCTCCACGCTATAATTCACGTGGGCGAAGCTATTGATCCGGGATTGGGGATCGTAAACCGGCTGGGCACTCAAGCCATACACGACGCCGGAAGTACCGCCCGTAGCCGCAACTTCTCCCGGTGCCAAGGCCGCTAAAGACATTGCATTATTCGGTTGGTCGCCGGCACGGTAGCCTACCGGAATGCCCGGCGAAAGGCCGAGCGTTTCTGCAGCCGAGCGCGTCAGCTCCCCTTGGGCAGAGAAGACTGGCAATATTTCGGGAATGAGATCAGGATTAATGCCGTAGTGATCCAGCAAGAAATCCGCCACTCGTTGATTTTTAAAATCCCACATCATCCCTTCAGACAAACCGGCAATCGTCGTAGAAATCCGATCTGTCATTTTCATAGCGACGTAGTCACCGGGCAACATAATTTTGTGAATCCGCGCAAATAAGTCTGGCTCGTGCTCGCGTACCCATTTCAATTTTGAAGCCGTGAAATTCCCCGGGGAATTCAGCAGATGCTCGAAGCAGCGATTAGTCCCGAGCTCATTCATGGCTTGTTCGCCAATCTCCACGGCCCGGCTATCACACCAAATAATCGAAGGTCGCAGTAGGTCGTGATTTTTGTCTACCAGCACCAAGCCGTGCATTTGGTAAGCAATCCCAATGCCTTTCACCGCCTCCTTGGCCACTCCCGTTTTCACGATTAGGCGACGAGTCGCTTCACCAATACATTCCCACCAAAGCTCTGGGTCTTGCTCCGCCCAGCCCGCTTTTACACTAATCATTTCCATCTCCGTTTCGGGATAGGACAGAATACCAATCGGCCGATTGCTTGCGCCATCAATCAAAGCTACTTTTATAGAGGAGCTGCCGACATCAATGCCTAGAAAATACATGTTTTAGGTTGCTTTTGGTGGAAAAGGAATTGGCCAGAAGATAATAAACTTTGACAATTCTATAAGACCATTGAACAATTGAGTTGAGGTGAAGTGTTCGATAATTAGAAATATTTCACTAAATTTCTAGAGCAAAGCAAGCATTAGACTATGGTGACAACTCCTTTAACCCGCAATTTTAAGATTCAACTGATTCGCGATATTGGTAAAAGTACCGGTGCTGACCGGCAACAATGGGCCGAATTCATTATTCTGAATGATATTCCATTGGAGGAGCTCGTTGATATTTTATACATGAACACCGATATTTCGACGCGCTTTGCCTGGTTATTAGGAGATATCTGTCAAATGGATGCTAAAAGAGTCCGAGGGATTATACCTCAAATGGTACAAGATCGTCCTCTAATCAAAATCAAAAACTTTCACCGAACGATCGCCAAGTCTTTCCAATACGCCGGCGTTCCCGAAACCATTGAAGGCGAAGCCATCGATTTAATGGTTAACTGGCTGCTCGATCCCAAGATCATTGTTTCTACTAAGAATCACGCTTTGTTTGCTCTGAATCAGCTACGTCAGAAATATCCCACGCTGAAAATAGAACTCCAAGCTATTCTCGAAGATCAACTGGATAAAAATAGCTTGGCGTTTAAAAAACGAGCTACTCAGGTCTTACAACAACTTCAACCTTTCCAGAGCTAAGAAATAGCTAGATGATAGCTTGAAAATGTTCTCTGCTCAGCCAGAGATTGATGGGGTTTACACCGGCTAGCACCTGCCGATGACCGCCGGGGTAGTATACAACAATACCTCGATTTCCCGCCAGGATATGATTATGTACCATAAAGGTGATCATGTAAGCTCCAGCCTCATCAGCGAGATCCAACATACGTCCTTCCTGCGCCACACCTCGTCGAATGAGTTCATCTCGAATAATCGTTACAGAAGCTTCATCAACATGGCCCAAGGCAGCCAATAAGGTAGCCCTAATCAAGCAATTCATACCACTCCCACTAACGTTGCGAAGTCGGCCGGGAATCACATCTCTAACACGTCCTCTCCTTCTTTGTCTTTTTGCTCTGCTACTGCTGCTCACTACTTCACTACTATCACTTCCACTTGACCGACTTGATCTGAATTTGGATCTACGCGCCGGCGATACGCTTGGGCTAGAACTATGCCTATCTTTTTCACGACTGCGACTACGACTCCGTTTTCTTCGTCTAGGTCGATCTCGTTTTCTGCTTGACTCAGATTCTTTCTCCGGGCTAGGCGTCCTTAACCTTCCCAGTGCTCTGGCCCTTTTACGTCGACTTTTCATAGTATTATAGCGACGATTCCACCGGCTAAAGCCACTTCTTCTCAATTGATTTTTATGAGCTGAGCTGATATGATCGCGTGGTTCGAAAGGGCGAACCATGATACCAGCGCTTCGCAATTTTGTGCGGGCCTGCACAAATTCGTCTTCGCTAAACGTTGACTTTTCGTTAAACCCATGTGGATTGGCAAAATATACAGTAACATTGGTGAGATGATGCCTTCTCACCCATTGGGAGAGCAGGTTGGCGCAACGATCATTGCAAGGACTATTGTTAATCGTAATGATGACTTCAGGATCCTCAGATAGATCCAATTCCTTCTTACTACTTAGCTCATCAATCCGATCAATAAAAATGCGTTCTGCATGATCACCACCCTTTTCATTTTTAATTATTGGAAATTTCATTCGACCTACTGATCCTAATAGTGTTGTTCGCTCGGATACAGCAAAATCTTTGATCCCTTGAAAATCTGTAGGCATCTGAGGCCTGCCTCTTTCTCCCTCTCCTAGTTCACTAACCTGACTAGCAAAATGCCTTAACAAGCCTTGATAAAACCAATAAGGGCTAATTGATCTCCCTCTCTTTGCCTCTTCGGCTATAGTTGCAGCCAGCATATCCCGATGTTCCTCTCCAAATTTCCTGACCAGAAATTCGAGCATTTCTTCGTCGTTATCGACAGGAACCGTTGTTGAGCTCTTTTTATAATCAATCTTACGTTGGATAGGAGGATTGGTCGTAGAATTGGTTTTGTTCAATGAAGATCGCAAGCGCCTTCCCGCTTGCACAACACCACTATTCCACGCTACATTCTGAAGTTGCCGTTGTACAACTGCCTCCGGCCGTTGATCCACAAATTGGAATAATGTTTTGCGATCCGTTTTTTTGCTAGGTGAAGATTCCTTCTGATTATCTGCTTTTCGAGGAGGTTTTCTTTCCATATTTATTTATACCGATTTTTCAAAAACGTTCCCCTACTAAGTTAAAAAACCTAAGATTTATCCCGAAAAAAGCGAATTAAAGCTGTAATTTGACAGACTCAATTGAACTATCATTATATATATAAATTCGTTACATTTCACTCCATACTCTAAAAAATTAAATGCGTTCCATGCAATACGATGTATCCACACCAGAAGAATATTTAACCGCTCTCGAAGATGATTGGCGGCGACGCACTTTAATGCAAATTCGACATCTTATCCAGACCGCCGGACCCCAGCTCCGTGAAGGCATTGAATATAAAATGCTTTGCTACAGCGATACTGTAGGTAGTATCTTCCATCTCAATGCGCAAAAAAATTACGTTAGTCTCTACGTTGGCAATATCCAGAAAATTGACGCCGAAGGAACACTGCTACAGGGCTTGAGTCTCGGTAAGGGGTGTATTCGATTTAAAGCTAAGGATGAGGTCGACGGTACCCAAATTGCTAGATTCATCGAACAAGCTATTAACTTGCGGGCAGCTGGAGAAGATATTGAATGCTAAAAAAATCCCTTTGACCAACAGTGATCAAAGGGAGTATAATGAGATTGGATTAATAATAATCTATTTTTTCTTTTTCTTGCCCTCCACCAACAATTCTGGTAATCCCCGCGCGATGAAATCGCCTACGTTGGAATTCGTGAAGACGATGTAGCCCATTTTCAAATCATCATACATTTCATACATACACTCAAAGTCGCCGTTATTTCCACCGTGGCCGAAGGCAATACCGTAAGGGGTTTCACGTACCGCGATCCCCAACCCAAAGCCTTGTTTGTAGGGCGAATCAGGATCCGACCATTCCGGCGTTTCGGTGTGTATTTCTAAAAACGACTTGAACGTTTCCGGCTTGAGCCCTTTCCGTTCCATAATCACTTTGGCAAAGCCCGTAAAGGCTTTCGCTTCGGTAAACATACTCCAAGCCATGCCTGGCTCTTCGGGATAAAATTGTATACTTGGAATAGCGTCATAGTGTCCAGAAACACCGTGTTCTTCCAAAACGCCTTTCTCTAATTGGGAGAAGTGCATATTGTACAAACCATTTGGCTCAATCAACTCTTCCTTCAACACCTCGGTAATCTCCTTGCCGGTGATGTGCATCACCACGCGCTTGAGATATTCAAAACCTTCACCGGAATAACCGAAGTCCGTGCCCGGCTTAAACTTCAGATCGATTCCCCAATTAGGTAAGCCGGTTCGGTGGGTGAGGACATGGCGGCCGGTCATGAGTTTATAATCCGGGAATTTTTCCATGGCCTCGAAAGGCAGATACTCGTGCAAGGGTTTATCTAAATCAATCACCCCACGCTCCGCCAATCGATTGACGACGTAAGCAAACACGGATTTGGTAACCGAAGCGGCTTCAAAAAGTGAACTTTCCTCTACTGGTACTTGGCTATGCTCGTTTTGCACGCCATACGTTTTATAGTACACAATATCACCGTCCTTGATCAACGCCAGCGAAACCCCCGGGATGTCATAAAATCGCTGCAAGTGGGTGACGTACTCATCCACCTGTCGGCCCGCAGCAGCATTAAAATTGTGCAAGATGCCTTTCGCCGGAAGCATATCCCGAGGAAAAGTTTTATTAAGGGTAATCGTAGGTAGCTCCATCGCTTTACCGGACTTCACGACAAAATCAGTAATCGGTGCTGCCGTTACGCGAAAAGGATTTTCCTCTTCTTCATCAAGGACCAATTTATTGGGTACTGAAATCGTATAGGTACCTACCGGCACCTTGGCTTGATAATAGCCCGTGCTATCGACCATTGCTTTCAGCCAAAAGCCTTCCGGCTTGGTACATTCCAAGGTCACCGTCGGCGGAAAGCCTCCTTTTTCATCCTTGCCCGCAGACAGGCGGCCACTGATGGTGTTCATCTCTTGCGCCGCCGGCACTAAGACCAAATCGCCCAGGCTCTGAAAGTTCGCAAACTTCATTCCTCCTGCCCCCCAGCTAAAATATTTGAATCCCTCATCGGTGTCTTTATCAAAAAAGACATAGTCAAAGCCGATGGAATGGCCTGGGACGAGTCTCTCGCCTAGCGCAATACGCCATTCGTATACGGTGCGGTCGCCCTCGCGTTTGATCTTCACTTCCACATTATCCCAGCTTGCATTTTTCACTTGCGGGTACCATTGCATTTCTTCCTGATGTACTATTTTGCGATTATCCTCACTTAGTTCGTAGGCAATCACACCAGAGTTGGTCACCGTATGGGCCGGGTCGAGGTACAGTACCTGCAGGTCATGCATATCATAGCGTGGATTATCGGGACTGAGTACGTAGTCATCGTCGATAATCTCCACCCCGATATAGATGGAGCGGTTATCCAAAGCGTAGCCGACCCGGAACTGGGCTTTGCAGTCTCGCTCGTGGTCGGGCTTATTTCCGTCAAATAGCTCGACTGGGTATATGGTCATTCCTTGGGGCCAATCGGTCAGATCTCCGTCGATCGTCACTTTCGACATGGGATGCGCATAGCATACGGATCCATTGTGAGCGTAAGCTGAGTTGCTTATCGATACACCTAGCATCAGGAAAAATGTCGTTAGAAAATAGGATTGAAAAGAAGGGTTGAAAAGGGTGTTAGGGCTTGCAGGCCAGAATAGGGTTTTCATCGCGTAGTTGTTTTTGTTTTATAGACACTAAGCCCCAGGAGAGGTTGCAGGAGATGGTAGATTTTTGTGGCCTTAACGAAGCGAAGATTAATGAACATTAGATCTTTAATCTGCCGCTCCCACGAAGCAGCAATGCCTGATGGCCTTTTTTCTATCGTGCTTTCTCTCTATCGGCGCTGAAGTGACTAAAGATAGAAAAACTAAGCTGGATCTTGAGGATTTCAATCGGGTAGAGCTAAGCAATTTTGATGACCGATCAGATGATGTGTAAAAGAGCGATGTTTGCTGGTCTTGGGTGGTTAAGGTGTCGCTCCTACGGAGCTTTATTTGGTTATTGGCAATTTTATTCTAAATAGTTTTCGCTCCTACGGAGCTAGAGGTGGGGAGAAGGACTTGTGCGGTATTGATTAAAAAAATGAAGGTGTTTTAATTCCATCGTGATACAATTAAAAGGGATAAAAAGGTAGCTACGACCTTCAACGTATATAGGTTTCAATTCCAAGCTGGTGCGATTATGACTGAGCGATTTCTGATTTTATAATCAGAATAAAAGTCCGGGGGACTTTTAAGTGAAGGAACCGCGACAGCGGATGGGTGCAGAAAAAGATTCCAAGCGAGTACAATTAAAAGCACAAATCCCTTAGGGGAATTTATTGACCATACAAAGTTTCAATTCCATGCTGGTGCGATTAAAAGTGATTATAATACGTCTGCTCTTCCTTTCGCTCAGAAGTTTCAATTCCACACTGGTGCAATTATGACTGAGCGATTTCTGATTTTATAATCAGAATAAAAGTCCGGGGGACTTTTAAGCGAAGGAACCGCATCAGCGGATGGGTGGCAGTAAAAGATTTCTAGCTGGTACAATTAAAAGGGAATTGGCGATGTCGCAACGGTTGTCGCTGTAGTGTTTCAATTCCAGTCTGGTGCGATTAAAAGTAACCCACAAGTAAATGGCTGGGGTAAACTAGCACTGTTTCAATTCCAGTCTGGTGCAATTAAAAGTTCTATGACGTCGCCCTTTTGTTCAGAGGGTTCGTCGTTTCAATTCCAGTCTGGTGCGATTAAAAGCTCAACCCAAATTTAGTTTATGGCGGCTCTTCCGGGTTTCAATTCCAGTCTGGTGCGATTAAAAGCTTTCGATATGGGTGAGCTTGTTCCTACTTTGTCGAGTTTCAATTCCAGTCTGGTGCGATTAAAAGATTTTTTCTGAATCTACTCCGATTAATCCCTGGAAGGTTTCAATTCCAGTCTGGTGCGATTAAAAGTCGTTATGACGGTACGGATTATCACAAGCATGTCATGTTTCAATTCCAGTCTGGTGCGATTAAAAGTTCATTGTCTTTTCTTAGATAAAGACCCCCCATCCCTGTTTCAATTCCAGTCTGGTGCGATTAAAAGGCACACAATATTTGTGAACATCCGGTGTGATTCTGAGTTTCAATTCCAGTCTGGTGCGATTAAAAGTCACACCATTTTTGTCAACATTCGCTGTGATTCAGAGTTTCAATTCCAGTCTGGTGCGATTAAAAGTCCAGCGTAAAACGACTGTTTGTATACCAAGACAGGGTTTCAATTCCAGTCTGGTGCGATTAAAAGATGAATTCAAAGACAATTAAAGACGGAAACTATTATGTTTCAATTCCAGTCTGGTGCGATTAAAAGAGTACAGCGTCTGCCAAGGCTGTGAGAATCTAGCAAGTTTCAATTCCAGTCTGGTGCGATTAAAAGGTCAACAATCAAGATTCTTATATCAGGTTCAACAAGTTTCAATTCCAGTCTGGTGCGATTAAAAGTTTAATGCGAGCATCAGAACGAAGTGCATCAATAATGTTTCAATTCCAGTCTGGTGCGATTAAAAGCTCCAGACTGAGCACCTGATCCGGAACGGTCATGGAGTTTCAATTCCAGTCTGGTGCGATTAAAAGATCTCTTAGTCTTCGATATTATGCTGCTGGTGAGTAGTTTCAATTCCAGTCTGGTGCGATTAAAAGACGGCTGCTAACGCAAACGCCACTCAGCGTGAGCAAGTTTCAATTCCAGTCTGGTGCGATTAAAAGACAATAGACAACCAGAAGTATTACAACTCTGCAAGATGTTTCAATTCCAGTCTGGTGCGATTAAAAGCTGGTGAGTTTATAGTAATTGTAGATGATAACGTTGAGTTTCAATTCCAGTCTGGTGCGATTAAAAGATACCATCTTCATAATTATAAGGTTGAAGATAAACGGTTTCAATTCCAGTCTGGTGCGATTAAAAGGAACTAAGTTTGATTTAGATTTCGAATCCGAGCTAAGTTTCAATTCCAGTCTGGTGCGATTAAAAGTTCAGTGCGATCCTAGTAAGCGCATATTTGCTGTTACGTTTCAATTCCAGTCTGGTGCGATTAAAAGACTGCTGCTACCGCTAACGCGACCCAGCGTGAACAAGTTTCAATTCCAGTCTGGTGCGATTAAAAGCCGGCGACGTGGTATGCTACATCGCTAGTTCTGTCCTGTTTCAATTCCAGTCTGGTGCGATTAAAAGAATACTGAGTATGTACCCATCACCTCTAAGGGTTTTAGTTTCAATTCCAGTCTGGTGCGATTAAAAGCCGTGCAGAAAGAATACGTAAGATACTGAAAATCAAATTAACAAAATATAACCAAGCGACTAAAATATCGCCGCATAGTCGTCGACCTTCAATAGTACGATTCCTCCCTGTCATCGACGACTAAGCACTTTCTCTTATTAAGCATAAAACAACTAATGTTTTCCACCATTTCAGCATCACTTTCTATACAACACGATCAATTTTGAAAGAGAAAGGCGTAGCAGATTAGCAGTATTTTCTACTCCCGTTCAGGATTTACCATTTATATTTAACGGGAAAATGTTTGTAATTTCTCGACACATAACATGCTTATAGCTCTTTAAAATAGTTGTTTTTTAAGCGAATAAAATTTTCACGATTACGCCTGCAATGATGGATTCGACACCACAGCTGATCGACTTGAGCCACACGATTGAGGATGGCTTAATTACTTACAAAGGGCTACCCGCACCGATTATCTGCGATTTTTTGAGTCGGGAGGACTCCCGAGCATTTTATGAAGCCGGCACGGAATTTCAGATTGGCAAAATCGAGATGGTGAGTAATACCGGGACTTATCTGGATTGCCCATTTCATCGCTTTGAGGAAGGGAAAGATTTGTCGGAGATTGGATTGGAGGCTTTTACCGATTTAGAGGGGATGGTCGTTCACGTGCCCTTTGCCGAAAAGCGAGCAATTACCGTGGATGACCTGCAGGCTTACCCGGTGCGCGATCGAGCCGTTTTGCTCCATACCGGGTGGGATCGATTTTGGAACACGGATGCTTATTTTGAGGGACATCCTTATCTCACCGAAGCGGCGGCAACTTATCTGCGAGATGAACAAGCCAAATTGGTCGGAATCGACGCTTGCAATATTGATGATACAAGTGGACGCCAACGACCGGCGCATACTATTTTGCTCGGCGCAGAAATCCTGATCGTGGAGCACTTGTGTCAATTGCAGTTGCTGCCAACGGAGGGTTTTACGTTTAGTGCTATTCCGCCGAAGTTTAAAGGCGTAGGTACTTTTCCCGTGAGAGCAATGGCTAAAATTAAATCACATGAGGGATAATCATCAGGACGATATTCAAATTCAAATTATTCATTCCCGTGTGTGTGAAGGTTTGTCGGCGAGCTCTACCGCGTATCGTCATCATCGTTTTCCACGCCATTTTCACGACCATTATTCTATTATTTTAATTGAAGAAGGGATTAATGAAGGTTTTACCGAAAAAGTAAAATATAAAGTCCAGGCTGGCGGTATTATCGTCATTAATCCGGGAGAATTACACGCCGGAAATTCTTTCGAAAATGCTTATCATCAATTTAAATCCTTGCGGGTCGAAGCTGATTTTTTAAATACCCTTTACCGGAAAAATCATTTTATTCAAAAAGGAGATATTTATTTTCAAAATCATCCAATTCATCAACCGGCATTAGCCAGTCAATTTCGTAAAATATACGCGCAGTTAGTCAATAAATCCTCCAAGCTACAGCTCAGTACAACTATTAATCAGTTCTTCATTTCTCTCGTTAAAGATTATAGTAATCAAGCCTTTGCTTTTAATTTAGAATCCAAAAACTCACCTGCATTAGAACGTGCCAAGGCTTTTATTCAAGCCCATTATCAGGATAATATTTCTTTAGATGATTTATCACAACACGCTTATTTGAGTCGCTTTTATTTAATTCGACAATTTAAAAAGCAATACGGCCTCTCCCCTTTCGCCTATTTGCGTAACCTGAGGATTGAAAAAGCCAAACAATTACTCCGAGGGCATTTTTCTATTTCCGAAATTGCCCACGAGGTGGGCTTTTTTGATCACAGTCATTTTATTCGACATTTTAAAAAAATAGAAGGTACCCTTCCTTCTAATTTCAGATAATTCCCACAAACGCAATTCTGTACAATCTTTGCGAGCACAACTCATTTTATTTTGTGGTAAACCCAAAATAAAATGCTGATGAGATTTTTGTGCCTCTGCCTGTTTCTGTTTACTGGTATTCCATTTGCTTTGACGCAGAAAGTCATCGATGGAGAAGTCCCCCGAGATAAAATTGTCTATGCCTGCCCGCCTTGCGGTTGTCCACACGATGGCAAGTACTTCGAAAGCATGGGCCAATGTCCTTCTTGTAATATGGTGCTGTACCCCACTATTTTAGATCTTGAACGTCCAGCGAGCCCTATAAAAAGGCCTAAAGTGGGGATGTTTATTTTTAATGGTGCTGATATCATGGACGTCACCGGCCCCGCTTCGGTATTTGAACATGCAGGTTGGCAAATGGTTACTTTTGCTCAAAATGACGCCCCCATTCTCATCGGCAGGCAGCTTGAAATAAAACCGGATTTCACTTTTGACAATCTACCGGAACTAGATATTCTTGTGTTTCCCGGAGGTGCTATGGCAGAAAATAGTCCCGGCGATCCAACCGTCGTGCAGTTCATTCAAGATCGATTATCCGCCACCGAAGTGATGTTCTCGGTGTGTAGTGGTGCTTTTTTTCTTGCGGAGGCCGGTGTATTAGATGGACAGCGCGCCACCACCTTTGCTTCCATGATCCCGATGCTAAAAAGTAATTATCCCGCAGCTCAGGTCGTCAATGATGTCAAGTACACCGACAATGGCCAAGTGGTTACGTCTGGCGGACTGTCCTCCGGCATCGATGCGGCCTTTCAAGTCGTTGCAAAATACTACGGCATCGGCCGCGCACAGGATATCGCTAACCGGATGGAATACCCCTGGAAAAGAGAAAAGGATTACGCACGCTCACAACTCGCCGATAATTTCATGCTGGACATTCGGCAGGTCGTCCGCCTTTTTTCGAAAGACTATTTCTATTCCCAAGGAGATCATAATCAATGGGAGATGCGCTACGCAGTGACGGACAAATATACGCTGGCCAAAATCCTCGATATCATCAGCAAAGAGATTATTAAAAAGACCAACTGGGTAACCCAAAACAATGGTGATCATTTTATCACGGGGATTGTGGATCATCCCGACCTGGGTAAGGGAGAAGTCAAAATTGCCCTCATTCGGGATGACCACAAAGGCCCCATAGCGATTATCACCGCTCAAAGAGTGAATCCACTGCTCCATTAGAATGTCCCGTAGATATATGGCTCAAAAAATTCAAAAAAGCATGATCGTTTTTCAACAATTGATGTTCTTATCGATCCTACTGTTGGTTGACTGCCAGGTACAGCGCCAAGCACCAGTGGCCGTGCCTGTGCAGTCCACCCGGCTCACAATTGGTCCCAATATTAAGATATCTTCAAAGTTTGCAACGTTCCCACTGGTAGAGCCGCACCTATCCGCACATCCTTCTGATCGCCAACAGCTGTTGGCGGCCGCTATGGTGGTGACCGACGTCAATCAACCATATCAAAGTTGTCGGCTCTCCAGTTTTTATTCTTCCGACGGAGGACAAAATTGGGCTGAAACCGCCCACGATTATTGGGGCTACGATCCTTGGACCGCCATTTTAGAGAATGGACAAACTGCTATGAGTTGGCTAGGCACACCATCCAGTTTCCAACATCAGTTTCCGATTCAGTTTTTCAGCTCAGCCGACGGAGGGCAGCACTGGGCAGCTCCACCAAAAACGTTTAGCTCAGCCCATGGCCACGATGGCACTAAAATCGCCGCTCTCGGCAAAGACTTTTACTTTACCGTGGTGCGCTTCAATGGGGATGGGAGTGCGGATGTGGTATTGTATCACCGCCATGGCGACGCGCCCTTTCGGGAAGTGGCGCATATCCCGGGGCAAGGCGTGCGTCTCAACTTTTGTGAGCCGGCCATATTAAGTGATGGCACGGTGATCGTCCCGGCCTCGCATTTTTTGCAGAAGATTTGGGTGCAGCGTTTTGATCCAAAAACACAACGCCTGTCGGAGAAACACATAGTATCTATTCAGCCCGGCGGCGCTAAGGGGTACATGCGTTTAGCCGCCGATACGCAGCGGGATTCTCCCTTTCGGGACCGCTTGTATTTTGTGCGCGCTTTGGGGAGTCGCGCAAATTTTGGTGGCATTTGGTTGAATTATTCGGCTGATGGGGGGCGCAGTTGGCAGAAAGATATCCGGGTAGATCAATTTGGAAATAATCTGCCGAGCAAAGCCCAAACGCCCAGCGTGGCTGTCAATAAAGCGGGCGTAGTGGGCATCTCGTGGGTAGATAGCCAGCACGATCCCGAACAGCAAAAAAACGATGTATATTTTACCTACTCCGAAGATGGTGGGCAGCACTTTCATCCGCCGGTACGCATCACCAGCGTCAGCTCTGATCCGCGTACCGCCGCCAATGGAGACGTCGCTAATAAATTTCCGGGCGGCGGGCATTATCTTGGCCTGACAGCCCGGGCCGATGGCCATTTTCAGCTCATCTGGAGTGATAGTCGCAGTGGCCATTTTGAACTACAAACTTGCGAAGTAAGTATCCACTCCAAAGGGTAAGTCTAAAAAATTTACCGGCCCGCTCCACCCTATCGGATAAGCAAGCCAGTAAAATCATAACCAATGAATGTTTGTACTAATAGGTTCTTATCTATCTTGCTTTCACGAAAGTAAGGCGCTCGTGTTGCCCATCAGGGTATACAAAAAGTGTTTCTCAACGGCCAATTTCAACCATAAAGTATCATCAATTTGCGGGCTCAGATACATTTGGAGAACAGGGGTATTATGCCAAGTCTGAAGGCTTGGCGGGGATAGACCCCGGGCTCGAACGGTAGATGGAGTAAATGCTAGTGCAGTGCATGTCGACATTAGACAAAGGCACAGCAATAGTGCAGCGTACAAGTTGTGGTTTCTCATTGTCAGTAATAAAGTGGGTAAAAGATGAGTGTTTGCGGCCCAGTCGAGACCACATTAGTTTGTTTTTGATCTGGAAGTTGTTCTAAACCGTTCTGAGGGGCAAAGTATCGCAGCCAACGCTTCTCTCAACTCCCTAGTAGAAGCGCTTCAAGGCTACGATAATGATGGTTACTTTGTTTGGAATGTGTTCTTTTTGCTTTGGGGTAAAACAGCGTATGTTTAAATCGAATTGATACGAGAATAATCAATATATGATATGCCAATATTAAGGCAAAAGATTGTCCAAACCGCTGGACAATTACGCACCTAATTGTCCAAAAAGTGTGAAAATTGTCCAGATCAGGGTAGAGGGAGATGTTTTACGGTTAGTTGAAATTGGAAATTCCAGCCAGGGTTATACCATTCGGGGATATATTCTTTGTATTGTTTTCATTTTTTCCAACAGTGTAGAGTGCAAATAAGTCATACTAACCTTTTGATCCATAAGAGCTGATCAGATGCCTAGTTGTTGGTCGAAGTTTGCAACTTCGACCAGATCCGCTATTAATACATCCTCTTCTTTTAAAAAAAATCCACTCCAACTGTCACACGTCCCTATTTCAATGATCTAAAGGTCGAACCAAAAGAAAGACGCATGATCAAATTACTATTAACCGGGTTGGTGGCACTGACCGTCCTTTCCCAATCTTCATTCTCAACATCATCAAAAGCAATCGCCATGCACGAACAAATTACGGAGGTGTCTTCCTTCAAATTTAAGGACGGGCTCAGTCCCGAAGAACAATTAGCGGCGGCGCAGTCCGTCACCTCTTTTCTCGAATCTAACGATGGCTTCATTTCCAGAACCTGCTCCCAAACGGAAGATGGCGTCTGGGTCGACGTTATTGTTTGGGAAAATATGGAAAAAGCGAAGCAGGCTGCCGAACGAGCGCATCAAACTCCGGTTTGTCTGGCCTTTTTCAGTCAAATGGACGAGCAGAGTATTCGCTTTCTATTGGCCAAACGCATGTTTTAATTTCATCACCTCAATTTTCTATTCACATGTCCTCTACCTTAGAACGTGTCCAACGGCTTAATCAAATGATTATTGATGGCCAATTTATCGAAGCCATGGAGCAATTTTATCACGACCAGGTACAGATGCGGGATAATCATCGGCCCGCCTGTATCGGCAAAGCAGCTAACCTACAGCGAGAGCAGGCCTACGTCGCCGGCCTGATCAAATTTAAAACGGCCAAAGTGCTGAATTTTGCCGTACACGATCAGGTCTCCATGGTCGAATGGCATTTGCATTTTACCCACCAACAATTGGGTGAGGTGAATCAGCGGCAAGTGGCGGTACAACGGTGGCAAGACGGCCAAATTATCAACGAGCAGTTTTATTATAATGAAAAGAAGTCGTAAGAAAAGTCTATTTTTTCAGCCGTAATAATAGCCTATGCACCATCCACTAAATAGTCTCGTATACGATCAAGCGGAGGATATCCGCTTGATCGATGCCGCTTTGCAGGGATCGAAAACCGCCTTGGAGCAGTTAATCCAACGGCACCAGCACTATATTTATAATGTCGCCTTAAAAATGGTCCTCAATCCTTTCGATGCGGAGGACATCACTCAGGAAGTACTGATCAAAGTCGTGACTAAGCTATCGCAGTTTCAGGGCAAGAGTAATTTTCGTACCTGGCTCTATCGCATCACCTTCAATCATTTTTTGCGGATGAAGCAATCGGGGTTAGAAAAACATATGACCACTTTCGCGGCTTACGGCGAAGATCTAGATCGGATCGAGGATGTAGAAATGAGTGTCGAAGAGCAATTGGCGCAGCGTGAACTCATCCGGGAGGCCAAACTCAGTTGTCTCTCGGGCATGTTACTCTGCCTTAATCGAGAGCAGCGCTTGGTATTTATCCTGGGGGAAATATTTGAGGCCGACCACAATCTGGGGTCTGAACTGCTGGATATTTCCAAGGCCAATTTCCGCAAGCGACTGGAACGCGCGCGGCGCGATCTTTATCAGTTCATGCAAAATAAATGTGGCTTGATTAATACTGCTAACCCCTGCCGCTGCGCGCGCAAAACCGCAGGCTTCATCAAGGAAGGCTGGGTCGATCCTCAACAGATGCGCTTCAACACCGCCTATGTCCATGCTATCAAAGATACACTCCCCACAAAAAGTCAGCAATTGGATGAATTGGTTAGTGAAAAATATGCTGACCTATTTCGCCAGACGCCTTTTCAGGAGAAGCCGCAGGCCGAGCGCATCATGGCCACTATCTTTCAGGATCGAAGTATTCGTGATACTTTTAACCTTTAAGTCGCAAGTGAGGCACTGAGAGTTGCCTTATTTAACGTCTTCTTTGTATTTCTCCCATTGTCTGAAATGACTATAGGTCCTAACTTTGTGGCGTTCGATTCTATCGTTTTATTAAACGTTAATCCCCCTCAGCATGTATCGACTGCTCGTTCTTTTTCTTTTTGGTCTTCAGTCCATGAGTATTTTGGCCCAAGTTTGCCCCAATGATCCCCCCGTCAATCCTTTTCTGGCGGAATCCCCCTGGCCGATTTATCATCGCAATAATTACGCGCAAGCCTCAACTTGCTTTAAAGGGCCAATAGCTGGAGACAGCATCGTCTTGAAATCAAGACAGGATATTCAAGGAGGTACCTCACCGTGGATTTATTTTTCGGATGAGTACCCCAACGGAGAACGTGTCATGCTCTATTCTAATTCGACGCACGCTTTTAAATTTATTGACGACGGCACCGAGATCATTGCCGTAGATAGTCTGCGCATTGACTTTGACCCTATTACGAGTTTTGGTTGGAATTTTTTGCTGACCAATGACAACATTTGGTTTACCTACGACCCCAAATTTGACCCGGATGATAATCAATATACGCGCTTATTTAAACTGACGGACGCAGTTCCAAATGATCCTTATTCGGCGATTCTCCCGCTGGATACTTTTAATTTTGGTGATTACGGGATCAATCGGGTGCAACATTTTAGTATTAATTATGACGGACATATTGTTTTCAATAGTGATAATGATACCACTAATTTCTACGGGACCGTAGGACTTCTCAATCAGGATTTTGAATTGTTGGACACGCTCCGCTACCCCACCACACCGGGCGAAATCACCAATCATAATGCTTTTCCAGTTGATGAAAATAATTCCTTTTATATCACTACTAATAAGCGACTGCTCAAATTTGACTGGGATGGCAACGACTTATCCCTCGGTTGGGAAGCGCCCTACGATTTTGTCAACGATGGTCCGGTTGGCTCCTTTGCGGAAGGCAGTGGTACTACGCCAACACTGATGGGTTGGGGCGAGGGCAACGACAAACTCGTGGTCATGTCTGATGGACACGCTAAAAATAACTTGCTGGCCTTCTGGCGGGAACTGCCTCCGGGCTGGACCGGCATCCCCGGCATGGATATTCACTTTGCTGACTCCATTCAGCTTCCCGCCGCCGAGACCTTCAGCGAGCAGTTCCAGTCCATTGAAAACTCGCCCACTGCCTATGGCTACGACATTGGAATTGCCCAGTTCAACGGTTTTTTGGGCTACGACTGTGAGAATTTCAAAGGGGTGCAAAAAATCAGCTGGGATACTTTGAATAATG
>JANQQI010000111.1 GCA_028285085.1 Saprospiraceae bacterium | reverse complement strand
CAAGCAGTAGGTAAAATTCCGGTGGATCCTAAAGAAGTAGGTGTCCACTTGATGGCCTTTACCGGGCATAAAATGTACGGTCCTAAAGGAGTTGGTGCTTTGTTCGTCAACCGTAAGAATCCTCGGGTTAAGGTAACGGCTCAAATGGATGGTGGTGGCCACGAGCGCGGCATGCGTTCCGGTACACTTAACGTTCCTGGTATCGTCGGTTTTGGAAAAGCAGCGGAGATCGCTAAGAAAGATATGGCAAAAGATACCGAGCGCTTACTGAAAATGCGTGACCGCCTCGAAAAGGCGTTGATGGAAAATCTCGAAGAGACTTATATCAACGGTAGTGTAGAGCACCGAATGCCACACGTCACAAACTTATCTTTTAAACACGTTGAAGGTGAAGGTCTGATGATGACTTTCAATCAAAATATTGCAGTGTCTTCTGGTTCTGCCTGTACCTCGGCTTCATTAGAACCTTCTTATGTCTTAGTAGCACTGGGCTTGGGCGATGATTTGGCGCATTCCTCCATCCGTTTCAGCCTAGGACGTTTCACCACCGATGCAGATGTTGATTATGCCATTGATGCGGTGACTAAAGGCGTAAGTCATATGCGTGATTTAAGTCCGATTTGGGAAATGTATAAGGACGGAGTCGATATCGAATCTATCGAATGGTCCGAGCATTAATCAATTACTTTTTTTTAAAATAAATATTCAACCAACACAAAAATATTCATCATGGCTTATTCTGATAAAGTATTAGACCACTTCAAAAATCCTCGTAACGTTGGTACACTCGACAAAAGCAGTAAATCAGTTGGTACTGGTTTGGTAGGTGCGCCTGAGTGTGGTGACGTCATGCGTTTACAAATCGAGGTAGACAATGAAACAGGAACCATCAAAGATGCCAAGTTCAAAACTTTTGGCTGTGGTTCTGCGATTGCTTCTTCTTCTCTGGCGACAGAATGGCTTAAAGGAAAATCAATTAATGATGCCTTGGCTATCGACAATATGGAAATTGTAGAAGAGTTGGCTTTGCCACCGGTAAAAATCCACTGCTCAGTTTTGGCGGAGGATGCTATTAAGGCGGCGATTAAAGATTATCAGGAGAAAAATGATCTGGAAGTGACGGTGTCCGAAAGTGCACATCACTAAGCAGATAGTTGATCTCTTTTAATAAAAGAAGTTGTTTGAGTAATTTGGTGATACTTCACCATCAACTTCAAAAAAGCATTTAGCGATATGTTATTTGTTGCAGATAGTGCAAAAGATAAAATCTCAGAAATCCGATCTTCGGGAGGAATAGATAAGGACTTCTTCGTACGCGTAAGTGTCACAAGCGGAGGGTGTTCAGGTTTGTCCTACAAAATGGATTTTGATAATGAAGATCAGCCGAACGATCAGATTTTTGAAGACAACGGCATTAAAGTCGTAACGGATTTAAAGAGTTTCCTGTATCTGTGTAATTCTACTCTGGAATTCTCCGGCGGATTGAATGGAAAGGGATTTTATTTTAATAATCCGAACGCGGCCCGTGAATGTGGTTGTGGAGAAAGTTTTGCGGTATAGGACGTCGCGCTTCGAACTGTTTGATTAATAGTTTTGATGAATAAATGAGCATGAGTCATCCTAAGGGATGACTCATTTTTTCGTTTCTGGAGTGTTTCCCAAAGGAACAACCTGGGATGAGAACCCAGGCCATTCACTTTGGTATGTAGAATACAATCCCCTCTCTTCGATATCTTTATCTAGTGAATTATCCTTAATAGATTTCTGCATTGGGATAGAATGCTCCCCAGCTAAACCAATAACCGATGTAGGACTCGGTGATGGGCAATACTTCTCCACTGCGCGGCCCTTCTATAGCTTCTCCAAAAATATCCCAATAGTTTCCTTCTTGATCCACCAAAATGGCTTCGGACTTTTCGGTATCGTTTGCCGAGCTGAACTCCAGCAGAGTCCCGTCGGCGAGCTCTCGCCCGAAAGCCAGCAGAAAATTATCAGTCCGGTTGCCAACGATGACAATTTGCTGTCCCTCGAATTCATCCTGAATGACTTGATTGCCGCTTTCCGCAAAATCTGAGAAGCGATACACTTTAGCTTTTCCATTACGAATAATGCCAAGGACACGTTCCTTGAGTGGTAGTCGATCGTCCTGGATGTCTATCGGAAAAATGAGTTGAGAATTGGTGCGATAGGAACCATAAGGATAACGGTCGTAATCTCGATCATGTCCCGTCTCGGTGGTCATGACCTCAGTATCTGGATAACGGGCTTTCCAATTTGCCCAGCTGGTTTCTACAATTTGTACCATCGAAATACGCTTGCCCATCAACTCACCGTTGACACAATCCAGACGCATCTGAGACCAGTTGCTATCTGTAGCACGGTCGTATGGAATGAGATTAGAATTATACAATAAACCGCTGACGCCGAAGGTGGTCTCTCGACCATTCAAACGGCGATTCCAGCCAATGCCCGTGCCCGTCAAAGGGCAATAAGTAATCGCGAACGTGAGATCTTCAATTTTATCATTTACGATTTCGTGCCAGTCCAAAATAGGATGGGGGTAAGCTCGAATAGTGCCGTTGTGTTTAATGCCAATGACTAGATCATTATCCTGCAAAAAATTAATCTCGGTAGTTTTCGCGAACTCCGGATTCGAAATGGCGGGGATGCCATCCTTTCCCGGCCCGCCATCCCGAACTTCTTCGGAAGGAATTAGCCATTCTCCGTCAGTAGGATCATCTTTTTTACACCCCATTCCTAAGATCAGCAACAGACCAGACAGATATAAGGCAATTTTCATGATGTAGGTTGTTTTATTTTTAAAATGGATGGGTTTAGAATATGGGCGTTGCAGTGGTTGAGCTTGGTCGACGATCAAAGCGAAAGCGATAAAATAATCCTGTATTGATCCGATAAGTCGGTGAAAACTGGGTGTCGATCACTTCGGCAAAAACCGGTAAACTGATGCCGATGCTCCAGGATACATCGGGATGCAACCATACGGCCATTGCCGGATTGATAAACACCCATTGCCCACCTGTAGCGGGGAGATTGCCCTCATTGAAGCGATCCGGCTCAACTTGGCGATAACGAAGACTAAAGCTAGGATCGAACAACAGCTGGCCGAGCAAAAAACGATCACTCCAACTAAGCGCCAATTGGATTTCATTACCGAACTGGTAAGTCTGATTTTCGAGATAACGGATATTTTTACCTTTTAAACTGTAGGCAACCGTAGCGGCAAGACTCATACTCGGCCGAAAATTGAGACTTTGGAGCCATTGGGACCAAATAATGCCATCCCAGGCACCGCTACCGGGTTGTAACTCGGCGTTGAAGACGAGTCCGCGATCATTGGTGCGATCGTGGGCGCCCAGAGGAATTTTCCCTCCGAGAGCGACACGCCAACTGCCGGCTCCCTCTTGCCACTGAAGTAAACGATAATTTAAAAGGAGAACAGCATCACCCACACCCTGAGCGGCACTTAGGTCTTCTCCCGTCACTTGGGTAATCTCCCGTACCTGTCGAATGAACGAGAAAAAGCCCTCAACTGAGAGGCGGGGATGGATGGTGTAGCTCCATTCTAAAATAGCCGAGTGGGTCAACCGTTTGCGTGATCGATCGTTCAATCGCTCACGGCCGACTTTTAGTGTGTTGAGTACATTGAGATCATAGCTCAGATTCAGTTGCACCGTTTTTTGTTCGGCGCTGGGCATCCCCAGATTACTAGACAAAGGCACCCCACCCGAGCAACAAGATTGGCCAGATAAATCCGACAGCATTAACAGACAGACGAGGAGGAGAGTCAGTGATCGAATCATAGACAATTGTGCTTTGAATCTATTTGAAGCGAATCTATCCGGGGATTAGCCCCAAATAATGGCTTCATCAAGCTTCGACTTTCGTCTAATTTAGATCAAACCCTCCGCGCAAACTGTCCGTAGGTTGCTGTTTAATATCCTAATGTATGCAAGAAATGGGGCAACTGTCTTTGTGAGGACGTCTCCTCAACCTCAATTTTCGGCCCATAAGGCTTCTAACCAATCCAGTACTGCTTGACCGGATGCTGGATCGTAGCGGCCGCTCCAGTAATTGTCAAAAGCTTGCTGTTGATTTAAAAAGCGATGGAAATTGTGTCCGGTTTGTGGTAAGAGCTTAAAGGATGCTTTTTCTTGTCCTGCGGCTTGATTGACCAGATCAACGATCATTTCATGATCCTGACGACTCATGATCCAATCGTATTCACCGTAAAGCACCAGAGTTGGTTGAGTGACTTTGCTCCAAGCACCCGCTAGATTCAACTGTTGCAATTGTTGAAAGTAAACAGCAGGTATACCGTACTGATGAGCGGGTTGAAATGGCCAGGCCTCTTGAAACTCTGGCCGTCGACGCAAAATATCATCGGGTCGTTCTTGTTGGATCAAGTACTCTAAATAGAAGGCTTCGGTAAGCTTCATTTTTCGAGATACTTCGGCGGGAGAGTCCCCGAGCAAGGTAAATCGACGGCGCTCAATTTCGAGCATGTGTTCATACCAAGTCTTGCACCAGCCCCCCATTACCACGTAGCCTTGGACGGGATAATCTTCTGCTACCAAGGGAGCATACCCACAACCATTGCTTATCCCGAGCATAACGATCCGGTTGGTATCGACGCCTTCCATCTGGCGCAAAGCGGTAAAGGCGGCTCGATGCGCGGCGAGTTCTTCCTGGAAGCTGACATCGCGGCAAACGGGCCCTTCGCTATCCCCCAAGCCCGGTTTTTCAACGCGCATGACAATCGCCCCAGAGTGTTCAATCAAATCTCGGAGGAAATGATCGGTACCGGAGTAGCTTTCTTCTGAAGTTGGTAGTTCTACTTCATTACAACTAAGCCAACGGGCGAGGATAATAGCGGGGCGTAATCCTTTTTGGTTCTTGGGACGGGTCACCAGCGTTTGAACTCGATAGCCGTAGGGTGACCAAACCGGTACGTATTGGACCTCGGCTTGGGCAAATTGCTCAAGTGGGAGAGGGGGTAGTTCTGCTTTTTTCTCGTACCATTGATTCTCATGCTGCCAGCGGAAGCTGGCCGTTTGCCCGCCTTTTAATGATTGCTGCACTTCGGCAAAAGCACCTGGATTATCGAGTAAGGTGCCATTAATGCTAAAAATGCGGTCCCCAACCGCTAAGCCTAATTGGTCGGCAAGGCCTCCCGCTTGGATTCTGCTTACCTCTGCTCCGGCCTGCCCAACTTGTGGTGCGCGGAGTCGCATACCGAGGTCGGCTTGCCGAGGAAGAGCTGACTGGGCGATGAGTAGAGGAAGAAAAAATAAGTGGATGGTGAAAAATAGGAAAATGGATCGTGCTTTCATTTTTTCGGGAAAACTACACGATCAGTAGCAGATCTATCTCCTGAGAAATTCTCCGGAGTGTTTTTTTCGAAATTCAGTGGGGGTCATCCGCACATGTTTTTTAAAATAAGCATAAAAACTGGAAGGCGATTGAAAGCCGGATTCATAAGCGAGGGCTTCAATTTTTGAAATGGGTTGACGTTGATCCAGTAATCGTTGTTGTGCGTAGCTAATGCGGAGCTGGTTGATGACTTCCGGGAAGCTTTGCCCAAATTCTATTTGGATAAGTCTGGAGAGTTGAGAAGGTGAGAGCTCTAACACTTGGGCGAGTTGAGCCAGTGTCAAATCAGCATTGCGAAAGACCTCCGGGGATTCTAATTTTTGTCGGAGTTGACGGCCTAGTTTGTTATTGGAGGAATGAGTTTGTTGTAAACGATAATGGTGAATCTTTCCCAAGACTTCAAAGCGAAAGACGGCTAGATAGCTGAGAATAAAAAGGAGGGCACCAGCTACTGCCGTTGTGAATATGTATCCGACATCGGGAATACCAATAAACTGAATTAAATAAATGGACCAAAAGCCCAATAGACTTCCCCAACAGACTTGGAGCCAGCGATTGGCAATACCTCTTACATCCTTTTTGAAAATAAATGGTAAAAGATAGCCCAGGTAGATGACAGTTTGTACAATCACAATTAAATATCCCCACCAAATCCAATCTTGGAAGAAAGGGAAGAAGAGGACGAGAAGTAATACCGTTGGTGCAAAATGGAGATAGGCGATCCCCTTGATTGCACGCCATTGACGATTTAGCCGTAAAAAATAGTAGTAAAGTATTGGCCCACTGATACTCATTCCGATTAAACCTAAAACAGGGAAGTAAACCGGAGTAAAACCGAAAAGGGCATAGGTCGTCGACTTTGCAATGCGAATAAGTACAGAAAAAAGTAAAAGCGCCAGAAGGACATGCGCTCGACGATCGCCTTTAGGATGGTGCAATAGGAGGCCAATGAGGAAAGCGGCATGCACTAATCCCGCACTACTGACTATACCTAAAAGCACATCGGGTTTCATAGGCTAGACATTCTCATTATACAAAATCCTCGTCGTCCCAGCGTGGCTGTGCCTCCGGGTTGGGAGGGGGAGCATTGAGATTGAGCCGTTTATTAAAATCATCGGACTTTAAGCGTTCGCCAAGGTGAATGCTGAGTTGGCCGTCGTGATTTAACAATCGTAAGTGGCGCTGTTTGTCTTCGGACAGGTATAGCCATTGCTCAACTTTGATTGGATTATTAACGGCGGTCATAAAACTAGAACCAACGCGATGGTCCTGCAGGTGATATTGAATGCCGTTCCAACTCAGGGTATTGGCCGGTTGCTTTGGATCGATGTTTAAGCTCCGCAGCTCTGCATAATTCATTGAAGACTCTCGGCTGGCCCGCCAGCGGGCTTTGTTTTGTTCAATATAGACCAATTGTTCTTCGTTGTTGGTGTTCACAACTTGCAGCTGCTTATCAGAATTGCCGTTATGCCAGTCATATTGGGTGAGGCTAATCACTTCGAGGAGCTGTCCTTGCAATTCAAAGTTTTGATGCAGGGTAGACGCAAATACTTCTTCCAAGGGATCGTCCGAAAAATCTCGGCGCTGTCTTCTAGGCTGAGGATTATTATTGCGCTTACCGTATTCGCCTTTGACGGGGCGATCGTTGATCCCAAGAAATTCCTCAATGTAACTTTCAACCTCTTGCATGGCCGTGCTGGAAGATTGATTGATGCTAATGATAGACTGATCGCGTCCATCCTTTAGCTTGGCGCGTAGCTCATAGGCGTAATGTGGCTGCCGATTCTTAGTGTAAGCTACTTTTTCTTTAACGTACAATTGATTGATGTCTTGGGGATCATAATGCTTGTTGCCTCGCCACCAGGGGATGGGTTGATGGCGTATACTGATTTGTCGCTGATCGACATCTACGTGCGTTCGGTTTAAAAATAGACAAAGCGTATAATAGGCCATACCTACTCCGACTGCGACGTGAAGGAGTGGAAAGAGTAGAAACAACAATGGTGCATCGCCTATGAATACCATACTGTACCAAAATAACAGAAAGACATTCCAGAAAAGGGTAAAGAATAAAAAGAAGTAAGCCTTGGGACTAAACCACCGCATGGTGATTTGAAGCGCATCATTATAACGTACAACGTCCAGCGGATCTCGTGGCATAGATTGTAGGTTTTCTTTGAGGGGTACAATGCTTCAAATTTAAAAGAAATAAATCTTTTTGTTCTAAAATGCACAAAGCCGATCCAGAATTTGGATCGGCTTTGTTGTCATTATTTACTTCAGTGCTAGGCGAAAGCCCGCTTGACGATATCTTTTTGCTGATCGTCGTGGACTTTTTTATAACCAGTGGCTGGAGAGGCACTGGCCTTACGAGCCACTACTTCAAACTGATTTGGGAAGTGGCTGTGCATAAAACGCCATGCCCCCATATTCTCTGGTTCTTCCTGAACCCAGACACATTGAGCGGCTTTGTATTTCTTGAATAAGGCTGCCAATTGCTTTTCGGCAATCGGATAGAGTTGCTCAATACGGATAATGGCTACATCCGTGCGGTTTTGCGCCTCTTGCTCGGCCAGCAAATCGTAATATACCTTACCGGTGCAGAACAGCGCTTTTTTCACTTTCTTGGCTTTGGCCGCCGAAGTAATCGTTGGATCATCGAAAGTTTCCTGGAAGGTGTTGCCTGTAGATAGGGCATCAATATCAGAGACACAACGCGGATGACGCAGTAAAGATTTTGGCGACATCACGATCAGCGGCTTGCGGAATGACCAAGCAATCTGACGCCGCAAGGCGTGGAAGAAGTTGGCTGGTGTAGTGATATTAGCCACCACCATATTAAATTCAGCACAAGACTGCAAGAATCGTTCGAGGCGCGCGCTCGAATGCTCAGGGCCTTGGCCTGCGTAGCCGTGCGGCAACAGCATAACCAAACCACTCATTCGCTGCCATTTACTTTCGGCCGCAGAAATATACTGGTCGACCATTGTTTGCGCACCGTTGTAGAAATCTCCAAACTGTGCCTCCCAGATGACAAGTGAATTAGGTGTAGCTAATGAGTAACCGTATTCGAAGCCCAATACCGCAAATTCTGAGAGCAAGGAATTGAAAATGCGAAATTGCCCTTGCTTTTCGGCCATGCTGCCCAAACGGTTATACTCATCAAAGGTTTTACTATCATTGAAAACAGCGTGTCGGTGAGAGAATGTACCACGTTTGACATCCTGACCGCTCATGCGCACATCATATTCCTCAAGGAGCAAACTACCGTAGGCCAGTAATTCACCCATGGCCCAGTCGATCTGATTCTTATCTAGTAGTTTTTTCTTGCCTTTTAGGAGACGGTTGATTTTTCCAAGTGGATTGAAACCCTCCGGGATGGTCATCAAATGGTTATTGATGCGATCAATAACTTTGCGATCGACACCGGTCTTTGGAGACTTTTCAAAATCTTTCGCTTCGGCCGATTTTTTCAATTTACGCCAAGCGACCTCCGGTTGCTGATAGTCGTAGGGTAATGGCTTTTGTTTCACCATATCGAGGCGAGCCTGGAGGTTATCCCAGAACTCCTTCTCCATTTTTTCAGCCATCTCTTTTTCAACATCTCCACTATTGATCAACTTCTGAGAATAGATTTTACGTGGATCGTCGTGCGATTTGATGAATTTGTACATCTCTGGTTGCGTAAACTCAGGATCATCTCCTTCGTTGTGACCGTGTTTACGGTAGCAGACCATGTCGATGAATACATCATTATTGAATAGTTGGCGGTATTCCGTAGCCAATTCAGCGGCATAAATTACAGCTTCAGGATCATCTCCATTGACGTGGAATACTGGGGCTTGTACTAAACTGGCAACACCAGTACAGTAAGTTGCAGAGCGGGCATCGTCAAAATCAGTGGTAAAACCGATTTGGTTGTTAATCACAAAATGAATCGTCCCGCCAGTATGATAACCTTCGAGTTTACTCATCTGCACCGTTTCGTACACGACACCCTGACCGGCAATCGCCGCGTCACCATGAATTAGGATTGGCAGAATATGGTCATATTCACTTTTATAAAGAATATCTGCTTTGGCCCGAGAGAATCCCTCTACGACTGGATTTACCGATTCTAGATGCGAAGGATTCGGAACGAGTTTTAAATTCATCAAACGACCAGAGCTAGCGTTGACCTGCGAAGAGAAGCCCAAGTGGTATTTCACATCACCATCACCGAAGCTCAAATCAGGAATCGCTGTCCCTTCAAATTCATTAAAGATTTGCTCGTACGTTTTTCCCATGATATTGGCCAGGACGTTCAAGCGTCCGCGGTGGGCCATACCAATCACGACTTCTTCAACTTTATCTTCGGACGCCTTATTAATAATGGCGTCTAACGCCGCAATCGCGGTCTCACCACCTTCGAGTGAGAAGCGTTTTTGACCAATGTATTTAGTATGCAGAAAGCGTTCGAAACCTACTGCACCGTTTAGTTTTTCAAGAATTCTACGCTTTTTCTCCATGCTCAGGCCAAAACCTTGAGAGGGAACGCCTTCAATTTTATTGCGGAGCCACATGCGTTTCTTACGATCTTCAATGTGGGTGTACTCGACACCGATGTTGCCACAATAGATCACACGCAGGCGATCGAGGATTTGCTGTAGGGTGGCGTTTTTAAGGCCGATCTCTTCACCAGCGACGAAAACCTGATCAAGATCTTTCTCGGATAGGCTGTAATCGCTCAGATCGAGGTGTGGCGACCGATCCCGGCGGTTGCGGATTGGATTTGTAGTGGATAAAAGGTGTCCACGGGTACGAAATCCATGGATAATAGACAGCACACCAAATTCTTTGGCATTGAAGGCTGTGCCAGTAGCTTGGCCATTGGTGGCGCCATTACTACCGTTTGCGGCACTGGCAAAGTCAAAACCTTGGAAAAAAGTACGCCAGCCGGCTTCAATTTGTTCGGGGTTTTCGAGGTACTTCTGATACATTGATTCAATGAACGAGGGATGGGCATTGAACACGTAAGAATAGTCGATCATTTTTATTGATTTTATTTCCTTTTTGCACCATTTTTAGAGGTGACAAAACATTTGGGCAAATATCGTAGAATTTTATCAATTATGCTGCCATATCAACGGTATTCAGATGATTTTTGTTGAAATATTTTTTAGCGAATCTTTGGTTTTAAGTTCAAATAACTTAACTTTGCACTCCGAAAATTTTAAAGTTGAATTTGAACACAAGTTATGGCAAATCATAAGTCAGCTAAAAAACGAATGCGTCAGGATGCGAAAAAACGTATCCATAATCGTTACTATAAGAAATCAACCCGTACCGCTATCAAACAGTTGCGTTCGATGACGGATAAAGAAGAAGCGCAGGGTTTTCTTGCTAAAGTGATCAGCAAGATTGATCGTTTGGCTAAGAACGGTAACTGGCATAAGAATAAAGCTAGTAACCTTAAAGGCAAGTTGACTCGTTTCGTCAACGGTCTCTAAGTAATAGAATTTTAAGAATATACGATAGAATGCAAAGTGTATTCTGCCTCGGCGGAATACACTTTTGTATTTCCTACCTTTAAGATTTTGGCTATTTTGCCTGATTCCCACTTAGTTTTTTGGTAGAATATCTGGATTTAGTGTTTGGCTTGCCTATATTTGCGAACGAACACTCATTCGTATTATGTCAAAATTTCACGCCTTAACGATCGCTGATTTACGCCGAGAAACGGCTGATACTGTTTCTATTGCTTTTGCGGTACCGTCAGACCTGTCGGATGATTTCCAATTTATACAAGGTCAATACCTCACGCTTCGCGCTACTATTAACGATGAAGATGTGCGACGCTCCTATTCAATCTGTAGTAGCCCCTTGGACGGAGAGCTCCGAGTGGCCATCAAAAAAGTGCCACAAGGACGATTTTCAACTTTTGCTAATGAACAATTGCAGATTGGAGATACCCTACAGGTCATGGAGCCAATGGGTAATTTCTATACTACTTTGGCCGCTTCTAACGCTAACCATTATGTTGCTTTTGTCGCCGGAAGTGGCATTACGCCGGTGTTGTCGATTATGAAATCGGTTTTACAAATTGAGCCGGAGAGTCGGTTTACCCTTTTTTACGGTAACAAAACGGTCGACAGCATTATTTTCCGGGAAGAAATCGAAGCCTTGAAAAGTACTTATCTGGAGCGATTGAGCGTACATCATATTTTAAGTCAGGAACGCTTGGGGAGTGCCATCTTCAATGGTCGCATCGACGGAGAAAAATGTACTGCTTACAGCAAAGTATTTTTCGAGCCCGGTAGAGTTTCTGCTTATTTTCTCTGCGGACCGGAGCCCATGATCCGAGGTGTGAAAGAATCATTAGTTGGATTGGGCGTGGCCGAAAATAAAATCCACTTTGAACTATTTACTTCGCCGGTAGGAAATCTGGGTAAGCCGCGTACTGCAACCGCCGAGACACAAATTGATGCGGAGCAGGAAAGCGCCATTACGGTGAAACTGGACGGCATCGAATTTGATTTTTCGTTGCGTTATGGTGGTGAAAGTCTATTAGATGCTGCCTTGAAGCAAGGTGCTGATTTGCCCTTTGCCTGTAAAGGAGGCGTTTGCTGCACCTGTCGGGCCAAGCTGGTGGAAGGTACTGTGGAAATGGATGTTAACTACGCACTTGAACCCGAAGAGGTAGAAGCTGGATTTATCCTCACCTGTCAATCCCATCCGCGCAGCGAGCGTATCATCGTAGATTTCGACCAACAATAATTTGATATGGCGAAGCCTTCCCGAAAAGAAATGGTATTTGCTGCCGCTGCTCAGTTGTTCCGCGAAAAGGGTTACCTGGCCGCTTCGATGCGTGAATTAGCCGAGCGCGTCGGATTGGAGCAGGCATCGAGTTTGTATAATCATCTTAAGTCGAAAGAAGAGGTACTCCAAAAGATTTGCTTTGATTGTGCTCAGGAATTTACTGACGGTATTCAGAAAATTGAAGCTACGGCCGCTACGCCCGCCGAGCAGCTAAGAGCCTTGATCCGACTGCACATCACGATCGCTACGCAAAATGCTACGTCGATTACCGTTTTTAACGATGAGTGGCGACATCTGAGCGAGCCATCCTTGGGAAAATTTCTACAACTGCGCCGCGACTACGAGCAACGTTGTAAAGCCATCATCGAGCAGGGTATTGCAAATGGTGATTTTAGATCGGTTGATTCTAATGTAGCACTTTACACTTTATTGACAGCGGTACGCTGGGTCCATTATTGGTATCGCCCGGATCGAGAAATTAGCATCGAGCAGCTCGAAGCCGATATGACGCGCCTGCTCCTCGGTGGCTTAGAAAACCCGCCTAGTTCACCTCCAGAATAGCCATCTGTTTGTCATTGAAACTAAAGGTTTCTCCCTTTTGCTTGCCCAGCATCGCGCTGGCGAGCGGTGTAGCTGGAGAAATAGCGTAATATTTTTTATCTCCGACCGGTAAGCGGCCCGCGCTAATCGAAATGAAATATTCACCAAAATCCGTACGGACCAGACTACCTAGCTGTACTCTCTGATGCTGCGCTTCGGGTTGAATGCGTTCTAGGAGTTGCTCAACCTGAATCGCCTCTGCCAACTGGCGGGCGTGCTTATCTCTTTCGCTTTGCATCATGGCGCGTCCCGTTTCGTACTTATCTCCAACACTACTTTTCGTCTCGTGGTTAGCGCTGTCCTGCGCATCATTCATCATTTTCTCAGCCAGCTGAATCCGTTGTCCAATATGATGACGGCAAAGATCCAGTAAGCGTCTTTTGATTTCAGTAGTATGATTTGACATAGAATATAAATTGAGGATAGTATTTGAAAAACGGTTGAAGATATCAATAGGTTGTTCTAAATCAGTTCATCCACTAAAATATTAACCCATCTCCCAAATCAATCCATTTTAAGTCCTTCTTTTTTAAAATCACTTCTTTATGTAAATTTGAAACATGTTCCTCCCGAAAAGTCATACTGACAGCAATCGTCAGCGTGTTAATCCTACCTTCTGGATTAAAGAGCGAATCATTAGAAATTTTTCTTCCGCCTGCTTTCATCAGCTATCTCTCTTTCTACTGGTGGGGTTACTCTTTTGTAGCAAAATCGGCGCCCAAGATTTGCAATTTACCCATTTGGACGATATCGATGGTTTTCCCTTGGGGAGTCCGCTTTGCCTATTACAGGATCAGCAGGGCTTTGTTTGGATTGGGACAACAGATGGTGTATACCGTTATGATGGTCGCCAGTTTAGGAGTTTTCGGCATAATCCACGGGATAGCACCAGCCTAAGCCATAACTACGTGAGAGCTTTAATGGAAGGCAAGGACGGTACCATTTGGATGGGAACAAATGAAGGCTTTTGCAGTTTTGATCCTAAAACGGAGACCTTTATCCGTTATCAATGTGAGGGTGAACTAACACCGCAGGGAACGAACCATATTCTAAGTATGGAGGAAGATCACCGGGGAAATATTTGGGTTGGAACTTATCAAGGGGCTTACTGTTTTGGGCCGGATCGAACCAGCATTACGCATCATCTGCCCGATACTTCTCGCCGAGATCGCCTACAAAACGGAACGGTCTGGGAAATCTACGAAGATCGGCAACAGCGGTTATGGTTTGGAACCAATGCCGGCATTGCACGGCAAGCTCCCGATGATACCATTAATTTTAAAACATTCTTACCGGATCCGTCACAACCTTTTGCTTTAAAAACGGAGCGCATCTGGAAGTTTGTAGAGCAAGCAGACGGGACTTTATGGGGAGGATCGGATTATGGGGTGTTTCGAGTCGAAGAACTAGATGATGATAGCACACAATTCGTGTTCTACAGTCACGAATCTGATAATGCAAATAGCCTCAGCTATAACTTTATCAATGACCTCTACGTCGACCGTTACGATGACCTTTGGGCGGCGACTTGGCGAGGTGGCTTGAATCGAGTGGAATATAGCTCGGAGGCTCCTGAAAATATTCAGTTTACCTCCTACCAGCATCAGAATGATGATCTTAATTCGATCCGATTCGATAATATTACAACGGTGCTTGCGGATGATAGTGGCATCATCTGGATTGGGACCCAGCTTGGCATTGATCTGATTATCCCCAGTGCCAATAACTTCAAATCTATTCGGGCCAGTTCTTCGGCGGCTTTTGGTTTGTCGAACGAAATTGTCAAGGCTGTTGTAAGGGACCGCGCCGGCAACCTTTGGATTGGGACTTATAATGGTTTAAACTTTTTATCCGCCGAGAATTTTGCGGCGCGCGAATTCCAATTCACCAGTTTCTATCATCAGTTAGAAGATCCGAATAGTTTATCCCATAATAATATCTATTGTCTCTATGAAGATCAACGTGGTACCATTTGGGTGGGCACTTATAATGGTCTGAATTATATCGAATACGATAAAGACGGTCAAGTGGTCTTTCGCAAATTTGATACGACAAATGGTTTACCACACCAATTTATTTATGGTATCGAACAGGCGTCCGATTCCGTCTATTGGGTCAACACTTATGGGCAATTAAGTCGAATGACCTTCGATCCGGCTAATCCTGATCAAACCCGTTTTGTGAATTACGATATGGATCCATCCCGCGCGGATGCGTTGATCAACGCAACAACTTATCAAGTGGAAAAAGATCGTTTCGGCGATTATTGGATCGGGACGTATATCGGGATGAGTAAGTTGTTGGATGAAAAACAGCCCGGGCGATTTGAAAACTATCATCCTCAGCCTAATAATTTGCATGGCTTGCAGGGAAAGATGGTCCGCCATCTGCATCTGGATCGCGCCGGGCGGATGTGGATCGGTACGCGGAAAGGCTTGCACGCATTAATACAAGAGGAGCGCGATGTGCCAGCTGAGCTCCGGCACTTTGGCATGTCCTACGGCTTGCCAAACGACGTGATTCGCATGATCACCGAAGATCAAAGTGGCCAGCTTTGGATTGGAACTAATTTCGGGCTAATTGCTTTTGACCCCGACGCAGCTTCGGCGGGAGAACCCGGCGTAAAAGCCATTTATCACCAATCCGATGGTTTAATATCTGATGTGTTCATGTCCGCTTATGCCGATGAGGAAGGCTGGTTGTTTTTAGGGACGCCCAAGGGCTTGCAGTTCTTCAAGCCGGATAGCATGATTGTCCACGAGCAAGTTCCCAGAATGGCTTTCACAGATTTGAAAGTATTCAACGAATCTGTTTATCCCGGAATAGGGGAGAAGTCCATTTTACAAAACGCTATCAACTATACTGAAACGTTGACGCTAGCCTATTGGCAGGACATTTTTACCATTGAATTTGCGGGACTCGATTTTGCGAATCCTCGGAAGAATCAATATGCCTATCAACTTGTTGGCTTTGATCAGGACTGGGTGCATTGTGGTAATCGAAATTCGGCAACTTATACCAATTTGGACCCCGGTGATTATACCTTTCAGGTGAAGGGCAGTAATGGTGATGGATTTTGGAATGACGTCCCACTGGAATTGAAAGTGCGTATTCTGCCTCCTTATTGGCGAACTTGGTGGGCGTATTTATTTTATGTCGTTTTAGCGGGACTGGGGATTTATGCTTTGATCTGGTTTCGCTTGCGCCAACAACGGCAACGTCTCGAAACGCAACGCCGCCTCGTCGCGGCGCGCTACGAAGAGCGTGCGCAGTTGCGCCAACAGAATGCGGCGGACTTTCACGACGAATTAGGGCACCGGATTACCCGCATTTCACTGTTCCTGGAATTAGCCGAGCGAGAAGTGCAATCTCATCAAGGCTTGAGCAATTACTTGCAAAAAGTAAAAGAAAATACCACCGAGCTGGCGGGGGGCATCCGTGACTTAATCTGGAGCTTAGATCCACAAAAGGATAGCCTTTCGCAAACTTTGCTCCGCCTGCAGGACTTTGGAGACCAGCTGTTTGCTTATTCTTCCGTGGTGTTCAAACGGGAAGGGCAATTGGATGCCACAATGGATCGTCCCTTGTCACCTAAAACCCGGAAACATCTATTACTCATTTTCAAAGAGGCGATGAATAATACTCTCAAATATGCCCAAGCTTCTGAAGCTATTTTAGTTACTCAGTGGAAAGGGGATCAATTGCAGATCAACTACCATGATAACGGTATCGGCTTTGATCTATCGGGAGCAACGAAGGGGAATGGATTAAAAAATATGCGGCAGCGTGCTCAAAAAATTGGTGCCAGTCTGCAAATCCAGAGCAAACTTGAGCAAGGGACAAGTATTCAGCTCCGCATGGAAATCCCCCAAATGGGGTAAAGCATCCTGTCGAAATAATCATTAACTTCGACAGAAATCAAAGAATCGCAATCCAACCTATGTCCCCAGAAAAAATTCACGTGGCCATTGTTGAGGATGATCATGAGATCCGTCAATCCCTCCAGTTGATTATCAATGGGACACCGGGTTTTGCCTGTACACACAGCTTCGAATCCGTGGAGGCCGCTTTGGAGCAATTGTCGCAAATCGTTGTTCAGGTCGTCTTGATGGATATCGAGCTGCCGGGGCAAAATGGTATCGAAGGTGTGCGGCAGCTCAAGCTGCAACTGCCGGAGGTAGACTTTCTGATGTTGACGATCAAGCAAGACGAGGAAGCGATCTTTCAGTCCCTCTGCGCGGGGGCTTCGGGCTTTTTGTTGAAGGATACGCCGCCAAGTGAGTTGCTGAAGGCTATCACGGAAGTTCGACAAGGGGGTGCGCCGATGAGTGCGCAGATTGCTCGCAAAGTGATTCATTATTTTCACCCAACGGCGCCCTCACCTCTATCTCCCCGGGAAACAGAAATCCTACAACTGCTTTGCGATGGCGCTAATTATCGCTCCATTGCGGATCAGCTCTTCCTGAGTTCGCATACCGTTAAATCGCACATTAAAAATATCTATCGAAAACTGCACGTCAACTCTCGGGCGGAGGCCGTGCGCAAAGCGATTGAAGACAAACTCCTATAAGAGCTTGTTTAAAATTCCATTAATTAACTACAAGGGGCAAATTTTATCCTGTATTTCGTTAAAAAGCCTCGCCGATGCTTTGGCATCGTCTATGTTTTTCGCCTTATTCAGAATTAAATTTCCTCACTTTCGCCTAATTATGAAAGTTTGAACAATCCCTAAACCATTTTACCCCATATACGCGATTGTGCGGCTTAGCTGGTCCACCTAATTTTGGAGACGAAATCGATCATTTTTTGACTCCAAATAGCCCCTCATGAAAGTATATAGCATTTTTTTCCTGCTTGTTTTCAACTTGACCGCCTGCAATCAGGTTTATCGACAGGTTAAAAATAGTGCAACGAATAAAACGAGTCGAGAGATTAGCAAAAAAACCAATCAAGGCATTGAGGATGTTTTTAATAAAGACGAAGAAACGTCAGATAACACCTCTGAGAATCAAACTAAAACGACTACGTCTAATAATACAAATACCCAATCGAAAAATAATCCAAACGAATCATCGACATCTTCTCCAACCAACCAGAAAAGAGACACTATAAAAACGGTGGATAGCGATTTTGTAGCCGGTGAGAAAATCATTTTTGTCGATAGTCTTTACGGAGAACAAATTGGTGAATTCCCTTCCAAATGGGATCTGGAAGATGGTACCGTCGAAGTAATGCAAATGGGGGAAACGAATGTCATCGGCTTCCGCTCTTCTCGTGCCAGTATTTTTCCGTTGATGGATGAGGAAGAATATCTACCAGAAAAATTCACCTTAGAATTTGACTGCTATTTTCACAACAAAGGCAACGAAGGCTATACGGTTAAATTTGACAATGGGACAAGTGTGCGGATTAATAGCGACGGAGTAAAAACTAAATCATCCATTCGTACTGAAGTCGCTTCCAGAAAAGGCTGGCGTCGAGTGGCTTTCTCTTTCAATAAACGCGCGCTGAAGGTTTATTACGAAGGCAAGCGGCTGGTCAATATCCCGCGCATCAAAAAGCGCCCGACCAATTTCCGTTTTTCGGTACTCAGTTTTGGTTATCGCAATGATCGTTTTGCCATGATCCGCAATGTACGCTTGGCGGAAGGTGCAGTGCCACTTTACGAGCGCTTGACGACCGATGGCAAAATCGTCGCACACAATATTTACTTCGATACGAACAAAGCAACCCTCCAGCCGGCGTCGTATGACTTCTTGGATCGATTGGCTGCCATGCTCCAGGCGCATCCCGAGCTCAAAGTACGCATTGAGGGCCATACGGATAGTGATGGCACAGAAGCGGCTAATCAGGCGTTGTCGGAGCGTCGCGCTGAAGCTGTACAATCAGCACTTGTCGCACGTCAAGTGGGGGCCTCTCAATTGACCACCATGGGCTTTGGTGAATCTCGACCAATAGATGTCAACACAACGGCTGAAGGCAAGGCCTTGAATCGTCGTGTCGAATTTATTCTTATCAAATAATCCAAAAAATAACCATTATGAAAAGAATTTCTTTCGCTCTGCTTTTAGGCGGTCTGCTTCTAGCCATGGGGAGCTGTAAAAACGATGACGATGATGGCGATGGTGTCATTGTTGGTGGCGATGGCGATTGCACCATGTCTTGGACAGTTGACGGCGATAATTATACCGTCGATATGGGCCTCTGCATTTATTTCGACAGCACCCTTAATCTAAGTGTAAGTGCTACCGGAGGTTTTACACAGCTGCAAGTCGATCCTATTACTTCTACCGGTAGTTATACTCAAGACTTGGGAACCCAGAATGTCATCGTTCTCTTGGAACTGAATGATGGGACGGTCCTTTCCATGGTTACCGGTTCCGTCGAGGTTTCCACACTTAATAATTCACGTGCCAAGGGAACGTTCAGCGGGATGTTTGCAGATGTAATGGATGCTAATCTGACGCCCGATTTTACGGTGACCAATGGACAATTTGATGCAGATTATTAAAAGTTTTAAGTATTAAAATGTATAAATGATTGAAAGCGCTTTTCGAAAAATCGGAAAGTGCTTTTTTAAATTTTATTAAATATTACTTCTTTATTTTTTTTTGAAAATGCAATTAATGTCTAAAAAATAGGTTATATTTAAAACTAATTACGATTGTGAAATGAAAATGTAAAGGTGGGATTAATGACATTTCACAGAATTAAGGTTATGAAAAGAAATACTTCGATAATTATTTCAATTACTCTTGCTTCTCTGATTTAATGTACACTAGAATTAAATTATATTCTAGTAAATAAGTCAATAAACGTTGATTAACGTATTTGCGACTCTTCTCGATTTGTATTTAGGTTGAATTTATTAGTTGTTGCTTTAGGGAAATAAAGTATTGCTTTATTGTGCCTGTAGTATGTCGTCCACTCTCCTTAAATGTGAGCGCTTGGAATATTCTTCAATTTCTTTTTTGAACAAAAAAATCCGAAACGTTCAAAATAGATTTTTAATAGCCCTGTCAAAATAATTAATGTATGTAGTTGATTGAAAATGCCAATTAGGCTTTGAAGTGTTTGCTGTGTGTCAGCTAAATGCTATTGCCATTACCATGCCTTTTTTAAACAACTTAAATACATTTTTTATGAAATCTGTTTTCACAATTTGCTTGTTATGTTTGGCAAGCGTTTCGACTATGTTAGCCTGTGTCGGCTTCATTGTCCCCAGTGATGTTTGTGAGGTTCGGACTTACGATACCTCCAACGATCTCGACTGGACACAGCCTTCTTTTACGTATTACAAACTCGTGAGTGGTAGCACCATTCAATCTAGTTTAACCTCCCCCTTTCACGAGCCTCCCGGAAATATTCCCAATGTGTTTGCTTTTTCAGCACCTCTGGCTAAGGACTATGCTTTTGATGAGGGCTGGCGATATGTCATGCATAAGTTTGGTACACCGACACAAGGGATTGCCAACCCCTGGTTTATTCTTTACAATATCCACTCCGGTACGTTACGCATTTTTATTGCCATCGATGAAGTTTTGGATGATAAACAGCATGCACAAATTTCCTTGTCATGGTGGAGTGATACTAAAACGGCGGCACTGGAGCATTATTCGGGGAATAACTATTGCCATGTGTTAGAATATTTTTCCGATGGGGCCGGCAAGGAACCTAATGTTTTTGTCAATACCACCAGTCCTCCCTTTTGGTTACACGCCGATTTTGTGATGCACTACGATCCGTGTACTTGTAATTACAACTCCCAATTGCGGTTTGAGGCTTTCTTGGTAGAGCAGAGTGATTTGGCTTTTACCTTAGCAGGTGAACTTAACCAAGTAGATTTAAATGCTGACGATGCAGGGATGATCGGAACCAATAATGCGACGGGGACTTTAGCAAAATCACAATCAGCAATTGATAACTATGTTGGTGGGATTAAATCAATTGGAAGTGGCGTAGGGACGCTGGGTAAAATTTTTACCGCCGCGCAACCGGGAAAACCTGCTACGGCTGCTACTTATGATGCTCTTGGCAATGTCATTACTTTAGCCAAACCCGCAGTTCCGGCTATTCCTGCGGGCTCCATCAATAGTATTGGTGATGTGGTGAATCTATTTTTGGGAGGTGGAAGCATTATTAGCGGAGCCGTGAAGTTGTTTGGATTGCTCATTGGTTCTTCGCCGGCGCCTACTTCACCGGCACCACCACCCAAGCCATTGAAATTCAAGGTCGATATGACCGCAGAAGGGCAAATTACCTCATCAAGCTCTTACGTGGATGTGGCTTTTGAAAATCCGGGAGCGGATCATGAAGGCTTTGTAGAAGGCTTTATTCCTCACTATGATAATGTGATGGGCGTTTTTAATATCATTAAAGCCAATTACAGAATTGAACAAAGCCTGGTATTTTATCCCGATATCATCTTTCCGTTGGATGCCTGGCGATTGAGTTTAGTTGAGCCTATCCAATATGCACTCAATCCTAACGCTGAGATCAACTATTTAGAGACGGATTTGGATGCTAACTATATCAAGGCGGCCTGGGAATTCACCGCACCAAATGGAAAAGTATTTACCAGTGATTTTTATGACCTCAATTGTTTTGTGGATTATCGACCTTACTGGGATTTAAATTCATTATTTACCGAAAATGGCGGCCTCATAGAAGGTGATCCGCAAAACTTCTTTGACGAGACGATGTTGAACACGGTGCGGATTAAGATCATGGCCATGTTTACCACCAAAAACGGAATTAAAATCCCTTACGTTAATCGATTCAAGCCTACGCTTACGGAGTACACCGGAGCAGAATTTGGCCCACCCGGTTCACCTTCTCCCGGGGGAACGATCTTCCCACCAAGTTCTTGCTCAGTTCCAACCGGTGGTCTGCCTAACTATCCGCACCGCGCAACGATCGATATTGTTTCGGCAGCTTGTAATAGTACTGTCTATCAGCAAAAGTCCGGGCAGCAATTGATGGAAGACGATCCCGATCAAGTTGCGGCGGCGGCCGGTGAGGAAGAGGATGAATTTGATCCTGCTTCTGAGCATGAACTTAATTACGACGAAATGGTCGTCTTCCCGAATCCCACGACGACTAAAGGTTATTTTACTTTGCGCTATGGTTTAGAAGAAGAAGGCCCCATCACCATTTCGATTTATGATATGCGTGGGACATTAATTACAGTGGCATTGCAGGCGGATCATCACTATCCTGGGATTTATGATATCGGCGTGACTTTGCCGGATAATGTAACGCCCGGTACTTATTTTATTATCAAAGAAACAGGGAAAGGCATTTCCAAAGGGACTTTGGTGATTCAATAATTCAGATTTTATAAAATGAAATAAAAACGATGGGTTGGAAATGAGTAGTAGTTTCCAGCCCATCAATTTTTTTACTTTTATTAATAATGTCGCACAACACACAAACATCTTCTAATTCAAAATGGGCCTTGATCATTATTATACTAAGTAGTATATTTCATAATTATCGGTCCGTTTTTATCTCATCTTTCTTCTACCCATTTTTGGGAATTTAAAAAGACCGGTTTAAATATATCTTCTTTTCAACAGTATGTGATTGACAATCTAAAGCCTGCCTAGACAGGCTCAGGATCGTATTTTCTAACAATTAAATATTTGTTTATGAAATCTTTAATCACGACTGTTTTATTGTACTGGCTAAGTTATTTCGCGGTACAAGCATGTACAACATTGCCACCACCTCCGGGAGATGTGTGCGAAGTACGAACCTACGACACAACAACTGATCTGGATTGGACACAACCCAATTTCACCTATTACAAATTGACTAATGGGGTCAACGTTCAAAGTTCACTAACCTCTCCGTTTCACCAACCGCCGGGAAACATTCCAAATGTTTTTGCTTTTTCGGCACCGATTGCTAAAGATTATGCTTTTGAGGATGGCTGGCGCTACGTGATGCACAATTTTGGTACGCCACAGCAAGGTATTTCAAATCCTTGGTTTATTCTGTATAATAAACACTCGGGATTATTACGCATTTTTATCGCTATTGATGAAGTGCTCGACGATAAGCAACATGCACAAATTTCAATATCGTGGTGGAGCGATACTAAAACTGCAGCACTAGAACATTATTCGGGTAATGAATTTTGCCATGTGCTCGAAAATTTTGTGGATGGTGCTGGCAAGGAACCTAATATCTTCGTTAATACGGTCAGTCCTCCGTTTTGGCTACACGCGGATTTTACGATGCATTACGATCCGTGTACTTGTAATTATAATTCGCAGCTGCATTTTGAAGCTTTTTTGGTTGAGGAAAGTAATTTGGCCTTTACTCTGGATGGTGAACTAAACCAGTTAGATCTCCAAGCGGATAATGCCGGCGTTGTTGGTTCAAATAATGCAAATAGCACTTTGGCTAAAGCACAATCAGCGGCTAATGGTTTCGTGGGTGGAATTAAATCCATTGGCAGTGGAGTAGGTACCCTCAATAAAATTTTTACCGAAGCTCAACCTGGGAAGCCGGCTACCCCGGCCACTTACGATGCGGATGGAAATGTTATTACACTTGCTAAGCCTGCGGTACAGGCCATTCCTTCGGGCTCGGTTAATAGCTTTAAAGATGTGGTGAATTTATTCCTCGGTGGAGGAAATATTATTAGCGGTGCCGTCAAATTATTTGGTTTGTTGATCGGTTCATCTTCAAAGCCAACACCTGCACCGCCACCGAAACCGCTAAAATTCAAAGTTGATCTGGAGGCAACGGGACAGATTAGCTCGACTAATTCTTATATTGATCTGGCTTTTGAAAATCCAGGAGCAGATCATGAAGGTTTTGTCGAAGGCTTTATTCCACATTACGATAATGTAATGGGACTATTTAATCTTATTGAAGCTAATATTAAAATTGAACAATCCGTTGTCTTTTACCCTGATTTCTCAGAAGGAGTGGATGCCTGGCGTCTCAGTATGGCTGAACCTATTGAGTATGTATTAAATCCCAATGCAGATGTCAATTATTACAGTTCGGACCTTGACGCTAATTATATTAAAGCTGCTTTTGAATTTACAGCACCTAATGGGAAAATATTCAGCAGTGATTTTTACGACTTAAACTGTTTTAATTCCTATAAACCTTATTGGGATTATATCTCCGTCGTAAATGAAAATGGAGAGCCTATTACCGGAGTCAATCCTACTTATTTCTTTGATTTAAACGTTTGGGCTACGATACGAATTAAGATCATGGCACTGTTTACAACTAATGATGGCATTCAAATTCCTTACGTCAATCGCTTTAAACCAGAGATTACGGCATACGAATCTGTTTATTTTGGCCCTCCCGAATCAGATTCTCCCGGAGGAAGTATTTTTCCCAACGATGTATGTCTACAAACGATTGCTGGTTACCCGAGGTATCCACAGAAAGCATCGCCCGAACGTGTTTCCGAAATATGCAACAGTACAGCCTATCAGCAAAAATCGGGTCAGCAACTGCAAGGCGAAGACCCGGACCAAGCTGCGTTTTTCAGTGAAGGTGAAAATAGTTTACTTGAGCAGGCACCCGGGCGCAAGCTTAATTACGACGAAATCGTTGTCTTCCCGAATCCGACGACGACCGACGGTTACTTTACTTTACGCTATGGTTTAGCAGAGGAAGGCCCGATCACCATTTCGATTTATGATATGCGTGGTAAATTGATTACGGTGGCTTTGCAAGCGGGGCATCACTATCCGGGAATTTACGATATCGGTGTGACTCTACCGGATAATGTATCACCGGGTACTTACTTCATTGTAAAGGAAACGAACGAAGGTATTTCGAAAGGGACTTTAGTAATTCAATAGAACCATACGACGCATAAGTAAGGATCATTTATCGTTTATTGGGGTAGGAATAATGACAATTCCTGCCCCTTTTCATTGGGAAAATATGGAGCAGAGATGTCTAAAAATGAACAATACGAACAAATGTTCGTTTTTTATTTGGAAGATGCTACTTTTCCGATTAAATTTGTAGAGAACTCAAAATCCTTATGCTATGGCTGATATAACGGCATTGGAAGCCCATTTTCAAAATACAATCGATCAGGAAATCAAGATCGAGCCTAAAGATTGGATGCCGGATGCTTACCGGAAAACCTTAATTCGCCAAATTTCTCAGCACGCGCACTCCGAGATTGTGGGGATGTTGCCGGAAGGCAACTGGATCACCCGTGCACCTTCTTTGCGCCGTAAAGTTGCTTTATTGGCCAAAGTACAAGATGAAGCAGGCCATGGCTTGTATCTCTACAGCGCTTGTGAAACCTTGGGGGTTGAGCGCAACGAATTGGTCGAGCAATTGCACGATGGTCGCGCGAAATACTCCAGCATATTTAATTATCCAACCCTGACTTGGGCGGACATTGGCGTCATCGGCTGGCTCGTTGACGGTGCGGCGATTATGAATCAGGTGCCACTTTGCCGCTGTTCCTACGGACCTTACGCACGAGCCATGGTTCGAGTCTGCAAGGAAGAGAGTTTTCACCAACGTCAGGGCTACGAGATTTTGTTGACGCTTAGCAAAGGGACCGAAGCGCAACGGCGCATGCTGCAAGATGCGGTAAACCGTTGGTGGTGGCCTTCACTGATGATGTTTGGTCCTAACGATGCGGATTCTCCACATACCGCCCAATCTATGAAATGGAAAATCAAACGCTTTACAAACGATGAGTTGCGTCAGAAATTTGTGGACGTCTGTGTAGATCAAGCTAAACTTCTGAACGTAACGCTGCCGGACCCTGACCTGAAATGGAATGAAGAGCGCGGGCATTATGATTTCGGTGAAATCAATTGGGATGAGTTCTGGCAAGTGGTCAAAGGTCACGGCCCTTGCAATAAAGAACGCATTGATACGCGCCGTCGCGCTCACGAAGAAGGGGCCTGGGTACGCGAAGCAGCTATGGCCTTTGCCGAAAAGCAAGCGCGCCGCCGCGCCGAGGAAAGTTCTCAAGTGGCATAAGCCATTTTATTTTAAACCACATACCAATCTCATAAAATCATGGAAAAGAAAAATTGGCCACTTTGGGAAGTCTTTATTCGCAGCCGCCAAGGCTTGCACCATAAGCATGCGGGCAGCTTGCACGCTGCGGACGAGCAAATGGCAATCGAAAACGCCCGCGATGTTTATACGCGACGTAATGAAGGCATCAGTATCTGGGTGGTGGAATCTAAGCACATTCATGCTTCAAGTCCAGCCGAGAGCGAGGCCCTATTTGATCCGGCGAATGATAAAGTATATCGTCATCCAACTTTCTACGATATCCCGGACGAGATTAAACACATGTAAATTCATCAGTCGCTTTTCAATTTTTGGTTATGAATCATCTGCTTAATTATACTTTACAAATTGCTGATAATGCCCTCATCCTTGGACATCGTTTGAGTGAGTGGTGTGGCCACGGTCCGATCCTGGAGCAAGATATTGCGTTGACCAACCTCTCTCTTGATCTGGTTGGGCAAGCCCGCTCCTTGTATCAATATGCGGCGAAGGTCGAGGGGCATGGTCGTACGGAGGATGATATGGCTTATTTGCGCGATGAGATGGATTTCAAAAATGTGCTTTTGGTCGAACAGAAAAACGGTGATTTTGGTAGAACGATCGTTCGCCAATTTCTTTTCGATGCGTATCATTTGCCATTTTATGAAGCCTTGCAGCGAAGTCACGATGAGACTTTAGCGGCCATCGCTGAGAAATCATTAAAGGAGGTGACCTATCACCTGCGTTACAGTTCTGAATGGATGATTCGTCTCGGGGATGGTACCGAAGAGAGTCACCGCCGCGTACAAACTGCACTAGATGAGTTGTGGCGATACACCGCAGAATTATTTCAACCTTCAGCAACCGATGAGGCGATGCTCGCGGAAGGTATTGGCGTAGATCTCGGCGCCGTAAAATCGCGCTGGGAATCAACCGTGGCCGAGATACTCCGTGTCGCCACCTTGCAACAACCCGATTCTAACTGGATGCAAAATGGTGGTAAAGCCGGACGGCATACCGAGCACCTCGGATATATTCTGGCTGAAATGCAATATTTGCAGCGCGTGCACCCCGGTGCGGAGTGGTAGTTTTGAATCTGAATTTTTAATATTATGGCAGTTATATCTTCTTTGCCCACTAAAGACGAGATTCTAGGTATCCTTGAATCCGTTTGTGACCCGGAAATTCCGGTATTGACGATTATTGATCTCGGAATTGTTCGAGGGGTCAATATCGATGAGGCGGGCGTTGAAGTCGTAATCACGCCAACCTATTCTGGCTGTCCGGCCATGAATACGATCGAAATAAACATCCGCGCGGCTTTGGAAGATCACGGCTATCCCAACGCGCGGGTAAAAACCATTCTCAGCCCAGCCTGGACCACCGACTGGCTCTCGGACGCCGGGCGGGAAAAACTCCGTGAATACGGTATTGCTCCGCCCGTGCGTAGCAGCCAGGATAAACTCGCGTTGTTCCAAACCGAGCGAAAGGTGCCTTGTCCAAATTGCGGCTCCACGGCCACCGAGATGGTGAGTCAATTTGGCTCCACGGCCTGTAAATCCTTATACCGTTGCACCTCCTGCCTTGAACCATTTGATTACTTTAAATGTCACTAATGGAAGAAGCAAATATTTTTGTCGAAGGAGTAAAACTTCTGTTCCATGCCGTTTCGTATCTTTCTGGGCCTCTGCCTGCTGTTCTGTTTTTCTTCTTGTTCCTCCGATGATTCAGCGGGCGTTGATTTGCCACCTGAGATAGATCAACTCACTTTTTTGGCACTAGGTGATTCGTATACGATTGGATCTGGCGTCGATACACTCGAACGCTTTCCTTACCAATTGGCTGCGGCCTTGAACGAGCGAGATATTGCTATGGATACCCCGGAGTATATTGCTCAATCTGGCTGGCGGGCTGATCAACTATTAGACGCTATCGATTTTCGTGATATCACCGATACTTTCGATTTGGTGTCCCTGTTAATTGGTGTCAATAATCAGTTTCAAAATCGCTTACTCAGCCGTTATGAGATGGATTTTGCCACCTTATTGGATTACGCTATTGAGCGTACTGGCGGGCGACCCGAGCGGGTAATGGTGGTTTCGATTCCCGATTATGCCTTTACGCCTTTTGGGCAGACTCGACCGGAGCCGGATACGATCAGTGCCGAATTAGATATTTATAATAATGTAAATCGACAACAGACGGAAGATGCGGGTGCGGCTTATTTTTATATTACTGATATTTCTCGGCGCGGCCTCGATGAGCCGGAATTAGTGGCCTCAGATGAGCTACATCCCTCCGCCGAACAGTATCACCAGTGGGTCAATTCTTTTGTAAATGAGGTAGTAGAAATGTTGTCTGAATAAATGAGAGATATGCTTTTGTTTAATTGAAAAACGGAATAATAGAAGAGTAGACTAAATTTCCAACTCATATCCCTGCAATAGATCATTGTTTACCTTTCAAAAAACCATTCAATAATCCCACAAACCGCTTATTTCGTCTTATTTTAGCCGCTCAAAACCTAACCATATTTAATCTATGAGTGTTGCTCTATTCTCCGTAGCGGAAGGCGTCGCTACAATTACCTTTAATCGACCCGAAAAATACAATAGCTTTAATCGCGAAATGGCGCTTGCGGTGCAAGACTTCTTGAAAGAGTGTGAAACGGATACCTCGATTCGTGCCATTTGTTTGACGGGTGCTGGTAAAGCCTTTTGTGCTGGCCAGGATTTACAAGAGGTCATCGATCCCGAAGGACCAGAACTGAGTACCATCGTTAGCGAACATTTCAATCCAGTGATAGAAGGTATTCGGAAAATTGAAAAGCCCGTCATTGCTTTAGTCAACGGCGTTGCGGCCGGAGCTGGTGCTAATATTGCGTTGGCATGTGATGTGGTGATGGCTAAAGAATCGGCTACTTTCATTCAGGCCTTCAGTAAAATCGGTTTGATCCCGGATAGTGGTGGCACATTTTTCTTACCACGATTAATTGGTTTTCAGCGTGCCAGCGCTTTGATGATGCTGGGCGACAAGGTCGCCGCTCCGGAGGCACAGCAAATGGGTATGATCTATCGCTACTTCCCTGATGAGGAATTTGCGGCTAGCAGTGGAAAGATCGTGCAAAAACTAGCCAGCATGCCGACTCGTGGCCTTGGTTTAACTAAACGTCTGCTTAATCAATCTTTTACTAATGATTTAACGACGCAGCTAGCCCGTGAAGATCTCGTACAAACTGAGGCTGGTAATACCTTCGATTACAAAGAAGGTGTGAATGCTTTCTTAGAAAAACGAAAGCCTGAATTCAAAGGCGAATAGATCATTTTATTTCAATTTCTACACAACTCCCTAATCCAATAGACTATGAAAATAGGCGTTCTCGGCAGTGGCTCCATGGGAACCGGTATTGCCCAGGTAGCAGCATCTAGCGGACACGAAGTCATACTATACGATAGTAATCCTGATGCCCTGACCAGAGCTTCACAGAAGCTGCAGAAAATCCTTAATCGACTGGTAGAAAAGGGGCGTCTTGACGATCGTACTGCCAAGGCCATCTTTGGACGTATTTATTTCGTCGATAGCATATTTGCGTATCGCGATTGTGGGCTGGTGATCGAGGCAATTATCGAGAATTTGGATATTAAAAAAGCGGTTTTCGAGCAAATGGAAGATGTCGTTAACGACGATTGTATTCTGGCAACGAATACTTCCTCTTTGTCAGTGGCTTCGATCGCTGCAGCTTGCGAGCGGCCGGAACGAGTCATTGGTATCCACTTTTTTAATCCAGCACCTCTAATGCGGTTAGTGGAAATTATTCCGGCGATTCAAACGAGTGTAGCGACCCTACAGCACGCTCGAGAATTAGTAGATAGTTGGGGCAAGATGACGGTGGTGGCTAAAGACACACCGGGCTTTATCGTCAATCGAGTGGCGCGTCCATTTTACGGAGAAGCCCTCCGTATTTATGAAGAAGGATTGGCGGATGTCCCGACGATTGATTGGGCAATGACGGAAATTGGTGGTTTCCGTATGGGGCCATTTACGTTGATGGATTATATTGGTAATGATATCAATTATACGGTGACGGAGTCTGTCTTTAAAGCCTTTTTCTACGATCCGCGATACAAGCCCTCCTTTACCCAAAAGCGGTTGGCGGAAGCGGGTTATCTGGGCCGAAAAACGGGCAAGGGGTACTACGATTATTCCGACGAAGGTGGCAATACGGCGCCCAATACCAGTGAAGGACTAGGTGAGAATATCGTTTGGCGTATCGTGGTTATGCTGATCAACGAAGCTGCCGATGCGCTTTATCTGAATATCGCGTCCCGAGATGATATCGAAATGGCGATGACGAAGGGCGTAAATTATCCTAAAGGTCTGCTGGCTTGGGCCGATGAAAAAGGAATCAAGCACTGTGTTGATACGCTCGATCGCCTCTACGATGAATATCGGGAAGATCGCTATCGCTGTAGTCCTTTGCTCCGCAAAATGGCTCGGGATGGCAGAACATTTTTTTAAACTTAACCTCTCTTTTTAAATATGCCGACGCCTACTCAAGTAGTCGATCAAATGTATCATAACGATGCTTTCAGCCAATGGTTGGGGATCGAGCGTTTGGTGGATGAAGCCGGTCGGTCGGTACTCCAGATGACTATTCGGCCCGAAATGCTAAATGGTTTCGATATTGCTCATGGTGCGATCACTTATGCTTTAGCGGACAGTGCGTTGGCTTTCGCGGCTAACTCTCACGGTCGACAAGCGGTATCAATCGAAACCTCCATCTCACACACTCAATCCTTAAAAGCCGGTGAGCGCATTATTGCTACGGCCGAGGAGGAACATCTTACACATCGTGTGGGGATTTATCGAGTTCTTATCAAAAATGAATCGGGAGCGACGGTCGCTATTTTTAAAGGAACAGTTTATCGCACCAGCAAAGATTGGGAGGTTTAGGAATGCTGCTTAATCTGGCGACCAAGGCCGTAGGCTAGGAATCCATCGGGGAACGTGCTGACGATAAATGCGATAACTTTCTCCAAATCTTTTGGTCAAATCCGGTTCTTCTTTCCAAACAAAATAACAATAGTTAATCATAAAAAAGACTACTGTCCATACGGCAATGGCTCGGGATTGAAACAGTAGGACTTCCCCTAGTAAAATCAAAAGGACACCGGTAATCATGGGATTACGCAGGTAGCGAAAAGGGCCGGCGATAACCAGTTGTTGTGTCGGTTGCCAGGGCGCCAAGGTGCCACGCCCGATAATGACAAATAGTCGAATCGTTGAAATCATTAGACTGAGCCCCGCCAGCACACATATTAATCCTCCTGCCAGCCAGAGATCAAAATTCAGTTCCCACTCTTCCTGAAAATACCAGCGCAAGGCAGTTGGAATGACAATAATAACGTTGAAGGGCAAAATAAGAATTGCCAATAGATGTTGCTACCATTGATTATTGGAGGTTGCAGCCATGCTTGAAATTAAGCAAAGAATTCCAATTTTATTGAAGGGGTAATGCCGTCTTGTATTTCTGGATATCTTCCGGGATACAGTGACGCCGCCATACCAATGGTAATTGATTGGCTACTCCGGGCTGCTGGCGAAATTGCCAGTAGTGATCGCGATTTTTGCGTGTTACGGTATCATAATCAACAATGGGAGCCGGGTAGTTGCGCCCTAACTCAAATTGATAAAATCGCTGCTCCATTGGAGGCAGGTTCCACGGATCACCGCAAAGGGGGCCGGGCACGGCAGCTAATTCCGGTACCCAGGTTTTGATAAATATGCCCTCCGGATCGTGCTCGCGGGCTTGATGAATGGGATTGAAAATACGCAATTGGTGATAACCGGTCAGGCCTGCTTGCATTTGTAATTGCGGAAAGTGAATGCCCGGATCATAATCCAGGAAGACTTGGGCCAAATGTGTAGCCACCATTCTCCAGTCGAGCCATAAACTAAAAGTCGCAAAGGTCGCCAGCATCGCCCGCATACGGAAGTTCAGCCAGCCCGTAGCAATAAGTGAACGCATGGAAGCATCCACCATAGGAATGCCGGTATGACCGCTAGCCCAGGCCTCGAAAACCTCACGATTCTGATGGCGATCGATATTGCAAAGGGCTTTATTGATTGGCTCAAATTCAACCTGCCATTCACTTTCCAGCTTTTGAATGTAATGGGTACGCCACCAGAGTCGAGATTGAAAATTTTCAATATTCCATTGTTGCTGTCCTTGCCTTCGTTTTTGCTCTGAATATTGCCAGACTTCCCGAGCACTGATACAGCCGTAGGCCAGATAAGTGGAGAGCCGGCTACAACTGCGGCGGCTAAGAGCTGGCTTGGATAATTGACGGCTGTAATCAGCTACGCGTTCATCTAGAAAGGAGCTAAAATAGCGCCAAGCAAGCCGTTCGCCGCCGCGCTGAAAATGCTCCGCGGAATGCAAAATGCCCTGGGGGAGGGGAGGCCCTACGATTTTACGTTCCAAGTCCAGAGGTAAAGTACAAGACTGTAATTGAGACAGATCAGCACGTTGTACTTCGGCGTTGAAAAACGCATCTACTCTTGCCTGCCAGTCTTGGCGATGACTCAATCCACGCTGTACGCCATCCTGAACAAACTCTTGATAGGTAATACCATTCGATTGACAAAATTGCTTGATCGTACGATCCCGATCAAAGGTGATTTTTTGTCCGGTTTCCTGATGGGCAAAAAGGTGTTGGATTTGAAACTGTTGCTGCAGCTGCTCAAAAATTGGAAGCACTTCGCCGTGGCAGATGGTGATGCGTTGATTGTAAGCTGCTAATTGTCGCTGTAAATCTTCCAGGCTTTCCCAGACAAAGCGCCAATGTCTAACATCACTTTCCGGGAGGCGTAGCAAAGAAGGCTCAAAAGCATAAATTAATAGACAAGGCAAGCCATCGCTAACCGCAGCGGCCAACGGGGCATGGTCGCGCAGGCGTAAATCCCGCTTCAGCCACACAATATTCACATTCTCCTTAGGCATTGGGGTGATAACAAAAGATTGGCCCTTTTGTTAACTAGCAACGAAAATTTAATGCGGATTAGTTAAGCGCTATTCACGATAGGCGTAGACGATTTCCTGGAAATTCAGTTGTTGTAAGTGGTTGTAAGCAACACCCAAATGGAGATGGCCACTGAAGTCTACCGGTGGATCAGAAACAAAGTAATCCCCATTCAGGGTCATTTGTACTACCGACTGGTAGGTGCCGTAGCGGGTCAGCATTTGCTCCTGTTGTTTAGCGTCATTCCAAAGTTCGGGCGGAATACCGAAATCAAAACCAGTCCAAGACATTTCAATCTGAAAAGGTTCATGCTGAGGGAAAGCAAACAAGAGATCATTACTGTGTGCATCGAATCCGTGCAGTTCAGCAATAGCTTGCTGTAGTTTTTGGAAAGCTTCTGGCTCGTAGGTGACATTACGGAGGCGCGTATCGCCAGCGTTTAAAGTCCCCATATAAGCGTGGAGTTCCATACGCCGCTCTTTTAGAACGGGATAAGACATTTGTGGATTTCTACGGCCAATATGAGTGAGGTCAGGTATAAAAACGCCTTGTAAGCCTTGCTTGGAAGCGGGGAGCGCCGGTGCTATCTGAGTGCCATCTTGCGAATAGAAGGATCCGAAAACGGAAAGTAAGCCCTGTTTGGGCAATTGGATGAGGTCAATTTTCTTGGCGACATCTTCCATGTTAATCTGAGCAAAAAGCTGCAGGTGTGGGGTTTCTAATTGTTGGTAAACATTGGTGACGGGAAGGTCAGGCTGTCCACCGAATTTTGACTCGCCAATTTGTGGCGCTTCTGAGCTTATCGTAAAGCGGATACAAGGAAACAAGTGGAGTTTGAGCAATTCTGCTGCTTCCGGGGTAAACAGTTCGTCGATTTTCGTTTCTATTTGTTGGCGCATATTTCGGGGTTTTGGCGGCAAATTACAAAAAGAAATGATGAACAAAAAGGAAGGAATTGTAATTGTTATGGGACGGGAGGGAATTGCTGCTTGACCAGACAAGATTTGAAAACTTGTTGTAGAGATAACAGATAAATCAGGCAAGCAAAATCTTCTCATTCTAAGGATGATAGTCCGGCGAATTGCTCCTAATGAATACCAAATGTTTAGACCAATGAAACCTTTCTATACTATTCTATCGGCATTATTCCTTATTCCCTTGTCCCTTCAATTTTTTATATCCACAAAATCATCAGCACCTATGGAAGCGCCCAAAAATGTACTTGGCGAAGCACTTCGCTCTTGTTGTACCGATCCGGTTACCGGTTATTACCGCGATGGATTCTGTAACACCGGCCCTACGGATAGCGGACGGCATGTTGTCTGTGCAAAAATGACCCAGGCCTTTTTAGATTTCACCAAATCTAAGGGCAATGACCTTTGCACGCCCCTTCCTGCTTACAACTTTCCGGGCTTGAAGGCCGGCGACCGTTGGTGCCTTTGTGCTCTACGTTGGCGAGAAGCTTATGATGCTGGGGTGGCGCCACCCGTGTTCCTTGCGTCGACCCACGCTGCGGCTTTGCGCTATATCCCAATGGCTGCTTTGGAGGAGATGGCGCTGGCAGAATAAGTTTATAAATACATTTAATTAGAATAACCTTTTTAGAAAAGGACATCACGACGATTTAATCTAATGCTTCGCTCGTAATCCCGAGAAACGCAGTGCGACTATCCCCGAGCAATACCTGCATTTGATGATCCGCTACGCGCGCTGCCAGCCCAGCCTGGATGTTTTGGCGCAATTGACGAGCTTCTTCCGAAGGGAGGTGTGCCCCTAGCTCTAGCCAAAGAATGTAGGTGACCTCTTTGTTCTCGACGTATTCCGCGAGCGTCCACCAAAAGCCCGCTTCGCGGCGAAGCGCCCAGCGGCGGCCAAGCAACCATTGTAATGCAGAGAAGCCCCGGCGAAACCACCACTGCCGTCGATAGAACCGGCGGATGATGCGGATTAGCTTTAAACTATCCACAAATTTTTTATAAAAGGCTTCAATGTAGTCTTCTGGTTTTTCGAGTAATTGGGCCATAGGTTCGTATCGATCCAGAGGCAAGCGATCATTGTAATTTTTGACCTCAATCAGATAAAGATGATCTTGATAAAGTCCCACAAAATCAACGCCTTTCATGCCGGCGCCACTTAGATAGCGATAGAATCGATGCTGGTCGTAGCTGTGTACAATCCAGTCCGGTGAGAAGGAAAATTGAAGTCCACTTTCGGTGAATTGTTGGGAATGCGTGTTCGAAGAGGTCATCAATTGGAAAATTACAGACCTTATTTCAATAAGTGTGTAACAATGCTTCGAAATTTATCTATCTTTTCGGCAAAAAGGGAAAATATGAGCGAATACAACAACTTGCTTCGCAAGGTGAACCAGTATAAAGAAGTACTGCAAAATACACGTGATTATCGACAGATTTGGAAGGACAGTTTAAAGGATTTTATCCTCGAAGAATTAGAAAAGGGAGCCAAAGCGGTCGAACTGGATGCAAAAACTGATGTTAGAGGCCAAATGGAAAACCTGGAAGCTATCGTCCTGTCTCTGGGAGATGTAAAAAGTGGGATGTACCAGGAAGTGAGTGCAACGATTAAGCGCCATTTGATAAAGCACAACGGCTCTTTAATTTACCAGCAGTTGTTCAATGGTAAAATCATTGTCTTGATCAACTTTCCATTTATCGAAAATTACGGTGATCCCCGGGCACCCAAAACTATTGGCATTTATCGCCCGGAAGAACTCAAAGCACCTTTCTTTTTACGCCATCTTGAAGAGTTTATTACCGAAATCACCAATTGGGAGGATTATGACGATGATGAACCGCACAAGAAAATCGGCTATCACATCAACTTTGGCGCTACGTCCAACGAGGATGGTGTGAATGATTAACCATTCTATTCAGTCTGTCTAAACACTTGGTTTAAAATCGAGTGTTTAGACAGGAAATCTGATATTCCTCAGAGCATTACTCTTCTGCTTTGTCAACTGCACTCCAATTTTCAATTGGAAAGAGGCTAGCAATTCCGCATTTCTTCCGCTAGCTTTGAATTGGCCATTTCCTAGCTTACGTAAAAGTCCAAGTTATTGCTGCTTTGAACATTCAGGCAGGAAGATGACTTTTTCTAATAGTGATCGTGATAAAACAATCTCAAATATGAAACGAAACGTTACAATGCTCCGATCTCTGGTCGGAATGCTTTTACTTACTCTGATTTGGGCCTGCCAGACGGAGACACAACCTATACAGGTGGAGCGTGATGAGGCGCCTGCTATTTCTGGGGCTTATGAAGCCCTCAACTTTTTGGGGGATCGCCAGATGTATCCCGAGACACAGCTCCCCGAAAATGCCCACTACGCGGCCTGGGAAAAAGAGCAAGTTGCGATGTCCGAGCAAGGCACACGCCGTAGTGCCACCGACCCTTGGGAAACCATGGGACCTCACAATCGCGGTGGGCGTACCTTGGCACTTGCCTTTAATCCGCAAAATACCAATACGATGTACGCTGGTTCAGCGAGTGGAGGGCTGTGGCGGACTTACAGTGGAGGAGTAGGCATTGATGCCTGGGAACGGGTACCTACCGGTTTTCCGGTCTTGGGCGTGAGTTATATTGAATTTGCTCCGGGCGATTCGACGGTGATGTACATCGGTACTGGTGAGGTCTATAATTATTTTGCGGCGGGCACCGGTGCAGCTTATCGAAGCACGCGTGGTAGCTACGGCATTGGCATTTTAAAATCTACGGATAGCGGTGTGAGTTGGACGAAGAGCCTGGATTGGTCTTACGATCAAAATCGAGGGGTTTGGGCAATCAAGGTGGATCCGCAAAATGCGAATATCGTTTATGCGGCGACTACGGAAGGCGTTTATAAAAGTACCGATGCGGGGGCTAACTGGCAACAAGTCCTTAGTGTTGTGATGGCCACAGATATTGTCGTTCACCCGGACAACCCTAATTTGTTGGTGGCCACTTGTGGAAATTTCAACACACCAGGCTTTGGCTTTTACCGATCTGAAGATGGCGGACAAAACTGGACACAAATCTTTAGCAATTTACCTTCTTCCTACGCGGGTAAAGCACAACTAAAATTTGCACCATCTAATCCTGATATCCTGTATGCCAGTATTGGTAATGGATTTAGCTTTGCGGATGGGGCCACTTGGCTATGTCGCTCGGATGATTTTGGGCTCAACTGGAATGTACAAACCCAGCTTGATTATTCGGCCTGGCAAGGCTGGTTTGCCCACGATGTTGCCGTGAGTCCTACCAATCCTAACGATCTCGTTGCCGTGGGAATCGAAGTGTGGCGCTCCGAAGATGCCGGGGTTAATTTACTGCAAGAAGCTACCGGAGGGATAGGTTTTCCTAATCCACCCATTGAGGGACCGGACGGTGATGGTGATTTCGTACACTCTGACTGCCACGATGTTATTTATCATCCAACCAATCCTAATATCGTATATATCGCTAGTGATGGTGGTATCCACCGATCTACGGATGGCGGGCAGACTTGGTTTAGCGCTAATGGTCGCTACCAAACCGCCCAATTTTATAATGGCTTTTCTACTTCCAGGACTGATCCTAGCTTTTGTATGGGAGGTCTGCAAGATAATGGTACCATCCGCTGGAATGGTGATTTGACTTGGCGGCTACAAACGGGAGGTGATGGAAGTTGGACCGGTATTGCTTCAGATGATGGCTTGACCTTTTTTACCTCCTATCAAAACCTGAATTTGCTGCGAACATTTGATGGTGGAAATTACTTTTCCGGGATTGATATGGGCGCCGCTCGCCAAGGACCAATTTCCTTTATTGCGCCTTATTTGGTGGCACCCAGCGATAACTTAGTCATGTATGCTGGCTCATCTGTCGTGGGGTATACCTCAGATGGTGGCTTCAATTGGACTGCTCTGAATAATGGCCAGCAACTGGATGGGAATCCTATTCTAAGTATGACGATGTCGGAGACAAATACGGATGTTGTTTATGCCGCAACAGCCCCTTTAGGAACTAACCGCGGACACGTTTTTGTCACTACAGATGGAAATCTATTCACCGATATCACCGGAGACCTACCCGATCGCTATCCCATGGATATGACCATTGATCCAACAAACGACGCAGTGGCTTATATTACCTATTCTGGTTTCGGTACCGGACACGTATTTAAGACCGAGGATTATGGTGCAAGCTGGACAGACATCAGTGGGATTTTGCCTGATGTTCCAACCAATGCTGTTGTGGTAGATCCGGTCTTCCCGAATATCGTGTATGTTGGCAATGATTTGGGGATTTATGCATCTGTCGATGGTGGACTCAATTGGGAACCTTTCGAGGAAGGCTTACCGGAAGCAGTGATGGTTTTTGATTTAAAAATTTCGCCCTTAGATCGCAAATTACGCATGGCGACACACGGCAATGGGGCTTTTCAGCGTGACCTTCTGGAAAATCCGCCTATTGCTACGGAGAATATTGAGATTAAGCAGTTAGATCTGGCTGTGAGTCCTAACCCGATGCTGGGGCCGGCGACTTTGGAATATCAATTAGTAGAGAATGGCCGGGTACAAGTTATAGCCTTGGATGCTATGGGTCGGCAAATTGCCAGCTTGTTCCAAGGAGAATTGGTGGCTGGACCGCAGCAATTGAACTTTGATGTGAGTGGCTGGCCAGCCGGAAGTTATCGCATTTTGTTGAATGGAGAAGGAGTGAGGGGACAAGTACAGGTGGTGAAATATTAGTGTTCTTTGGACTGGTTTAACTTTCTTGAGTCTAGATCTGTTTTCGGAAAAGCATGTATTTTGGGCTTTGGGGTGGGACCCACCCGCTGTCCGCCGCCGCCGACCAGCTTGGTCGCAAGTTGCTGTTGACACATAGTCCTCCAGTCTTTACCGAAGAACACTTATGGTAAAAATGCAACGCTAATTTGTTTTGGCCAATAGACATTGAGTGCGTCATTATCTATAGATTCCGGAAATGGCCAGATTCCATAAATTGCATTAAGAGATTTTGTGATTTATGTTTAATCTGTCTTTTAGACGACATATTTTGAAGTGTTGCATTGATTTCAACTATACTGGTTTTCTTTTTAGCATTCAATTTACCTCTCTTAGGTAATCCTAAATCTGGCTAAACAGTATTAAAAAGTGCGGCCCGGTTCAACCGGGGCGGACTTTTTATATGGAACGAAACAGAATTATTGCTTTACAACGGAAACGGTCCGTGTATTTTCACCATCCTGTAAGGTGATCATGTACAAGCCTTTTGGCAAGTCATAGCGTTCAAAATTCACGAGCAACTGGTGTGAGCCAGCTAACTTCTCACCGCTATACAATTGTGTCAATTCACGACCATAAGCATCTAGCAAAGCGATACGCACACGGCTGTTATTTTCCAGCGTATAGTCCAAGGTCATATCCGAGATAAATGGATTGGGATAGGCTGAAAGACCAGTTGATACCGCTGCGGCTTGAGCGAAAGATTCGCTGTTTGAGCTAGCACCTGTGTCCAGGCCAAATAAAGAAACGGTACCACTCACTTCATTCGCCGTCACCAGCAAAGTACGGCCGTTTGGACTATCGTCTGCTTTAATCACAATGATATCTTCTACGCCCAGATCACCTGCATCGGTCGATTCTGCGTCGAATTCGAAATTACGATTGTTGATGTAGTTGACGTAGTATGGAGCAAAAGGATCACTGATGTTGTAAATCATGATTCCGCCCATACGCTCTAAACCGATAAATGCGTAGGTTTCGCCGTCCAACTCAGCTACAGCGATGGCCTCTGGTTCGATACCTTTGTCATCACTTCGGCTTTTGAATGAATCGTTATCATCATTATTACTGTTGAAGTAAGGTGCAAAATCTGGATTTGCGGCGATGATTTGAGCGAACTGATCGCCACTGTCAAAAATCAGGTTACCGTTTTCATCCCAAATAGAGAATGAACGAGCACCGTAGGAGTAAATGATTTCGTTGAAACCATCCATATCCAAATCACCTTGTGACAAAGTGGTATTGAGGCGACCCAAATCTTCATCATCCTGCAATTGATCTGCATCCGGGAAGCATACTGGATTCAACAAAAGATCAGCTACCCGATCTTCTTCTGAATACCCGTCATAGTCACGAGCATCACCTTCGTTAGCCGTTAGGATATAGCCTTTTCCGTCCACTTCGTAACTGGTGATCGCATCTGGTTGATACATCCCCAAAGTAGGACGGCTGGTGATTTCAATATCATCGTCGCGATTGCTGGCATCAAAGCCATAATCGCCTTGGAATTCGATGAAGCCCATTGAAATTTTGTCAGATACGCCAGCACCTGCTAAGCCAAAATCATTATCGTTAACCACTACGAGACGTCCATCAGGCAAGAGTGCCAAACCCTCGGGCTTATCACTAGGCAAGTAGCCGATACTTGGCAAGTTCAACACTTTGGTTTTGTGAACGGTGCGTACACCCGCTTCGGCCAAATCGTCGGCCGTCATCATTTCAAGCGTTTTGTCATCCGGGCCGTTTGAAGTCGACTTATCAGATAAGTCAGTGCCCAGAATGTTCGTTGCACCGGTTAAATTGATTTCGTAAACGTATTTTTTACCAGTATTGCCATCGTCAGGATTGCTGGAGTCGCGCTCTAATACGTAGAATTGTCCTTTACCTTTGTAAACAGCATCACCAATTTTATCTACTCGACTCAGACCAACACCAGCGTCGCGGTTGCGCTCCAGCAAATAAACATACTCACGTACAGGCTGACCATTGGCAGGATCGATTCCAAGGATGCGAATGACATCAGAATTGTTACGAGTAGAGTTATCAGGATTGTACAATGGCGTTTGAATGAAAGCATAGAGGATGTTTTCATCGTAATCCCAAGCCAAAGCTTCGAAACCACGGTTTGCCCGGCGCTTGCTATAAACTTCGGGCAGGGTCTCCGCGCCGTAGGTGCCCTCGGGCTGAGGTTGGTCACCCAATTGCGAAGTCCCTCGGGGCACAAATCGATCCATTAAAACTCCGTTAGCATCAAAGTGATAGATAGCAGGGCGATACTCATCGCACATCCAGTAGGTGAAATCGCTAGTGCGTACGATACCTTCAAAGTCACCACCGAAAGCATCATATTCCAATTCATGGTACTGCACACCATCTACTTCGTAGTCAACGTTCGTATAAACATTAGCATCGGTGCGGGTAACCGGAATTTCGTCAAAACCAGGAATATTGCCACGGCCACTAATTGGTGTACCATCAGGCATTTTGAGCATAATAGGATTAGCATCGATGAAGAACATATCCAGGGAGGTAATGTAAATCAGTTTTTCGATGCGCGCCTGGTAGTTTGGCAATTTGAAAGGACGTAGATTCTGCGTGGTGCCCGCTAAGGTACGGCTCACCGCATCTTCGTTTGGACCACGATCTGGAACAGCCCAGAAAGAGTATTGAAAATCAGTAGAAGTAATAGGGTCGTAATATAGACCGGAGAAACCACCTAGTTTTACCGTTTCTGCCCCCTCGTAAATTGGGGTACCCAAATCTGGCCACCATGGAATCTCATCAAGGAAGTACTCACGCAATTGTGGGCTACCCTTACTGTGGTCTTTGTAACCTAAGGCCAGGATATCGACCACTTCTCCTTGAGCGAGGTCGACTACAGCCAGGGCATTGTTTTCTTGCAAACCAACGAAAGCCAGGCTGCCATCAGGAGAAAGTGTAATGAACTCTGGCTCCAAATCCTGCGCTACGCTGGCTAGTCCGTTGTTGCCAAAGATGCGCACACCGCGATTGATCAACGACATTTTCTTATCGTTGAAGGCTTCGAATGTCACTTGTCGGCTAGTCGCCGCGGCTACACCATTGGACAGATCCACAATGGTCACGGAACCTTCGGGGTCAACTACGTAATCATCATCTGGCTCACCTTCGTTAGCGACAATGACCAGGGTCCCATCTGCATTGAAGGTCAACATGTCTGGCAGAGCACCGGCGGGTGCAGTATTCAAAAAGTTTCCGTCGGTATCGAAAAAAGCGACGACACCATCGGCTTGCTTATTGTCGTTTTCTACGGCTACTGCTACGATATTGCCGAAGACATCGACACTATTCAGATTGCCACCGTAGGGTTGGATATCGATCTGGCGAACCAGGGTAGGCATGGCAGGATTGCTAATGTCCAGTACGTCTAGTGATTTGTTGTCACCATTGACAAAAAACAGTTGTTGGTTTTGTGCATCGTGCGCTACGATTTCGGCGGCACCTTCGTCGAAGACGCCCGTAGCGTAAGATGAGATGAGCTCAAGAGAAACTTCTTGTGCGGAAAGGGGGATGCCGATACCGAGTATCAGGCATAAGCATAGCATTTTAGGGTTGAAATGCATCATGGTGCAATGGATTTTTTGCGGCTTGCCAATAGAAAATACCCCTGCCAGTCACTTCACTGGAGGTAAGGACGATTCTAAAAGTCGTTTTTGGGAATGGTTGAAAAACCAGTTGGAAAGCCTGTCGGCTAGTGCATTTATCGTATTAGCAATCCTGTTATACAATGATATGCGATATTAGCCACAGACTATTGGGTAAATATTAAATGGAGTTAAAGAAAGTGTGAATAAAAGGAGAGAAAGTTTACAATAAGTTATAATACATGTTTGATCATGGTAAACCATAGAAAGATTCAGAGGAATCTATAAATGAATTTTTTAGATGCTAAGTGCGAGATAAAAAGAGAATATCTGGAGGTATGGATAATTGGAAATGTTTATTGAAAAATGATGAAGAGAGTAAATACATTTTTTTAAATATTACGGTGATGGTGCCCGACCAAGGATTGGTTGAGCTCTAATGCTGCGATGTTGTATCTTTTTTTATAGGTTTTATTGGGCTTGTAATGTGAATTTGCTGCGCATCTTCTATCATATGAAGAGCATCTATTCCCTTTTGGGTGGGCAACTGGAACTTAGGCTTTTTAGATGGTGGTGCATATTCAGAAAACAAAACCACATCAGAAGGCCCTTCTTCTAAAAACTCGATATCCAAAATAGTCGTTTGGTTAGCGACGATAGGAACTGAATGAATCTGTTTACTATTATAGCCAATGTATTTACATCGAACCTGATATTCTCCCGGACTAAGAACTACTTCAAAATTACCGTCAAAATCAGTTTCTATTTTTTGTAAAATACTATCATTTTTTATTATTTCTACTTTAGCTCTGACGAACTTTTCACCAGTATTAATATCGTAAGCTTCTCCTATGAGAAAACTCTGCGCATTAGCACTTAGACCTAAAACAAGAATGAATATTAGATGCCATAGCTTTTTCATATCTCTGATGTTTTTTGAAAATATTGGTACCCACTACTCTTCGATTTAATAATCAAAAATAATAGTAGCGGGCACCGGTGACAACAAATGCCAAAATCGGATAGACTCTTCCGGTATTTTTGTTTTTTAGATTTATTAAAATAAAATTCTCATTATTTAAATCCCTGGAAGAGCCAAGGCATCACTTTTCAGCACCTGCCTTTTATACTTAATCTAATAGTGTATGCCGCTTAAGCCAGCTGTTGTAAGACTGATGGCGTTAATTGATTTTTGAGGGTGTTCTCGAATCGTTTCTCCTGAGATCTTTGTGCCACTAGTTGTTTCATCTAAATGAATAATGGGAATGGTGACACCATAATTACCAATAATATGTGGTAGATCAATGCTATATTCGTTAACCGTGAAATCTACTTGAACCTGCTTGTTTGCAGGAATAGTAATCCCTTCAATAATTTGATCTGAATAGCCTAAAGCAATAATTTTTATGGTATAAATTCCAGGCTCGGCCTTTAGGCTATAGTTACCATAAAAATCGGTTGCTGTTCCAGTAATGAACTTATCATCCTTTAATAAAAGGATATTTACCCCCATTGCTCCCTGATCTATGTCTGTATCTATAATCTGCCCGTATACACCACTTTGTGCTACAAGGAAATTCACGAAAAAACAATAGATCATGACTAAGATGATCCTCATGATTAATTGCTATTGATCCAAAATGCTGAGCTCTGAATTAATTCCTGCTGCAATGTGAGGAATTGATTTATGTGGACTATGAATAAGGTATCCTTGAGATAACCAAGAAGGACAAAAGCTGCAGAAGTGTTCGATTAATGGTTCTTTCTGAGCGGTTAGGACTACGGTCTCTAGTGGAATATCTTGGAGATCTTGTTGGCTGAATAAAAGGTTCACGACCGTAAAATGATGGTTGTTTACCACTACTTGTTTAATATATCTTGTTTTGAACCCCATATAGGAAATCTCTAGATCATAAACTTTTGGATCAAGTGATATTTCATAATTGCCTTCATGATCGGTATAATCGCCGTAGACAAAAACGCCATTTGTTTTGGCAACGATATTGACACCAGTCATGGGTTGGCCGGTATCTGCGTTGACTATTTTACCTTTAATCCCCGGCGGCGTTTGCTGTGCGAATAGAAAAATTGAAAAAAAAGAAAAAATAATTATGCTAATTATCAACCTCATAATTACATTTTTTATTGATCCAAAATACTAACGCCTGGACTAGATAATCCCGCTAATTGAGGTATTGATTTTTGCGCTTGTGTTCGGATATCTTCGTCAGTGATACTGCGTTCTGAGGTAGGATTGTCTTGTTCGATTAAAGGGATGGTATAATATCCACCACAATGATAGTCATCATAGATGATTGCTTCAAAATTGTCCTCAAATAATACATCTGTCTGAGTGACTTGTCCAGCGTTAACTTCAATGTTTTCAATCCGCTTAGTTTGATAACCAATATACGACACCTCCATATCGTAAACCCCCGGATCTATCTTTAGGGTATAATTTCCTTCAAAGTCAGTAGAAGTTCCGATAACGAAGACCCCATTTTTTGAAACCACTACATTCGCTCCAATAAACACATCGTCGGTATCGGTATCAGATATTTTTCCTTTGATCCCCGAAGCGGGTCGTTGTGCGAATAGAGAATTCGAAAAAAAAGAAAAAATAATTATGCTAATTATCCACTTCATGACTAGGTTTTTTATTGATCCAAAATACTAACGCCTGGTGTGGAGAATCCTGCTAGTTGCGGTATAGATTTTTGAGGAGTATTACGAATGTCATCGGCACCTTTTCTTTTTATTGAAGTTGGATTATCTAACTCTATTAAAGGAACCATATAGATGGGGATGTAAGTTGGGCATAAAACTAACCCTTCTTCCTCTGGCCCAAATTCTACATTGGTTTGAGTAGTTTCTCCAGGGCTGACTATTATTTTTTCGATGCGTTTAGTTCTGTAGCCAATGTAAGATACTTCCATATCGTAAATCCCAGGATCTATTCGAAGAATATAATTACCCTCAAAATCACTAGAAGCTCCTATAACGAAAACTCCATTTTCTAAAACCACTACATTCGCTCCAATAAATTCTTCTCCGGTATCTCCATCAAATATTTTCCCAGCAATGCCACTTTGAGCTATTAGAATATTGCTGGAAATTAAAAAATAAAAAACGATAATAACTATTCTCATTTTTAGACTTATTATAATTGATTATCAATGACTATTTCGGAAAAACAATAATGGGGTGATAAACTGATGTCTTTAAACAACAGCCCCAAATCATTGTCGTTATATTTTATATCCAGTTTAATGATCGTCTTTTTTGGGACTTCCACATCTTGAATTTGTCGATCAGGATAACCCACATAAGATACCTCCAAGCTATAATTCCCTGGATCAAGAAAAATAACATAGTTGCCTTCGGTATCCGTAGATGTATTTTTTAGAAAAGTACCTTCTTGAGTAATTGTAATTTTTGCATGGTTAAATTCCTCGCCGGTATCCGTGTCCCATACCTTTCCGGCAATACCACTTTGTGCCATTAGGAACTGTGTGCAAAAAGTAAATAAGAGTAAATAAATTATTTTCATGACAGCTTCTTTCAATGATGTTTCTCCCCAGCTTGCCGCTGCCGGCCGTAACCGGAGCGGGAAGGGGGAACGACCAATGTTTGACAAAAATAAATTTCGTACGATTTGTGCATAGTTTTCATAGCCTTACCACTTGCGGTGGAAGAATAATTTTTGACAATTTGATCGCTGAAAATGATGAACTAAATAACCTCAATCCAAGTAGCGCCTCTCTGAAAAAATATAAGTGTTTTTTGTACTTAGTTTAACTCGGCCAATACGATCCTTCTCTGTAAATTGGGCATAATTGGTCTTGCTATGGCTTTGGATGAAGGATAAGAGAGACTGAAACGATTTTGAAACGCGTTCGATTGGTAGTTTAAAGTATCCCGAGGATAATTATAAGTGTTATAGGTATTGATTTCGTTTGATTCCCAGAAAAAACCGGACAGCTTTCAGAAAAGCTTTCCTACTGATAATTATTTTCTATAATCGAAAGCCGTCCGGTATTGTTGGTTGCTGAGTCCAAATTACTACATATTGAGGTAGGAAAAAGCCCGAGTTCACGCCAAAAGTCAGGTTTCTGATTTTCAAACCATCAAGGCATTCACAAGTTTTATTTCCTTTGTTATTCTAGTCTTAATCCGTACTTTTGCACATCTTTTTACCAATCGCTTAGATTTCAGCAACTTTAAAGTAATGACACCAAAAAAGATAAAATCAGCATTGATTTCCGTTTTTTCAAAAGACGGGCTCGAAGAAATTGTGCATGAATTGAACCAGCAGGGCGTTAAGCTGTATTCTACTGGCGGAACCCAGCGCTTTATTGAGCAGTTGGGCGTCGAAGTGGAGGCGGTAGAAAATGTCACCTCCTATCCTTCAATCCTTGATGGTCGGGTCAAAACGCTCCACCCCAAAGTATTTGGCGGATTGCTGGCGCGGCGCGAAGCGGCGCATCTGGAGCAGCTCGAAGCCTACGATATCCCGGAGATCGATCTGGTAATCGTTGATTTATATCCTTTCGAGGAGACGCTAGCCAGCACTGACGAGGAATCCCAAATCATTGAAAAAATTGACATTGGTGGTATTTCCCTGATTCGGGCAGCGGCGAAAAACTACCGCGATGTGGTTGTGGTGCCTTCGAAAGCAGAATACGGTCTATTCTTAGACTTACTGCGCTCTCAGGGGGGCTATACGGAACTGGCTGATCGTAAAGAATTAGCTCGCCGGGCCTTCAAAGTGTCTTCTCACTACGATACAGCCATTTATGGATACTTCAATACCGATAGTGATGATCTGGCATTTAAGCACAGTGAGCACCGCTCGGAGGTATTGCGCTACGGCGAGAATCCACACCAGCAAGGTGTCTTTTATGGTGACTTCGCGGCGATGTTTGATAAGCTCAATGGAAAAGCCATTTCCTACAACAACTTGGTAGATATTGACGCTGCGGTAGGGATTATGGCTGAATTCAAGGATGATGATCCGGCTTTTGCCATCCTAAAGCACACCAACGCCTGTGGGGTAGCGGTGCGCCCAACCTTGCTCGAAGCCTGGCATGCTGCCTTGGCGGGCGATAATATATCTGCTTTCGGAGGTATTCTCATTTGTAATAAACCACTTGATCTGGCTACCGCCGAGGAAATCCACAAGCTATTCTATGAGGTTCTGATTGCACCGGATTTTACGCCGGAAGCTCTGGAGCTGCTGACCCAAAAGAAAAAGCGCGTGTTACTTCGTATCAAAACCTTTCACCTCAACCAACGCAACTTCAAAAGTTTGTTGAATGGGGTCATTGAACAGGATGCGGATTTGCGAACAGAGACAGCGGCTGATCTCAAAGTAGCGACAAAAGCAGCACCAACGGATGCTGAAATCGCAGATTTACTGTTTGCCAACAAATGCGTCAAGCATTTGAAATCAAATACGATTGTACTCGCTAAGAATAATCAACTGATCGGAATGGGCTGTGGTCAAACCAGCCGCGTTGATGCTCTGCGTCAAGCCATCCTGAAAGCGCGTCACTTTGGTTTTGATACCAAAGGTGCCGTGATGGCTTCTGATGCCTTTTTCCCCTTCCCGGATTGTGTAGAAATTGCGCACGAGGCAGGAATTGATACGGTCATACAACCCGGCGGCTCAATTAAGGATCAGTTAAGTATTGACTATTGCGATGCGCAAGGTATGCGCATGGTGATGACCGGCGTTCGCCACTTTAAACACTAAATAACGGGCTGCGCTCAAAAAGAAAACAGACTTTTTGAATCTGATTATTGACATCGGAAATACCCGAACCAAACTGGCCATTTTTGGTAAAGGCCGGATGCTGAAAACGGGATATCTGAGTGCTGGATGGACAATGAGCGACCTGCAGCCTTTTATTGGTAAACGCCAAATTGACCATGTGGCGATTGCTTCTGTGGCTGAGCCGGATGCTAAATTACTGGAGCATCTGGCCCAAACGTTTGATCTACTTAACCTCAGCGAAAGTACGCCGGTGCCCATTAAAAATGCTTATCGGACGCCACGGACGCTAGGTAGAGATCGTTTAGCAGTAGCGGTGGCTGCGGCCCACTTGTTTCCCCAAAAAAATGCCCTAATCATTGATGCTGGTACCTGTATCACTTACGACTTTATCGATAGTGACGGTACTTACCGTGGTGGAAGTATCTGCCCCGGTATCCATATGCGACTAGAAGCGATGCATCGTTTGACGGCGCGTTTGCCTTTGGTGAAGGCCGGGCAGATGCGCAATACGGTAGGACGTGACACGAAAACCTCGCTGCAGACCGGGGCACAATGGGGCGCACTACTCGAAATGACCGGCTTTATAGGCCATTATCGCGACCTTTTTGGTGAAATTGAGGTATTACTGACCGGAGGAGATGCTAATTATTTTGCCAATCATTTGAAAACTAAGATATTTGTGAATCCAAATTTGGTCCTCATTGGACTAAATCAAATACTCAATTACAATGTCCAACTCTTGGAGTAGATTTTTTATATCGATAGCGTGCATGCTAGGCGTGGTTGGTGCTTTTGGACAACCCAAGTTCAATTCTCCCTATTCCCGGCTCGGGCTGGGCGATTTGGCGAACCCCAATTTTGCATCTCTCATTGGCATGGGGAATCTCTCGGCCGCGATGCATGATGCCTTTCACGTTAACTTGCAAAACCCAGCTTCACTGGGACATTTGCGTACCACGGCTTTTGAGGTGGGGGTCAATGCTCGCTATGCCGCGCTGGAATCGCCATCCGGTGAACAAATTGATGTGTGGAGTGGTAACCTGGCTTACTTGTCTTTGGGTTTCCCTTTAAAAAATCAACTGAACGAGGCATTGGAACGTGAGCCCTCTAAATATCACTGGGGGATGAATTTGGCCCTGTTGCCCTATACTACGGTGGGCTACGATATTGAAACGATTGAACAAATTGATGATGCGGGGCAGATTCGTTATAACTTTGAAGGCTCCGGAGGAACGTATAAATTGCTCTGGGGGAACGGGGTACGTTACAAAAACTTATCCCTTGGTGTCAATCTCGGTTATCTGTTTGGAAATATTAATCGAGATCAAACCGTAACTTTCGATAGTCTGGTGGCTTCTTACCGCGATGAGTTTGAAGATGATATCAATTTTAGTGGCTTTTTCTATTCAGTAGGCGCTCAGTACGATCTTGTGTTCAAAAAACCGGGAGATGATGGCAAAATGGTACCGAGTGGAAAAGTATTGACCTTTGGAGCCTATGTGAATCCTGCCACTGGTTTCTCCGCTAAGAGTAAGCAATTCTATGTTCGTCGCAATATTTTTTATAGTGATCTGGATACCATCGTCAACGAGCCGATCTTGCGACAAGATGGACAACTACCCTTAGAATGGCATTTAGGAATTACCTATCGAAATGCCAGTAAATTCCGGGGAGGGATAGAAATTTCTCAAACCACCTGGAGTAATTATGAGAACGATGCCAAGCCCGAAAACCTAAAAGATACCTGGCAAATTTCGGCCGGTGCAGAGTTCATTCCAGACATCGCTTCCTACAATAGTTATGGGCGTCGAATGCGCTATAGAATTGGGGCTTTTTACGGCACAGACCCGCGTAGTGATGAGTTTAACATACAATTAACTAACTACGGTATAACTTTAGGTCTCGGTTTTCCGATTATATTACCGAGGCAACAGACATCTTTTGTGAATGTTGCTTTCGAACTCGGACGCTTCGGCTCTGATGATTCTCTGCAAGAAACCTATGGTAGAATGACTGTTGGTTTCACGCTTAACGATAATAGATGGTTCTTTAAACGAAAATTCTACTAAACCATGGAAAGATTAGGAAAAATCACAACTTTAGCATTTACCCTGGCGCTGAGCCTGTTCTTTGTTGCTTCGGCACAGGCCCAGTGTACTAAGTTTGACGATGCTGCTGAAGGTAGCGATGCACTCGCCGCTTATTCTACTTACCGAACTTACGTCAAGGATGTGAAAGCGCCGGCCGACTTAAGGAAAATCTCGGATGAAGATCGCAATATTGTATTCGAATATTGGGAAAAAGCTTACAATATTGCCCCTGCTGCTGATGGTAAGCGCCCAACGATCTGGCGAGATGGTCGTACTTTTTACAAGTACAAAATGATGAACGAAACGGATGAAGCAAAACGTAAAGAATACTTTGAGAAAGTCATGAAGCTTTACGATGAAGAAACAGCTTGCTTCACTTCAAATAATAACGAATCTATTCAGCTCGGCCGTAAAGCATTCGATATGTTTTATGGTTTAGGTGCGCAAGGTCAGGAAATTCGTAGTTCCTACGATGCTACGCTAACCGTTTTGGAAAGTGCGGTTGATAAAGGAGGAAACAATACAGAGTATATCACTTTTGTACCTTATGCTAACGTCGTTGTATATCAGTTTACAAACGATAAGATGGACAAGCTGACTGCACGTGGCATCTATCAAAAACTGAACGCAATCGCTGATTACAATATTGAAAACAACAAGACCCTCGGTGCTTACTACAAGCAAGCTAAAGAGTCCATGAATGGTACTTTTGCAACGATCGAAAATAATATCTTCGATTGTGAGTACTTCAAAGATAAATTGGCACCTGAATACAAAGAAAAAGGTGACGATCCTACTTTCTTAAAAGAGGCGATTACGGTATTGAAGCGTCAAGGATGTGAGGAAAGTGATACCTTCCTGGCAGAATTGGAAAGCAAATGGTCTGTATACGCTGCCGAAGAAAACGCACGCCGTCAGGCAGAGTTTGAAGCCAACAACCCTAACGTAATGGCGAAAAAACTCTACGATGAAGGTGATTATAAAGGTGCCATTGCAAAATATGAAGAAGCAATTGGTAACGAAGAAGATCCTAGCAAACAAGCGAGCTACCACTTCTCAATTGCTTCAATTCAATTCCGTAAGTTGAAGCAGTACAGCGCCGCTCGTTCTAGCGCGTACAAAGCAGCTAAATTGCGTGAAGGTTGGGGCCGTCCATATCTCCTGATCGGTGATATGTATGCAAGTAGCGTTCGTAGCTGTGGTAAAGAGCCTTGGCAGCAGCGTATGGTTATTTTGGCTGCTGTTGATAAATACGCTTATGCACGTAGCATTGATAGTGACACGGAAGTACAAGAAGAAGCGAATCGCAAAATCGGCAAATATGCCAGCCAAAAGCCTGAAAAAGGTGATGTCTTCATGGCCGGATATAAAGATGGCGCGAGCTACAAAATAGGTTGCTGGATTGGAGAGTCTGTGAAGATTCGCACTCAATAATTCACCTAACTTGCGATTAATAAATCGATATTATTGATCTATTTGGAAAAAGCTTCGTTTTTTAATAAGCGAAGCTTTTTTCGTCGTGATAACCTGCCCGTGTACATTTATATTAATTTCGAACTTGTTCAAGTCTTAAACCTAAAACCCTCTGAGTATGTATCGTAAACATCAACTTTCTTTCCTGCTGTTTATCCTACTACTGCTTGCCGCCTGTACTCCTAAAACCACCGAACCGGTGCAAACGACACCGCCACCTCAAACCACTACTCCTCCGAAACCTCCAAAACCAAGCAACCTAAGTCCTTGTCAGAATTGGTCGGAGCTGGCAAATAAAGAAGAAGTCATTACCTGGCATTCATTATATCGGGATGTCATGAAGAAAATTCGGGCCGCCGAAGAACTAAAAGATGTTAATCCTGAGACTTTCGATGAGATGTATGAGAATTGGAAGAAGGTCTTTGCCGTTGCCCCAGCTGCGGATGGTCGTCGTAATACCCACTACGGCGATGGCATTAAAATTCACGACTTTTTAGCTTCCAAAGAACAAGACCCACAAAAGAAAGATGAATACATCAAGCAGGTATTGACCTTGTACGATGAAGTGATTCGTTGCTACGGCCGTGAAGGCTTTACCCTCGGTCGGAAAGCCTTTGACTTGTATTATAAATACCCGACTTACGCTACGGATCTTGAAAAATATGAGATGTTCAAGCGTTCCTTTGACTTGGAAGAAGAAGACGCCCCGGCCTTTGTTTTCAACCCCTTTACCGGGCTGCTAAGTAATCTGGTGCTCGATGGTTCTGTGTCGATGGAAGAGGCGCGCAGTTATGCGAGTCGCATGCTGGCTCTAATCGAAGCGAATCGGACCAAGAAAACGCCAACGGAATGGCGCGCCGAAGGCTGGGATGTCGTCGCAGAATACACCCCGGCTCGTTTGGAGCAACTGGAAGGGGTACAAGGTTTTTACGGTTGTGACTATTACACTACTAAGTATTATCCTGCTTTCGAGAATGCCCCAACGGATTGTGATTCCATCGTTCTAGCGCTGAGTCGTATGCAATGGGGAGGTTGTACGGGTGAAAATCCAAAAGCTCAGGCTGTTTTGGCGGCTTATCGGGCGCAATGTGAAGGGCCTGATACTACTGTAACTTGTCGTAGCTTGCTCTCACAAGGAAAATATCAGGAGGCGATCCAGTGTTTTGAAGAACGTGCGAATAATGCCGAAGATTCGGATGTTAAAGCACAGAACTATCTGATTGCTGCCAAGATTTATTACGGCGAACTCAAGCGATACGCTTCCGCGCGGCAATATGCGCGCAAGGCATTAGAACATCGCCCGAATTGGGGTGATCCTTATATCCTCATCGGTAAGCTTTACGCATCGAGCGGGCCGCTTTGTGGCTCCGGCCGGGGCTGGCCCAGCCAATGTGTGACTTGGCCTGCTATCGATAAGTGGCAACGTGCTAAACAAGTAGATCCAAGTGTCGCTTCTGAAGCCAACCGCCTGATCGGACGCTATCGTCGGTACATGCCATCCATTGAGGACGGATTTCAAAGAGGGATCAAAGAAGGGGATAGCTTTAAGGTCGAATGCTGGATTCAGGAGCGTACTAAGGCGCGTTTCATAAAATAAAGCTAATGACACATCGTCTACTATTTAGTTTGCTCATTCTAGCTTGTTGGGCTTGCGGTGCTGAAGCACCTTCTACTTCTAATCAACGCGTGGCCGGAGAAGAAGACGATTTGCTGAATCGTTATATGTCAAGCCTCCATGTGAATCCGAGTACCCAGGCCGAGAAAGACGAAAATCAGATTGTGAACTTTTTGCTGGATAGCCTCTGGGATTTCCGACGTACGGATTCCGGCATTTATTACCAAATCCAGCAAGTAGGAGAGGGGGGATACCCCGAGCGTTATCACCAAGTACAGGTGCACTATCGAGGGAGTTTCTTGGACGGTCAGGTTTTCGATAGCTCTTACCGGAAAGGGCAGCCGGCAACCTTTACGCTAGCTGCCGTCATTCCGGCATGGCAGGAGGCGATTCCAATGTTACAGGCTGGTGGTCGTGGCACATTTTTAGTACCTTCGGGCCTGGCTTACGGCGTCAAAGGGGTCCAGGATCGCGTACCACCGCACAGTGTGTTACTCTTTGATGTGGAGCTATTGTCTTTTGAATAAAAATCTTTTAAACCATTAGAAAAATAAATTCATGAAAAAATCACTCTTATTTCTTAATGCCTTCTTGCTGATTGCGGTACTGAGCTGTGGTCAATCGAAAGCGGATCGCTTGAAAGCGGCAATGGTAGAGAATCCAACGACCCAAGCGGATAAAGATAAAAACCTGATTCTTCAACACGCGATCGATAATAATCTGGATGTGGAGTCCACAGAGTCTGGTATCTACTATGTAATGGAGAAAGCAGGGGAGGGCGATGCTAGCCCTGATATGCAGTCAATGGTTACGGCGCACTACCACGGTACATTATTAGACGGTACCGTTTTTGACTCTTCCGTAGAGCGTGGAGAGCCTTTTCAGTTTCAGCTTGGTGGTGTGGTTCGTGGCTGGCAAGAAGCAATTCCGATGCTGAAAAAAGGCGGCAAAGGTAAATTCATTATCCCTTCAGGTTTGGCTTATGGCCCACGTGCCGCTGGTAAAATCCCTGCGAATTCTGTTTTGATCTTTGATATTGAGTTAGTTGATTTTGCTTCTTTTGCGGAAATGCAATCCAAGCAAAAAGAGACGGATCAGAAATTGATCGAAGAGCACCTAGCAGCCAATGAAGTAAAAGCAGAATCTACCGAATCTGGTATTTTCTATGCTATGGAGAAGGAAGGAACTGGTGATGCTCAACCAACGGCAACTTCTAAAGTAACGGTGCATTATACTGGTAAACTGCTTAACGGAAAAGTCTTCGACTCTTCAGTGGAGCGTGGTGAGCCAATCACTTTTGGTTTGAATCAAGTGATTCCTGGCTGGCAAGAAGCGATTCCGTTGTTGAAGAAAGGAGGCAAAGCGACTTTCTATATTCCATCGGGCTTGGCTTACGGTCCTCGTGGTGCCGGAGGTGCTATTCCACCTAACTCTGTGCTTATTTTTGAAGTAGAGCTGATCGACTTTCAGTAATTAGGTTGAATGACTTATTTTCTTCAAACGAAAAAGCCCCGGGATCATGATCTCGGGGCTTTTTTATTGAGGGATGAATGACTTTATTTGAAAATCAATCTTCTCCGTTTATTATTTATCATCACCGAAGTGAGCAATAATCTTATCAGCCAGTTCCAGACCAATATTACGCTGAGCGGCCGCTGTGGACGCACCAATATGTGGAGTCAGTGAAATCTGAGGATGCTCCAATAATTCTTGGCGAGGTGTGGGCTCACCTTCGAAAACATCCAAACCGGCTGCACCGACCTTCCCGGATGCCAGTGCTTCCAGCAAGGCAACTTCGTCAATAATACCTCCACGAGCTGTATTGATCAGGACCACACCATCTTTCATCTTAGCCATTGCTGCGGCATCAATTAATGGTTTGCTTAATGAAGGTAAGTGTAAACTGATGAAATCGGCTTTGGCTAACATTTCATCCATCTTGACGGTGGGAACGCGCACACTGAGATTAACATCGGTATTATTGAATAGACTAATGGCAATGTTTTCTTCATCGATCATCAAATCTACCGGAAGAACGTTCATTCCGAGGGCTAAGCCAATACGTGCAGTCTCCTGGCCGATGCGACCAAAACCGATAATTCCCAGCGTTTTACCGCGGAGCTGAATCCCTTTAGAGTAGCTTTTCTTTAAGGCTTTGAATTCCGTATTACCTTTGGTTGGCATTGCACGATTTGATTGGTGCAGGTAGCGCGCCAATGAGAACATATGTGCAAAAGCTAATTCCGCCACAGCTTGGGACGAAGCGGCAGGCGTATTGATCACCTCAATGCCTTTACTACGGGCGTATTCTACATCAATGTTGTCTAGCCCAACACCTCCACGCGCGATAATTTTCAAATTTGGACATCGATCAATCAAATCTTTGCGCACTTTCGTTGCACTACGCACGATGATCACATCGTAGGCTGGCAATTTTTCCGTAAGCTCTTCTTGGGGAATGCGATTCGTGTCGACTTGATAATTAGCTTCTTCTAACAGCATTTTACCATCTGGGTGAATGCCGTCATTAACGAGTATTTTAATCATAAAAACCGTTGCGTTTATGGTGATTGGAAAGAAAACGCAAAGTAAATGATTTTCGAGGACGAATACCAGCCCCCTATGTTAAAAAAGGGTCAAGAAATCGAGCTAAATCGTATAATGGAATAATCGGTAGCCTACTTGTTCAGACACTAGAATTTTACAAGATTCTAAATAGTAAACCATTAATAAGTGATAAAACGACGGCTAAGATAATCGCCCAGAAAATACCTTTGATTTTGAAACCATCTAAAATCCAGGATGCCACCAGTAGTACGGCCGCATCAACGAGAAAGCTTAATAGCCCGACTGTCCAGCCAGTAACGTCTTCAAGATAATTGCCCAAGGTGACATTCAAGATCGCCAGGACAAGAGCTACGATTAACGCCTTACCAAAGCTTTTGATTTCGACACCGTCCAGAATTTTCGCGGCAATGAAAAGCGAAGCGGCATTGACTAATAATTTGATGAGAAGACCAGAAGTAAATAAGCTGGAAATGGATTCAGGCAGTGTAGATTCCATGGTGTGTTTTGTTTGTTCACTCGGAAATTAAGTTTTTTCTGGCAATTGCCGAAACAACTACCAGAAAAAGCATGGTACGCCTATTGACCTACAGCGGATTTGATTTTATCCAGCTGGGCTTTGACTTCGACCAATTCCGCTGCCTGATCTTTGAGCTGTTTTTCTAATTCTGCATTGCGTTTATACAATTCTTCCAGCTTTTGGGTTTTTGTACTTAGCTCATCACGCAGTCTAGCAACTTCGGCATTAATTTCTGTTTCGGTAGCAGGCTGTGGCTGTTCGGTGACGACTTCGGTATTTTCCTTTCCGCTGAAAAGCGCTTTGATCTTCGCTATTCCATCTTCACCATTATAATATGATGCGCCAAAGAAGGCGAGAGGCGCCAGGATGAGCATGACTAAGAAGAATCGAGCAAAGCCCGTTAATTTTAATTTATTTGTTGCCATTGTAAGTTGTTCTTTTCTGATTACAATTTTAAAAATAATGGTAAAAAAGAATTGGGCTCAGCTTTCTCTACGGAAAGTCAAAAATTTCCGATTAGTCCTTGTGCATTGACTTGGTAAGTCAACAAAAATTGGGATCTAAAACTATCGGAATCGACCGGGAGAGGTTTTTGTAACTGATTTTATCAAGTGAAGGGTGCATTTTAAATTCGCTCTTAATACATTTGTACCAACTCAATAATTCGATATGACCGATGCCTATCTGTTTGATGCCTTGCGAACGCCCCGTGGCAAGGGAAAATCAAGTGGTGCTTTGTTTGGAGTAAAACCTGTTGAACTACTAGCGCAATGCTTTAATGCCTTAACGGCCCGGCAGGATTTTGATACCGCTGCGGTAGACGATGCCATTATTGGTTGCGTGACGCCTACTGATGATCAGGGCGCCGTGATTGCCAAAGCTGGATTACTCTATGCGGGATGGTCGGAAAAAGTACCCGGAATACAACTCAATCGTTTTTGTGCTTCTGGTTTGGAAGCCGTTAACCTGGCCGCCATGAAAATTCGTTCGGGTTGGAGTGATTTAATTGTCGCAGGAGGCGTCGAAAGTATGAGTCGTGTCCCGATGGGCAGTGATGGTGGCGCTTTGCTCTTTGATCCCGAAGTAATGGCCCGAGTGAATTATGTGCCGCAAGGGGTTTCAGCCGACCTGATTGCAACCATAGAAGGATTTTCGCGTGAAGACTTGGATCAATACGCCTTACGCTCGCAGGAACGATCGGCATACGCTTGGGAGAAATCCTATTTCAACAGCTCGGTAATTCCTATTCGAGACTTTAACGGTATTTCGGTCTTAGAAAAAGATGAGCACCTGCGTCCCGGGACCACCTTGGAACAATTGGCAAGCCTACGTCCGGCTTTTGCCGACTTAGGTGCTGCGGGCTTTGAAGCAATGGCGCTGCAAAAGTATCCCGAGGTTGAAAATATTGAGTACCAGCATACTGCGGGTAATTCCTCCGGGATTGTTGACGGTGCAGCGGTTGCCCTAATTGGTTCGGAGGCAAGTGGGAAGTCCCACGGCCTGAAGGCACGGGCCCGGATTCGGGCTTGCGCTGTGGTAGGGACTGAGCCGACCATTATGCTCACCGGACCGGCACCAGCAAGTCGCAAAGCTTTACAACTTGCAGGGATGCAACCCTCGGATATTGATCTTTGGGAAGTCAACGAAGCCTTTGCCTCGGTCGTGCTTAAATTCCAACGGGAGTTGGACGTAGCCGATGAACAACTTAATGTCAATGGTGGAGCCATTGCAATGGGACATCCACTTGGGGCGACCGGCACGATGCTTTTGGGGACCTTGCTGGATGAATTAGAACGTCGCGATCTTAATACAGGCTTGGTCACTATGTGTATCGGTGGGGGTATGGGGATCGCTACCATTATTGAAAGAGTTTAAACTCTATTTTTCAAACGCAAATTGTCATCCCTTCTGCAAGGAAGTTGAATATTGATAACTTAAGCTAACTAGTCAGCTACGCATGATCCATTATAAAAAAGATATTGATAACATCGTGACCTTGACGCTGGACATGGCTAATCGGAATGTTAATATCATCAATCACGAAATTGGTGAGGCTTTTATTCCAGTCATCCGGCATCTCAAAGATGAAAAGGAAAAAGGTGCACTACGCGGTGTCATTATCACTTCTGCGAAAAAATCTTTTCTAGCAGGTGGTGATTTAGATTATCTCTATCAAAATCAAGAAGCCGAAGCGATTTTTGAATTTTCAAAAAAGCTCAAATCCTTTTTTCGGGATATCGAGAGTCCCGGTGTACCCGTTGTCGCTGCTATAAATGGTACTGCGCTGGGCACGGGCTTCGAAATGGCATTAGCTTGCCATCATCGAGTAGTGATTGATGACGTAAACATCCAGCTGGGACATCCTGAAGTGTCGTTGGGACTAATGCCGGGAAGTGGGGGCGTATTGCGTTTGATGTGGCTTTTGGGTATTGAAAAAGCGTTCACAATTTTGACTTCCGGGCGCAGCTATAATCCACAAGAGGCGATGGAGTTAGGGATTATTGATGAACTAGCGAGCACACCCAAAGAAATGCTGGAAAAAGCACGGGATTGGATTTTGGCCACCGAAGAAGGCCGTCGCCCTTGGGATAGACTAAAAAGTAAAATTCCCGGAGGTACGATGCGTCATCCGGCAGTAGCCAATCGCGTACGCATCCTGACGGCGCAGCTAGCTAAAAAATACGGCCATAATTATCCAGCGCCTCGCGCCATTCTGAATACGTTGGTAGAAGCTTCGAAAGTGGACTTCACGACCGCCGAAAAGATTGAGAGTCGCTACTTCACGCAGTTATTGATGAGTAAGGCGGCGCGTAATATGACCAAAGTATTCTGGTACGATTTCAATGCAATTAAGAATGGAGAGAATCGTCCGAAAGGCTTCGGTAAGTTCCGGCCAAAAAAGGTTGGTATCGTAGGGGCCGGAACGATGGGCAGTGGTATCGCTTACATTTGCATTCTCAATGGAATGGATGTTGTCCTCAAGGACGTTTCCAAAGGCATTGCTGAACGCGGAAAAGAATACAGCGCGAAGCAATTGCAGGAATTAGAACAGACACAAAAAATTACCGCCTCGGCTCGAGAACATTTGTTGTCCAGAATTCAGACCACCGAATCTTCCGAAGATTTTGCGGATTGTGATTTGGTCATTGAATCGGTTTTTGAAAACGAGATGGTCAAATCCAAAGTGACTAAAGAGGCAGAGCGTTATATGGATCGCTACGCATTTTTAGCCACGAATACCTTATCCATTCCGATTACTCACTTGGCAGGCTCTTCGAGTCGACCGGAGAATTTTGTTGGCTTGCATTTCTTTGCACCCGTTTCGGAAGTACCTTTGGTAGAAATTGTCAAAGGAGAATTGACTTCGGACGAAACGATTGCGCGAGCTTTCGATTTTGTGAAAAAGATTCGTAAAACGCCCATCATTGCTAAAGATAGTTGGGGCTTTTATGCTTCTAGAGTACTGAATACCTATGTGCTCGAAGGCATTAGCATGCTCCAGGAAGGTTATGCGCCCGCGCTCATCGAAAATCTCGGTGTCCAGGCCGGGATGCCGAAAGGCGCTTTAGCAATGGCTGATGATTCAAGTTTGAAGATGATTCTGCGTTACGAAAATCAGGCTGCCGTCAACTACGGCCCTAAATACATTCAGCATCCCTCCGTGGCTACGCTCCACAAAATGATCAATGTGCTGGATCGCCCCGGAAAGGGATTGAACAGCCATGGCTTTTATGACTATCCCAACGAAGGTGAGCCTTATATCTGGCCAGAGCTTACCACACATTTTCCTACGACCAAAACGGAATGGGATCGGCATGAGCTGATTGAGCGTTTTATGTTTGCGCAGGTGATTGAGGCGGTATGGTGCTTACAGGAGAAGATTATCAAATCGGTACCGGAAGCTAATCTTGGTAGCGTTTACGGTTGGGGATTCCCGGCTTTCAAGGGGGGGACCTTGCAGTATATCAATGATTATGGCGTGGAAGCTTTTGTCGAGCAATGCCAGCATTATGAGCAGCTACACGGACCCCGTTTCAAGGTGCCGCGACTCTTGCGTAAGCGTGCAGAAAAGGGGGAGACGTTCTAAAACAGACTTGTTAAGAGGAATGATTTTATCGTAGTTCGCGTAGAAAATTGGCCACCGCCACATTTTGGTGCTTGACAGCATAATCGGCAGCAGTGCGTCCTTTACGATCACGATGATGAAAATCGGCGCCTTGAGTGATAAGGACTTCTGCCATTTCCATGTTATTATACTTTGCGCAGTAAAACAAAGGGGTCTTATTCGCGGCATTTTCTGCATCAATGTCTGCGCCTTTGGTGATCAACAGACGAGCGATATCATTTCGACCTAAAGCAATCGCATACATCAGTGGCGTCTTATGCTCGTAATGCTGCTCAATATCCGCTCCTTTTTGTGTCAATAATTCTACAATATCAAGCTGACGATGCTTGATCGCAAAGTGCATTAAAGTATACTGCTTTTTAGTGTAATATTTATTGATGCGTTTGTCGCGCTTCAGAAAATGCTTGACAGACTTAATATCTCCATTTTTAATGGCTGTGAATACTTTCACAATGTCATCCTCACACAGTAGGGGAGAAATCGGGGTTCGACTGCCAATGACATTTACCGCGAAGAATTCATCTCCTTCGATGAGTAGCGCATTGGCGGTACCATCCGCTACGGCCATCTTATGCTTCACATCGATTCCAATCACTCTTTCATTGAATAAACTGGATACCACAGGTACGACAGTATGCCCCACCACTACTTTTTTGGCGCCGTAGAGATCTAGGGCTCGGTTTACACGATGCGGTTTAGTAGAGCTACTGAAATAACCGCGATACCACATCGGGCCATATTCGTTGAAAATCGTTTTTGCCATTCCCCCTTTTTGGTTTAAACGCCAACGGTCTTTACCTAGATTTTTGCGGGAAATCTTATTAATCTCTTCCAGGCGATAGTGCGCATCGGCCAGCTCAGGGCTAATACCGCCATGGACGAAGATTGTCTTACCAATTTTTTCAACTGTATTTTTGCTGCGTATCCAGCGTCCCAATTCCGTATGAGTAGAATAGAGGCCGGGATGATTAATCTTGAGTGCTTTGGCGGTGAGCTTATACTTTTCTTCTACATAGCGGGTGTCGCCACGCAAATTCATCTCCTCGTGGTTACCAATAATGAAGTGGACCATACCGCCATGTTCTAATGCTTGTCGTTCCAGCTCGTAGATCAGCCAGAGGACTGCGGTTACGTTTTTCCCACGGTCAAAAAAGTCGCCTATTAGTACTAAGTGACCATCGCCAAAAGCCCAGTTGTAGTTGCGATCAATTACTCCGTTTCCTTTCAAAGTATGCTGAAAAGCTTTGAAATTACCTTCGATATCGGAAATAGCGAAGAGGCGATCCGGTTGTGGATATTTCGTTGGAGGGATTTCGTAATCGCTATGTAATTGAACGGTGAACTGTGTTTTTTCTTCATTATCAACGGTGACCACAATTTTTCCAACTTCATCCTTGGCCATGAATTCACGTTGATCAACTTTAGCTTTGCCTTGCTTGAAAGAAAGATTTTTAACAACGACTTTATTGCGTTTGTAAAAGACATAAGGCCCGTCAACACCATTAATATCACAATCGCAGCAGTTAACGCTAGGGGCTGCTTTCAGGCTAGTAGTGCCGAACGCATGTAACTGTGGGAGCCACAGTAAGGTCAGTAATACGACTGCGAGCCGGTTCGCAGTGGTGAGCCATTTATCTTCCAATCTCATCTTTTTTGGGTTCTTTGGTACAGCTTTTCGGGGTTGATTCGCGAAAGGGTCAACGGTTACTGTGTATTTTACAGTAGCGATTTCATTGATCGCGACACCTTCCAAAGAACAGTGCTTTTAAAACGTCCTTAATTCGGCGCTTTGTATCAATTTAATCATTAAAATGGACCAAATCCATCTTTTTAACCAGAAATTAACAGCGAAAACGGCCATAAATTTAATGATTTTACAATACAAACTCCTGTTAATAATAAGGTAGATAGTAGAAAAATTGTTTTTTAGATCAAATTGAGCAATTTGTATCATCAAGCAAATCGGCACTTTGCCCCATCGAAGCGATAAATGAGAGAAATTAACTGATCCTACTCCAAACCCGGAATTTCTTACTGTTGGCTTCCATATACTGTCGCAAGCGTTGGTGAATGTCCTGTTCTAAGCGTGGATCATGGTCTAAAATGCGAGCGGCAATTTCGCGCGCCGTTTGGAGAATACGCCCATCGCGCGCGAGATCGGCAATTCGGAAGTTGAGCATACCACTTTGCTGAGTCCCTTCGATATTCCCCGGGCCGCGTAGTTTGAGATCTGCCTCCGCGATATCAAAGCCATTGTTAGTGCGAACCATCGTCTGGATACGCTCGCGGGCTTCCTTGGATAACTTAAAGCTTGACATTAGGATACAGTAGCTTTGCTCGGCTCCGCGACCTACCCGGCCCCGTAACTGATGTAATTGAGATAGGCCAAAACGTTCCGTGTTTTCAATGATCATCACTGAAGCATTAGGCACGTTCACTCCGACTTCGATCACGGTAGTGGCCACCATGATTTGCGTCTCGCCACGTACAAAACGCTGCATTTCAAAATCTTTATCGGCAGGTTTCATGCGCCCGTGTACGATGCTGATTTGATAATCCGGCATGGGAAATTCACGGAGCAAATTTTCGTAACCATCTTCCAGATTTTTGAGGTCTAACTTTGCCGATTCCTCGATCAAGGGAAATACAACATAAATCTGGCGACCTTTGGCGATTTCTTCGCGCATAAAACCGATGACCCGAAGGCGATGGTTTTCTGTCTTATGTAGTGTTTGAATGGCTTTGCGCCCCGGAGGGAGTTCATCAATAACCGAGACATCCAAGTCTCCGTATAGCGTCATCGCTAAAGTTCGTGGAATTGGCGTAGCCGTCATCACCAAAATATGAGGAGGAAGTGTTTTACTTTTTTTCCACAATTTAGCGCGCTGTGCAACGCCAAAACGATGCTGTTCATCGGTAATGGCCAATCCCAAATTTTGGAAACGTACTGGATCTTCAATCAAGGCGTGGGTACCGATGAGAATATGAATCTCTCCTGCTTCGAGGGCTTCCAAAATTTCTCGACGTTTTTTGCCTTTGACACTGCCCGAGAGAAAAGCCACCTGCAGGGGCATATCTTCGAGATAATTGCTGATGGATTGATAATGCTGTTGAGCCAAAATTTCAGTGGGTGCCATCAAACAAGCCTGAAAACCATTGTCGAGTGCCATCAGCATTGTCATTAACCCCACGATGGTCTTTCCACTCCCCACATCGCCTTGCAGTAGACGATTCATTTGCACCCCGGTACGAAGATCCTGACGGATTTCCTTAAGTACGCGTTTTTGAGCGCCCGTTAGATCAAAAGGGAGTTTTTGGTGGAAAAAGGTGTTGAAATATTCACCAATACTTGGGAAAACAAACCCTTTGATGGCGTCTTTTCGGCGCCTGCGAATTTGGAGCAAGCGTAATTGTAGAAAAAACAGCTCTTCGAATTTCAATCGATTACGGGCCGCATCCAAAGCTTGTTGATGGGGTGGAAAGTGAATATCCTGCAGGGCTTGATAACGACTGGAGACATTTAGTTTCTTGAGAACATAATCGGGGAGATTCTCCACTAGATCATTTTCCTGTAATTTGTCCAGCAACACTTTAATGGCTTTGCGTTGGCCTTTAGCATCGAGACCTTTGGCATTTAGTTTTTCTGTACTAGGATAAACAGGTGCAAAGGTGCTGGCTTGCTGTGTATTAGCCGGATTCAAGGGTTCGATCTCAGGATGCGGAATATTGATGGCACCGCGGAAAGAATTCACGCGGCCATAAGCCACATATTGTTGCCCAACCACCAGGCTTTTTTCTAACCAATGTACCCCTTTGAACCAGACCAACTCAATTGCTCCGGTTTCATCACGTAGTTTTCCAACGAGGCGGCGTTTGCGCCCCTCACCCTGGACTTCTAGCCGCCGGAGGATGCCTCGGAGTTGCACCGTATCACTCTCTTGATTAATATCACGGATACGATGAAATTGGGTCTTGTCGACATATCGATAAGGAAAGTGGAATAATAAATCACGAAAAGTGAAAATCCCCAGCTCTTTTTTGAGCAATTCACCACGTACCGGGCCGACTCCTTTCAAATATTCGATGGAACTTTCGAGTATACTATTTGATTTAGACACTATCAGATTGTTTTGTACCCGCTGCTTTTCTTGAACCGTTCTTTAGGAATTCCGCTTAGCATAGAAATACGAAATTCCACAAAGAGATGCTTAGTATGGCAGCTACAAATGTAACAAATGTCCGCGCTTATCGGTTAAGTTTAGCACCGGCCAATTCAGAAGCCCGGCATTTTTCTATCTTTGTTAAAGAAATTAAATCATTAGACGATGGAAAGTAAGCGACAGCGACAGATTGCAGAGTTAGTAAAGCGAAACTTTGGTGCGTTGCTACAGCAGGAAGGTGGTTATATCTACGGTCACGAAGCCCTCGTAACGGTAACCTCCGTGAAGATGACGCCGGATTTGAGTTTGGCCAAAATTTATTTGAGCGTATACAATACCGAAAATAAACAAGCAGTAATGCTGCAAATGGAAGAAATGCAGCATCATCTCAAGCAAATCTTTGCACAACGCGTGCGTCGGCATATGCGCCGAATCCCCGATATCCAGTTTTATCTGGACGATACCCTCGACGAAATGTATCGACTCAATGCCCTGTTTGATCGGCTGGAATCCGAGAATCAACTTGGAGATGACGCTGAGAACGGAGAGGGTTAGGTTGTAATAATATTGATTTTGCGTGCGAGGGCTTTGGGAACTTGTATTTGTTTATTCGGCATTCCTAGCTCCACAAAGTTTTGATCCCTGCGATTAATTTTGAACTCTGTACCAGGCAATAGCCCCATTTGCCAGAGTTGTGCGCTGATGTGCTCATCCACCTGCTCTTGGGCGATGCTGCCGGCCTGTTGATCTTCCATTTTGATCAACGGAAAAATCGGAATTCCTTTTTTGGCCGGAATAGGTGAACCATGAGGGTCAGTGGTTGGAAAGCCGAGGGTTTCATCCACTTCATCCAGCAAGTCCTCCGTTAGTAGATGTTCAAACTTTTCCGCTTCCTCGTGAATCTGTTCTTCGGTCAATCCCATTTGTTGTACCAGATAGGTTTCCCACAAACGGTGAGCCCGTACCAGCCGTTTAGCTTCATCGATGCCGGTTTGGTGAATGGTTAACTGATCCCCCTGTCGACTGAGTAAATTTTGGCTTTGTAATCTAGTCAAATGCCGGTTGAGTTTGCTTAGACTAAATCCCAGACGTTGCTTCAATTCTGAGATACTAAGTTTACCTTTTTCACGTAGCCGCAAAGATTGCTTGAGGATATCTTCTCGTTCGATTTTACTTTGCATGCGTAACTTCCGGAAATAACGAAATACTAAGCCCTTTGTCGGCGAGAACAAGGCGGCCAGCAAATAAAAGGCCGTGGCCGTTACTGCCATAGCAGGTCCCGGAGTTGTATCGAGAATGAAAGAAAGCAATAGGCCAAGTACCGCCGAAAGGAGACCAACAATCGCAGAAATGAAGAGCACTACCCGTAGGCGATTAGACAATAGAAGTGCCGTCGCTGCCGGCGTGATTAGCATAGAGACGACCAAGATAACGCCTACCGTGCGCAGGGAAGCAACTACTGCAAAAGACAACAATAGCATCAAAAAATAGTGAAGTATCTTCACTGAAATCCCCATCGTTTGTGCAATTACCGGTTGGAAAGTCGCTACAAATAGATAGCGATAAAAGACGACAATGCTGAGAATTACATAAGCCGTGATGGCCGCTGTAAGATAGAGATCATCATTACCGATGCCAAGTACGCGGCCAAAGAGGAAGTGATCGAGCTCTAAATGTCCTCCTTGATGGCTAATCGCCGAAATCCACATGACCCCAATGGAGAACATCGCGGTAAAGACGATACCAATGGCCGCATCATTTTTGGTTTGTATATTTTGCTGAATCCAGGTAATCCCTACCGCAGTGACTAGGCCGGCGATGACCGCTCCAAAGAATAATCCCAACGCACTAATCCCAACCAGGACGTAAGCGCCAACTACACCAGGTAAAATGGCATGTGAGAGCGCATCGCCAATAAGTGCCATATTGCGTAATACAATAAAACAGCCCAAGACACCGCACATAATGCCTACCAGAGAAGAGGCGATTAAGGCACGGATGGCCCATTCTTCGGCCAGATAGGTTTGTAAGTACTCTAACATATTTTACAATCCATTTTTACAAATGTAATAAATGAATTCCAATGTCCAAAAAATATTTTTAGACTAATCTAAATATTTAGTGCAAGCGAGTTAAAATATTCTTGACTTAGGAATTAGGTGTCTATCCTATAGTCTAGCCAATTCTAAGAAAATGTATGAGGAATTTAGGCTTCTACCATTTCTTGTAGAATACCTTCTTTCATTGCGTAGGCTGATACGGCGACTTGCTGAATCGAGGTGGCCTTGAGTACGAAGTGGATGAGAACCAGGGCAACGACCAGTAATTCCGCTCGGCTATCGGGGATGCCCTCTGTTCGAAGTCTTTCGGCGAGGGTGCTAAAGAGGAAGCGTTGGTAAAATGGATCAAATTGAGCAACCTCAAAGGAGCTATAAATATCGGAATGACGCTGGCTAGCCAGCAAATTTTCTAAAACGTCGAAGGTTCCTGAAGCACCAATCAGTACTTTTGCGGGATACTGCTTTAAAACGTCTAACAAAGGGGCTAGCTCCGAATGCAGAAAAGCGATTAGCTGGTCCACTTCGTTGGTGGCGATTGGATCTTGGTGATGAAACTTTTGGAATAAAACGGCGACGCCGATAGGAAAACTCTGTGACCAAACAACCCCCTTTTGATTAGCGATGATGAATTCCACACTGCCGCCGCCAATATCCATGATCAAGCTATAATCCTGATCAAAAGGCACAGCCTGAGCAACACCTAGATGAATGAGTCGGGCTTCTTCGTTGCCGGGGATGAGCTGAATCTGGATACCGAGCTGGTTTTCGACCGTTATAACAAATTCAGGACCGTTACTAGCGGTGCGCAGCGCCGCGGTGCCGAATGCCCGCACTTGTTTGACCGCCAGATCATCTAGTATTTTACGGAATTCCTGCAAGGCGGCTAACCCTCGGGCATAAGGGGCATCGCCAATGGCCTCAATACCATCCTCTGCTAAGGCTACAAAGATGCGTTGCCGGTGAAGCGTTTTCAATCGCCCATCGGCTTGCTGCTCGGCAACCAATAAATGAAAAGTATTGGTGCCCAGATCAATAACTCCGTAGCGTGATCTCATTAATTAATTGGTTTGGTTTTGCACGGAAGCGAAAAGCTGATTAAAGAATTCCAATCCTTCGGGGGTCATCAGATTAGAATAGACTGCTTTTCCTTTGTGGAGAAAGACATAATAAGTGCAGCCTTGAGAGTAGTACATATCTGCTTCCATTAAATCAGAGCCATCTTGTTTATAGAAAATCCGGCCGATAGGGTTACCGCAGCGTTCTTTGGCAAATAGCGGAACCGGTGTTTCGGAGATATGTCGGAGATGGACACGTACCGAAGGGTTGTTGTCCAAACTGGTACTAATCGGTAGAGAATGAAACAGATAATCAACCTGATTGCAATCATTCCACAGTTTTTGAATTTCCGGGATAGGTATGCTAGGAAGATAGATTTCTGCATTTTCAGCACTGGGGGCCTTTTCTACAGATGCAGCTGGCGTCTCGGCAGAGGGTGTGTTTTGATTTCCATCACCTTCACTGGTTGATGCTTGGCAAGCCAGGAAGAGCATCGAACAAAGGATCAAAATGAGTCGAGTCGAGTGGTTGTACATAGTTTCGTTTTAGAACAATCGGAATAGCCATTATGCTTTTTGTACTACACGATAGTCGATTTTAGAACATATACAGCACCTGGAAAGTCAGGAAAAATCCTCGTAATGAACGTGCATTAATCGGACTGTCGGGACTATTGCGATACAATAAGTTGATGGAGCGTGTGTAACGACCGGTAAACCCTAGATGTTTGTTGAGATAAAAAGTCGCACCGGCAATCCAGCTATAATCATTCTTATTGAAAAGATCCTGTAGGCGCACCAGAGGAGACACATTGGATTCGTCTTCGACGCTGCTGTTAATAAGGCGGCCATAAGAAAAACCGGCGTGGAAATGTAATTTGTAGAATTCCTCGGTTTCCGTATCGAGCCAATCCTGAATATTGAAAAGCACGGGCACTTCAATGTAGTTGGTGCTGATTTTGAAGGGGAAGGCGACGGTATTACCTTGAATCAGTTCGGATTGGCTACCGCGTTGGCTGTAGAGTAGTTCCGTACTGACATCAATACGATCGCTAACGTAGACGACTCCACGTAGACCGGCCGTAAAGCCCAGTTTATCAAATCCAGCTACTTGATCTCCATTAATTTGAGATCCGGTCAAGCCGACAATGACTCCCGCGCCGAAGCGCTGTGCAGCGGCATCATTTGAGAGTCCAAAACACAAGAGCAAAAGGCACCAATAATACTTTGTCAACATAGAATTTCGATCCATTAATTTTACGATATTTGTGTGACGCGTGAACGCGAAGATACATTAGAGTAGGTGTAAATTTCTTTTTTATCTTGAAAAGATATTTTCCAAGTTGAGTCGTGAAATTTCACAAATGCTCTTACTTATTACCTAATTTCAATACGATATGTTCAAATATACAAAGCACAGTCTTAAGAAACTAGAAGGTCTCCTTGAAGAACTGGGGTATACTATTCGTTACGAAAAAGGGAACTTCAAGTCAGGCTATTGTATTGTGGAGAATCGAAAAATAGCGGTGGTAAATAAGTTTTTCGATACGGAAGCCCGGATTAATTGTCTGCTGGATGTCTTAAATTCAATCGATGTCGATGAATCTTTGTTTGAAGAAAAGACGCTGGCATTTTATCAAAAACTACAAAAACAACTCGAACCAGAATCTGAAGAATCCGAAAACTAATACTCCCCTTGCAAATTACATTTCTTGGAACAGGCACCTCTCAGGGTATTCCGGTCATTGGTTGTGACTGTGAAGTTTGCCGATCCACCGATCCTCGTGATAAACGTCTGCGTACTTCCATCTTGGTGACCATCGATGATGTGAATATTGGTGTGGATGCTGGCCCGGATTTTCGACAACAAATGCTCAACAATCAGGTGCAGCATTTGGATGCCATCTTGTTGACTCATGAACACAATGACCATATCATTGGTTTGGATGATGTCCGGCCGTTCAATTTCAAGTCTGGCGAGGATATGCCCATTTATTGTGCCGAGCGCGTAGCTAAAGAGCTGCGCATGCGATTTGCCTACGCCTTTGACATTAATCCTTATCCTGGGGCACCCAGATTTCTTTTGAAGCCGATTAGTGCCGAGCAACCTTTTAAGGTCAAACACACTCAGGTTTTTCCCTTTCAGTTTTTACACGGAAAAATGCCTGTACTGGGATTTCGATTTGGAGATTTTGTGTATATCACGGATGCGAAGACAGTTTCCGAGGAAACGGTTGCATTAATTCGGGGAGCAGAGGTATTAGTTGTAAATGCCCTACATCGCGAGCCACATCATTCGCATTTTAATTTAGATGAAGCTATTGCCTTTATAGAACGTGTGCAACCACGAAAAGCTTTTCTTACGCACATGAGTCATCGAATGGGCCTGTCCAGAGATATTGAAGAGGAATTACCTAGCCATATCTCATTAGCGCATGATGGATTAAAAATTAATCTGTAGGAAAGGCTTTTTCGCCATTGATTCATATCGCTTGCAGCAGCTGATCATTTTGATGAAAAGATGATTTTTAAGAAAGAGCAGAAAAGGAGAATTGAAAGTTGACGTTCTACTCGTCTAGTACAGAACTATTCACTGTTTAAAATAATTATTAACCCCAGTTGCGATTGAATGAGAAGATTTGAGGCAGATTTTACTGAAATTTTTTGATTGGATAGAACAAATTTGACAGAATAGCCTCTTTATATAAATAGATCACAACTTGTATTATTATCATTAATGAATCGATTGCAACAAGAAACCAGTCCTTATCTTCTTCAGCATGCACACAATCCGGTAGATTGGTACGCTTGGAAAGAAGAGGCTTTTGCTAGAGCCAAAGCTGAAAATAAGCCGATCCTCGTTAGTATTGGCTACTCGACTTGTCATTGGTGCCACGTAATGGAACGCGAATCCTTTGAAAATGAAACCGTGGCCGCCTTTATGAATCAACACTTCATTAATATAAAGGTAGATCGAGAGGAACGACCCGATGTAGATCAAATTTATATGGCGGCTTGTCAATTAATTAATGGCAGTGGTGGTTGGCCACTCAATTGTTTTTTATTACCTGACGGGCGACCTTTCTATGCAGGAACATACTATCCGCCGCAGGCCGCATACAATCGACCTTCCTGGCTTCAAGTGTTGCAAAATCTCAATAACGCCTACTTGCAGAAGCGTGAAGTCGTAGAAGACCAAGCCAATCGTTTGATTGATGCGATTCAAAATTCTGGGCAGCAATTCGTGAATGCTGATATCGTAGACGGGGCCGAATCCTCTGCTTTTTTTACGCCAGCGATAGCTGAAAATATCTATTATAAACTACGTGAGCGATTCGACAGAGTAGAAGGTGGTTTTGGCGGTGCGCCGAAATTCCCGGAAACGATGAGCTTAAAATTTCTTTTACATTACTATCATTTCACTGGTTCCGAGGAAGCTTTCGAGCACTTACAGCTTTCGCTGCAAAAAATGATGGATGGTGGCATTTATGATCATTTGGGTGGCGGATTTGCGCGTTATGCAACGGATCGTGCGTGGCTGATCCCGCATTTTGAGAAGATGCTTTACGATAATGCTTTGCTTATCGACTTGCTGAGTGAAGTCTATCGGGTGCGACCGGAGGCCCGTTACGCTGAAGTAATCCGTCACAGCCTTGACTTTATTGAACGGGAGATGACCCAAGCTGAAGGCCTTTTCTTTTCGGCTCTCGATGCAGACTCGGAGGGCGAGGAAGGAAAGTTCTACGTGTGGCACCAAGAAGAAATTGTTAGATACTTGGTAGAAGACGCAGATTTATTTATGGCTTTCTATGATATAAGTGAAGGCGGTAATTGGGAAGGCAAAAATATTCTCTGGCGCCCGGAACTTTTGGAGCAATTTTCAGAGAAGCATGGTATCTCAACTTCTAAATTAGAAAAAGTATTAGCTCGGAGCCGGGCGATTTTGCTCGAAGCTCGTGCCTCCCGCATCCGCCCGGGCCTGGATGATAAAAGCCTGCTGGATTGGAATGCGTTGATGATTAGTGCGTACGCAGCAGCTTATCGGGCACTTGGAGATGATCGCTATCGTACTTGTGCCCTGCGTGCTTTGGATGCTTTGCTCAAGGCCTTCAAAATGGACGATGATACGGGGCTTTTGCACACTTACAAAGACGGTCAAGCGCAATACCGGGCTTTTCTGGACGATTATGCTTATCTAATTCGTGCGATGCTCGATGTATACGAAGTAACTTTTGATGCCCAATGGCTGGAAAAAGCGGAACATTACTTGGAAGAGGTGAAGACGCTTTTTTACGATCCTAAAGATGGTTTATTTTATTTCACGGGCTCGGCGCAAAGCGATGTTGTTGTTCGTACCAAAGAATTGTACGACAACGCGACGCCATCTGGTAATGCCATCATGGCGGATAATTTCCGTCGCTTAGGCATCCTTTTGGATCAGGAATCGTATAAAGCTCAAGGGCGGCAAATGTTGTTGCGCTTACAAAATTCTTTGGAACGCTATCCCAGTTCTTTTGGCCAATGGGCTTGTTCGATGTTGTATTACACCTTCAATGTCTACGAAATCGCTGTCACAGGTCCAGAGGCAATGGCACTTGCTTCTTCGGTCGGAAGCCACTTTCTTCCAGGAAGTATTTTGATGGCAAGTACCAAGGCGTCAGATTATCCGCTATTGCAACAGCGTTTTGACCATCAGGAGACCAGAATTTTTGTTTGTGAAGATTATACTTGTCGGCAACCCGTAAAAACAATTGAAGATTTTAAGCAATTAGTCCAATAAAAATGTAGTTATTTTAGAGTGACCATCAAACTACACCCAATATGAAGCAAATCATTACCCTCCTTTTTGTGCTTTTCATCATGGGGCAGGGGCTTGCACAGCAAGCTCCGCAGTACAGTATGTATATGCTCAATAAGTACGCATTTAATCCTGCCTATGCGGGTTTGGACAATTCGCTAAGTGTTACTGGAGTATTTCGTCGACAATGGTCAGGCTTGGTTGGTGGGCCAACCACTCAAAATGTGAATGCGCATATGCCGTTGTATTATTTAGGAGGGGGAATTGGCATAAATCTTGAAAATGATGAATTGGGAGCCGAGCGCAATACATTGGCGTCTCTATCCTACAATTATTTTCTGCCTGTGAGCAAAACGAGTATGATCTCGGTCGGATTAAGTGCGGGTGTTGTACAGAAATCACTCGATGGCTCAAAGCTTAGAACTCCCGATGGCCAGTACCTGGCTGAACCTCCGACTATCGATCATCAAGATAATTTTGTACCGCAAGGAAAAGTCAGTGCGGTCGCTCCGGTATTCAATGCGGGACTCTATTTCCATCATGAGCGTTTCGAAGCGGGGCTTGCGGTTAGCCATTTGTCCCAATCAACTACGCGGCTGGAAGCTATCGAATCTGTTAATATTACCTACATTCGCAATTATTTTTTTAATTTAGCGACTCAGTTTGAAATTGGCCGAAGCTTCTCGCTACATCCTTCTGTGTTGGTGAAATCAGATTTAACACAGACGCAGATGGAATTTTCGGCTATCCTGAAATACGGCGACAATATATTTGGTGGCGCTTCGTTTAGAGGTTATACCAGCAATAGCACTGACGCAGTTGTATTTCTCGCAGGGTACAAATTAAACGAGAGAGTCACCTTAGCTTATTCCTACGATTTAACGCTTTCCGGATTGAGCAATGTGAGCCAAGGCTCGCACGAGGTGATGTTGAACTACAATCTAAACAAAGCAATTGGCAAGGGGAAACTGCCTAAGATTATTTATAATCCTCGTTATCTCTAAGCCCGAAAATTAAGAGAGAAAGTATCTCGAAAGAGAAAAAGATATAAAATTTGGCAGATTGATACTACGATTTTTGAATTATGCGTTCTTAGTACACTTTTTGTAGTGTGTTTGACTGCCACTGGCAAAAATCAAAAATTTAATTTTTGATATAAATTTCAAAGAAACTATATTTACGTTCGCTTTTTAGCAAATTCAATCTAAAACTGAAGGAAAACTCGGGTGTTAAAATGAAAAGACTATTCAAATCTCTACTGGTATTGGTTGTCCTAGTTGTATTGGCATCGTGTGGTGCACGTCAGAATGGTCAACTAATCGGTGTTCTCGACCGCCCTTCCTGGAAAGGGATCAATCCTTATGGTATGGTTTACGTTCCTTCTGGAACTTTACACATTGGTCCAAGTGATCAAGATGTATCCAATACCTTTGTACAGCGATCAAAAACGATCTCTATTCAAGGATTCTACATGGATGATACCGAGATTACCAACAATGAGTATCGCCAGTTTGTATACTGGGTACGCGATTCTATCGCTCATACTCTGTTGGATCACATTTATGAAGATGACGATGGAAATGAATTTGTAGACTGGGAATACGAAATCGACTGGGAAGATGAGACTCTGGACGAGTTGTACTACCAGGGAGATGAGAAGTTTGCTGGTAAGAAAGAGCTGAATGTATCGAAGCTCGAGTATGAATACCAGTGGTATGACTGGCAGCGTGCAGCGCACGATAAGTCCGGTGCTAGCCGTACAAGCTTTATTAAAAACGAAAAATCACTAATCTATCCAGATACACTAGTTTGGGTACGTGACTTCGCTTATTCTTACAATGAGCCAATGACACGTAACTACTTCTGGCACCCGGCTTTCGATGATTATCCGGTAGTTGGTGTTAACTGGCACCAAGCGAACGCTTTCTCTTACTGGAGAACTAAGCTTTGGAACTCTTACCAAGGTGGTGTAAATACCGAGGATTTCCGTCTGCCAACTGAGCACGAATGGGAATATGCGGCTCGCGGTGGTCATGATTTAGCTCCATTCCCTTGGGGGGGTTACTACATCCGTAACGCAAAAGGATGTTTGTTAGCTAACTTCAAGCCTGGCCGTGGTAACTATCCAGAAGATGGTGGTCTCTATACCGTAAAAGCTGATGCTTACTTCCCTAACGATTACGGTCTATATAATATGGCTGGTAACGTTGCCGAGTGGACGTCTTCTTCTTATCACGAAGGTGCTTATTCCTTCTTGCACGATCTGAATCCAGACTTGCGCTACGATGCAAAAGAAGATGATGCAGAGGCCCAAAAACGTAAAGTAATTCGCGGTGGCTCTTGGAAAGATATTATGTTCCGCCTACAAACTGGAACACGCCACTACGAATTCCAGGATACAACAAAATCATACGTTGGATTCCGTTGTGCTTTGACCTTCCTCGGTCGCTCACTCAACGATTTCTAATCACTCCAATAATCAGAAGGTATGCCGCTCTTAGTTGAGTTCATACCTTCTGATTTATATGTAATGTATTCTAACCTACCTGAAAATATATTAATCAAAAAATTTATTGATTAACCTGTTACTTTTGATAACTTTGGCGTTATACCAAAGGGTCATCTTAAGTTTTGTCACGACTTTAATAACCCTGTTTTCTTAAATTTTAACTAACCTTATTAAATAGTATCACAATGAGTTTTGTAAAAACAAAAGGGTTCAAATACCTGAAAAATCTTATCATTGGTGTTGGTGCGGCAGTTGTATTGTTGGGAGCACTGTTTAAGCTGGAGAGTTGGCCACTGGCGAGTGAGTTCTTGATTGCTGGTCTGTGTACAGAAGCCTTCATCTTCCTGTTTTTGGGTCTTATTGGACCAGAGAAAGATTACTATTGGGAAAAATTATATCCAGGTCTTGATGATTATCATTCTAAAATCGCTCCTTTGACGGCTGGTGAAGTTGATGCAGCTGTACCTTCTTTGAATGGAGAGGTTGTAGAGCAGCAATTGGGCGGCATGTTGAATGAATTACAATCGATGTCGAGCTCTTTAGGTTCTTTAAAAGCGCTCCAGGAAGTAGATTTCTCTGGTGCTGATGAGCAAATCAAAACCATGTCTAACTTCTACACTCGTATCAACGAGGCAATGGTTAACATGAGTGAAAGCTTGGAAGATACTCAGCGCTACAAAGACCAGTTGTCTTCTTTGAACAAGAACCTCGGTTCACTGAATTCAGTGTACGGAAACGTTCTTTCTGCAATGGCTAACATTGGTGGAAAAAACTAAGGCAGAGTTCTTATTGATAATAACCAATTTCAAAACCTGTCTATTTCCCAAATAGAATTAGACCTTAAAATCTTCAAGGGATATGTCAATACCTAAGGAACCGCGGCAGCTGATGATCAACCTGATGTACCTTGTACTGACGGCACTGCTGGCGCTTAACGTTTCTGCGGAAGTGATGAATGCCTTTTTTACGCTCGATGAGGGTAATAAAGCCAGTATCGCTACCGTTAATTCTCAACTCGATCAAACTGTAGATGGATTGAAAAATCTGCTCAGTGATGATTCAAAAGCAAAATACCGACCGATTGAACCTGCTATCGAACAAGTTCGTGCAGCAGTGACTTCTTTTGGCAGCTACGTTGACCAATTACGTGATAAATTGGTTGATGCAGGAGGAAATAATGATGGAAAAGCTGACGAACTGGATTTGACCGAGAGCTATGGCAAAATGGTGCCAAAAGGAAAGAAAAATAAAGATATAACTACTCGAATTCTGGTTGACGAAGGGGATGGAGAAGCTCTGAAAGCGGAGATTCTCAAAACTCGTGATGCGATGCTCAAAGCTTATACAGATCTGTTGAGTGAAAATGGCCAGACTTTCGGTTTGAAAGAAGCTGAAATCAAGCAGCGTATTGAAGGTATTAGTCAAAACCTTACGCTTTCTATCGATGATGAAACTTGGAAAACAAGTGAAGACAAGAAAAGCTGGGCAGATTTCAACTTCCGCCAAATGCCACTCGCGGCTGTTATGCCATTGTTGAGCCAAATGCAGTCTGATGCAAAAAGTTCAGAAGCAGCCTTGGTAAACAACATGGCTGAGCTAGCCGGTGGTCGTGTAGTAGAATTCGATGCTTTCTTCCCTGTAGTTCAGGCTAAAAAAGCTTATGTAATTAAAGGTGATCCATTCGAAGCTACGATCTCTGTAGGTACATACAGTACGCAAATTAGCCCAAGTGACATCGGATTGTATGTCAATGGAAGCAAATTGCCTGTAGGTGCGGATGGAAAAGCAGAATACAAGGTTAGAACCACTTCAACTGGTAAACAGTCAATCAAACTGCGTGCAGAAGTACGTAACCCATTGACCGGTGAGGTATCAAGTGGTGACGGTACTTACGATTACGAGGTAGGTGTGCGCTCTGCTACTGTTTCTGCTGATAAAATGAATGTATTTTATATTGGTGTAGAGAACCCAGTTTCTGTCACAGTTGCGGGTGTATCTAGTAACGATATCCAGGTTAACGCTGCACGTTGTAATATCAAACGTGGTAGCAAAGCCGGTAAGTTTGTAGTTACTGCGAGTAAGCCAACCACTCTGGATAATCCAGCGAAAATTACCGTTTCTGGTGGTGGTTTGCCTGCAACAAACTTTGAATTCCGTGTAAAACGTATTCCTGATCCAATCGCTCGTCTGAGTAAGAGTAGCGGTGGAGCAATGGGTAACGGTGAGTTCAAAGCGCAAGGTGGTGTAGGTGCGTTCCTTGATAACTTCGATTTTGATGCAAAATGCAAAATTCAAGGTTATACGCTTACTTATGTTGCAAAAAGACAGGATCCTGTAGACTCTGTGAACCAAGGTCCACGTTATAATGCAAAATCCAAGCGTTTGGTCGCTCAGGCAAAACCAGGTGACATTTTCTATTTCGATAATGTGAAAGCACGTTGCCCTGGTGATACTGCCGGTCGTACCATTAACTCTATGGTATTTAAGATTAAATAAAACATATTAAACTAATTAAGTCATGAAGATCGCTCTGAAATTATTCATGTTGTGCTTGCTTGGCCTCGTGACCGTAACCAACCCGGCTTTTGGACAGGTACCTGATGAGGTTAGAACTGAAGCAAGTGATTATGATGCACCATTGGATGACGTTGTTGAAAAACGACTGATTGAAGAAAGACGCGTACTACCTTATCAGCCGATTCGTGAAGCTGATATCTTCTGGGAGAAGCGTATCTGGCGTGTGATTGATATTCGCGAGAAAATGAATCTGCCATTCGCTTATCCAGAAAAGCCTTTCTTTACCATTCTGATGGATGCTGCTGTAAATGGAGACATTACAGTGTACAGTACCGAGGATGATAAGTTTACGAATAGACTTCAGAGTGATGAAGTAGCTTCGATGGGGGCTACGGTCGATACGGTAATTACCTTCGACCCGGAAACCTACGAAGAACAAATTCAGATTGTACGTAACGAGATTAACCCGGAAGATGTTAAACGCTTCCGAATCAAGGAGGTTTGGTTCTTTGACTCTGAGACCTCTACGCTCGAAGTACGAATTCTGGGTATCGCACCGCTATTGGATGTAAAAGACGAGAACGGTAACTTCAAGTATGAGAAGCCAATGTTCTGGGCTTATTATCCAGAGTGTCGCGAAATCTTTGCCCGAAATAAAGTGTTTAATGTTGGTAATGATGCCAGCCCGAATACTTGGGAGGATTTGTTCGAGATGCGCTACTTTGCCAGTTACATCTTCAAGGAATCTAACGTCCACGATCTACGACTTCAAGATTACCTTTCGGGTGTTGATCTGCTGATGGAAGCAGATAAGATCAAGCAAGAAATTTTCAATTTCGAGCACGATCTCTGGTCTTACTAAGCCTTTATGACTTAATTGATATAAAAAAAGGTCGAAGCACAACGCTTCGACCTTTTTTGTTTTGCCATAATTTTAAGAGGACATCATATATTCCCAAGCGCTTTGGTAATTACCTTGACTTTCGACGTAGAGTAGGAGCTGTTCGTAAAAAGTATCATTACCAATCGTTGCACTATCTCCAATAATAACCAGCTTGCGGCGTGCGCGTGTCATGGCGACATTCATGCGCCGATAATCTTTGAGAAATCCAATCTCATTCTTACCATTTGATCGAACTAAAGACAGATAGACCACATCTCTTTCTTGTCCCTGGAAACCATCGATTGTATCTACTGAAATAGGAAAATCTTGGAGGCCTTCATCTTCAGAAAGCGCTTGACGAATGTAGCGTACTTGTTCTCGATAGGGAGAAATAATTGCGATGGCAGGTGGTTGTCCTTCCGGGAAATAATGCGTTAGTTGCAATAGATGCTCTCTTAAGATATTGAACTCATCGGGATTATAGCGACTTTGAAAATTTTGATTTAGTTGCTCTTCGAAGCCGCAACCTGCGGTATCAATAAATGTGAGCGGCGCAGTATCTCCTAAAGTAGCGTTGGCTACCTCCGGTGCGGCTTGCAAAGCTCCGGCATAAAACTGTTGGTTTGAAAATCCCATAATCGTGTTGTGCATCCGGTATTGCGTATTGAGTAGATACTGCTGGGGTAACCGCTTGAGTGCTTTTTCAATAAGTGTTACTTCTAGGCCTTTTCGTTTGGCTTCCATCGATTTGACCGTAGGAGGAAGCTGAAAAGGATCGCCGGTCAGCACAATACGGGAAGCCATAGAAATGGGGATCCAGGTAGCTGGCTCTAGTGCTTGGGCCGCTTCATCGATGATTGCTGTACGAAATTTAAGTTTCTTGAGCAATGGATGCGCAGCCCCGACTAAGGTCGCGGTTACTACCTGTGCGCCGTGAAGGATTTGATCGATAAGCCGCTCCTCCATGCGATTTGCCCAATCGCTGAGTTCTCGTGCCTCTTTGTAATGTTCTCTTCGCTCGTTTCGCTCATTCTGGCCAAAATTCCGCTTGTAACGTTGTGCTTTGCGTCGCGCTTCGGCGGCCTGGATTTTGATTTTCTTGATGTTTTTACTTTCGGGATGAGCGGAAAGCTGCGCATCAAGGGTATGTCGAATAATCGATTCATCAACGCGCGAAATGTTACCAATTCTGACGACCTGCAAGCCAATTGCGGCGATACGTTCTGTCAGGAGATCAACTGCCGTATTGCTTGGTGCAGTGACGAGAATACTGCGCTCCGTTTGACTCAATTGCTGAATGGCCTGTACCAAAGTCGTCGTTTTCCCAGTACCGGGAGGACCGTGAATAACGGCAACGTCTTGACTGGCTATAATGCCAGCAACGGCTGATTGCTGGGAAGGGTTGAGTTCAGGAATTTCTAGCGTGGGCGTTTCTACGGTCTTGGGCGGATATTTACCAAGCAGGATGTCGCGTAGCTCCGCAAGTCGATCGCCTCTTGCAGCGATCACTTTTTGTAGGGCTTTCTCCATCTCTAGATAAGTACGCTCATCAAAGAGGATATCAACACCTAGCTGCCCTAGTCCCATCCAATCCGGCAAATCACGGCTATTCAGTACAATCTTCATCTTGTTTTTGTCCACATATTGTACGACACCACTTCGCTCTGGTTGGTGGACATTTGGCTGGGAGGTAAAGAAGTTGACCGTTTTGCCAGCTCGAAATAGGTGCGGGCGATCCTTTTGGGCTGGACGATTGACAATAACGAAGGCCCGCTCGCCATAAGTATAACCAGATTTGACCAACTCGACCGGATGCCAGGTATAACCTTCTTTACGACGGTCAGATAAAGACAAAGATTGGACATGAGCTTTGAACTGTTCGAAATCCTTCGCTTTTTCAAGCAACAGTAATTTTAGTAAATCTTCCAGTTCTTTTAAATGATCAGCCATAGGTTGTAACAATAAACGGGGCAAATATCGTAAACACAGCTAGAATCACCATCTAAAGTTCGAGCAATTGGTGGTTGACCCGAAATATGGAGCTAAAACTCTTAATGGGGTGACGCTGCAATACGCAGAATTAATAACACAAACTCAACGGTTTTTTTATATTTATACCTCCTACTGAGTTGAAAAGGTGCAGTAAGTACACCAAAGAAAGAGTAGATAACGCTGAATGTTTAAAAAATTTCCCTTTTTCCGGCAATTAGATCAAATGGACTGCGGACCAAGTGCTTTGCGCATGGTCGCCGCTCATTATGGTCGCGCTTACTCTTTACAGACGTTGCGTGATAAGTGTCATGTTGATCGGGAAGGTGTGTCACTCCTGGGCATTACCGTAGCCGCGGAAAACATTGGTATGCAGACTTTGGTGGTGCAGATTCCCTTTATCTCAGAAAATCGCGACGATACCACTCTACAGAATGTGCCTTTGCCAAGTATCGTACATTGGAATCAGGAGCATTTTATCGTTGTTTATAAAATCAATGCGAAGTACGTCTGGGTAGCAGATCCTGCTAAAGGACGGATCAAGATGCCAAGGAAAACCTTTGAAAAAGGATGGATCAGTAGCCCCGGTGCCGGCATAGCGTTATTGATGGAACCTTCGCCCGATTTCTATGCGCAAGAAGGGGAAAAACTTGAGCGCACTGGTCTAAGGTTTTTGTTTCAATACTTTCGACCGCATCGTAAGTTATTGATGCAACTTGGACTCGGGATGATCCTTGGCTTGATTTTCCAGCTCATCTTTCCATTCCTTACGCAGGCAATTGTCGATGTCGGTATCGAAAATCAGGATATTGACTTCATCTATTTGATCTTAGCGGCACAGCTGATGCTATTCCTGAGCCAAACCTCCGTGACCTTCATTCAAAGCTGGATTTTGTTGCACATTGGAACCCGTGTCAATGTCAATATCTTATATGACTTCCTCATTAAATTAATGAAATTACCGATTGGTTTTTTCGATATTAAAATGATCGGGGATTTGTTGCAACGGGTTTATGACCACGATCGCATCAAACAGTTTTTAACGAATTCGACCTTAGTGACCATCTTTTCGTTCGTCAATCTGATCGTTTTTGGTCTTATTCTCCTATTCTACAACACCACTATTTTCCTCATTTTTTTGGTGGCCAGTGTGCTTTATATCCTTTGGATTAGTGCCTTTCTACGTAAGCGTCGAATGGTAGACTACCAAAATTTTGAACAACTCGCCGAGAATCGCAATACGCTGATTGAGTTGATTCAGGGGATGCAGGAGATTAAGTTGCAAAATAGCGAACGCAAGCGCCGTTGGCAATGGACACAAATCCAGGCTCGAATATTTCGGGTTAGTATGCGAGCACTGCAAATCTCACAATACCAAGATGCGGGTGCAGGTTGTATTACTCAATTCAAAGATATCCTAATTTCATTTTTCGCGGCTCGGGCCGTTATTGAAGGGCAGATGACCTTGGGGATGATGCTGGCGGTACAATACATCATTGGTCAACTCAACGGGCCTTTGCAACAGATGATTGGTTTTGTGCGGAGCTGGCAAGATGCTAAGATTAGTTTGGAACGTTTAGGTGAAATCCATAACCGTGAAAATGAAGAGTCGGAGGATCGACCACGGATAGAAGATATTCCAGAAACGGGGGATTTGAAAATTGATAATATCAGTTTTAAATACAATGAACTTTCAGATTTAGTATTAGAAAATATCAACTTGGTCATTCCGCGTGGAAAGGTAACGGCGATTGTTGGAACAAGTGGAAGTGGAAAAACGACTTTGGTTAAGCTTCTTCTTGGGTTTTATCAACCCAATCAAGGGACGATTCGTCTGGGGAATACAAATTTGGATAATATCAGTACTAAAGCGTGGCGCGCTCACTGTGGTGCGGTGATGCAAGATGGCTATATCTTCTCGGATAGCGTGGCGCATAATATTGCTGAAAGTGAAGACACCGTGGATAAAGCTAAGCTACTGCGCGCCGTCCAAATGGCCAATATCCAATCCTTCATTGAGGAATTACCTTTGCACTACAATACCAAGATCGGCGCGCGCGGAAATGGTATCAGCCAAGGTCAAAAGCAAAGATTACTCATCGCACGCGCGGTGTATAAAAATCCTGAATTTCTATTTTTCGATGAAGCCACCAATGCATTGGATGCTCGTAACGAGCGCGTGATTATGGAAAATATGGATCAGTTTTTCCAGGGGCGGACCGTAGTGGTCGTTGCGCATCGGCTGAGCACCGTTAAAAATGCGGATCAGATTGTTGTTCTCGAAAAAGGGAAGTTAATTGAAATAGGAAATCACCAAGAATTAGTAGCAGCCCGAGGAGCCTACTTTCATTTAGTGAAGGATCAGTTAGAACTGGGCAACTAATGCAGTCAACAGCAGAGAAGATGTAACTAAAAAATATAAGATGGCAGAGCTAATTAAACAACCCGAAGATATTCGCTTGCAGGCCAACCAAGAGCTGCAAGAGGCGCTGGGAAAGCCTCCTGGCTGGTTACAGCGTTGGGGGATTAGCTTGATTGCATTGTTTGTTATTTTGCTACTGTCTCTTTCCTGGATTATTCGCTACCCCGATGAAATTCAAGCAACGATCGAGTTGGTTACAGCTAATCCCCCCATCGCTGTAGTAGCTCCCGTTAGTGGGAAACTCGAAGTCTTACACGTAGAAGATCAGGAAAGTGTAAGTGCCGGAGATTTGCTGGCGGTACTAGAGAATCCGGCAAATGCAGGAGATATTGATATTCTACGGCGTCTGTTGAGCACCCTCGCTGCCCGCCCCGAACCATCGGTTTTGGTGCAACTACAAATCCCACGAGATTTGAATTTGGGTGGGCTACAAACCACTTATGCTAACTTCGTACGCGAATTCGAAGCTTACGATTTCTTTACCAATAAAGATGTGACCTCTCGGCGTATTGCTAATCTGGAAGCGCAAATTATGGACTATCGTCGCCTAAATAAACTGATTGACAAAGATTTAGTGGAGCTGGAAAGGGTCATCGTACTGGCTGACAGTTTATACCAAATGCAATTAGATGATTATAACGTTGGTGGGCTAAGTAAAGCGGAGCTGAAGCGAGCGGAAGCTCAGCTATTGGAAAGAAGGCGGGAGAAAAGTGTACTGATGGCCCGACAGGTGAATAATGATATTGAAGCCCGGAAGCTGGAAATGCAGATCACCGATATTCGGCAAATCAGAGCTGAAGGCAACTCGGAGGGCTTGGGAGGTATTTGGGAATCCGTGCGTCGCTTACAAGCAGAATTGCAGGAATGGGAGCAACAGTATCTCATCAAAGCTTCGATTTCAGGGCGTATTGCTCTGCCACAAAACTTGACTGCGCAACAATTCGTTACGGCTAATTCTGCGATTATGACGATTGTTCCGGTGGGGGCGAGCAGCGCGAAAGTAGCTAAAGGGATCATGCCGCGCTTCGGGGCGGGAAAGGTAAAAATCGGCGCTCCGGTGACCATTCGTTTAGAAGATTATCCCTATCAGGAATACGGCATTCTGCGCACTACAGTGAAAAAAATTGCGCTAGTACCAGAAGCCGATGGTTATTTACTGGAGATGACACTACCGGATGCTTTGATTACGTCTTACGGCAATGAAATTGAATTCAAACAGCAGATGCGTGGCTCCGCGAAGATTATTACCGAAAATCGTCGCTTGCTTGCTCGGATTCTAGACCGAATTTGGGATATCCTTTATAATCAGGACGAGCGGTCAAACTAAATTATTGAGAAATAGCGGCATTGCTTACCACAGTAGGCGTCGGTAGCCATTTCATAATCACTTCTTTTAAAATACCTGGCTTCAAAGGCTTGGTAATAAAGTCATCCATTCCAGCATTAAAGCAGCGCTCTCGATCCTCATGTAATGCATTCGCTGTGAGGGCAATGATCGGCGGTCGGCTATCCGTATCAGTTTGAGCGATAATCCGCCGCGTCGCTTCAATACCATCCATCTCCGGCATTTGAATATCCATGAGGATAAGATCGTAGGTTTTTTGAGCAACGGCATCTAGTGCTAATCGTCCGTTTTCGGCCACATCGGCCTGATAGCCCAGTTTTTTTAAGAGGAGCAAGACGAGTTTTTGATTTAAAGGATTATCCTCCACGACCAAGATGTTTGGGTTGATGGGCATGGTGCCTTTTTCACTTGCCGCCTGTGGTGCAACATCCTCAACCGTATCGACTTTGGGCAATGGAATTTCAAAGGCGAAGGTCGATCCCTTGCCAATCTCCGATTGTACATTCATACGGCCATTCATTTGCCATAGCAAACGCTGACAAATGGCCAATCCCAAGCCCATGCCACCGAATCGTCTTACTGAAGAAGATTCTCCTTGTCGGAAGGCTTCGAAGAGCGACGATCGCTTTTTAGCAGGAATCCCGATACCGGTATCCGATACCGTAAATAATAGGATGGCTTCCGTTGGAGATTGAGACTTGACTTGAAGTTTCACGGTGATGTTGCCCTGATGCGTAAATTTAAACGCATTGCTTAAGAGATTAGCCAAAATCTGGCGAATGCGATCTTCGTCGCCTTTTAGCTGCAATGGAATATCGTTGTCAACCACAAAGTTGAGGGCCAACCCTTTTTGCTGAGCGTCAAAAGTATACTGTCCCATACACTCTTGAATGAGTGCTTTGGGGTTAAAGATGGTTTGGTTTAGTAGTACCTTTCCATTCCCCAGATCAGTGAAGTCTAAAATCTCTGAGATGATAGTCATCAAATTATCCCCGCTATTGCGCACCATGTCTAAGTAATATCGTTGCTCCTCGTTGAGCTGGGTCTTGCCAAGCAGTTCGCTCATGCCCATGATGCCATTCATGGGGGTGCGGATCTCGTGGCTAATCGTAGCCAAAAATTGCGACTTGGCGGTAGATGCTGACTCCGCAGCTTTGACCAATTGCATGTAGGTTTTTGCAAACTGCCTAGATAAATGTAGTGATTGAAAAAAGAAGAAGAGGAGGTAGCAGAGGAAATGGATGGCAGGGTAGTAGCCTACAATTTGGAAGTATTGTAGAATATTTAGACCAAAAGAAATAAATAGGAAACCAATACCCAGTGTAATGTAATATATCCCATCTCTTTGGTGAGTGATCGCCCGTAGCGTGACATAACTGCCGTAAAGTACCAAACTCATTAAGACCATTAGGTAGTAGCTGATCACCTGAGTGTATACTACCGCTGAACAAAAAATAGTGACTACTGCTAGTCCCAGACTAATTGTTTGGTACAAACGTAATACACGAAGATCTGTATCTTGTGGAAAGAGGTATTTAGAGTATTCAATAAAAATCGCGACACAAAGGAATAAAGATAAATACTCTAATTTCAGAGAAATCCACCATGGGATATCCGTTAAGTAACGGTTTAGAATGTAAAGGTCGGTCCCAAGGATGCGGTAACTGTAGGCTAGGCAGAACAGACCGAAATATAAAGATGCATAGTTCTTTTGCCCAAAGGCAAACAATCCCAGAAAGAAGAGTCCTCCCATAATTAAAATGCCCGTTAACAAGAAGCAAAAACTGCTAGCTTGCTCGCGTTTTTTAAAAAGCATCTCGCTGGTTCCGAGTACAATTTTTTCTTTAGCGCCACCTTTACTGTGATGAAAGTTGGCCACCTGGATGATGACCTCTGTTTCTCTACCCTGGATATTGAAACTCTTGGTAAAAGGAATCCAGTTAGGACGACAATCTTCCGCATTTGTGCCTACTTGACCATTTTCTAAAAAAGGGCGACCATTGATCCACATTTTATAACTGGTATAAAAATCGGGGACATCGAATGCGGCCAAGGGGATTGAAGCATCTGTCAATAACTTGAATCGATAAGTACCGAAACCTTGAGGAGACAATTTTTGTCCGTCAATCGTAATATGATGCCAAAGTAGTGGAAAAGGAACATACTCGGGACGAGGTAAATTGGTACCAGTGAAGTCATTCGGATCAAGTAACTGTTGCCAATAGAATTCAGTAGTGCCTTCAAGAGTAATCGGGCCATCTTTGACTAAATCCCAACCCCGGCAATCCAAGATGCCGTCTTTCAGCTTTGGCTGCGCCAGGCAAAGGAGCCCCATTAAAATAAATAAGTAGCTTAAAAGGAGTCGTCTAAAGATGCACATGTGTGCTTGTAATTTAGCTGGTATAATCGATTTGGGTTTTGAGGGATGCTTATTGGAGTACTAAAAACATTCCAATTTTTTTTTGAATGCTAGGTTTATGTGACAGCAAGGCGGTCGAAAATTGAAAAAGGAAGGAAACTGGTTAATTTAATAACAAACAGTCGTCATGGAAAATAAGGGCTTTAGTACAGATTTATTAAGGGTTTTACCTTAAGTGGAGATAAAGAATGTTAACCGTTTAAAAAATATTGTAATTGGAACCCAAAAGTAAAATTTCTTTCATTTTGGGAAAAATAGTCTCATTCTAAGAATTCAAAAAACAGATTTAAATTCCAAAAATGATAAAACGAGTATTTATGTGACAGGATAAAATGGAAGGAATGCAGGAATTTTTATACTGTTGTTGGAGATTAGGAAGAGCTAACATTATTGCCATTGGATAGAATTACGGACCTATTTTTTAACCATTCTCTAATAAATAGGACATAAACAAGCACGTACTCCAAGGCGACAATCCAAAGATTTTCCCAATAGTTATCGTAGCTGTAATTGATGTAAGTTAGAAAGATTAATCCTGACCAAAGCACAGGGTAACGGAAAGGCCCAAAGGCCGCCAAGGCTAAAGGGAAGCTCAGGTACCAGGGATGTATCGTCGTTGCCAAAGCAAGGTAGAGACTAAAGGCTAATAAAGCCGTGGTTGCTAAAGTCTGATTCGAAGGTACGTGCTCCCGCCAGCTCAACCATAGTATTCCCCCCAACACGCTCAAACCTAAAAAGGGGCCCAACTTAGCGATGAGATTATAACCGTAGATCCATTCTCCGATACTGCGGAGTAAATAATAGACGCTGGCGTTAAACTCAAATTTCTGAAAGTATAAATCCAGACTACTACCAAAATTAGCGATGAAGGTGGCGTTGAGTAAAGGTGAAAATAGGAGCAGCAAAACCAATCCCATAATGCCAAAATAACGAATACTCTTTGCCCAGCCTAAGCGACGAATGAGGAGTGGTAGCAGCATTAATGGCAATAACTTAGAAGCAACAGATAAGGCCATGGCGATGGCCGAGAGCGCTTGCCGCCGAGTAACCAAGAGCCAATAAGCCAACAGAAAGAAAAAGGTCATGGCCCCTTCAAAATGGAGATTACCCGTGATTTCAATGATAATCAAAGGATTCAAGGCGTACCAAAGCACACGCTCTAGAGGCAGCTCGAAATGCTGAACCAGGCGTACCATTAGCCATAAACTGCCACATTCGAAAAGGAATAAACAGATTTTCATGACCAGCGCACTCGTTATCCAATCTCCAGCCCCAACAGCAACAGCCAGCGCGAAGATACCTTGTCCAACGGGGGGATAAATGGTGTAATATTCCGGCGAGTTCAGCTCAGCGTAAAGTGCTGGCGTAATACCTGGAATATTTTGCTCTAGGAGTTCTGAGGGAAGATAATTGAAAGGATTGATACCAGCAAGGCTGAGTTGTCCATCCCAAATAAAGCGATAAATATCATCCGACAAATTAGGAAAGCCGAAGAGTAACAAACACCTCAGAGCAATTCCTAAACCCAGAAGACACCAAACGGTTCGTTTGGATTTAGCGGAGAGATTTAAGATGGTGTAGATGCCGAAGCAAGCACTATAACTTAGCAGCATGGGCATAAAATCACTTTGCTGCACTCGATATCCCAACCAATACATCGCTATCAGAAAACCTGCCGCTAGCAAGCCAATAACGACGGGCGATAAGGTCCATCCTTTGGATTGAGATATGATACTATTTGTAGCCAAAGTGTCTAACGGAATAGTAGCAAATGGTGCCAAACCCAACCATCAACAAGCCGTGAAAGAGCAAAAATGAGCTTTCTTGTAGATAAACACCGGCAATAACCCCTCCCATGAAATAGATGGCGAGTAAGCCCTCGACGATGGTCGTCCACGGTAGTTTTGTGGCCAGGTATTCTCGTTTTTTAAAAGAATCCTTGAGGGACTGGATATTAAATTTCGGCGTACGGATAAATGGTGACTTTTTGCCAATGTACCCCTGAATGACCGCTACTGTGTTATGCAAGGATAAGCCCATCGATAAAGCCAAGAACAAAGGAAATAGTAAAATAAATTTGGCAATCCGAAGCACTGTCGATTCCTTTTTAAGCTCGGCCTGTACGTTGGCGACGTAGTAAACGGCGATGACGGAGAGCAACCCAATCAGAAAGTATTTAAAAATCCCGGTGGGCAGGCCGACTTCTTGCAAGGCAAATAATAGCGGAACACTGAAGACGCCCGCAACAAACACAAAAACGAACACACCGCTTGACAGTAAATGCCCGGTAGCGTGGATTTTTTGCAAGAAGTTCATATTAGAGCGCCAAACGGTGGGCAGGAGTTTGCGAGCATTCTCGGCGCCACCTTTCATCCAGCGGAATTGTTGTGATTTTAAGCCGTTCATTTCCGCGGGGAGCTCAGCGGGAGAGCCGAATTTTTCGAGGTAGACAATTTCCCAGCCTTTGAGCTGCGCGCGATAACTGAGGTCGAGATCTTCGGTGAGCGTATCCGCTTCCCAACCACCAGCATCCTCGATGGTTTGACGACGCCATACACCGGCCGTTCCATTGAATTGAAGCAAACAATTGCCAGCTTTTCGTCCCAGCTGTTCTACGGTAAAATGAACATTAAGCTGCATCGCCTGCAGGCGGGTGAGCATGCTATAATCTTGATTAATGTGTTCCCATCGGGTTTGGACCACACCTACTGAATCGTTTTCAAAGTAAGGAATCGTCGTCAGCAAAAAATCTTTTCTAGGCAGAAAATCCGCATCAAAAATAGCGATGAATTCTCCCTTGGCGTGCGCCATGCCTTCTTTTAAAGCCCCAGCTTTGTAGCCTTTTCGATCAACACGGTGGAAGAGTTCTATATTGAATCCCTTGGCTTTGTATTCTTCAACTTTGCGTTGTGAAATTTCCACAGTCGCGTCTATAGAATCATCCAAAATATGGATTTCAAAACGATCTTTTGGATAGTCAAATTGGACAATATTATCAACGAGACGTTCCACCACATACATTTCATTAAAAATGGGCAGTTGAATGGTAACGAAAGGCAGCTTCCTTGTTTTATCAGCCCGCAGGTAGGCTAAATTCTGATGTTTCCAGTTGTACTTTTTATAAAAATACAGCAAATGAAATTGCAGCAGGCAGTAAAAGGTAATGTACGCCAAGGCGAAGCAATAAACGATTAGAGTGATATAAGCGATGACAGACCACATAAGCCGAAATCAATGGGTTTTAAAGTAATTTAAAGATTGTCCACAGTATTTTATGTCCAGCCAAAATAGTCCCGCGAATAGTCCCGGATACTTTGGAAACACCAATACGTCGGCGATATCGTACGGGGATTTCTGTACATTTTAACTTGTGTTTGGCCGCCTTGACTTGCATCTCGACGGTCCACCCGAAATCGGGGTCTTGCATGTCGATAGCTTGTAATTTGTCATAACGAATAGCACGGAACGGCCCTAAGTCGGTAAACTCGTATTTGTAAAAAAAGCGGATCAGGTTAGTCGCCAGCCAGTTGCCAAAGATTTGCTGGGGCTGCATAGCACCGCGCTCCATATCACCTAAGGCACGTGAACCAATCACCATATCAATACCTTCCTCAATAATCGGATGGACAAGTTGGGGAAGCTCCTCCGGGTAATCAGAATAGTCGCCGTCAATAAACACTATGATATCGGGCGCTTCTGTTTGTTGAGAAATATATTCCAAGCCTTTCAGGCAAGCACTGCCGTAGCCTTTTTTTGGCTGCTCCAGCACGATCGCCCCGTGCGCCTTGGCTACCTCAGCGGTGCGGTCGGTACTGGCATTATTACATACCAAAATATCGCGGACCCACTCCCGCGGAATATCTGTCAACACTTTACCGATCGACGACTCTTCGTTATATGCGGGGATGACGACGTCGATTACTGCCTGAGGTTTCATGAAAGTCAATAGTACAACTGTAGTTTCCTTGCAAAAGTAGCTAATTTATTGACAAAGGGAATGTCTTTGCGGATACAATCATAGGTGCTTATGCAAGGCAACAAACTTTTGAAATTGCAGTTAATAGAAAGTATCGTTTGTGTACCTTTGCACGACAATTTACCAAGCACGAGCAGGGGATTAATCTGCTACAGCTTAAAATTCCGGCTATGACCCGTTTATTTGCGTTATGCGCTTTTTTGTTTTTTTGTTTGATGGCTTGTAACTCGGATGATGATTTCATTACCGATGGTGATGCCCAATTGGCATTTTCGAGCGATACCCTGCAATTTGATACAGTTTTCACAGAACGTGGTTCGGCTACGCGCTTGTTGAAAATTTATAATCCCCACGACCAACCGATTATGATTTCTCAAATCAGTATTGCTAGTGGTGCTGCTTCGGTATTTCGGATCAATGTTGATGGTTTGCCTAAAGAAGTCGCTACGGATGTCGAAATTGCCGCTAACGATAGTCTATACATTTTTGGTGAGGTCACCGTTGATCCAGATCAACCTGTGTCAGTGAGTCCTTTTGTTATCAATGATGAGATTATTTTTGAAACCAACGGTAATACGCAAAAAGTGGTGCTGGAAGCTTGGGGACAGAACGCAATTTACATCCCTAACCGCTTTAGTTCGGATAGCTTAAGCCTGTTGACTTGTAATGGCTCCATTACTTGGGAAAGTGATCTGCCTTATGTTTTATTCGGTGCCATTTTTATTGATAATTGTGTTCTAAATATCAATCCTGGCGTCCGTATTTATGTACACGGTGGTTTGGCAAGAATTCCCGACGGTGAAGGTGGATTTATTACTTATAACGATGGCTTATTATTTATGCTCCAAAATGGTCGACTCAACGTTCAGGGGACACCCGAAGATCCGGTGATAATCCAAGGAGACCGGCTCGAAGAGGAATTCGGAGATATTGCCGGGCAGTGGGCCGGGATAAGGCTTGGCGCGGGCAGTAGTGGCCACGTGATTGAAAATGCCATTATCAAAAACTCCATTGTTGGTTTTCGAGCAGACTCTACCGATGTGACCATGCGTAATGTCCAAATTTATAATACCTCCGGTAGTGGCGTGATTGGCTTTGCCTCAGAGATTGATGCGCAAAATTGCCTCTTTCACAGTAGCAGCGGCAATTGTGTCCAGTTAGAATACGGTGGCGATTACGATTTTAAATATTGCACCTTGGCGAGTTATGGTGTTGATGCAGCGGCATTGGGGATGAATAATCTACTTTGCCTCGATGAGTTTTGTTCCGAATATCTCGCGAATGACCTCAATGCTACGTTTACGAATTCCATCATTTTCGGTTCCCGTCGGGATGAGATCAGCCTTTCTGCGGTTCCCGAAGCCGACTTTGATTATACTTTTGACCACTGTCTGGTACGAGTGGATGAGTTGGATGATTTTGAACCTTTCACTAATTTTTTCGATAACTGTCTGGATTGCATTGTGGAGAACACTACAGATGTTGCCCTTTTCGTCAGTACGGATATGGATGATTACCAGCTGGATACCCTGTCCATTGTAGAAATGCAGGCCAAGCCAATCTCGGGTATTGATTTAGACTTAGCCACGAATCCACGCGATCCGGATAATCCTGACATTGGCTGTTACGAATACCAATACGAGTAAACACGGATGAAAACGGTATCCATTGTTGGTTGTGGTTGGCTGGGCTGGCCACTAGCGGGAACTTTGCTTGAGCAAGGTTATCACGTTCGAGGCTCAACGACTTCTTCCGAAAAGCGAATTCAACTCCAAGCGGCCGGGATTGAAGCCTATCAATTACGCCTTAGCACGGATGGCTTACTCAGTGATCAGCCATTGCGTGACCTCTTCGAGAGTGAAATTTTGATCATTAACATTCCTCCGGGGCGACGTCGGCCGGATGTCGCAACGGTGCATCCTCAGGAAATAAATCACTTACTACGCGCTGCGGCGGCAGGAGCCGTACAACGCATCCTCTTTGTCAGCTCAACTGGCGTGTATCCCGATGTGAACCGCATCGTTACTGAGGCAGATTCTGCGCAGCCCGCGACAGCTTCTGGGCAGGCTTTACTGGCTATAGAGACGCAATTGCGCGTGCAGCCTCAATTTACGGTGACCATTCTGCGGATGGCTGGCCTGGTTGGGGGGGAGCGGCAACCTGGCCGTTTTCTGGCGGGCCGCCAGGCCCTACCAAACGGTGCCGCCCCGGTAAATTTGGTCCACCGGGATGACTGCATTCGAGTCATCAGCGAAGTTCTGCGCCA
>JANQQI010000085.1 GCA_028285085.1 Saprospiraceae bacterium | reverse complement strand
AGTGATCTGGACCAATCGCACCAGTCAAGGTTACGTTGGCATCAGATTCGGTTGGTCCACCCGTACATGGGAAACCACCTGTTCCCGCTAAGGGAATAGAGAGAGGAGTACCACCTCCGTTAAATGTTTGTCCCATCACTTGTGCAGACATGCCGATGAAGAAGAGGCATAGCACGAGGCTGAGACTTTTAAAGTTAATCTTTTTCATGAGATTTTGAAAGTTTTGGTTAATGATGTGTCTAGTTTTTTGGATACTCAATTTGGCATCCAAGAATTAACTAAGCCTACTCGGCCAAGAGCTCCTCAGCGTCAGCGATCAGCTCGTCTGCTCTTGTTTTGAGGTCATCAACGTGGCTGGTGTAAACTAACCAACCGTTTACTTTTGTGGGTACAGCACGTGGACGATTTACCTGGATAGCAGCACCAACATCAGTACCTTCTTCCAAATCGTTCAGTACCAGCATGAAGTAGTCACGACGAAACTGAATGTCCATCAGTTGGTCGTCATCATTGGTTTGCTCCGCCTGGAGATCCAATGTCGCTACCTCTTGCTTCAGAAGAACCATAGCATCATTAGGTGCGATATACTGCGCACTCAATGTACCTAGGCTCGCAAAGAAGAATGCTGCCAAAGCAACAGCTAGCTTGACGCTTCCTCTCAGCTGAAGAACTAGATTCATTTTTTTCATGAGATAAAAAATTTAAGGTTAACGAATATTAATATAAAAAATGCGTAAAAGCCTAAATAATAAAGAATAAATATATGAACTACTACTAAACACGCACACGACGCCTCGGGCTTGCAGGAGATGCAGCCATCAATAAACTCAGAACCAGATGTCGTCTTATTTCAACTCCGAGTCTTTAGCGTTAAGTAGAAAATGTATTCGGGAAAATGAATGAGAAAGGTGTAGAAAACTACTATTCATCGGGATTATTGTTTTGGTTAAATTCGTAAGATTCTTTTCTCTTAGAGATTCGTTTTCGGTTCAATGTCGTCAGGGCTTTAGTAAGCCATTTTGCTGTAAGTTTGCTTTGGTACTCATTGTGGGGGGGAGAGGATAAAGGCTAAGGAATTTCGAGACGATGTAAAGGTGATTGGAGAGTAATTCGCCTTTTAATTCCAGTTTTTGTTTGTTGTGTATGATTCAAGATATGTTCTTAATATTTGATTTTGACTTATACAAAGATACAGAATAATTGAAGTGTGGAAATACCCAAAATAAGGTAAATTTCAATTTCATTTTTTTATTCATATCTAATTCAAAAGTTAATTTTCTAGTTTTAAAAAAAGCCCTCCCTGGTCAAAAAGACCAGGAGAGGACTTAACCCAATAACCGATTTCAAATTCTTAGTGTTTGATTCATAGTGATAGTTAGTGAAAGTGTCGTCATTAGGTGTTATTGTTTTGTCCCGCCAGGACATAATGATTGAACAGTTTTTGTTACTTGTTTTGATATTAATCATAACCCCAAATGGGTCATTAATTTTAAAAGAGGAAAGCCTGAAAGAATGGATTTTTGTTCGTAGTTGGTTAAAATATTGTCTATTCCGTTTCCCAGGCTCTCTGCATAGTATTTGTTTTCGTTTCGGTAAATATGGTCGGTCTTTTGGACCGTAAGGTTATTGTATTTTCAACCCTTGAAAAAGCGTTGATTCTTACTCTTTCGAATAACCTTTTCCCATATCGTGGAGGGTCATTACCAGAAAGATAAAAATCAACGTCTTTAAAATCATGGGACTATAATTTGCATTGATTAAAAAATTCACACTTATCCTGCTCCTTGCGGTTAGGATGATTTGAAACCAAAGGTTCCTTAGTGCATGATCAAAGGGGGGATTGATTTGGAGCAAATAAAAGAAGAGAAATTAAGGTGAGGGTTTTGGTTGTTCTTTTAAGATTCGTTTCTCTTACTTTCAGTTGTCAAGTTTGCTTCTTACGAGAGTGCAACGGTCTTCATTTTAATATCTTTGATTACCGTCTCAATTACAAGTATAAAATTAAGGGCTTTCGTAGTAAAAATCTTACCCCTAATATGGTATTTATTTGATTATATTTATTTTAAATTTACAAACAACTAAAAAACAACGACTTACAAAGGAAAAATAATTAATAAACACGACCGTAATTTCAATATTTTTCAAAAACATTCTTTTCTAAAATAAGATACCTATTGCACTACCATTTGCTTGGTCAATATCGTCCCATTTTCCAATTGCAAACAGTACCAATAAAGTCCCGCTACGGGCAAATCTGTGCGTTGCACGCGCATCTCCTGCCAGCCAGCCACCGCTGTTTTCTCCTCCCGATACACTTGTCGACCATTAGCATCATAAATTGAGAGTTGAACCGCTTGATCCTCTGGCAAAAAGTACCGGATTGTAGTCTCTACACCCATTGGATTAGGTGAATTCTGCAGCAAAGTTGCTACTTGCGTATCCCCAATTGGTACTTCCGTATTCGTTTCCGTCAATTCTAGCGTCAGATCAATAATTTGTAGGCGTTCATTGTAGGCTTCGGCTTGCAATTGATCACCCAGCTGAAGCATATCAGTCAGATCACCCGTTTCTAAGGCTCGAATCTTAAGATAAAATAAATCTGTCTCTTCATCAGGCTCTCCTGCAGAAGCGGAACGGGTCCAACTCGTTGTCAAAAGGCCCTGTTCCAAAGCAGTGAGGTTAAAATTATCTAGCGTCATTCCCTCTAAGTCTCCTGGCTCTACCCCTTGAATTTCTATCAACTCCGGATCAAAACTCAACGCAAATTGATATCCCAATACAGCACTCAAATCACGGGTACTTACCGGAATATGGTAAGTTTCACCAGCTTGCAAGGTCTGACGCGGCATTTCCAGACGAAGATTTTCGTCCTCATTGAAGAGTGACGCCCCGTTTGTAGTCAAACCGGGCGAAGCATTTCCGGTAATATCACCAATTTTCACCCCGATAAACTCCAGAGTATTAACATCTTCTTGCAAATTATTCAAAGTAATGCTCTCCGGGAAGTCCACTGAAAGTGGATTTACCCCATTCGGGAATTCATAATTTGCATCCACAAAACGCCAAGAGGTATTGTACAGATAGGATGTATCAATTTGCAAGATCAATCGACGCAACATCACGATATCAAAACCAGAAATATTACCAGAGTGGTTGATATCTCCGGCAATCATGTCGTATGGAGAAGTAAATTCCTGAATACCCAGAATGTGCTGCTGGATCAATAGCAAATCAAAAGTCGATACCCCATTGATGGTATTGACATTTTTGTAAGGCGTAATAGTATAATCATTCCCCGTGGGGACTTCAGGGAAAGTAAAAATGCCGAAATTATCGGTTGCCGTTGCGTCCATGAGTATACCATTGCTCGACAATTCTACCTCTACCCCACTCATGGCCTGACCACTTTCTTTGAACGTTGCCCCCATCAGCATTTGGTTTTGGTTCCCGCAGGCCAAGTTATTACTCTGAATATTTACCGTGGTGATACAAGTCGCTGAATTTCCGGCAGCATCTGTTACGGTTAGCGTAACTTGCTGTTCTCCAACGTCATCGCAAGTAAAAGTAGATGGGCTAATACTAATTTGTAAATCAGCAGAAGCCGTACAATTGTCATAACTACCATTGTTAATCACACTAGCCGGAATTGATACCGTCCCATCTTCCATCAATTCCACATTCACCCCACCGGTACAGCTAGCTACGGGTGCTTTAGCATCCACCACGTTGATAATTACACTGGCAGTCGTTGAGTTATTACAACCATCCGTCGCCGTGAAGTGAATCAAATAAACACCGGGTGGGTAAAAACCGCTTGCATCCGCACCACCGGCATCCGCATAAAGTGAATTATTGGTAATGGTGACGTTAGGATCACAATCCGTTGCGGTGGCCGGAGCCAAATCGACATAAGTGCCGGCGCAGTCATCGGCCAACATGCCTACTATCGCTGTCGAAGGAACAGCCAATATTGGAGCGGTCTCATCTTGTACTTCAATAAATTGGACATCGGTCCATAAGCCGGGGCTTGGGTTGATGTTCGGGTCAAAAGCACACCACTCGTAAACTTGCCAAGTCCGCAAAATATGGTAGCAAGAGTTGCCGCCACCTACGATTTGGTCAGTATAAATCACCGTAACATCCTCACAATCTGCATTTTGCACGATTGGTGCACCACTGATTGTCGTATCGATCTCCGTCACACACCCCGTAGTTGCAAAATCAGCAGGAAAGGTAACGCTGATTGGCGTGTTATCTACAATTTCTAACGCTTGAACACAACTTACGCTATTTCCAGCGTGATCTGCTACCGTCCAGAAACGCAAAATTTGCCCAACACCGCAGTCGTTGAGCATCAAACTATCAACATAAGTTACCGTATCTACGCCGCAATTATCGCTATACAAGGGCGATCCCGTCAGGAATAAATCGGTGTAATCCTGCGTACATTCTAAAGTAATGTCCGGCGGGCAGGTTAGTGCCGGACTCACCATATCGTTGATATCCGCATAGACTGTGCATTCATTGAAATTCCCGGCCACATCCGTCACACGCAAATGTACCGGAATCAATCCCTGATCGACATCCGCACAATCAAAGTAAACTTGCGGGCCATAATTGATACCATCGCGACTGACTTCTATGCTAGCTACGCCGCAATTATCGTGACTACCGTTTTCAAAGCTGCTCGCATTGGCGTAACCACTACCCTGGTAGTTCAAATTAATGGTTGTAAATCCATCACAAACCGGAGTTGGTGCCACATCATCAACTACGTGCAAGGTCATTTCGCAAGTACTTTCATTGCCACAAGCATCTGTAGCCGTATAAGTTACAGTATAAGAACCAACGGGTACTTCGTTGAAAGGTCCGTAGCCAGATCCAAAGGCCCACGAAGGCGTAATCGTCCAAGTCGAACAATCATCGGTAGCCGTTGTCTGTGGTAAAATAACGGAAGCATCGCAGCTATTGGTTGAGGTCCCAACCGTAAAATCCGCCGGGCAACTAAGCACCGGCGGCGTTGTATCTTCAACTTTAATGACTTGCACGCTGATATCAAATTCGTCGGCGCAATAGTCAATGACCGTCCAGGTACGAAGAACTTTGTAGCCGCCGCTGCCGCAGCTGGGAATAACCTGATCCGAGGAAGAGATCACTAATTCACAATAGCCGGCGTTATCGAGCGGCAGCCCCGCCACACTTGGGCGACCAGTAAGGTTAAGATCATTGGGATCATCGCCGCAGTCGAGCGCCGGCGCGGCGAAGCCATCGCGATGCGGTGGAAAGTCAACGTCCGCCAGCGTAGCTCGTTTGAGGTAAATGTTTTGTGTACATGTATCAGTATTACCGTAGCTATCAGTTGCGGACCAAAGTCGCTTAATCCATCCGGTAATGGTATCACCATTTACAAGTGTAAAGCACCCCAAATCCATGATTTCATCAGAGTAAGTCAAATCTGAGGTATTCATCTGATCGCAGTTGTCGGTCACCGTAGGATATCCAATCACCTGAGGATCAGAAGATTGAATACACATGATCGTGGTATCAACACATGTGATTTCCGGGCGAATTTGATCTCCTACAAAAATAGTAGTGGAGCAAGAATTACCAGTCGCGGTCTGAATAACGGTAGCGATCATGGTTAGGCCGATGTGATCGCAAGTCAGCGTGTTGCCAACATTATTACCCTGTGGATCGGTAATTTGTACTGTAAAGTCAGCGGGATCACAAGAAGGATCCTGGAGCAGGATCAGTGGCGTGAGAACGGCTTCGCCGGCTGGGCCAAGAGAAATACTCAGGTTGAGCTTGCAGGAAACAATGCAATTGGCCTGTGCCGATCCTACCAAACCGAATACCAAAACCAGGCTACAAAGCAGAGCGCGACAGCTTGCTTGAAGATCGGTTTTGGTTAGCCAAAATTTAGTCCAACACCCTATGGTAGGATTAAATTTCATTTATCGGTTTTGGTCCGGAAACAGTATAGCCCACTCGGGTAGGCATAGACTGTATCCTCAGTGAAAAAGAATGTTTCCTGAGTGTTGTTCGGCTTTGTTTTTTGTTCTGTGTGTGGTTCAGTTAGTCGCTTTGGCGAAATGGGGGGGTAATTTAGGTTGGGGAGGTTGGTTCGTTTTTGTTTTCTGTCCTGTTGGTTGTTAAGTCTGGTTGTCGTTTTGGTTGATTGTAAGTTTGGAGGGGGTGTTTTGTTCGTTTTG
>JANQQI010000074.1 GCA_028285085.1 Saprospiraceae bacterium | reverse complement strand
AACAAGGGATCACCAATGCCCATCCGATGAATACCGGCGGAAAGTGGCAGTTTGATTTTGGAACGGTCATGTGTGTAACCGCGCATCACTCTTCTAGCTTGCCCGATGGCAGCTACGGTGGTAACCCAATGGGCTTCGTTATATGGAATGCGGATGATTGCTTTTACTTTGCCGGAGATACGGCGCTCACCCTGGACATGAAATTGATCCCAATGCTGTGTCCTAAACTCAAAACGGCTATTCTGCCGATTGGCGATAATTTCACAATGGATGTCAACCAAGCGGTCTACGCTAGTGACTTTATCCAGTGTGATCAGGTCATAGGTTGCCATTACGATACCTTTGGCTTTATTGAAATCGATCACGAAGCGGCTCAAAAAGCTTTTTCTGATAAAGGAAAAAAGTTAATTTTGCCCGAAATTGGTCAAACCATCACACTTTGATGGGTGAGCTAAACCTGACAAAATTTGCATCATGGGAAAAGTTGTAGCTATTGCGAATCAAAAAGGAGGTGTGGGAAAAACCACAACTGCCATCAATCTGGCGGCCTGCCTGGCGATTCTGGAGAAAAAAGTTTTGTTGGTGGATGCAGATCCTCAGGCCAATGCCTCTACCGGCGTAGGTGTTGATCCCGAAAGTGCCCCCTACTCGACTTACGATCTGATGATCGGTGAAGTAGATCCTAAAGAAGCGATCGTTGAAACCGATACCCCGAATTTATCGATTATTCCTTCGCACATTAACTTGGTAGGTGCTGAACTGGAACTCGTATCGCGTTTTCGTCGGGAGTTTATCATGCGAGAGTTCATCGCTAAGGTCAAAGATGATTACGATTATATTTTCATCGATTGCCTGCCTTCACTAGGTATTGTCACGGTAAACGCATTGACCGCAGCCGATTCTATTTTGATTCCGGTCCAATGTGAGTTTTTCGCACTTGAAGGACTTGGTAAATTGATGAATACCATCAGTATCGTCAATAAGCAATTGAACCCCGAGCTAGAGATCGAAGGTATTTTGCTATCGATGTATGATCGCCGCTTACGTCTCGCCAACGAGGTAGTCAGTCAGGTACGAGAATATTTCAAAGACATCGTGTTCGATACGATCATTCACCGCAATTCCAAAATCGGTGAAGCGCCTAACTTACACGTTCCGGTGGTCCTCTACGACGCTACGAGCAAGGGCAGTATCAATTTCCTTAATTTAGCTAAAGAATTCCTGACGAAAAACCAGAATTTTGGTAAGTCCAAAAAGAAGAAAAAAAAAGTTAGCTAAGGGCTAGTTTAGCTAAAAAATAAATTGGTAGCATGGCAAAAAAGGTAAAAAAGAAAGAACTCGGTGCAGGCTTAAAAGCCCTGCTATCTAATATTGACACCAATATTGAAGAACCCTCCGCAGAGGTGGTCCGGGAGTTATCAAATACGGTAGCGTTTATCCCCGTCAGCCAAATCAGCGTCAACCCCTACCAACCCCGTAAGGAGTTTTCGGAAGATGCTTTGCAAGAACTATCCGAGTCCTTGAAAACCCACGGACTAATCCAGCCGATCACGGTGCGTCGTCTCGATGATTCTCATTATGAATTGATCTCCGGGGAGCGCCGTTTGCGCGCTTCTAAGCTCGCCGGCCTGGAACAAATTCCGGCCTATATCCGCATCGCCAACGATCAGGAGATGATGGAAATGGCTTTGGTGGAAAATATCCAACGGGAGCAATTAAATGCTATTGAGGTGGCCATCACTTACCAACGCCTTTTGGATGAATTTGAGTTAACGCACGAAACACTAGCCGAACGAGTAGGTAAAAATCGATCTTCTATTACGAATTACCTGCGCCTGCTCAAATTACCCTTAGACGTGCAACGCGCTCTAAAAGCACGTTTGATTTCTATGGGCCACGCACGTGCCTTGGCCGGTGTTGACAATATTATTCTGCTTAATGCCTTTTTCAAGCAAACGATCGATAACAATCTTTCGGTTCGCGCGCTGGAGAAATTGATCAGTGATTCTAAGGAGCCAGCGCCACCTAAGCCAACAAAAACGGCACTCCCGGAGGACTATCAAGCGGTTGAAAATCGACTGAAGCAACATCTCGAAGCGAAGGTCGAACTCAAGCTCAAGTCTAAGGGCAAAGGCACCATCGTCATTCACTTTGATTCGGATGATACGCTCAATGATCTACTCGATAAAATTGAGGAATAGCTCGATCCACTGCTCAATATCTGTACAAATTCGGCGTTGACAATAATATGAATTCTCTTTTTGCTCGTATTTCTGCGCTGATTGGTTTTGTGTGCTTGGCCTGCTGGCTCAACGCACAGGAGCCGGTAGTAGTCGATTCGCTGGCTAATGCTCTGCCTCAAGAGGCGGCCGTTCAAGACACTAAGCCCCCCGAAAAGAAAAAGAAACGCTTTCGTTTTTTCGGCCATCGTAAAAACCCAAATCCGAAAAAAGCTTTAATCCTCGGTTTAGTCATCCCCGGCGCTGGACAAATCTATAATCAACGGTATTGGAAATTGCCACTCGTGTATGGTGCCTACGCCGGAATGATTTATCTGGTTGATTATAACACTGATCAATATCGATTTGTCCGCGATGAATATATCAAACGCGTAGATAATGACCCCGAAACGGTTGATATTTTTGCTGAGTTTAGTTGGACCGAACAAGAAATTCGTGCTCTGCGAGATTCTTATAATAAAAATAAAGAATTATCATATATTGGCCTTTTCGCAGTACATATTCTGGCCTCTTTGGAAGGCTACATCGATGCACATCTCATCGACTTTCAAGTAACCGAAGATTTGAGCCTACGCCTTTCTCCATCCATGCAGCAAATGTCAACGCAAGGCGTAGCATTAGGTCTGGGCGTCAGTCTCAACTTGCAGAAACGTAGCCCACGCCAGCCCAAACCTTTTTACACTACCCCCTAACTCATCCTTATGCGTTGGCTAATAAGCACCACTATCGGTAAAAGTATCCTGGCCAGTGGGCTTATCATTATCCTCAGCTTTGTAGCCCTACGCTGGCTCAGTCGAAAACCCTATTTCAGCTTATTTATCAGCCCGATCACCCACCTCGATCGCTCTCAACCTCAGGTGATGTTGAGCTTTGATGATGGCCCCAGTGCTGAGGTTACACCTCCCCTACTCGATCTCTTATCTCGCCACCAAATTCAGGCTGCTTTTTGTGTCAACGGTATCCACCTGGAACAACAGGCCGAGATCGCTCGTCGCATCGTCCGGGAAGGCCACCTTTTGGTAAACCACACCTACGCCCATGACCGAATGGTTTGGCAAAGTCAGGACGTCATCCGAGAGGATTTAGAATACACGGATCGACTGATCCAAGCTTTAGGGCAATCTGAGGTGTCCTTTTACCGACCGACTTATGGCGATAAATTCATTAACTTACCACTAGTTCTAAAACAGCAAAATAAGCAAATGCTTTGCTGGGATGTCAACCCAAAAGCCCAATATCGTGGCCATTTTGATCAAGCATTAGTGGTGTCGCAAGTATTAGAAGAGGTACAAAATGGTTCCATCATTTTACTCCACGATTGCGAGCAATGGGCCACTCCTCAACCTGCTTTCTTGGATGCGGTAGAGGAAATCATTGAGCGTTTGCAACAGAGTGGTTTTGAGTTTGTTTTATTGTAAATGATTTAACATACAATGTTCTTCGGCCCCTCTCAGGAATCATAAATTAGGTTATTAATATTAATCTCCTCATCACACCACCGTTAATATGAAAAAATCGTATCATCTCCTCTTACTAAGTGCACTGTTGTTGAGCGCGGCTTGCCAACAAACACCCACGGAGCAATCTTCAGCCAAAGCAGTCACGGTCAGTACCAAAGGCAATAAATTCAATGACTATTGGTATCAGGGCAATGCTGAAATCACGACCTATGATCTCGAGCAAGCCCGCTACGGCGAGATTCACCAAGGGCATAGCACAATGATCTTCGTCACCGAAGAGTTTTCCAAATCAAAACAGGTCAAACTGGATAATCCAGGTGCTGTGCCTAAGGATGCCGTACCGATTTTGAAGCTCAATCGGACCTCCAAGTTTAATACCGGACTCTACCCCTACAGTATGATGGCTTCGGTTTTCACGCCCATTGATGGTAAAAAATATCCCCATTCTCTCAAAGTCTCATCCAGTTCGCAAGAATGGTGTGGGCATACCTTTATGCAGATCAATGAGAAGCGGGGCAATTACGCCGTGCAGCTAAACTCCTACTTCGAGTCCGAAGGTGATCGCGATTTCAAAGTTGATAAAGTCCTTCTGGAGGACGAAGTGTGGACCAAGCTTCGTATTGATCCTAAAGCGCTTCCTACGGGCAAAACCAAAATATTACCCGGTACTTTTTTCAGTCGATTGAAGCACACCGCATTTGAAGTACAGGAAGCGAATATTAGTATGTCTCCTGTAGAAAGTGATGCTAGCTTGATGGCTTATCGAATTGATTATCCTGCACTTAAACGTACCTTGACTATTCATTTTAAGAAAGACTTCCCTCACCAAATTCATGCTTGGGAGGATACCTATGGTTCGGGCTGGGGAGCTGGTGCTAAGTCCCTGACTACTCGTGCGACCTTGCGGAAATCAATAAAAACAGATTATTGGACTAAGAACAGCAATGCCGATGCTGGCATGCGTGCAGATTTAGGCTTGGAATAGGTTCACAGACTATAGCCCTTCTCTGGGAAAAAGCGTATTTTCGCCGCACAAAATAACTATTGGCATGAAATACGCTTTTTTTCTTTCCCTGATTTCAATGTTTGTTTTTAGTGCCTGTGGTCCGGGCCCGGTTTTAGAACGACCATTCGTTGAGGATCGCTACAAGATTGATTTGACCAAGATGCTCAAGGACCCTTCCGTCAATAATCAAGATGCTTTATTGATTAACTACGCGATTATTCGCCAACGCGATTTTACCGGATATACCGTCGATAAGAAGGCATACGGCGAAATTCTGGAAATGGCCAAAGGTTTCGGCACTAATGGCTACCCGGTAGAGCAAGTCTTTGAAAAAAATGGAGAGCAGGACATCTTCACCGCCAAGATTGATATAGAGGGCTCGAGTCTCATCCAGAAAAAATCAAACTCTAAACGACGTTACAAAGTGCTCATCTTCAGCAGCACTTTCAAAAATACAACGGACCAAGATGAAGTCTTGCTGAGTAGTACTTTCGCCGTAGAAGGTCCTATGCAGGATCACGTGATGTCTGTAGCCTACGAGCTCAATTGCTTGGTGAAAGCCGGAGAGGAATTGGAGGTTAAATTTCTCCTTGATGCTGATGACATTCGTAAAAACCTCTTCTTTGGGAAATCGTTTCCATCTACTTATTTAGGCATGGAAGATTTGATCTTAATGTTTAATCTCAAGCTAGCGGGTATTTCTACGCAAAGCGATACCGAATTCTTCCGGGAATGCTATCACAACGGCGCTCGGATCGAACCATTCGTCAGCACTGTAGCTAATAAAGATAAAGCAGATGAGCCCGGTTATTTTGAAACCGAGAAAGTAGGTGATACTTACCGCATTCTTTACGGACCGGCGCACTTTAAATCTAAAGAAAGTGTAGAGCCAATTACAATTTTCAAGTAGTGGTAGAGCATTAGTCTTTTACCACCAGACTACATTGGCCATCATCCAGAATAAGATCAAGGCGCTCTCTTTGCTCGAGAAAGCTGATGATTTTCTCACCGAGCAACTCACGGCGCCAACCCTTGAGAATACGTGCATCAAAATAGCTGGCGTCGGCCTTCATCTTCTTGAAACTGGATCGTGGCAGCACCAAGTCAGGGGCTACTTTTTGCGTCTGACAAGTGAACTTGATGATGAGATGGAGCATCTCTAGCAGCGTATCATCGCGCTGGCTGTCCTGCACTTCGATCGGAATACGGCGTAATACTTCTCGCTCTTCCTCGGTAATCTTCGCTTGATAGAGCGCGTTGAAGTTCTGCCAGTTATTTTCGATCAACTTGTTGGGAATACGTCGATGATTGAGTAATGATCCTTTGCCTGATTTCATATTGCGTACAATGGCACCGATATACTTCGCCGGTAAGATCATTTCCTTGGAGTAATCCTTGCGTTGTGCTTGTTCCCGGCGCCAATTATACAGACGAATCAGGAAAACTTGTTCCTGTGGATTCAAACCCAAGATCAAGCTATTGGCAAAGGCTTCACGGTAAGGATTAGTTTGATAAAACTCAGCTTGTTCCATTTTCTGAAACTCTTCCACCACCCAACTGCTACGCTGCATCTTCGCAAGACGATTGGATAGTTTTTGCCAGAGTTCTTCGAGGAAGATAATATCGTTGAGCGCGTATTTAAGTTGCTTGGCATTAAAAGGCCGGGACTCCCAATCTGAGACCGTATAACCTTTTCGTAGGAAAACGCCGATTTCCTTTTCTACTAACTTGCTGAAGGATACGGGATATTTGTAACCGACAAAACCAGCGGCCACTTGGGTATCAAAAACATGGCGGGGAATCGTCCCAAAATTGGTGTGTAACAGGCGATAATCATTCTCTCCGGCGTGGGTAATTTTACAGATATTAGGATCCTCAACCATCTGTAAGAAAGGGGTTAAATCCTTTACTTTTAGACTATCGATTAGGTAGTAACCATTTACCGTTGCCACTTGAATTAGGCAGAGTAAGGTATAAAACCGCTTCTCTCCGACAAATTCTGTATCAAATGCTAGCCAATTAACTTCTCGATTTGCTTCGTAGAATAGCTTCAGGTCTTGCTCATTCTCGATCAGCACATAGTTGTTTACATCTACGCTCATGCCCAAATATAAGAACATGTTTAAAAAAAATTCATTTATTCGAACACATCGTGTATTCTTTTATAATTTTTGACTTAGATCGAACTTTTTACTCATACGACGTATCTAATATTAGAAAAGCCATATACCTTTATATAATAGAACAACTTACACCGACAATTACTCGTTAAAAATTAGGTAGAATAACTCTCAGCATTGTATTCATTAAGCATACTTTAAACTGAAAAAACCGATCTGTAATCATGAAGTTAGGCCGACTTTTCAAACGCATTCTCCGTGTGAGTCTGATTCTCATTCTATTATTAGTTGTTGCTGCCGTAGCAATACCTTATTTTTTCAAAGACCAGATTATTGAATACGTTAAAGAGGACATTAACAAAAATGTCAACGCAACGGTAGATTTCGCGGATGTCAATCTTTCTTTGTTCCGCAGCTTTCCCAACTTCAGTTTTCAGCTAGAACAGCTTTCAGTGGTAGGAAAAGGCCAATTTGAAGGTTATCCTTTACTGAGTGCAGAAAACATTGATCTCACCCTAGATCTTATGTCGGTGATCAATACCACTGCGCCCATCGAAATTAAGTCCGTGAACTTAAATAAACCTGATATCAATATCCGGGTATTACGAGATGGAACGGCCAATTACGATATTGCTAAAGTCGATAGTACCGCTACCACCGCTCCCGAAGAAAGCGCAGATAGTGGAGAATATCATTTCTTAGTCCAGTTGAAGTCTTACGAAATCACCGAAGGGCACTTTCTCTATGATGATCATAGCACAGATGTTTACTTGGATATTGTTGACCTCAATCACTCTGGAAGTGGACAATTTACTCAGGATGTTTATGATATCGTCACCAAAACAGAAATTGCCAGTCTAACCGCCAAGTCCGGTGGAATCGCCTACCTCAATCGGGTACAAACGGCTTTAGATATGACGCTGAATGCCGATATGCCCAATAGTAAATTTACGCTCAAAGACAATGAGTTGACCCTGAACGCCTTGAAGTTACGAGCCGATGGTTTTGTCCAGCTCGATGGCGATAAAGTCAACATGGATATTAAATACAATACCCCCCAAAATCAATTTCGACATTTTCTATCGCTGATCCCAAGTGCTTACACCCAAGATTTTAAGGACGTACAAGCGAACGGGAAGCTGGCTTTTAATGGTTTTGTAAAAGGAACATACGATGCGATTACCGGCCAGCTACCTGCGTTTGGTGTTAATTTGGGAATCGAAAATGGCGATTTCAAATATCCTGATTTACCACTTGGAATTGCCGGGATCAACACTCAGATAAAAGTCAATAGTCCTTCCAGTAATTTTGATCAGGTAGCGGTAGATATACCACAGTTTCAAATGCGTCTGGGGAACAATCCATTTGAGGCCAGCTTCAAACTGCGTACTCCGATTTCCGATCCTGATGTGAATACCAAAATGAATGGTACGATTAATCTGGAGGAGTTAGTGCAAGCCTTTCCCCTGGAAGGTGTTGATAAGCTAAATGGTATTATTACCGCCAACTTAAACGTAGATACCCGCCTATCCAGCATTGAATCCGGTGATTATGACCAAGTCGGCATGGACGGTGATCTGAGAATTGAGCAAATGGATTACCGCGCTGCCGGTAGTCCACCCATCACAATCAAGGATCTACAAATGGCATTTTCGCCTAAGCACGTAGAGCTGAATAAATTTGATGCCCAACTCGGCAAAAGTGATATTCAAGCGCAGGGTACTTTGGATAATTTGACCGCCTATTTCTCTCCTGAGAAAACCATGACGGGGCAACTCAATGTCCGATCCAATTTATTTGACGCCAATGAATGGCTCCCCGAAGAAGATGAAGCCGCCGCAGCCGTAGAGCCCTCAGTAGAATCTACCCCACCCCTCGAAGGAGAAGAAGTGTTTGACCGTTTTGACTTTTCGATGGATGGCCAAATTGGCAAACTGGTTTACGATATTTATGAACTAAGAGATTTCAAACTCAACGGCCAAGTGACACCGAATAAGGCGAGGTTGAATAACTTTTCTACTAAAATTGGTAAGAGCGATTTCCAGGCCAATGGTACCGTGACGAATATTTTCAATTATCTTTTTGAAAATGAGACGCTTTACGGAAACATCAATCTGCGCTCGAAATACATCGACTTAAATGAGTTTATGGTGGCTGTCGAAGAGGAAGGAACAGGGGCAAGCACCATTGCCGACGAAGAAGTGCCGCTCGAGCCGGTCATCATTCCCGAGAAAGTGGACATGGGGATCAACGCCGATATCGATCGAGTCACCTATACCAATCTTGAATTGAAAAACATCCAGGGCACCATGGCCGTTGCGGACGAAACCTTAAGTCTGAAAGATTGCTCGGCCCGTACCTTAGGTGGTAATTTTACCATGAACGGCGCTTACAATACAGTGAATCCCGAAAAACCGGGCTTCGATTTTAGTTATAAGATCAACAGTTTCGATTTCGATGAAGCCTTTGATAAGTTGAATAGCTTCGCGATGCTGGCGCCCATCGGTAAATTCATTACTGGGAATTTCAATTCATCCTTCCAGCTGAAGGGTGATCTTGGTCAGGATATGATGCCAAATCTAGGGAGTATCTCTGCCAATGGTTTTCTACAAACCATCAATGGTGTAGTCAACGACTTTGAACCTATTGACAAACTCGGTAATTTAATCAACGTCAACGCTTTTAAAACCTGGAAGATTGAGGATACCAAGAATTGGTTTTCCATCAGTGATGGCAAAGTCCAGGTTAAAGAGTTTGATCTTAAAATCCAAGGTATTGATATGTTGATCGGTGGTGCGCACGGTTTGGATAGCAATATGGATTATAATATTACGGCCAAAGTACCGCGCAAATTTCTTGAAAACAATGCTGTAGGTGCGGCGGCGGATAAGGGCATTAAATTTCTCGAAGGCCAAGCCTCCAAACTAGGGATTGATTTCAAGCAAGGTGATTATATCAATGTGAGTTTCAATTTGACCGGTGATATGACCAACCCCAAGGTCAAAATGAATCTGCTCGGCACCGGAGGAAGTGATGGCTCTTTAAAGGATATGGCGAATAGCCTCAAAGAGATGGCAGTGGATACCGTCACAGCGGTAGTGGAAGAGAAAGTACAGTTGGTGAAAGATACCGTAGCGACGATCGTAGAGGACCAGACAGCCAAATTGCGGGCAGAGGGCGAAAAGCAAATCGCAAAACTAATGGGCGAGGCAGACAAACAAGCTGCGTCGATCCGCAAGGAAGCGAAGAAACTATCCGATCAGACGAAAA
>JANQQI010000058.1 GCA_028285085.1 Saprospiraceae bacterium | reverse complement strand
AAGGAATTGGAGATTTATCCCATGATTTGCAAAATCGGGCATACCATTTTGCAGGAAGGGCTTTCAGAAAAGCATATCCATCCGGGCATCACCACTACCGGTGAGGTGGAATGGACACTGCGACAATTGGTACGGGATTATGGACTGGATACCTGGTTCCATCCTTCGGTCTCGATCCAGCGCTCAGATGAAGGCAACAAAGAATTTCTGCGTTCTTTTTCCAATCGCCCTAAAGATCAGGTGATCATCGCCGGAGATTTGCTGCACGTCGACTTTGGGATTACGTATTTGCGCCTCAATACGGATCAGCAGCAACATTTTTATGTGCTCAAACCCGGCGAGCGCGAAGTCCCGAAATATTTGCAAGATGCACTAAAAAATGGCAATCGCGTTCAGGATATCCTCGTAGAAAACTTTCAAAAAGGTCGCACCGGCAACGAGATACTATTGGCCGCTCTGGCGCAAGCAAAAGCTGAAGGCCTGACCGCTTCGATTTATACCCATCCGATTGGCTTGCACGGGCACGCCGCCGGCCCTACCATTGGCCTGTGGGATTCACAAGGCGGCGTTAAAGGCCAGGGAGATTATCCTCTTTTTGAAAATACGGCTTATTCCATTGAATTATTTGCCGCTACGGAGGTCAAAGAATGGGGAAAAATTGTGCGCATCATGCTCGAAGAAGATGGCGTCTTTACCGGCGATAACTTTTTCTTTCTGGATGGCCGTATGGAAGAAATTTTAACAATACCGAGAAGATAAATCCCATGCAACTTTTTTCCCTTCTACTCCTCTTTGCTAAGACATCCATCGTATTCAATTATGTCAAATAAATCGAACACACGCCAACAAATTAAACGCATATTACGCGAATCTGCCGTCATCGTATTCAGTGTCTTACTCGCTCTATTCGCAAACGAATGGCGCAGCAATGTAAAGGAGGCCCAGCAAACGCAAACGATTCTCAATAATATCAAATTGGAATTAAAGGATAACGAGCGGATTGCCCAAAAAGCCATTCAATACCATCAATCCGTTTATCAAAATCTGGAAGCCGTTGTCGATAGTGATACGATCGAACAGTTTCTATTCGACGGCTATATTTTTGAAGACTATAAGGTCGCTCCCAACGGCATCATGCGAGAAGGTTTTAACAATATTGCGTGGATCGTAGCCAAAGAAGAAAGACTCGCTACCCGCATCAGTTTTCAGCAATCAGAGGCCTTATACGAAGCTTATGATCAGCAATTAACCGTGGAAGAAACATTGAATAAAGTCACCAACCTAGTCTACGATAGGCAGACCCACCGCCGGACGGCTACCAAAGAAAATGTTGTTCTTTTGATTTTGATTTTTCACGAATTAGTCGCCCAGGAAGAAGAACTCTTGCGCCGATACCAACTAGCATGGGAGAGGTTAGAGAATACCGAGGAGTAATCGGTCTTACCCTTTTAAAAAATGACGCCGTAACCATTCTCCCAAATCACAATATACCTAAGACGACAGCCTGTTCAAGACAGTGGGCCATTGCAAATCGTCCAAAAAGGTATTATGAATCGGATTACTTTGACACTCCTGTGCTGGATCAGCAGCCTATGCTTAATCGCACAATCCATTAATCAAGCTCAGATAAATAGTCTCCTCGAAAAAGCTGAAGCCAGCCATTCCGAAGCCGTGATCATCTATCAAGACAACCAATTGATTAGCGAAAATTATTTTGGTTTAGGGCATCGGGATTCACTGACAGAAACCATGTCTTGTACCAAAAGTATCGTTGGCTTGGCGGCCGTTTGTCTACTCGATGATGGGTTGCTGGACAGTTTGAGTACGCCGGTGCACCATTTTTACCCAGAATGGAAGCAAGGACAGAAACAGACCATCACCATCGAGCACCTGCTGACGATGACCTCCGGTCTGCAAAATCACCCAAACGCCAGTCTGGAAATCTATCCCAGCCCGGATTTTGTTCAACTAGCCTTGACCGCCGAATTATCAACACCTCCGGGCGAAACCTTTAGTTACAATAATAAAGCTTTGAACTTAATGGCTGGTGTCTTCCAAAAAGTCACGGGAAAGCGCATGGATGTTTATATCGCCGAACGCCTGTTTGCACCACTGGAAATTACCGTATACAATTGGAGCTTAGACGACGCTGGTAACCCTCACGTCATGTCGGGCTGTCAAATTCGACCCATCGATTTTGCAAAGTTTGGACATCTCTTACTCCATCGGGGTCAATATGACGGCCAGCAGGTTATCTCCGTCCAAAACATCGAAAAGGTCATCCAGCCCAATCAACAATATCAAGGGTACGGGTTGCTGTGGTGGTTGGATTATGAATCTATCACCTACATTGTAGATGATGCACTAATTAATGATCTGAAAGAAAATAATGTAACCCCCGAGTTTATCACCAAGATGGAAGCCTTAAAAGGTACGTACAACTCTTTCCCGGTATTTGAGAAAAAAATCCTGGCCGTATTTGGTCCGAATCCCTGGGACTATATTATCTCTGAAGCCTCAGATTTTTCTGCCTTTCGGCGAAAGGTTCTAACCGAGCCCATCATTTCTTATAACGCAAATGGCTATCTGGGTAATTATTTATACGTCATCCCGGAGAAAAACATTGTAGCGGTACGCATGACCAGCCATAAGAGTTATGATCGTAATGATCCTACCAATAAAGATACTTTTAACACCTTTGGGGAAATGGTACACGCACTAACAGATTAATAAAATATTGCATCAAAATCATGAAAACATATTCCGCTTTATTTATTACGCTTTTAAATGCCGTATTGCTTTTTTCTCAAAACCAGGACCATCCCAAAATCATGATGTCCGCGCAATATGCTTCTGCAGATACTGATATGAGCGATCTACTAGCGTTTGAAAAAATCGATTATTTCAAAGTCCAATTTTCCGGTGATGATTTAATTGGAAAAAATTACAAATTAATTGTCAAAGAAATCTGGCAGGGCACCATTACGCAAACGGATACCTTAATTAATACATTAGAAAATCAAAGTTTGCCAGAGATAAAAAGTGATACGCTACGATTTAGAGTTATCGCAAAAAAGACATCAACACAAGCTCTGGAAACATTATTTATTTTTCCTCAGTTTCGGTTCCGAAAAACTTTTGAGGCAACGACTTCTGCAGACTACAGTTTAAGGGCAACCGGTACCAAGCTAAAAATTAAGCCCGGTCAAGCGTTTTGTGCTTTCACCTATCTTTTGCCGTACGAGAAGGAGGGATGGAAATACTGGTGCGCGGTCGAAAGCAGTGGCGAAAAGGTAGAGCACTGGGGAAAGGCATTCGAGATTCCCCATTACTTAGTCTTCGAAATGCAGTTTGAAGATTGAACGGGTTTAAACTTGTTATTTAGCTGTTAAACTACGGTAGGGGTATTTTATCAGCATCGCTTTTTATTTAGCTTAGTTTAAGTTAAATATCAATCCCATGCTCCATTCAAAGATACTTACTGCTGTTTTCCTTCCTTATCTTTTTCTAAGCATCACCTTATTGACGTCCTGTCAAGGACAGCAAACACCACCAGCACAGGAAGTCACGGAAGAGGTAGCGTTACCGCCAAGCCCCTTGATTTTTCAGCCCGATACCAGTGGACAAATTGGACAGTATATTCTCGATATCCATGAAGATCGGCAAGGCCACCTGTGGTTTGGCACCTTATCAAAAGGAGCAGCGCGCTACGATGGCCAGACGCTCACTTATTTCTCCACTAAGGACGGGCTGTGCGATAATGCAATCGTAAGTATTACCGAAGATCAAGCCGGACATTTGTGGTTTGGGACCCACGCCGGCGCCTCCAAATACAATGGGCTGACCTTCACCACTTTTGGAGAGGCGGAGGGCTTGCACGGCATGGGCTGTAATTTACTAGTTGATCGCAAAGGCACACTTTGGGCTGCTACCAATCACGGGGTTTTTCGCTTTGATGGCCGCCGTTTTTTGGAATTTGAGTTGCCTATTCCTGAATCAGTCTCCAATTCCTACAAATGGGAAGCTGGTAAAGTTTGGTGTCTACTCGAAGATAGTCACGGCCATATGTGGTTTGGTCGTGATGGCTACGGTGCTTGTCAATGGGATGGCCATCGCTTCACGCATTTCACCAAAAGGGATGGCCTCAGTAGTAATAATATCAGTCGAATCGTAGAAGATCAGCGTGGACATATTTGGTTTGGGGCGCTGTCTTCCGATTTCCCGGAATACATTAACGAAGGTGGATTGAGCCGCTACGATGGGGAAACAATCACTCCATTTCCACAATTAAAAGGTTTGAACCAAAATGATATTTACACCATCTACCAGGATCCATCCGGTGACCTTTGGATTGGTGCAATTGGTCATGGGGTCTATTATTACGACGGGGAAAATTTCACTCTTTTTGATAAAAGTGATCGTATTGATCTGGTCAGCCGGTTTGGACTACAAGGCATCCTCAAGGATCAAAAAGGCACATTGTGGTGTGGTTTTTCCGGTGGGCTATTTCGCTTCGATGGGGAGATTTTTTTAAATGTGATGCGAGATGGGCCCTGGGAATAAAACATTGCATCTACATCGTATTTTTATTATTTTTAGACTAAGCTGCAAATGGCCATTTACTCTAAAAATGACAAAAGATGAAAACTAACCAAATATTAGATAGCACAGTAAATATTTATCGCAAAAGACCAGTCAGTAAAACGGGTTTCATCGTAGTTCTCGCTTTATCTGCCTTACACACTTTTTGCATGTTTTCGAGTGGCTATTTTACCTACTGTGGCCCCATTTCATTCAATATCATCCACCTTTTCTTTATTCCTGCTCTGGGGATTTTTTTGCTTTTACTTTCCAGTCCATGGAAAAAATTATGGCAAATAACTACTTTACTTTTTTTCGGGTTAATCTCCTCAATTAGTTCCTTGGGTTTCTATTCGATCCATTGTTGTTTTTAATCGGAGTTGATTTAACCATATTTGCCAACATGACACCATCCTTAATTCTAATCAGTACGTAATCAAGAAATTAATCGCTCATTGTAGCGCATACTCCATCGCAGTTGCAAACTGCGATGAACGTCTAGCTGACTTCATAGACAAACTTATATTTTAAAATCAATTTAATCCCGCCTCTGGGGAATGATCTAAGGATCAACACGGTTATACAAGACATCCTAAGTCTTCAAATGTACGCAATCGTAAAACCAACTACGCTTCATGTTCTACCAACGCCTAACTACCGAGCGATTAATTCTGCGGCCCTTTGAGCTAAAAGATATCGCCCCATCCTACGACATGGAACAAGATCCCGCCATCAACCAATACACCAACGATGGGGGCGTCAAAACCGAGCAAGAGGTCGCGCAGCTGATCCGTCACCTGATTGAGGTGGACTATCAAAAATATGGCTTCGGCCGTTTCGCGCTGGAGCTCAAAGCTACTGGCGAATTCATTGGATTTTGTGGCTTAAAATGGCTCGAAGATGAGCAGGAAGTCGATCTGGGTTATCGACTCAAACGGGCGTGCTGGGGCCAGGGCTTAGCGACCGAGGCCAGCCGAGCTGCGCTTGAATACGGTTTTAAAATTCGTCGACTCAATCGGATCATCGCCACCATTTTGCCCGACAATATAGCATCCCGAAGGGTGCTCGAAAAACTTCATTTCACTTTTGAAAAAGCATTTTTGGAAGACGGTGTATTGATCCATCAGTTTGTTTTGACGAAATTAGCCTATGAACAAAGCCAGTAGCAGAATCACCTCAAATATTTACAATAATTGGTCATGGCATTTGAAAAGATAAAAACGCTGTACGAAATTCAAGGTGAAGAATTTGGAAATTCAATATCAGAAATTATTCAAGTAGAAAAAGAATTAGGGATTAATCTCCCACCGATCATGCGTGAGTTTTATCAGCTATTCGGTAAGCACAAAATCATTGTTCATGATGAATCACCCAGAGCTCTGACCGAGTTATTCATTAATGATGAAGGCTATCTGGAGATTTTTCTAAATCAAATGACAGGAGCCCGATGGGCCATTGATCCTAATAACACCACTTCAACATTATTCACAATCACCCCAACAGGTAAATGGTATCCAATCAAAGCGTCTATTAAAGATTTCTTATTGAGTGAAATCTATTGGGCTTCGTGCACCCGACTAGCTTGTCGAGCTCTTGGAGCGCCTGCCATTGATTTATTAGAATTAAAGATTGAAACTGGGCAAATTGAACTACTCAAGATCAATGCTGACTTTTCAAATTTAAGATTCTATCAAAGTAGTCCAAATAATATATTTGCATTACAAGATAACTTAATTTCATTAGGTTCGAATAATAAAGCAGACTTTGCAGCAGCTTTGGCAATTTTCGAAAAGACTTGGTTACCTAGTTTTATTGTACCTAAACTTAAAGAAGAATAAAATTACAGTCAGATGAATAGACCCAAAGTCGGCATCGGCATTATCATCCAAAATTCAAAGGGAGAAATTTTAATCGGTAAGCGTAAAGGCAGTCACGCCCCTTATTATTCCATTCCGGGCGGCCATCTGGAAAATGGAGAGACCTTCGAAACCGCCGCCATTAAAGAAGTGTTCGAGGAAACTGGCCTACGTATTAAAAATCCCCGCGTGATTAGCGTCACGAATAATTTGCGGACTTATCGGGAAGAACAAAAACACTATGTATCGATTAATCTTTTTGTCAATGCCTACGAAGGTGAGCCCGAAGTCAAAGAAAAAAATAAATGTGAGCATTGGGGTTGGTACGCCATTTCTGATCTACCCCTCCCCCATTTTGATGCCAGTGAATTTGCTATTGACTGCTTTCGCAAAAGACAATTTTATATTCAAGGACAAGAATAATGACTTATTTAGAATTTGAAGCGCCACCTCTGGAAGGTAAACAAGACCAATCAAATGGGTTAAAAGCCATTTTAAAAAATGTTTTTATAAGTGTGTTAAAAAGAATTATTCCAATGGCCGATCCAGACTATGAGGACAAAATTGATTTAGTCAAAACCTGGCTATTGGAAATTAGTGATCATACAAAACTTCCAAATCGCGAAATTGGTCTGGATGAAGCAGGGCAAGTTATAGTACGCTTACCGTATGGGCGTAACTATGGTTATTGGACCGATAATCATTTGACTTTAAAAGATTTTGAAAATCAATTTTCTACCAAAAGAATTAGCGAAACCGATTTTGAACGATATTGGAATGCATTATCCTTCCCTCATTCAACAACAACTGAAGACGAAGTTTACGGCATCGATAAGAACCATGCACATCCTACCAGTATTGCTCTCATTCCAGATGCTTTCTTTTGGGATAATACTGATCCCTTGGCCCCTTTTGGATCGGATGAAGGGGATATGGCCTTAGCTGAATTTAGAGATTGGAGAAAAGCTAACCCGAAGGCTTCCGTTTTGCGGTATGTACAAGAGGTCATTGAACAGGTCGGTGAGATGAAATTTGCTGATTACAACGATCGCTTACTTGATCCACAGTATTTACAGCAGCAGCTCAACGATGATGCTTTCGACCAACAGCAATATTTATTCACTCTGGACATTTCGGTTATTGCTACGGGATTTGGCCAACTCGTAGATGAAGGAACCATTGATCAAGATACTAGACCGAGCATCCAATTGGCCATCCATCGGCAAAAAACTTGGACCGACCTAAGAATCGACTGGCCGTACCAAGAGCAATACTTAAGTCATTTGCAGGTTTTAGAAAATGTCCTAAAAAAGCTTTAAAAGATTAATAATTTCCGCACACACTCTAATCCCTAATCAATCATTTCCCCCATGCCAACTCAACAACAAATCATCGAGCATTATGTCCAAGCTTACAATGCCTTTGATATCGACAGCATGCTGCGAGATTTGCATCCCGACATCGTTTTTGAAAATGTCACCCAAGGCAAAGTTGACCTTAAAACCGAAGGTCTTGATGCTTTCCAGCAACAAGCCGAAACTGCTAAAATGTATTTCAGCGCTCGGCAGCAACACATTGTGGACTGGACGTTTACTAACGAAACGGTAATCATCTCCATTGATTATCATGGTGTCTTGGCCATCGATCTGCCGAATGGATTGAAAGCCGGGGATATCTTGAATATACAAGGTCAATCGACTTTTACGTTTAAAGGTGGAAAGATCATTGGGATTCGCGATAGTAGTTGATCCTATCAAAAGTTAAAAGCTATGATTTTTCGTGTACTCATTTTGCTCGTTCTTGCCGCTTTCACTACCGCATGCCAGAATCGCATGCCCGTGCATTCGATGAAAAAGTATCTGGCTAAGGAAATGGATCTACGGATCACCACCGAGCAAAAAAAAATCAGCCTATCAAATAGAGCATTTCCACAAGTCAAAGTGTCCTTAAATAACTTTACCCGGGAAACGGTCAAGATTCTCCAACCGGGAGACGGGAGCAAGGTGGGCTGGCGTACCCCCACTATCCGCTGGTCAGTGATCGATCTGGCTACGGAAGACGTCCATCCCGATACCCTCCCGGATTTAAAGCAACGCATCGCCCGCTGTGGCAATATGAATGGCTTAAATATGAACAGCATCGTCACCCTAAAGCCCAAAAATGGCATTAAATTACAATGGGTCAGCGAGCCCCCCATTCCCAGAAAGCCCGGAAAATATAGCGTCAAATTTTATTACCAGCATGATCCAAATGACGCTTGGGTGCTCCGCGGCTATCTACAAAATGAAGGTAAGCGAATCATCAAAGAAGAAACACGCCCGATGTTTTTGGTTAGTAATGAGTTGGTATTTGAATTGACAGAATGAGTCTCGTTCAATTCAACATTCGAGTAAACTTATCTTCTACCGCTAAAAGATTATCTTACAGAAAAATGATCCAAAACGATGAAGACCACCTACTGGCTAACTACGGGCATTATCGCCGCCTTTCTCTTATGGAGTGCTTATAGCTATCTATTTAGCAAGACGACGATTGACGGGATCAAAGCATTGGGTTTTCCTGATTTTTTCCGTATCCAGTTGGCCGTCCTCAAAGTGCTCGCCGTAGTCGTGCTATTGCTGCCTATGCTCCCTCCGCAACTCAAAGAATGGGCGTATGCCGGAGTGGGCTTATTTTTCATCACTGCTATCGTCGCCCATTTTGCCCATCGCGATCCAATTATTATTAATTTGATCAATGTGGCGTTGATTATTGTGCTGGCCATTTCTTATAGCTATTGGCATAAGATGGCAGATAGTTTTTAACTTTTTTATTCCACATGCTGCAATATCCAGTCACCTACCAAGATCAGCACGGTATGATCAATACCCATTTTCTTTCGGACGGCAGTACGCTGCAGATCAAGCTACGTGGTCTTACATTCCAGGGTACTAGCTTTGATGCGTTGGAAGGTCCAGTTAATGAGCAGCTCTTTAATTACGACCATTTCAATCCTCCAGTCTCTACAGCCTTACTAACTGATTGCCGATTTGAGCTATCCCTACCCATCCAGCTTTTGCATAGACAAGAGCAACGAGAACAAACCCTTTTGGCAAAAATTCAAGTAGGGAAATCTTGGGAAGGTGAAGCGGTCTCAGCTATTATTTTACAGCTCCAACTGGATGAACAACTAATTACAGCAAAAGACCAGGATGGATTTTTCGAGACGGCTCTGATTCATCTCCAGCAAAAATTACCGGACGATATCTCACTGAACTGTTGCTTATCCTGCCGACACAGTCATTACTTCCCGGGAGGCAACGGGATGTTTGGTGACTTAATTTGTTTTAGAAACGCTCAAAATGAACTGGCCAGTATCCATGATAAAAGCAGTTTATTGGAGGTTTTAGAAAAACATCAGAAAACGGCTACTCTTTTTGAGGTCCAAGAAACCTTCCTTTGCGCCTCTTTCCAAAATATTCGACCGGGCGATTGGTGCTACAAAGGCTGGCCCGGTGCGTGATTTGATGCTCTTCCTTATCCCACCATCTTTTTTCAAAAAATAGATCAATTTATTTCTAACTGAACAAATTACCACCTCCGTAGTTACGATACAAAGTGTAATCACCGAATAGCGACAGAAGATATTTAGCGCATCCTTAGATGCTACCAATCATTTTTTTAAACCAGTATTTCAAACCAATTTTCACACTTAACTGTCGCATATGAAAAACACTTTTGGATTAAGTATCCTTGCTATTATTTTTTCAATTTCTATAGCTTGCCAGCCAGCTCCTCAACCGGAACCCACCACTTTAACTACCGAAGAACCACCGAAACTAGTCGGTCTGGTCGAAGATGTGCTCACGCAGGAAGAACAAGCCGCTTTGACACCGGATATGGTTATCCAGTTACTCAAAGATGGAAACGAGCGCTTCATCAACGGTGATATGACCATACGAGATCACTCTGAGTTGGTCCGTAAAAGTGCCAAAGCGCAGTATCCCAAGGCCATCATCCTTTCGTGCGTGGATAGCCGCGTCCCAGTGGAGGATGTTTTTGATCGGGGGATCGGAGATATTTTCGTTGCGCGGGTGGCCGGTAATTTTGTCAATGAAGACATTCTCGGGAGCATGGAATTTGCTTGTAAGGTATCCGGCTCTAAGCTTGTCTTGGTGCTCGGTCACGAATACTGCGGGGCGGTCAAAGCCGCCATCGATGATGCGCAGCTAGGCAATATTACAGCCATGCTCACCAACATCAAACCCGCTGTAGCAGCCGTCGAATATACGGGCGAACGCAATTCTAGTAACGCTGAATTCGTGCATAAGGTAAGCGAAAGTAACGTCAGAAATACGATAAACGAAATTCGTGAGCACAGTCCGATTTTAAAGGAGATGGAAGATCAGGGAGAGATTAAGATTATCGGTGCGCTCTACGATATGGACAATGGAAAAGTATCCTTTTTGGATTAAGAATAAATGAGTTTAGTTTCGAATTTAAAGTTGCTCGGCATTAAAAGTAATACTGAGCGACTTTTTTTTAAGCTAATCGCTTAGCGTTTGATACTGCCTTAATTTGTGTTTCAATAACGAGCTCAATTACATCTCCCGTTTTCTAGTCACTGACCTCATTTTTATTCAGCATTAAAATGCTCAACTCCTTTTCCGTATTTGTCGTGATTTTAATTTTGTACGGATGTAAAAAGATGGATTGCATTTGTGAGTTATATTAGGTAGTCATCAATATTTAACTTAGCTATTATTTATTTTAATATCTTTATTGATGCTTTAATTTACGCTCAAGGCCATGAAAAAAATATTCAGCAGTTTCAAAGTCAAACACTTACTTCGAAAAGCTGCAGCTAAATTCATAGAAGAAAAGTATCCGGAGGCGATCAATTTGTATAAAGAAGCTCTTCAATTAGATCCTAATAATTTTGAGAGCCGTTTATGGTTAGGTTCCGCCTATATAGAAACTAAGCAGTTCTCTCGAGCGATACAACATCTAGAAAAAGCCAATACTCTAAAACCCAACCGTTTTGAACCCTATTACCAGTTAGGAATTTTGGAAGAAAGTCTAGGTAAATTTGGTCAAGCCATCAACACTTTTCAAAAAGTTATCAACCGATGTAAAATAGGAAACGATCGAAAAGCCGAAATATATGGTAACATTGCTGAATTAAAGCTCCGTTCTCGTCTGTTCGAAGATGCGATTGAATATGGGAATCAAGCACTCCAACTTTACCCCACTTATCCTAAGGTGGAACAAATCATTCTGCATGCCTATACCATGATTAAAGAAAGGGACGCAAACTAAGTTTTGAAGAATAAGATTTATGTTTGCGATTCTCTCCTTCAAAATTGCGCATAATCTACTTATTCAACCGATAATACAACGTCAACTTAACCGTCCGCCGTCTCCATTGGAATTCATCCTCCTGAAAAAAGGTATCCGTAAAGGTCATCCCGCGTGTTACCCTGGAATTGAAAACATCTGCAATATTCAAGGTGAGGGTGCCTTTGCTGCGTAATACTTTGTGACTAATCGAGAAATCGAGAAACGTCATGGCGTTTCTTCGCCCTTGTGGTCGATCAAAAGGCGCTCGATAATTTAGGCGCAACTGCGCATCGATTTTTTTGGTAATCGAAAGGATCGAGGTCATTTTTCCGCGGGTGGTGTAAGTCTCCGAGGAATAGCCTGGGTTCAAGGCAGCGCCATCAATGATCGCTCGATAGAAGTAAGCATTCCCGTTGAATTTTAACCATTTCCGATGGCTAAAGGAAAAATTAAACTCAAGGCCAATGTCTTTTTTGCTAGCTAGGTTCTCGGGCCGGCGGTAATTGATGGGATGCGGATCGCTAAAGGTCACCCGAAAAATGACGCCTTCAATCACATCTTCGGTATGTCGATAGAATAACGAAACCCCGAGGGTCGCTTTTTCCCAATAGCGGATATAGCCCAGTTCATACATATTGGTAAATTCTGGCTGTAGCTCAGAATTCCCTTGAAAGCGACTCCGGGAATTGCTAAAAGTCGGAAAAGGATTCAACGATCGAAATCGAGGCCGGTTGACCCGTCGGCTATAACTGAGCTGCATGACATTTTTCGGAGAAAATGTATAGGTCAAATGTGCACTTGGAAATAGGTTGAGATTTTTTCTGGGAGCAGCATTGGAAGTCGAATTGGAAATATGCGCATATTCCAGGCGCGTCCCGAACTGGAAAGCAAGGCGGTTAATTTTATTTGCATAAAGCGCATAGGCCGCCTGAATCTTTTCGGTATATCGATATTCACTATCCAGACCTTCAAAGACCTCCCATTCTCCATTTTTCAGCACCTCCACCAGATAATCATTGGAAATGGTGCGTGAAGTGGACTGGATGCCCGCCTCAAATTGCTCGTCCTCACCTAATGGCAATTGGTAATCCAGTTTCGCATTCCACTGCTCGTGGTGTTCATCCGTATGGACCAATTGGTCCAAATCGGGCAAGGGAGGCAAAAGCGAATTAGTAGAAAAATAGGTTTCCAAAAAAGTAGCACTTTCGATATCTCGTCGATTTTGGATCCTTAAATCAGCGACGAATTGATGCTTTTCACGGTCAAAAACGCTTTTGTAAGTCAAAGCAAACTCTTGATTGTCTGCCGTAGTATTTTCATTTTTAGCCCGGGAACTCCCACCCAATTCAAAATTCAGGTTATTCCAAAAATTTTGAAAGTCGATCACGATTTCGTTATCACCGCACGTCTTTCTTTGGAGGAAGGAAGCGGTAATGGTATTTTTAGGATTGATGAAATATTCCGCACCGACACGATAACTCAGCAGGCGACCTTTTAGCACATGATTGCGTTTTGACTGGAGCAGATCAAGCGAGTCGGTATCAAAGTACACCTCCCGATAAATCGCACCACTTCCAATATTTCGCCAACGGCTAGCCGAAAGATTGGTAAATAGATTCCATTGCTTTTTCCGAAAATTTAAATTGAGGGCAGAAGCCAAAGCTTCGGGATAGCCGACCGTATTATTAAAGCTACCATTCAAGCCTTTTTTTCTTTTCTTTTTTAGAATGATATTGATAATTCCCGCCGTTCCCTCGGCATCGTACTTCGCGGAAGGATTCGTAATCACCTCTATTTTTTCAATCATATCCGCCGCCAGATTTCTCAAACCATTCCCGCCCACCAAGCCGGACGGTTTGCCATCCACCAACACCTGAATGCCCTGACTTCCTCTCAGGCTGATATTGCCTTCCATATCCACCGATACACTGGGCACACTATTCAAAACATCGGCCGCATTGCCCCCCAGGCTAGCCAAGTCTTTGCCGACGTTAAACACGCGTTTGTCCAATAGTAACTCAACGGAGCTCTTCTCGGCTCGGACCTCCACTTCCGCCATCATCTGGGGATTAACGTCTAATCTTATGGCCCCCAAATCAACCGTTGGCTGCTCAGCAGTTAAGGCGATCCCCGAAAGCCATTCAGATTGATATCCCAAAAAATCACATCGCAGATCGTAAACGCCTAAATCAAGCGCCAATACAAATCGACCGCTGCTGTCAACCATCATCCCACCCACCAAGACACTATCTATTTTGGAAAAAACAGAAACGGTCGCGTATTCAAGTGGCTGCCGAGCTTCGGCTTCCACGATCTGTCCTTGGAGCAATCCCCTCCCCTGCGACTGCGCAGCCAAAGGAAATGATAGGTCCGGGCATAGAAATATCAGCACGAGAAGTAACATCTTAACTTTCATGTATAGCAAGTTCTATCTACGAATTGAGTTTGATAGCGCAAACATACCTAATTTTCTTAGGCATCCAAATTTCATACCTAAGAAAATTAGGTATTTGATCAAAAGAAGTGAAAAAGGCTTGCTAATTGAACTTAGAAAATAGGATTAGAAAAGGCTACTACCACCAGAAGATTGAGTAAAATGATAGCATCGTTTCGTCCACCAATCAATGAATGGTAAATCCCGATATGACCTTAATGTTTAACAGAAATTATTGGTTGGCTCAATGTATGGAGTTAGCTTATATTCCGAAATTGAGTAGGGCTTAATCCTGTCTTAGCTTTAAATAGTTTGCTAAAATTCTGTGGATAATTAAATCCCAGACTATAGGCAATTTCGCTGACGGAATGGTTGGTGTTGAGCAGAGAGAATTTGGCTTTATTCACTAAATAAAGATGGATGTGTTCTTTGGCACTTTTCCCGGTCTCCGCTTTTAGCAAGTCGCTCAAATAATGCCCCGACATATTGAGGGCTTCGCCACATTGCTGGATCGTAGGTACACCATTTTCCAGAGGTGCATCAGAGGAAAAATAAGTCTTGAGGTATTTTTCAAAGCGGATAATGTAATCTTTATTCCAATTGGTTCGCGTAAAAAACTGACGATCATAATAGCGCTTACAATACTTTAATAAAGATTCTAAATTAATGTTGATGAGTTCTTGAGAATGTTTGTCAATATTCTGGTTGATTTCTTCTTCAATTTTTTTTACCAGCGCATTAATGGTTTGCTTTTCTTTATCGGACAGGTGCAGCGCTTCGTTTACATCATAATCAAAAAAAGAAAATTCATCGATTATTTTTCCTAAACTCGATTGTCGGATCAAATCGGGATGAAAAAGAATGGACCACCCCACACTCCCGCTAGCTGTTTCTACCGTTTCCGGTGTAGTGTAAACTTGATTCGGTGCCAGGAACATCATGGTGCCCTCCTCAAAATCATACGAACTGCGTCCATATTGAAACGCTCCTTTTATGCCATCTTTCATGGCAATGTAATACAAATTACCCGAAAAGCTCAGATTAATCGTATTAGCAATAATTTGAGGGGTATGATGATAAATGGTAATTAAAGGATGGCGTGGTTTTTCCAACCCCAAAAGTTGATGTGCTTTTGAAATACTATCCAGTCGGATGATGTCTTTATTCTTTTTCATGCTTAACTCAATTGGAGAAACAACAATATCCCAATAATCACGGCACTTATCAATCCCACATAAACACTTGGACTGATCAGACGACCACCGTGTACTGTTGGACCGTAGGTGAATTTCAAAACGGCCTTCGACTTTTGGAATGCTGCACCGGCTTCTTCGATGGTCTGTGCGGCCTGATAACCACGCAAGCCAACCAGCGTAGGTCGACCTCCGAATACAATAGTATAGATTTCCCGGATGGGATAGGCATGTACCGCCGAAATATGTTGCTTGAAAGCATCCGAATTATGAAAAAAGGAGTAAAGGTCTGCATCCGCCGTAAGCCACAATTCTATCCAGGCGTGATACTGCTTGTCTTCGTCCCAATGGTGATCGGTGCCATTTGGTGTAGCGGGAGGCGCCACGTAAGATTCTAACAACTCAAGGCGTAATCGTTGCACATCATCTCTTTTACGCCAAGGTTCGATCCACTGTTGGGTTAAATAATCCCAGAATGCTTTTTCAGTAACTGCTTTGCCTTTTTTGAAGGCGAGAACATAGCGAGGATATGGTGCCGAGCCATTTGAGTCAGGATGGCTCACTTTATCGAGATAAGTTCGGCTGAGAGGCAGAGCGGAACGCTGATAGGTATTGCACGAAACAAAATAAGCTTCATCTTCTGTCGCTTGTTTCAACGCAAACGGCTTCCGAAGTAAATTAGCCATAAAAGTGCTGGAATAGAAGATATGCGCCATCCCATCGGGTTGGTCTGCTTTTGGTAAATCGGTCTCAATGCCTGCTAAATCGGATAGTAATGTGGGATCAACAGGGTCGAGATGCAATTGACGATACTGATAAAAACCCGGAGTGCGTGCCGCCCAAATAGCGTGAACATCCCGCCAATATCTCGTGAATAAATCTTTAGAGATATCATTTCGCTGCCAACAGAAGAAGGTGGCGACTACTTTAGCTTTGTTTTCCGTTTTTGCAACCGAGCTGTTATTTGCATGCATCATATCACCATTTGCATTTGTAGTTATTAAATCAACTACGCAAATTTCGCATGGCCTATAATCTACAGCGTATCCATTTCGCAGACATATGGATGATTTTTGCAGAGGATCTTATGCTCAGTGATTATTTCTCCAAATGGTATCATTTGAGTTTTGTATGGTAGGTAAGGCAGCAAAGTGGTTAGGTGGGGGCTTGAATCCCTTGCATATTGTCTGCTTATTTCATTAATTCTTTTAAGACGCCCTCCCGATTCTCTTCAAGCCGCTTTGCAAATTCTTTTGACTCTTCGGATATATGCTCTTCAAGATGCTTATTTCCCCAAGTAATGAGATCTACGATAACGGGGGCCAAATCCTTACCCTTTTGAGTTAAACGATAAATAAAAACTTTCTTATTCGTTGGGTGATTTTCTTTTGTGAGTGCCCCCAATTGCTCGAGTTTTTTTAATCTATCCGCCAACCGAGAACTTGGAATTTTCTCTTCTGCCTGATAAAAATCCTTGAAAGTCCTACTTCCGTGATACAACAGATCTCTGACGATGAGCAGGGTCCATTTATCTCCAAATAAATCCAAGGCAGAACTAATCGGACAGGTGCTACGAAATTTTTTTTCACACATTTTGCTTCAATTTTGAAAGCAATTATTAACTTTAATTCCAAAATTGAAGTGAAAATACAAAAAAAGTGCTTCTAATGGAAACGGTATCAACACATTTAATCACCTCCATTGTCCTTATCGGGAGCTCTATCTTAGTCCCCTTTATCGCTTTTGGAACTTACAAAAGCTCAGGAGCTTCAATGCAGAAATCACTATTGATTTCTATCATAATTGCTATTTGGGGAGTGATTATGTACTTCTTCAGTATCTCCTGGCAATTCCGACTTGGTAGTCCTGATCTTGCTTGGGGAGTAGTCATCTTGAACCTGATTTGGCCCTCAGCACTAGTACTCGTTTTTAAAGACTTTTTTATTGGAAAGGGACTATCAATGAAATGGCTAACCCTTACTCAGTCTACCCGATTCATGGGGACTCTCTTTATCCTGGAAAACATCCGTGGATTCACAGGTACGGCCTTTGCTTATGTATCTGGCTTTGGTGATTTTATGGCAGCAGTAATTGCGTTGACCATTTTGGTACAAATATTTACAGGTGGCCAGCCAACAAAAGGTGTTTATCTATTCTTGATCCTGTTCGGTTTATTGGATTTCGTGGTAGCCTATAGTTTAAGTATAAGCAGCAGCCCAGGCGTATCATTACAGTCAATAGCATTCGGAGAGAATCATAGCATGAATCTTTATCCGTTGGCATTACTCCCCTACTTCTTAGTGCCATTTGCTACCGCTTACCATTTCATGATGTATCTGACCTTAAAGCGTAATCGAATTGAATAACTTAAAAATAACGTAGCAATGCACAGTAAGAAAATTGATTTCCAAAAGTTTTATAAACCTCATTGGACAGATCTTGAGCGGGATAACTTACAAATTGTTATCGATTTTGTTCAAGGAATATTAGACGCTAAGTTTGATGAAATTATTGATAAATATTCAAGTAGTCCTTATGTACAACACAATCGTTCGGTTGAAAGTGGCGTAGCTGCAATTGTTAATTTAAATAGAAAATTAGCAAAGCAATTTCCCGATTTTTTTCTTGAACCGAAACATGTATATGTTGATGGTGACTGCGTTACTTTTCATTCACATGTAACAGTAAAAGCAAAGCATCGAGGGAATGATAAAAAAGGTCTTAATGTGATAGATATATGGAAAGTAGCTGATGGAAAAATTGTGGAACATTGGGATTCAATTCAACCTCTAGATTTTATGCAGCGCTTTTTCCTGCTTATTACCGGAGGTGCCGTAAAAAACGATAATGGGGTATTCTAAAATAGTATAATATGGCTGCAAATATTTTTAATCAATCGGACTGTCAAAGCATTCTTCAAAGGATCAATTCACTTAGCGCAGATAATAATAATAAGGAGAAGAAGTGGGGTAAAATGAATTTAAATCAAATGCTTGAAAATTGCTCTATCCAGCTAACCTTGGCCTTGGCCGAAAGGATTGCCAACACCTTCGAAAATGGACATCATTGCAAGCAATATCTCTGTTGATGCATTTGACATAGAAAAAAGCGGCTTCTTGAACTTCTGGAGCAAGTCCCACATAATCCAAATCTTGGACCACATCCATTCTTTGGTCAATTGAATCAAAAAAATTGGGGTAAGCTTATTTGGAAACATTTAGACCACCACTTGAAGCAATTTGGTGGATAAATTCTGAACGTATAAAATAATTCAATGACAAAATTACAAGATTCCTTCAGTCTTCCTTGCAGCATTAGAATCCAAAACGCAATTATTTATTACTATTCTGGAATGCCGTTCCATGTATGAAGTATCCCATTGTTATTAACCATATAAGAAAATTCGCAATAAAGAGTCTTTGATAGACTCCTCGATATTCAGAAAATATTCCAGCTTTACTGATTAGATAAAAAAAGAACATCCCTAAAATCCCGCTAATAAGGCTAAAAAGGTAAAACCTGTTTTTCTTTTTGGTAAAAGTATTTATCCCTAGCAATATTGCAGCAAGTAGAAATAAAAGAAATGCACTGAAAGCGCTCATATTATGAATAATTGCTTCTTGTGTCATATTTTCAAAATCGCAACCTGCGTCGCAACTGAATACACCAGCCAGAATAAAGAGAATGCCAGTAATCGCTAAAATCAAAAATGCAATCCTACCAAGCATGTTTCCTTTGAGTTCAGCAACTCCCGCTATGGAAAAAAGCAGAATAGATAATCCAAAAGGAACAATTCCCAAATAATTCATCAATTGGCCATAATCAGCCTCCTTAGCTCCTAGTTCACTTATAAACTGGCTAATATGTGAATAGCCTGAATGTAAAAATCCAAAAATGACTATTGCACCAAAAAATATAAGTGGTCCAATCCACGAGAACTTAATCAAATATCTTGTCATCATTCGGTTTATTTAATTAATTACAATGCAGAATGTACTCTCTTAAGATAGCAAGGAGTGCTGTGGATTCAAAAGAAAATGATTAAGATCAATACGACTTGCTTTAAACAAATAATAGCATTAGCTTTCAGATAAACCCTAAAGCTAATGAACCAGCGTTACCTCCTTCTCAGTCTCCTACTTGGCCTATCATTCTGTGTGTGTGGCCAATCCGATCCGGGCTGTTTATTCGATCAATTGCTTGAGCCAGCCGCATTTGAACGCCAAACATCGCTTGTAGCATCTACCGCGCAGCAACGCACGGAGATTCACGTCCGCACCGTTATCCATATTCTGTATGCCACGCCCGAGGGGAATGTGTCGGATAGCCTGATTAGCGAGGTCATGGATCAGATCAATCACTTGATACACGCGCAGGATATTGATACTTCGTTGATTCACCCGGAGCACCGACATCTGGTGACCAATGCTCAGATTAATTTTTGCCTGGCACAGACTGATCCAGCGGGGAATCCAACCAATGGCATTACCCGAAAAGCCGCAGCGCTGGATTACTTTCCGGGGCCGGCATTTACGGATTCGACCAGTACAGAGGTGGTCAAAACGGATAGTCTGGGCGGCATCACCCCCTGGGATACGGAACGCTATTTGAATATTTGGATTGCGCCGATGGTGAGTGCTGATAATACGAGCAACTATGGTATTCCTAAAGTAGAATTTATGCCCGGCGGACCGATACTTGCCTTTTCGGATCTCATCCCCGGCGTAGTGATGGATATCGATGCCATTTTGAATCAGCCCAATAACGGCGCTAATATCATCGTCCACGAAATTGGGCACGCACTCGGCTTATTGCACCCCTGGGGCTTTCCCGGCACTTGTGAATTCGATGATTTAATTGATGATACACCCACTTGTCAGTTTCCCGGCGGTAACTGCCTGGATGACGCTAATAGCTGTATTGAGCCCACCGACGATCGCGTAGACAATAGTGCCAACTTTATGGGCTACAGCTGTATGCAGATGCTTACCCCCGGGCAGGTGCAGGCTATTAGGAGTAATCTGCTCGATCTGAATCCTGAATTGCTGCTAACGAATTATTTTTGTAATCTCGTGACCTCGACAACACCACCGGTCGGCACAGCCATCGAGTGTGCATTATTTCCTAACCCCAATCACGGCACGTTTCAACTAAATTATCAGCAACCGCAGCTTTCTGATGTAACGATCCACCTTTACGATGCCGTGGGCCGGCTGCTGCAAACCGATCATTTTTCAAATACCCGAACCATTAATAAAGCCTATCAAGTGAGCGCTGACAAAAGTGGGATTTATTTTATGACCATCTATGCCGGTGATCAGATCACGGTAAAGAAAATTATGGTTGGGTATTAAGAAGGAATTTTTACATAATTAATTAGAGCGATACTTCATATAGTAGTATCAATAATTCCGTGCTAAAAATGGACTTTAAATTTAATCTACACATTTTTAGACCAATCTTTATTATTCAAAAAATATTTTATACTGGAATAAAAGGCCAAACTCCTTTCCAACAGCTCCCCTGTTAACCACTTGACAACATTCATTGAGTTCCTCTCTAATATAAGTATAACTTTTCGGAGGTCTTATTAATAAACTAAATTCTGATAAAACAAATCTTGCCGACAGATATCTAAAAGCTAATGAGATAACGGGATCCATCAAATTATTCGGAGGTGGGTTTAAATCTTTTAATTCATTTCTAAAAACTCCCGCATGAGAATACATCAATCCTGCACCTAGAGAAAAACCGTATTTACGTTCTTCGTATAAACTTTCATAAGAAGCGCCATTTCCAAAATTTAGATAAGTCATTAATGCGCCTTGGAACATCATATCTAATTCTTCATAATCTTCTAGATCATCTTCATATCCATCTCTAATTTGAAGTGAAAGACTTAAATTTATGGGGAGTCCCAAACTTAAGCTTACATTATTAAAAGCAGAATTAAAAATATATACCCTGGGCTCGTATGAAAAAGTCATAAACTGGATATTTAAAGACCTATTCTCAATGACTTCCCTGGTTGTGATATCCGTAAGAACGGTGCCGGAGGGATAAGGACTGCTACAAGCAAATGAACTGGAGACGATACAATCCTGTACTCTTTCAACGGTAATACTAGAAGGTTCTCCTTCCAAAAACCCTGCTCCTACGCCTATATTGCTAATGAATTGCGCAAAAGAATAATTAAAAGATAGGAGGACAATTAAGATGCTGGTAAATATTTTAAACCCGTAAAAACTTGTTTTCATAATACTTTCTGTTGGTTATAAGTGGATTCGACACGGTCTTGATCAACGACCGTTAATTGTTGATTATCAGTTTTATTCCCAGGAGACTTATGTAAGTACCTAGTGGCATGATCAAAAAAAACGAATTCCATCTGGAGATTTGATAGGAAGGCCATTCATAGCATTATGCCTATTCTGCAAGCGCTTGCCGTTCCCATAAGGCTTGTAAGATAAGCTTTAGGTTGAATTGAGCAGTAATTTGTCCTCGTTTTCTTTGTTGGAAAGGTACATTTTCTGATTTTGGAAATCGGGGATTACCAGTTCTGTTCTCTTGATGAACATCCTTTGCAAGCTTAATCTGCTAACGCTCTACTCACAGGATACGCTCTGAATGAGCCTAAACGTATTTCACAGTACAGGGTAGCTTTATCTGGGGTTAGGATTCTGGTTGCCATCCCCATCATTATTCTTTTTAAGGTTAAATATCTGGGCCAGCGGCCTAGTAGCTATCTTGCCGACCAGACCGCTGACACATCGCTAAGGATAGGGCTATTTTTCTTCTACCAATTGGATATTATTCCCGCAGGTATCATTCAATACCGCCACAACCACGGTCCCCATTTCGGTTGGATTCATACTAAATTCAACGCCTAACTTGGTTAGTCTTTCAAACTCTTCCTGCAGATTGTCAACATAGAACTGGGTCCAGGGGATGCCCGCATTGAAGAGTTCTTCCTGAAAAACTTTGGCTGGCTCGAAATGGTTGGGTGCCGGTTCGAGCAGTAATTCCGGGCCATCCTGGTCATACTTAGACACTACCGTGAGCCAGCGATTGCCTTCACTCAATGGCATATCTATCTTTTTCACAAAACCCAAAACGTCGGTGTAAAAATCCAAGGCCTTCTGCTGGTCCCTTACCGGAACGCTTACTATTTTAATTTTCATGGTTTAAGTTTTAATAATTAATACTGCAAGATGAACCAAATTCAGGGTTTTGATTTATCGAAAGTTGCTCTTCTGTAAACGGAAGGAGACATTCCCGTCTTAGCTTTAAATAAATTAGAAAAGGAGTTGATACTTGCAAATCCTACCGCATAACAGGTATCAGAGACCGATTGGCCAGACGTTAAGCTGACCTTCGCCTGCTTAATCCGCTTATTAATTAAATATTGCCGAGGGGTAATGCCGTGGTATTTTTTGAATACCCGGATCAAATGATATTTTGAGCTAAGTTGTAAATGAGCGAGAACATCCAATTTTATATTCTTAGCGAAATTGGCATCGAGATAATTTCTGGTATTGACGGCCAGATCAATTTGAATCTGATTTGAGAAACAGATTTCCTTTATTCGCTCCAATTCCTGAATGTAATAGTTCATTTTTTAGTTTTTCATGACTGCTAACAGCCATATCATCTTGCGGGTCATTCTATCGCCTTTAAAATGTAATTCGGTATCATCTCGTTGGGCGGTGTACTTTTTCCATAAAGCGCATATGAATTGTAGTTTCCTCCCGTAAATATCGTGATCATATCCAACTCCGGCCAAATATTAATTTTTTGTCCACCATTACCGGTGGCTAGGTAAGAATTGTATTCCTTACCATCAATCACAAAATACTTATGCTGCCAAAAATAGCCATAGTCGCCCTTTTCCATAGTAAAGGTCTTGTCGACCCATTCTTGCGAGATGATTTGTTGCCCACTCCATTCACCACCATTTTTATACATAATGGCTAATTTAAGTAAATCCCTGGGGGTGATGTAAAGCTGGTTGAAAGTATTGATACTCGACGGATTAGGCTCAAAAGTCCATTTATAATTAGAAATAGCCAGCGGGTCAAACAGATATTTCTTGGCAAAATCTTCAATCTTTTGCTTAGTGGCTATTTCAACCAGCTTGTTGGCAACCAATGAGCATCCGGTACAATAGGACGAAGACGCTCCCGGTTCTGCCACCATCGGTAAATCTAAGGTATGTTTTACCCAATCTTCGCTCTCCATCATGGATTGTTCGTTACCCGCGCTTTGAGGGTTATCGTTCTCACAATCCATCCCGTGACGATACCTTATGAAGTCCTCGATCGTGATTTGTGCTTTACGACTATCCAAGTTTGCTATTTCTGGATAAGTCGAACTGAAATAAGGCAATAACTTATCTTGCTCACTTTTCACGAATCCTTTATCGATGGCAATGCCTAAAATTCCACCTTTCAGAGATTTTCCGGCCGAACGCATTTGATGCATCGTATTGCGGTCGTATCCATAAAAATACTCTTCGAGAACCAGCTTGCTATTTTTATAAATAAGTATGCTGTGGACATCGGGGAAACTGCCTTTTATCGTTTCCTTGACCATTTCCAGAATGGCCTCTGGATTTTCAAACGCATCCGTTAGGACTCCTGTCTCAATTCCATCTGCAATTTGTTCAGGCTTGCTGTAAGCGTAGTCTTCTGGATGATTGAAAAGTGCCCTCCGGGGCAGCATCTCCGTTTGCTCAATATCAGTCGCAATTAATGCAAACGCTTGTCCACCAGCTTTGTACCCTTTTACTTTGTTGTTCTCATCTCTAAAGAAAACGACCGGCGCGTTTTGGATATTCTTAAAACTATCTAGAGCGATGTGTTTTAAAGGATACTTTGCTTGATCAATAATCGCGTACAAGGTGGAATCCATTTCAGAAGCTCTTATCTCCAAGGTAGTGTTACCTACATATTGGTATTGCCCTTCGTACGCCAAAAGCTTTTCATATTCAGATTGCTCCGGCGGTGGTGTTGAACAGCATACAACAAAGGCAATGAGCAGTAAGGGTAATTTTTGTAATTGAAAAATCATTCAGTAGTTGCTTTAAAAGTTCAAATCAGTTCGTATTCTATTCACAAGCGAAGGTAATCGTTTAGGAGTTATTATCGCTAAGTACGAATGCTTCTTCCGGGGAGTACTACGTAAACGTTGACCTACTTTAGTACTCCCTCCATTTAACTTTAAAACAAGCAAGATTACGTGAAAAGCATCTGAAGCACCAGCAAAGTAACAATGGAATTCAAAACCAACTGAACGACCTTTTTTAATTTTAGCAGGCGATCACTCAACGAAAGTACAAATAGCACTACGACCACAATGATTAACTGGGCGATTTCAATACCGATGTTGAAACCGAGTAGTGGGACGATGATACTTTCATCTTCAAATAACATCGCCGAAAGAAAGTTGGAAAAGCCCAGGCCATGGATGAGGCCAAAAAACAGGATCACGAGGTACATCGTATAACCTTTGCGTTTGCGATCGATAGGGCGCTTGAGCAGTGCCCAATAGTTGAGCAGACAACTGATCAAAATGGTGATGGGAATAAGCCGCTCGATTAAATGGGGATTGACATTGATCATGTCGAGGGCCGCAAGCGCCAAGGTAATACTGTGCCCCACGGTAAATGCCGTGACCAAGCCCACGATCTTACGAATATCCCAAATCGTATATAAGAGGCAGAAAGAAACAATGAAGTACAGATGATCTAGCCCTTCTGGGTCTAGAATATGGTCGATGCCCAGTTGAATATAGTGCCCCATTAGTCGAACAGGATTTTCATTTTTGGATTGCTTTCATTTAATAGATAATGCTTGTTAAGGTATTTTGTGTCATTGACTTGGGTTGGAGAAGCATCACACAGCACCGTATTGATAAAAAATACTTCTTTAGATGTATCCAATGGAGAAGTCGTACTCATATTAACCACTAAGGCCAGCTCATTTTTGGAACGGGAAACGGTATTGATCCAGAGGTCCAATCTCTCGCCACCCTGCTCAAAATAGACACGATCCTTAAGATAGCGCGACAATGCTTGTGTCTCCTCAGTTGTAATGCTAGAAAAATCAGTTTGCGGCAAACCATATAGATCTTGCATATGTATCGATAGATCATCTAAGAAGATGCGCGCCTCTAATTTTGCGGTGCCGTCTACATTGACGGTTAATTTATTGAAAGACATTTTCAGAGGATGCTCCCAGGCAAAGGCACTTGAAGACAATATTGCAATCGTAAAAAATATAACTTTTATCCGCATATGGGGCTGAAATTATCATTGGGGAATTACTCACTCAATATAACGCTTTTTCTTAGGCAAGTCGGTATGGCTAGATAGAGGATTAGGTCTAATCCGCGTCTTATAATCAGCATTAACGGTCCTGAAAAACAGCCACTTTTAAGGCCGCAACTTTTCAACCACTTTCAGGCTCACCCAATAAATGTTGGAAAATCCGGCGTTCTGCCATTGGTCTCTTCTGGAAAAGAATAAAAATTGCTCATCGGGAGAAATGTAAGGCGCGAACTCCCTATGCTCAGTGTTAATTTCTTTTCCGAGGTTTTTGGCTTCGGACCAGTTCCCTTGGTCGTCTTTGAAGCTGACGAATAAGTCACTTTGATTGGTACTCAAAGTATCGGTATAAGTAAAAATCATAAAATCTTCACCTGGAGAGATACAGGGATCTCTTACATCCTTCATATTGAACGGGCTTTCCCATCTTGTTTTTGAGGTATATTGGCCTTTTTCTAAAGGTGATTTGTATACAGTTCCATTGGTAAAATAAAGGCTGCCGTTGCGAGATAAGCTGACATACCAATCATCCTTAGCGGTACTTATCTCCGTCATCTTATCCGGTTTTGACCAGTCGCCAACGTCCGTTCGTCTCGAATGCCAGATATCCGGGGGGTAATCCGCAATGAAATATAGATGCTCATTATCCGGTGAAATCATTGGTTCCCCGATAAATTGATGATTTTCGTATTGAAAATCGGCCACAAACGGAGGCGTATCGATTAATACCTCGTCTTCAATAATTTTCACTCTGACAATGCTTTCATACCGCCATAAGGCTGCATCTGTAATCGTAAAAAGCTGTTCCTTGCCATCTGGACTCATGGTCATATTTTGTTGAAATCGGTCATCCATGTTAATGATTCCAACGGCATACTTTTTAGGTATTAAACCAGGATGATCATCATCTAAATAAACAACCTGATCCGCACAAGAGGAGCTTATGATTAAAAGAATCGATAGCCATCTTAGTTCTTGTAATTTCATGATGATTCCTCAATTTTATACCATCTTTTCAGGCAGCCTTTGGAGCGCTTAATTGTTGAATTTGATGATGGTGCCAACTAATGCTCCGCGATGCTTAAATTCCCCTTTTTCCAATAAAGGATTCAAGTCTTGGTGTTCTGTAAAAAATGCTCTTTTGGCATTTCGAATGGTGACAAAATTGAGCAATTTAAAACTGGTATCAATGGGATGATAACCGACTCGCTTGAACGTAATGGTATATTTTGCGTTCTCTGGCTTTATGTCTTCGAAGGCCGAGATAATCCCGTATTCCACTGTTGATTTTATCAGCCGGGAATGCGTCGCATTATTTTGCTGCTTCAACTCATCCCAATTAAAAACGATTTGACATTGGCTTTGTAATGCTTGATATATTTCGAAATGGACCTGCGAAAAAATACCCGGTTCATTAAATTTAATTAAATAATCACTTTCAAAGCATTTGCCTCCGTCGGTCTCTTTTTCTTGTCGAACAACTTTCCAGGTCCCTTTATAATTTTCTTTACCTTTCGTTGAAGTATAACTGGTTCCTTCTAGTCGATAGATTTTTCGTTCGCTTTCATCAAGGTACTCGCCGTTCCAGGTGTTTGGCTTAATGTCTCTACCGACCCAAGATTTGTCGACGTACCGTCTCAACTGGCGTGATTCCACAGCTTTTTGGATAAGACTCAATAGGAAATTATACTCCTCTTTTGATTGATATGATATTTTTTCCGGTAATTTGATGAGTTATTATTTTTAGTCGTGATTAGTTAGCTATAAATCGTCTCACTTTATTTGGTGGCAGGTTTCATTTCTAATCGATGCCTCTGTTGTCGAACAATTTTACCCTTTTCTTTTTGTAAAATTTCTATTTCATTTTCTGAAATGTTCACTTCGTCAATGATGTGATGAACCGCTCCCGTACCTCTTTTCCAACCAGCAGGCAGTAAAATGGTATCCTTTAAATCCGTATCTACACTATTGATAATTAACGACGGTATAGATAAATCGCCCGCGGTCAGGTATAAATCATCATTATCACTTTCAAACACACTAAAGGTCATATTTGGATAGAACGTTAATTGAGAGGTGATAAAGATTGGTTTGCCTTTTTCTGAATTAAAGAATAATCCATACATACAACTTTGTCCACAACCCCGTGGGAAACAAATGGACTTTTGGGTGGTCCATAAAAATTGCGTAGAAAATGGTGTTCCAATAAGATCAAAAAGAGTATCCGCCCGAAAATTAAAATGATGCCTTTGATTTTCATTTCCCCAATCAGCAATGATGTCATCATAATTGTCCGCTGAGGTGGAATACATCGTTAAAAATTTCTGATTGATTATGGTATCGATCCAAATGACGGTATCAACTTTCTGGTCTGCAGCATTCTCTGTATTTAAACCTCCCTTAATTGATCTCTCCACTAAGTCTTGCAAGCTTTGAGTTACAAATTCTTCATCCCCCACGGGTTCGAATCCTTCATTGCAGGAGGTCCAATATAGGATCAAAATTACCGCTACTACTGCTTTTTTCATTTTTAGGTTCTGCCCATATTTTTATTAGAAGTCATCTATTCTATATCAATTTCAAGGTAATTCAAGGTGATTATATTTAAATTTCCTATTGGTAAGTTATGGTCTTTTTGAAACCTGGTCATAACTGCTTTAAAATATTTTTCATCATCAAGCTGCTCTGATTCAAGATGGTATCCATGGTCGGTGAGTCGTTTAAGTAGTTTTCGTCTGACATTATTATCCAACTGGTCCGAGCATAATACTTCCAGAACCTTTGTTCTTGGCGGCTCTAAAATCAACTCTTCCTCTAAATCTTCGTATGCATACTCGTTGATCTTTTCAAGATGATTGACCAAAACCACTCGCTCAGCATACTCCTCCATATTTATTTGATCCTTTAAATACTTAGGCTGAGATTGAAGTGTCTCCATTTTATCCCGGTACTGCTTCTGGTGATAATACGATCTAAATAGATAAACTGTATCTAAATAGTCCGATGCTATATCAGGTCCATTGTAGACGGGATATTTACCTTCATCAAGGTATTGATACCAGGTATCCGGCAGTAAGGTACGTTCATAACATTTGTGGGCTTCTCCGCTCGTGTTTCCACCGAATATCAGAATGGCTAAAAATCCTATACAAGTCATTTTTTTCATGCTTTAATGTTTAACTTTTTTTCAATTTACATTTTTGGCGATTCTAAACCCAAGATCATCAATTTTAAATGCTCTCGGATGACTTCGTCTTCTATTGGTCGCCATGACACTTCTTTCCTCATCGGCCCAACCGCCGCCTCTAAATATTCGATAGGCACCATAGACTTCTTCATCATAAATATCGGAACACCATTCCCAAACGTTCCCCAACATATCATACAACCCCCATTCATTTGGCTTTTTCAATCCAACATCATGAGTGCCGTTCAACGCATTTTCTTTGTACCAAGCGATCTCGGGCAGTTCGCTGTATCTGATTGAATTTGTATTGGCCTGGCAAGCATATTGCCATTCCGCTTCTGAGGGCAATCGGTATCCGTTCTCGTCTTTATCAAATTCTATTTTATCTCCTTCCCCGATTATCCTATAGCACGGATTTAATCCTTCTTTAAGAGAAATTTGATTACAAAATTGAACCGCATCTATCCAAGATACGCTTTCTACTGGTTTATTATCTCCTTTAAAATAACTCGGTGATTGTCCAGTTACGTTAAAATAGAATGCTTGAGTGACCAAATACTTTGAAAGATAAAACTCATTGATGTTTACGGACCACTTCTTTTTTATTCTATCATCATTGAGATGAATCTCCCCTGCTGGTATTTTCACTAATTCAAAAGCGGTTGGCTCAATATTTTGCTTTTCTATTTTCAATTGGTAGTTTTTTAATTTTTAAAATAATGAGGAGCTGGGCAGTTCACAAACTGTAATTATTTTTTATTAGTCGTTTAACAGTTTTAGATCCCCAATACATTTGCCGTTGTTCTTAAAAGCTCAATTGCCGGGGCGTCTGAAAAACAGTCTTTGCATTTGGCGTACATCATCATACAGTCGTTAAAATCTGTTAGCATGTGCAACGAAAGGCCCAGACCGATAATGTTAAACGGTTTACGGAAAAATAGCAGGATCATATACACCACCATAGCATAGGAGGTGTGCAAAGGATGAAAATTTATGCTGCACCTGTTAGCTTGGAAAATAGGGTCCGCCAACAAATGATCTAAGTCAACTAGCATGGTAGCGATTAATATGAAGTAGACGCTTTTCCAGTCTTTCCTGAAAAATCCATAAGCGATAAATAATGGCAATCCTAAATGTAAGAAGTAGTGTATAAATGTCTGCATTGTCCTATTCCCTGTGCTTTAGTTGGTTGTTTTTCGTCTTGTTTGCCCCATGCTTAAGTAAAGTATGATAGCTATCTCACAGGGTAACTAAAAGCCATCTTGCTGATTGGCCTTCTCCACTAATTTTTCTTTTCCCAAGAGTACCAAGATGCCTCCTAAAACAAAACCGCTGATTAGCCCACCAAAGTGTGCTGCGTTATCAATTCCTCCAAAAAATCCAAAAAGCAAACTTATTCCTGCATACCCCACTAATAACACCCAAGTTATTCCACGCATATGATTCGGATAGATTTTGAAAACCGTAAAGGCTAAAATCAACCCATACAATCCAAAAATTGCCCCCGAAGCGCCTACACTCACGGTGTTATCGTGCCAATAGATACTGGCTAAACTGGCAAGTATCCCACAAAATAGAAAGCTCAACATCAACTTAGTTCTTCCAAGAATACCTTCCAAGATACTTGCCCCTAAGCCCAGACCAAATAGATTCATAAACAAGTGCATTAGCCCAGCGTGGATAAATATTGAGGTGAAGAGTCTCCAATATTCTCCGTGCATTACTTCAAATCTCCTATTTCCCCCAATTTCCAAGAGCTCTTTAGAGGTAGGAGAAATAATATTGAGCCCCAAAAGGATCATGACTACGAAAACGGCTAGGTTTGCTAGCAGAAGGATGGCCGTCACCTTATTAGGACCTCGGGGATCAAGAAACCCAAAAACATACCTTAAGTCATCATCTTTTAATGGCTTGCCATTTTTGAAGTTATTTAATTCGCCTCGATCAATTTTAGGAATCAGTACCATTAAAAGCAGGATAAAGGCGCCCATACCAAATGAGCCGAAAATCCAAAGGACGGTATTACCAAGTCTCTGCTCAAAAACATCTGTTTTGGGTATTAATATGATTTGCTCTTTCTCATTTATTTGTGGGATCGATTTTTTAATGGATTCCAGAAAACCATCTCTATCATCAGAATAACCGAGCTTTTCAAAATAATTCACCTGCTGAAAATCATAGGTCGCAAATTCTTTTACTGATTGTTCTATGAAGCTCCTGTATGTAGCCTCTTTACGCTCATCACTCATTCGATTACTCAGGCTTTCCTTGTATTCAACGCCGTACCAAATATCCTTAGCGCGTTCAAAAGGACAAGCGAGATATAAATAAAATTTTAGATTGCTGTTATTCCTCCCCGAAGTCCTTGCGGTCACATAAGGCAGACTCGAATTTCCATCTACCTTAAACGAATTGATCTTAAAGTATTTTTCACTCTTGTGATTTTTAGCCTCGTCAATACCATCTATTGAAATGAGATCAAAGGATGCTTTTTCAAGATAATTCTGACTAATTATTATTGGAACTGCGACGGCAATGACCATGGCAAATTGATAGCCGAAATGGCCATTATCCCGTTTGCCTCTCACGTTCAGAATTCTAATTCTCTTTCTTAACCAAATCAGAATGGGTATCCAGGGCAGAAAAAACGGTATCCAAATATTGAGCAGATCTTCCTTCAAGGGTAAAACACCAAGTTTGATATCAAAACCCCATCGAAATAAGTTATAAAAAAGAATAGTCCCGATCGAGACGACTAAAAATGGAAAGTATACTTCTTTGAGTTTAATGTTTATATTTTCCAATGCTTGGATTTCGTTTAATGTCAGCTAGTGACACGTTTTGACATTTATTATTAATTGAGCTATAAAGCAAATGCCTTCATCTATCTGCTCAAGGTAATCAGGAGTTAGATAGTTCACAAACCGGAATAGCCTTTTAAACTCCTGGCAAATTGAGGTCAACCAGCTATTTGTTCCCACACAAAGTGCGAAATTATTCGTGGCCTTATCTACCATCAATTGCTATCAGTCATATTGCTAAACACCACCAATTCGCTGCAAGTTATTGAAAATCAATATTCAATATTGAAATAATCATTATTGAATATTCATTTATGGACAGCCTAGCTCTATTTCTTCCCATGATCCATCAATCATAGCCATCCAATCCCACCTTCAAAAAAAATCTCCCTCCCCCGTTAACCATTTCTTTTCGTGGTCGACCAATGGGAAAAGACGGTCATTAAATCGACTGATTTTTTCAACTAAAACCATTGAAAATGAAAAGCCTATTTTTCTCGGTGGCGACCTTGGGCCTGCTGACTTCTTTTGTGTTCCTACAAACCGGGCCAAAGGATAAAACCCCATACGTCGTCCCTACCGATAAGCGGCAAGCCGCTGCCTTCATCAATAAGGCCTTCGCGAGTACTTTCAAGCCCATAGAATACGCAGTGAAGGCCGAGGATATCAAAACACTCGATCGAAAAGGCTTTGTTGGCCTGCTGAAGACAACCAAAGACATCCCCGATAGTCACCGCAGCCGCATCATGAAGGATATCAAGGATTGGCGCGAACTTCGAGCCACCGTATTCACCACGGCCGGTGAGGATTATTGCGCTGGCAAAGATTTCTACACAGCCATCATCGAAGGCGGTGGAGCAGGTAATGCCACCGGTCGTCGTCTTATTTACTCTACCTGCGGCGTATTCCGCTGTATCCTTAATGGCGTGAGCCATCTTGACGCCTATCGTTGCGCTCCCGCTTCTCCCATTACGACCGTTCGCTTGTGTTCTGATAACCCCAAACTCTGCTGCGTTACCGCTTACTGCAATGAACGTTCTTGTCCAACTGAGCAATGCAAGGACCATGGCGATTGCTCCAGTTGTCAATAACTCCAAAAAACCAGTTTCGCTCTTTTTTCAATACTTAAAACATTTACTGTCATGTTCACTTTTTATCAATATTCCATCACAACAAATTGGAAAAAAACAGGATTACTCCTGCTCCTTTTGTGCGGTACCTTTAGTCTGACACTGAGTCAGAATGTCGCCATTAATACCGATGGCTCTTCCCCCAATTCCGATGCTATTCTGCATCTCAAGTCCACTTCCAAGGGATTGCTTATTCCACAAGTCAACAGTACACAGCGCGTTAACATCTCCGGCTCTTCGGATGGACTGATGGTCTACGATATTACGACCAACTCCTTTTGGTTTCGCGATGCCGGTACCTGGCAAGAAATTGCCAGTGGAGCCATCGAAGCGGTGACGCTAGAGGATGACGATAGTGACACAAAAATTCAAGTCGAAGAGTCCAGCGATGAAGACCAAATCCGCTTCGATATTGCCGGCTCGGAGCAACTAACCCTGAGAGAAAATGATAGCGGCTTATTTATGCTGGAAATTGGTGCTAATAATCAAAATGCCTTCATTGGCTTTAAGGCGGGTGAAAATACCACACATTCTGGTACAGCTGAAGGTCGCTTCAATACCTTCCTGGGTAATTTTGCCGGAAGGTACAACACTTCAGGCAACTGGAACACCTTCCTGGGGCATGGTGCCGGCGACAATAATTCGTCCGGGATAAGAAATATATTTATTGGTGGTCAGACCGGACAAAATAATGAAACCGGAGAAGGCAATACGGCTGTCGGCACTTTTGCGGGCAGAGCTAATACCGATGGTAATTACAATACCATGTTAGGTGAAGGTGCAGGTAGTTTTGTATCCGGCGGCGATCGAAATACCTTTATCGGTTATAATGCAGGACAAGGTACCGGTAATCACACTAAATCTGGAAATGTTTTTATTGGCTATCAGGTTGGGCGTAGTGAAACGGGGAGTAATAAACTCATGATTCATAATAGTAATTCATCTTCGCCGCTCCTCTACGGTGAGTTTAATAACGATTATCTAAAAGTCAATGGCAGTTTAGAGGTCACTGCACTTTTACAAGCTAAGGATGAACTAGAAGTAACCGATCGCTTAAAAGTTAACGGAGATGCAGCGATCAATACCGATGGCTCTTCGCCAAACTCTGACGCCATTCTGCACCTAAAATCGACGAGCAAAGGCCTACTGATTCCGCAAATGACCAGCACGCAACGTAGCAATCTATCCGGCTCCTCGGACGGCCTGCTGGTCTACGATATTACGACCAATTCCTTTTGGTTTCGCGATGACGGCACCTGGCAGGAAATTGCCAGCGGAGCCATTGCGGCGGAAAGTCTAACCGATGGAGACAGCGACACCAAAATCCAGGTCGAAGAATCCAGCGACGATGACCAGATCCGTTTTGATATTGCTGGCACGCAGCAATTCGGGATGCGGAGCAATTCATCGGGTCTGTTGATGATGGAACTCGCCTCTAATTCCCGAAACCTTTTTATCGGCTACGATGCTGGAGCCAATACTACACTTTCTGGCACCTTCAATGGCCGTTTCAATACTTTTTTGGGTAATAGTTCTGGTAGAGATAACGACTCAGGATTTTGGAACACCTTCATGGGGCACGCTGCAGGTTCTAATAATACTAGCGGGTCAAATAATATCTTCATTGGTGGTCAAACCGGACAAGAAAATGAATCTGGGGAAGGTAATACGGTTGTCGGCACTTTTGCGGGCAGAGCAAATACCGATGGTAATCATAACACGATGATCGGTGAAAGTGCCGGCAGTTTTGTGTCTAGTGGCGATCGAAATACCTTTATCGGCTACGATGCCGGACGAGGCAATAGTAATCACTCAAAATCTGGCAACGTCTTCATTGGCTATCAGGCGGGGCGTAGTGAAACGGGGAGTCATAAACTCTATATTCACAATAACAATTCATCTTCCCCCCTCCTCTACGGCGAGTTTAATAATAATTACCTAAAAGTGAATGGAGATTTGGAGGTCGCTAACAGCCTGGAGATCAAAGACAATCTGGAGGTCGAGGATAATTTGGAAGTACAAGGCAATATTGAAATCAGTTCCGGTGCCACTAGTACACCTGCGGCTGGGCATATCTATCGCAACTCAGGGCCTATGGCTTATGGCTACATTTCTTCTGCGGGGAATATCACGACGGACTATGGTATTAGCTCGGTGACGAAAACCGCAACGGGGAGTTACACCATTGTACTAGACAATGACTTCACCGTGAATCCGGTGGTAATGGTCACGCCTTATTCCAGTATTGCCGGTTTGAGCTACACGGCTACCTACTGGGCCCAGTTTCCAAATAAAATCTTGGTCAATATTATCAATGAAAGCGAGGTCAATGAAGATCAACCTTTTAGTTTGATGATTATGGGATGGTAAAAGTTGTCAAAACAGATCATTAAAAACAGTCTCTTTGGCAAAGGTCAAATCTTGCCGAAGTAGGAAAAATCATTTTACTATGAAATGGATACAAACTATCCTGTTGCTGCTCTGTGTTTTTCCAGCTTCACTAATCGCTCAGGATAATCTCATCGTAGGCAATGGAACACAGTTGAAGGTAGGTACTAGCACCCAATTGGTGATCCATCAAATGGACCTTGACAACGAAGGAATAGTATCTGCCGGCACCAATTCGACCGTTAAGTTCACGGGCTCAGGTACACAAAACCTTTATTCTGATAGCAATATTGATTTCTACTATTTAGAAATTGATAAAGCCAGTTCTGAAGGCCTATTGCGATTAAACGATCATATTGATATTGAAAAATCCATTATCCTGTCAAAAGGGAGAGTTGATTTAAATGGTTACAATATCATTTTAGCTTACGATGGAGATATCGTTGGTGAAAACACCAACCATTACATTACCGGCGCCAGTGGCGGTTATGTAGAAAAAAACAACCTTTCCTTCAGCAATGTTGATCAATACAATCCCGGCAATATTGGCGTGGAGATTACTTCGGTTGCCGATTGGGGGCCAACGATTATTCGTCGCGGACACCAGGCTCAGTCTTCTGCAGATGGGGGTAGTGGTATCCAACGCTATTTTGACATTATTCCCACCCTGAATACCAATCTCAATGCGACCATTCGCCTATATTATTTAGAGCACGAGTTGAATGGTATTCCCGAAGCTGAGCTGGAATGCTGGCAAAGCACCGACGACGGTCTCACCTGGGATCTCTTCGAAGGCGGCCTGCTCAATACCACCAACAATTGGATTCAACTCAGTGGTATTAATGAATTTGCACTCTGGACGCTGGCCAGTCCGTCCACGAGCCCCCTCCCCGCGGAGTTGATTAGTTTTCGGGGCGAAGCGGCCGGGGATCACAATCTCCTCCGCTGGGTGACTGCGTCCGAGGATAATGTCGATCGTTTCATCATTGAAAAGCTGGAAGGACAAGATTGGATGAGTGTAGGCGAAGTGGAAGCAGTCCACTTTTCGACCGAAACGCAATATTACCATTGGAAAGACCTGGAGGTCCAGCAGGATGAATATTATCGTTTACTGATCCTGGATTACGATGGTGCTACCGCTTATTCCGAGATGGTCCACATTGGGCGTTCGGACCATAATGCCACCGGAATCACGATCTACCCGAATCCGGCTACCGATATTTTGCATGTCCGAAATACCCGGCAAGGCCCCGTCGACGAAATCTTGGTTTACAATACCCAAGGGCAACTGGTGCAAGCCTGGCATACCCCTTCTACCGTAATTGACGTCAGTGCCTTGGAGGCTGGTCTCTATATTTTAAAAGTCAAAATCGGCACCGATTGGTTTTCTCAAAAAGTAACTAAGCAGTAAATGTTTGACCACCGGCGGTGATTATTTGCTGCTGGTGGTTTTTTCTGATAAGCTTATGTATTGTTACTTTTCCTGCAGCTGAAAAGTAACCAAAAAGCCGCAACTAAGATCTTTTGACTAAAATTAAATGCGCTCCCCACGAGCTTTCCAAGGTCAGCAAAATAGCTGCGCTATTTTACTTCTGGAAAGCTCACAAAAAGCCAACCCGCCATTTAATTTCTTCACCCCAAAATATCTAAGGTTGATTTCATATTGGCACTTTGCCAGAAGTACTATTTGCTTCATTTTTTTTTTAATTACTCTGAAAATAAGCCTCAATTCGTTTTTAGCTAACCTTATCTGCCCCACATGTAAATGTGGATTCGAACCGATCCTTTTGTGCATACTTTTGAGAAAAAATAATTAATCATGGAAGCAACAAAAGGTGGATTCTTCACCCCCTCACATTTAACACAAATTGATTTAACCACCCGCAGTGATGGTCAATTTGATACCTTAATCGATATCATTTTTGAAGATCCGAACGGTAAACAATGGACGGCTCCCGCCGGAACGATCACGGATGGTGCATCTATTCCCAGTGTCATCGCCAGTTTTTTTGGCGGAAAACTTAATCGCGAGCATTTATTCGCCGCTATTGTCCACGATGCCTATTGTGCCGAAGCCAATACCGGTGGCCCATCTTTTCAAATCGAAAGCTGGGAAGACACCCACCGAATGTTTTACCACGCTTGCATTGCGAATGGTACCAATCGAATCAAAGCCGGTACGATGTACGCCGGGGTTCGTCTTGGTGGCCCCCGTTGGTCACTCGATGGGCAAAATCTTACAACCCTTAGTCGCCTTGATCCAGAAGTCATCCAGGCAGAAATGAGTTATTGCAAAGACTGGATCGAGCAAGAAGGTGATACTTTGACCCTCGATGATATCGATCGATGGATGGCTGAACGCGAAGGTCTTTTACTACAAAGCAAGTAAGAGATTCCGTCATGCGATGAGGCGCACGATGGTCAGATCATCGCTGGGACGCAGGCCGTGGTGCGTTTCCAGTTGAATAAGCTGTTGCCTCAGCATCAACTCCTGCGACTTACCCGCTTGATTAAGCAGAAAAGCATCAATAATTTCTACCTCATTAATTTTTGGATAAGCTTGGTCATTGAATGGTTTGAAAGAGAAAATACCGTCCGTGACCAAGCTCAAATCCTCGATCTTGGAGAAGCTCAGCCGTTGTGTTTGTAAATCATACCATTCATCAAAATCTTCGTGTAGATGATAGCCCAGATAATCAGGCCGGTTATCCTGTTCAAATTCATAAAGCAGGCCGTTGCAGCAAATCAAGCCATCTCCGATCGCCAATATCTCGGCTTGCTGATGTGCTTGATCGTAAATCCCAAGCAGTAAAGTACTCAACAGTTCCTCTTGCTCCAGCATCAAGCTATGTTGTAGTTGTTGTACATTTTGGAAAGTAGCGGCCATAACCTTTCTTAAGCAAGGCTCTAAACCCAGAGTAGTTTTTTGCACAAAAAATTGAAAGCTCAATTCCTTAGCTACTTTTCGCAGTATTTTCCCCAGCAGAGTCGCCGCGAAATGGCTTTCCCGGCCCATCGAACAACCGTCCATCACCGCCATGACATAGCGATAGGAATCTAATTCAGCGATAATAAAAAAGTCTTCGTCATAATTGAGATGGAACTGACCAATCGTAGAGAGGGTGTAAAATTGCATTATCAACTTTACACTATTTGCAGCCAAACAGTTCCATCTTAAATTAGGGGACTACATTATAGCAAACCCTTAGGCGTGGATGGAGAGATTCATCTTTGTTATCACTAGATGCAAAAATCATCTTACGATAGATTTGTTCATCAAAGAGACGCAGCATAAAGCCATAATTCGCCGATGGGTTATCCACCATCTTTTGCACTAAGGCACGAACATCAATATCTTCATAATTTTGAATATTGCTTAGACTAGCTGGTAAGAGAACCTGTTCAAACTCGGTGGTCGTGGGTTGATTCTTCCAAGTTACGGTATGCTCTTCCCAAGTCGAAGTCACCCGTTGAATTACACAGGCATTCGTACCGTTCCGAGTAGAATGTGAACCATTGGCTGGTGATTCATAGGAATACAAACTCAGGTTTGCAGAGACAATCTCAGCACCAACGGGGATCGACGAAAGATCAAAGGCCAATAGGCTCCGAACCACAACCGGAACACCACGATTGGTCCAAACCATTCCCGACAATTCGGCATGATCACCATAATTAGTGTTGCTTTTAAGCGTAGATAAGGCAGCATCCTTTCCATTCTTATCTCGAGCCTGGAAAACGACACAGGAATCTACTGGAACAGGATCAGAAAAAGTTACTTCTAGTTTTGGATGCAGCGCCCCGTTTAAGTGATCACTAGAGGCGAAGATCATGCTACGGTAGACCTCTTCTATCGCCAATCGAAGCATAAAGCCATGATTTGCTCCAGGGCTATTCACCATATCTTGTACCAATTGGGACACTTCTATTTGTTCGTAATTCTGAATTGCACTTCGACTAGCTGGTAAGTAAACTTGTCCAATTGCCGTGGTCGATGGTTGTGTATTCCAGGTGACTGTATGTTCTTCCCAAGGCGAAGTCACTCGTTGAAGTACACTTTTATTGGAACCGCTACGGGTTGAGTGTGCACCATTAGCTGGGGATTTGTAAGAATATAGCGATAAGTACGCCTTTTCAATCACGGCTCCAATAGGAATCTCTGACAGGTCAAATGCGAGTAAGGCCCTAACATGTACAAGAGAACCTCTATTGGTCCATGCAAGTGCAGAGAAGTCGGCATGATCACTATAGTTAGTATTTCTTGCCAAGCTAGTTAATAAAGCATCTTTACCCCGGGAAGCATTAGGTTGAAGTGTAATAGTGATTTGAGCATTGACGAAGAGGGCGGCCAAGCACAACAAACCTGTTATACCCAGTCTTCTGGATTGTTTTGTTTTCATATCAATATATCTTTTTATTAAAGCTCTATATACGCAAATATAAAAAGAACCCTTGCAGAACTAATTTAAAAATACCGAGTTTATCAAGGATTCCCCAACAAAAAGGCGGCTTCATTACTGAAGCCGCCCCTGTTTTATCCATAGCTCTTATAATAAGATATTGTTTACGCTATTGGTGGTGATTTTGTCGGATATCTTTGCGTTTGAGCAATTGCTGTTTCGCTTTATTAAAGGCGCCGATAAAAGCCGGCAAATAATCCTCCGCGGCATCCGAGCCGACGATTTCTGGTCCCGGTACCCGCAACTGCACGCGTGCTAGTACCACATCGGGCTTGGCTCCATCATCTAATTTGAAAAACACATCTGCTTTAGTGATGCGATTGGTATAAGTCTGGAGTTCATTGACTCTATTTTTAATGTCTTGCTGAACGCTCTGGGCAACTTCAAAAGGGGCTTCAATTAGTACTTGTATCATCGTTGTTTAATTTTGTTATTCGTAAAATTCACTTTTATTTTCAGTAGGAAAGATGATGAAAATTAGTCCTGAGATTGATTTTTGTTACTTCCACTCACCTCTCTTCTATCGATAAAACAGAAATGCGTTATTTATAAAAGTAACACCAGGTCATCGCGTCTGTTTTAGAACCACTTCTTTTTTCTAAAATAATGTAACAGTCCCCAGAAAATCAGTCCCATGACCCCAAGTAAAATGAAATAACCGTAGCGATATTGTAATTCAGGGATATACTCGAAGTTCATACCGTAGAGGCCAGTAAGGAAGGAAAGTGGGACAAATATCGAGGTGATAACGGTCAGCACTTGCATGACCTGATTCATCTTGAAACTGATCTCAGAAAGATATAGATCTTGCACCCCATTTAGTAGATCGCGGTAGGTTTCAACCGTATCCATAATTTGAACGGTATGATCGTATAGATCTCTTAAGAATAGCTTCGTTCGCTCAGCAATCAATGGACTTTCGGATTTGGTAAAGCGACTGATTGCCTCTCGCAGTGGGGCAATGGATTTACGAATCGTCAGCAATTCTTTTTTTAGCAAATGAATCTGTGCCTTGACGCTTTGCTCTGGGTTAGTTAGAATGGCATCTTCAAGTTGCTCAATTTTCACTTCCAACTCATCCAGTACCACGTAGTAGTTATCGACAATATTATCCAGCAAGGCATATCCCAGATAGTCAGCTTTTTGTTCGCGGATACGTCCACGGGCACGTAGCAAGCGGTCCCGGACTGCCGCAAAAAGGTCTGTTTCATCTTCTTGAAAAGACAACACTAGGCCTTCCCGGAAAAATATACCAACCTGTTCGGTTTTAATAAATCCATCTTTGTCCCAAGCCAAGGCTCGAATAATGATGAAAATATCATTGTCGTATTCCTCAAATTTAGGACGTTGGTTGATATCGACAATATCTTCGAGAATCAGGTTATGAATCGCGAAGTGACTTCCCAACGATTCAATCAACTGGGTATCGTGCAGCCCCCGGATATCGTACCAGTCTATCTGCTCGATCTCTGAAGATCGAAAAGTAATTGTCGATGCTTTATCCCAATGAGCTTCAGAAATTGCCTGTTTATTATATTGCAGATAGTGGACATGTACCTGCTCGACTTTCTGACTACCGGTAAAAATAATGGAACCAGGAGGTGCACCGGCTTTTTTCCGAATACGTTTGCGCGATTTATTTTTCATGACGAAGGATTAGACACATCCAAACCTGGTTTTTGTAGAAGCGTTCGATGCGGATAAGGAATTTCAACCCCTTCCCGATCAAACCTTTTTTTAATGCTCTCCAATACATCACAACTCAGCACGAAGCCATCCGCAGAGTCTTTAGCCCAGGCCCAGCCTCTTAATTGCACAGCATATTCTCTCAAAGCAATGACTCGAACCGGTACTTCCGGTGCCCCTTCAGCAATTTGCTCAGCGGTACGCGGGTCAATATGGAGCGGATGCTGCAGTATTTCGTCTTCGATGATAGATTTTGCTTGGTCGATATTGCTATCAAAACTAATGTTAATCTCAATCCATTTACAAATTTTATCTTCGGCAAAATCTGCATTGACAATTACCTCATTACTAATCACCGCATTGGGAATCAATATACGCCGGTTCTCGAAATCCCGAATAACGGTATGCCGCAACGTAATATCTTCAACGATCCCATTCATCGTATTTACGTTCAAGCGGTCGTTCACCCGAAAAGGTTTGAAGATCACGATAAAAACACCACTGATGATATTACTCAGAGCATGTTGAGAAGCAAAGCCAACGGCCACCGCCAAAATTCCAGCACCAGCCAGTAGCGAATTAGCGAGTGTTCGCAAGTTAGGCATGCTATAAATAGCGATACTAATGCCCACAATGTAGATCAGCGCAGTTATCGCATGTCGTAAGAAAAGATAATTAGTCGGATCGTTTTTCATCACGGTGGTCGAACGTCGAATCAGCCGCAAGAAAAATCGATTGGCAAGAAAGGCTAAAATTACGGTTATGACAATGATAGCGATGAATAAACCAATATTGGTAAAACGCATGATGGCACGATTTGATAATTCCCTAAATTTATAAGCTAAAGAGGGAAATTACGCGCAATCCGAACAAATTCCAACGATTAAGCCGCGAAAGCTCTGAAACTGATACCCTTGTGGGATCGAGACACTAACCTCATCTTCCATACATTCCATTTTTTGGCAACTGGAGCATTGAAAGTGAAAGTGGTCATGCCGATGATGATCTTCCTCGCAGTCGACACATAAGGCGAAATATTGCTTGCCGTCCGCACCTAAAATCTTATGAACGACCCCATCTTCGTGAAAGCGGTTCAAAATCCGATAGATCGTAGCACGGTCAATGGAGTCCAGGCTGGCTTGCAGCATTTCATGGCTCAGTGCCCTATTTTCTTTTTTAAAGGCTTGTAGTACTTTTTGCTTAGTTGCGGTGTTTCTTCTTTTCATGATAAAAAATCATTAATGCGACTTAGTTGCAATAATAAAAAAGTTAATCTACTTTTGCAAGTATGAAAGCTAATGTAATAAGTAGAAGACAATTCGTTAAGCATACTTGCTTGGCGATGCCTGCATTGGTTTTATCTGCTCCATTAAACGCATTCAAACCATCCTTAACTATGAAAAATCAAAAAGCATTCGATGTCATTATTATTGGAGGAAGCTTTGCGGGTTTATCCGCAGCAATGACTCTAGGTCGATCATTGCGATCCGTTCTGGTGATAGACAGTGGCCAACCTTGCAATCGCTTTACCCCGCATGCGCACAATCTCATCACTCACGATGGCAAAGCACCGGGCAGCATAAAAAGTGAAGCCGAGGCGCAAGTATTAGCCTACCCGACGATCAGCATTTTAAACGATTTAGCTACTGAGATGACCGGCGAAAGTGGTGCCTTCACGGTCACGACGCGCCAAGAGCATCAATTCCAAACCAAAAAAGTCATTTTCGCTACCGGGGTGAAAGATCTATTACCGGCGATTGAGGGCGTTGAAGATTGTTGGGGTAAAACCATCCTCCACTGCCCGTATTGCCATGGCTATGAGGTGAGGGGTAAACGAACGGGGATTTGGGTCAATGATGACACCGTTTACGATTTTTATAAATTAATCGCCCATTGGACGGATGACTTGACGATTCTAACCAACGGACAACCGCAATTTGAAGTGGACCAGCTACCGACCTCCAAGGTCCAAATTATTGATAGCAAGATTCAGAAACTAGATCACCAAAACGGAGCCTTACAAAATGTTGTTTTCGAGAACGGAAAAACGCATAATCTAGACGCTGTCTACTTCCGTCCCCCTTTTGAACAGCATTGTAAAATTCCTGAGACCTTAGGTTGCAAAACCACCGAAGCCGGCCACCTCGAAGTCACTAACTTTCAGCAAACCAGCATCCACGGTATTTACGCTGCGGGAGATTGTACTACGCCGATGAGAAGCTTAGCCATAGCCATTTCTCAAGGTAATCTAGCGGCAGCGATGCTCAATCATGAGTTGATTAATGAAGCTGCGTGATGATTCAGAGCTTGTTTGGAAATTACTAATACTAACAAAACGTAAGATGTATTATCTTTAATTGGCTAAACACTGCTTAGCAAAAAATACCCGTGGATTTTCAATGGCCTAAGTCTGTAAAAAGCCAAAAAAGCGACATTTTCAACGCGCATATCCACCAACTCTCTGTGCATCAGACTGTTTCGATGGTATACTGACAAATTCTGATTACGATTTCATCCGGCTGGTATTCATTCAGCTTCAACTTTGTCATGTATAGCGACACAAACGTGTTACCATGGAAAAATCAACTTCTGCCTCCCTGTCCTCCGTATGCCGTATTTTGCTGCTTACGCTTTCTACCCTATCGCTTCCCCAACTAATGTCCGCACAGTGCCTCGGATCCATTGAGCTGAACGTGGTCGCAGCTCCCGAACCGACCATTGAAGGCGATGCCCTCATCTGCCCCGGCGAGACGACTACACTTTCCGTGGCGGGTGGCCCCTACTCCACCTATCAGTGGTCAACCAATAGTCCCAATCCTACAATTTCGGTAAATACATCCGGCACCTATTCCGTAGTGGTGAGCAACTCAACCGGCTGTACGAGTGAAGCAGAATTTGTAGTTGATGTACTCGATCCCCCAACTCCCGTTATCATAGAACTACCCTATCAATGTAACGGCATTATCACTTTGGATGCCGGAGCAGGTTTCAGTACTTATGCCTGGAGTAACGGTGGTAACGAGCAAACTATTACTGTAGTCAACGGAGGCACTTATTCCGTCACCGTGACCAACGCCGCGGATTGTACAGGCACTGATACTTACGAACTAACGATACCTAGTCCACCGAGTGTCGAGATCACCGGAGAAATAAATTATTGTGCCGGAGAAAGTACAACACTCACGGCTACAGCTGGCTTCGTGAGTTATGTTTGGACAGGCGGCAGCCCGGGCCAAAGTATTAATATCAATACCCCCGGCACTTATGGTGTGACCGTGACTGATGCTTTTGACTGTACAGCCGAGGCGAGTGTAGTGGTTACAGAATTTCCTTTCACGCCGCCGACGATCACTGGGCCGGATTTACTTTGCCCCGGCAGTTCCATTTCACTTAGTACAGAAGGTGGCCCCTACACCGGTTATGTATGGTCTAACAGCTTGGGAACCAATCCAAGTGTTACGATCAGTAATCCGGGTACATACACCGTCACCGTCACCGCCGCCAATGGTTGCACCGGCATAGCTTCCCAGACAGTAAGCTCGGCCACTTTGCCTGATCCTGAAATTGTCGGAGATCTCGCCATTTGCGATGGCAGCAGTACGGTCTTAAGTGTCACCCCTGCATTTACCAATTACAACTGGTCAACGACGAGTTCCGAAGCATCGATCACCGTCAATACCCCGGGTGCTTACAGCGTGACGGTGACCAATGCAGAAGGCTGCACGGCAGTGACTGGCGTTAATGTTATTCCGGGAACGCCCCCACAAGTGACGATCATTCCAATTGCTTCGCCGCTTTGCCTTGATGACCCTGCGATCAATCTCGTAGCCGACCCACCCGGCGGAATCTGGGGAGGAGATGTCAGTCCTTCGGGGGTGCTAAATCCTCTGGCTATTGGTCCCGGAGCCTTCACGGCCATTTATACTTTTACAGATGTGGACGGCTGTATCGGCACCGATGAACTACCATTCATTATTCAGCCAGTTGTCCTATCAAGCATTGAAGCAGCTGGACCATTTTGTACTTCAGATCCGATTCAAACATTGATCGGGAGCCCAGCGGGAGGCAGCTGGGGAGGCATTGCTGATGCGAACGGACAGATTGATCCCTCTGTACTCGCTCCTGGCGTATATTCTGTGACTTACTCCGCAGCAGGGAGTGGCCTTTGTTCAGAACCCGCAGAAATTTTCATAGAAATATTAACCCCTCCAACCGCCACTTTGCAAGGCTCAGGGATCATTTGCGAAGACAGTGGACAGAGTCTCTCATTAATTTTGTCTACAACGGGGAATGGCCCATTTGTGGTGACCTACACCATCGACGGCGCCTCGCCAACGACATTGACCGTCGATGAAGGGATAAGCAGTATTGAGGCCATTATTCCGGGGACCTACGACATTCAGTCGATTGTGGATGCGAATGCTTGCTCCGGCAGCGGTAGTGGACAAGCGATTGTCGAAATAGTAGATGCGCCAGTGATTACTAATTTCACCTTGACTTGTGACGGCGCCCAAGAGAATTACACTGCCGTCTTTGAAATTACCGGTGGTGACCCTGCCACCTACAGTGTCTTTGCTAATCTTCCGGGTGGAAATCTAACGACTTCGCCACCTTACATTTATACTAGCCCGGCCATTCCCTCTGGCGATCCTTATCAATTTGTCATTAACGATGTCAATGATTGCAATCCAACGACGCTTAGTGGAACGTTTAGTTGTGATTGTCTAACTGAGGCGGGGACGATGGATACTGATGCACTTAATCTATGTGAAGGCACTAGTGCTACTGCCATCCATCTGGATGATGAAGCACTGGACGGTAATGACCTCTTGCTATTTATCCTGCATGATGGCAGTGGGAATACATTAGGTAATATTTTTGGTACGAATACGGTCCCTGAATTTGATTTCGCAACTCCACTCGTGGCGGGAAATACTTACTACATATCTGCCGTAGCGGGGAATGCTGATGGTTTGGGAGGCATAGATCTGGATGATCCTTGCTTATCCGTTAGCCTAGGTACTCCGGTGACTTGGCAAGCGACGCCAACAGGCAGCCTCGCGATTGAAGCCGAAATATGTGAGGGCGAGGCGGGCACCTTGCTATTCTCTTTATCTGGCAATCCACCATTTGACCTTACTTACTCGGATGGTAACCAGAGCTTTGATTTAACCAATGTCATCGATGGACAGTCTATTTTGGTCAGCCCCACAACGACGACGACTTATGCGCTGTTAACGGTTAACGATAGCTCTAATCCCACTTGCTCCGCTAATCCAAATACATCGGCTACGGTCACCGTAAATCCAACCGCAACGGTCAATGCCAGCGCAGAAATTTGCGAAGGAGAAAGTATTTTTCTAGGTGGTAGCCCCCAAACGGTAGCGGGTATTTTCACCGATACTTTGAGCACCTTACTTGGCTGTGATAGTATCGTTATCACTACCCTATCTGTCAATCCAATTGACACTACTGAGCTATTTGATACCTCTTGCGATCCGGCACAAACCGGCATCTTTACCGATATTTTTACCAATCTAAATGGATGCGATAGTACCGTCATTACCACCATCACTTTTTCTCAAAGTGATTCTACTTTTATTAGTGATGCCACCTGCGATCCCAATCTCGCGGGCGTATTTACCGAAAATTTGGTCAATCTGCTCGGTTGCGATTCCATTGTCACTACAACCGTGAGCTTACTAGCCAGCGACACCACCGAACTATTCGATACCTCT
>JANQQI010000039.1 GCA_028285085.1 Saprospiraceae bacterium | reverse complement strand
CAAGCCTTCGACGGGACGGGGGCCCTAGTCGCCGAGCAAACGCAAACAATTCGAGTTCAGGAGCTTCCTCAGGCGAGCTTCGATGCTTATTCCAGTGGCCCCTTGCTCATTCTTGACAATACCTCTTCGCTCAATAGCGATGATTTTTTGTGGGAATTTGGTGATGGGCAAACCAGCACCGAAGCCAGCCCTCAGCACCTCTATCTGGCCGATGGCACTTATACGGTGACCTTGACCGTCAGTAATCCTTGTGGGGATGCACAGGCTACGCAAAGCTTCACCGTAGATGTACCGAATACCACACAGCTAGATTATACCGCCAATGATGTGGTAGCACCTTACGAGAGCCCATTTCGATTGGGTGTTAACTTGGCTTATTTTCCACCCTGGACGGATGAACAACTGGCAGAAATTGCCGCTGGTCAGCCGAACTTAGGCATTGATGGTGCCGGGGTTAAATCACTCCGCACGCTCCTACCGCAATACTTCCTGGAGTTTTGGGGCTACGATGTCCGTGTGGATGCTTTCGAGTATTACCACAATTTAGACCTGCAAGAAAATGTAGTGACGGTCGGCTTTCCTTCCGTTACAGTGCAAGACCCACGTTACCACTGCCCGGATTACCAATCCACGCTTTTTGATAATTTATATCTCGACATTTGGGATGATGGGAGCGATGGCACACCGATCAATGAAGATAATTATTATGCAACTTATTTATACCATACCGTCAATACCTACAAAGATCAGGTACGCTTTTGGGAGATTCTCAATGGCCCCGATTTTGACGCTAGTGGCGAAAAAGGCTGGTTGCCTCCGGGTGAGGCAGGCAACTGGTGGGAGCAAAATCCCGATCCTTGTGACTATGCGTTACACGCTCCCATTTTCTATTACATCCGCATGTTACGCATTAGCTATGAAGTGATTAAAAGCTTGGATGAAGATAGTTACGTCACACTATCAGGTATTGCTTATCCCAGTTTTCTGGATGCTTTGTTGCGCAATACGGATAACCCGATGGATGGTTCTATCGTTGCGGGATACGAAAAGCGTGGTGGTGCTTATTTTGATGCCGTTGGCTTTAGCGCTTTTCCACATTTTGATGGCAGTACGATTTATTACGATCTGGACATTGGTGGTTTTGCGTACGAACGTCATTCGGATGCGGCGGTCAAGAGTATTCCGAGTGCCAAAAGTCAATTTGAATCGGTTTTACTCAATTATGGATATGATGGTACAAACTTCCCGGAAAAGCAATGGATTGTGAGTGCTTGTAATTTACCACGGAAAGCCTTCGGAGACTATATGGGGTCAGCGGAAGCGCAGCGCAATTTTGTCATCAAAGCTTATATCGAAAGTGTGCTGGAAGATATTCGTCAATTCCATTTGCGTCAAATTGCAGAGACCGCAACTTACGAAACAGCAACCGATGCCTTTCAACTCATGGGATTGTATCAACAGCTGGAAGGAGTGGCGCCTTATAATCAGGTGATCAACGATGAAGGCATTGCTTACAAGACCGTCTCTGACTTGCTCTTTGGTAGTCAATATGATGCCAATCGAACGGCAGAGATGAATGTATCGGATGAGGTTCGCGGTGCCGCTTTTGTGGATGGTAATGGCGCCTATACCTACGTGCTCTGGGCCAAGACGATGACTGATCAATCCGAAGATGCAACAGCGACTTACAGTCTACCTGCTAGTTTTAATAGCCCCAATCTGTATCGCAAAGCTTGGGATTATTCTGCTACTGGTACCAATCCGCAAATTTCAACAATTGATATTGCGTTGACCGGCAGTCCGATTTTCCTTACCGATGCAGAAAGTCCATTATTGCCACCGCTAGCTCAATTTGAAGCAGCACAGACCGAAGCTTGTCCCGGTACCACGATCCAATTTACCGATGCTTCGCTTCGGGCCGAAAGTTGGGCGTGGAGCTTCCCTGGCGGTCAGCCCAGTAGTTCCAACGAGCAACACCCCTCGGTTTTTTACCCCAATCCGGGGAATTATGAAGTCACCTTGGTCGCCAGTAATCCCAATGGCAGCCATAGCGCGATTTACCACGATTATATTTTCATCGACTCCATCCCTCAAGCAGACTTTGTTTATACGATCGACGGTCCTTGGGTCGACTTTGACAATACATCCGTGAATGCGGACAACTATATCTGGAGCTTTGGTGATGGTACTTTTGATTATGGTTTCCACCCCAATCATTACTATTTTAACAATGGTAATTTCACTGTAGAAATGGTTGCGATGAACGAATGTGGCAATGATACGACCCAGCAAATCATTGCTCTGGCCAATATTCCACAAGCCAATTTCAGTTTTGAGCAGGTGGGTGATTGTGGCCCGTACCAGGTCTTTTTCACGGACCTCTCCCCTTCTACGCCGACTAGCTGGGCCTGGAGTTTTCCCGGCGCCGAGCCAGCGACCAGCAACGAAAAAAATCCGGCGGTAACTTACACCTTACCCGGAAGCTATACGGCTACCTTGGTGGTAAGTAATGAATTCGGTAGCGACACCATAAGTCAAAACCTGATCCTAGGTGAAGGTCTCTACAGCTCTTTTACCCCTTTGCTTTGCCCCGATGAGCATGTCGTTGTGAATGGCACCCTTTACGATCTGGATGAAAATAGTGGCGTCGAAATCTTCGTGGGCCAAGGTGCCAACGGATGTGATAGTATTGTGTACGTTCAGCTCCAGTTTTACCAAAATCTTCAAGCGGATCTTTCCGCAACTATTTGTGAAGGCGAAAATTATATCTTGGGCGACTCCACTTTTAATACCAGTGGCCTCTTCAGCGTGTTCTTTACGAGCGCCGGTGGATGTGATTCTATCATTCACTTGGACTTGGACGTTATTCAACCCGAATTAAGCACCGATGAAGTACAAGTTTGCTCCGGAGACGAGTTCTTGGGGCAAGTCTGGATAACGGACGGCAGTGTAGTCGATACTTTGCCAAGTAGTCTGGGTTGCGATAGTTTAATTCAGACGACCTTTGTCACCGTCGAGCCAACCTATCTCGTCCAATTCTCAGACACCATTATTCCGGGAGAACAAGTGGTCATCGGCAACTCGATTTACGATACTACGGGCTTTTATATTGACACCCTCATTGCTGCGAATGGTTGCGACAGCATCATCGAGTTAGATTTAACGCTAGATATTATCGATGCGGTTAACAGCCCGGCTACTGAGCGTTTTGCACTCCGATACCAGCCGAATCCGTTTTCGTCTGGTTTGGATATTCATTTCAATTTGCCAAACCCAGCCTCCTATCAATTAGCAATTTTCAATATTAATGGTCAACGAATACGTGAGTTCGCTTATGAACGAGACGCTGTAGCTGGCGCACAGTACGTTCGCCTGGAGGCTGAGGAGATACCGGCCGGGGTGTATTGGTGCCGCCTACAGATTGGACAGGAAGAAATTGTTTTTAGAGTGGTGAAGATGGAGAGATAGAGATATTAGCCTGTAGACCCGCGGCGCTATTAGATGATAGACTTTTTTTGAGATGTTTGTATGAAGACAGTAGATGTTAGATGGAATAGGAGGTCAATACTCGTTCGTGATAGATTACAAATTTGGCGGAGTACTCCAATAATTACCTTTTGGTTTGTCGCCTTCGTTGAATTGATCTACTGTCTATCGTCTAATATCTACAGTCTTTGACCGAATCTTTATAACTAAATCAGATGTCCGATCAGAAATATTGAATTACATAGATTCCCAACCAACTTCTAGATTTTTACTAATTCTATACTTTTCAAAATCTACTTTTATCTCCTCAAACACCAACAGCAAAGACTAAAAGTTAACGGTCTAACCATCAGCGAAAAAACTCTCATTTCATACTCTTTATCTCTTCCATTCCAACAAAAAAGCCGTATTATTGGGCGATGAAATTTTCCTAAAATTAAAATCCGTAACTTATGAGCAAATTTGCTGAAGCTTGCGATCTCTACAAAAAAGAAATGGCCGACAAACTCGGTATCGCTGTAGATGAGGGCTTACTCGAAGCAGTCGCAAAAGGACTCGGTCCATCTATTTACAACGCTGATTCTTCTAAAGTTTCCTGCTCTGACCAAACTGAAATGGATCGCGTAAAGAACAACTTCCTAATCAAAAAACTTGGCATGGCTGATAGTCCTGAATTGGATGCAGCTTTGAAAGAAGTTTGCGAACAAATGGGTACAGCTAATCGCAATAAGTATCGTGCTATTTTCTACTACCTGCTAGTGAAAAAGTTCGGCAAAGAGTCTACGTACGCATAAGTTTTGCACAAAGACTACTGATCGAATCGATCTTTTCGATTCAAAAAAATGGCCTGCATACCATCTGTACGCAGGCCATTTTTCTATTGTTGGGTGTCGTATCTTCTATTTTTTCTTTGGTGCAGGCCGCTCAGTCGTCCGGCTGTCAATCAAGTTACCAAAGAATACCGCATTCAGGAAAAGTCGATTCGTCCCGTACCAAAAGCCACGGAAATTTGGATTATCCACCATGCATATGACCTTACCGCCGCCGAATTGACTCACCGTCACTCCAGCTGAATTGGCGATTTGGCGGGCATTTTCTTTGGAGATGTAACCGCTCAATAAAGGATTGGCAGTATACTGCACCGGGGTACCGTAAGGATTCAGAGTTGGTTCGAGGAACATCGTACCTCGGCGGAATACGGGCAAGCGATCGCGCAGATAGCCATAAGTTAAAGGATGCGACAAATCAAGTTGTGCCTCAAAAATAGCCCCGCCAATCACTTGCGCGCCACGATCAGCCCCCACCTTGGCGTAGGGCCGACGACCATTGCTGTTGTTCTTTCCTTTGCGCTTCATCTTGACATTGGCCAACTGATTATTGGACGCCCAATTAATAGCCCCACGCATCGCTACCAAAGTTCCACCATTGCGAACCCAATCTTTCAAATCATCCACCGCTCTAAGATTACTGTAGCCACCATTCACCATAATAACGGCCGTATACTTATCCATATCTACTCGTCCCAGATCGTCCATTTCAACTAAAGTCACCGGAATATCAAGACGATGATCCAATAAATGCCAAGCTTCACCAGCATCGTAAGACGATACCCCGCTCCCGACCACCAGTAATAATTTAGGTGTTTTGATGCGAGAGAAACTGGGACTTCCTAAATCAATGCCTCCCGGTGTTAAGCCACCTTGCACCGCAATCGTTTCGAGGCTATTATCCTGCAAAATTTGAGTCACGATCTTGCTGACTTCCGCAGCTGGCTTCGATTGATTTTGTACCGGGACTAGAATAGTACCTCGCCTAAACTGACGCGTACCGTATTCACTGAGCGTAAAAGTCTGATGACTCACTTTCGCAATCAATCCGGCTTTTTGAATTTGATACAGGGCCCGCGGCGCATAATAATCATCCCATTCGAACAAATAAGCATAATCAGATTGATCAATAAAAGGTAGAGCTGTCCCGGCGATGCTCTCTACGCGCTTACCTTTAATCCCCGCCGCATTACGGCTGTTTACTGCTTCATAAGGAATGTTGAAAGCAAAAGGAAGGGTCCAGGCCGATACATCATAGAATAAACTATCGGTAAAGGAGGTCATCGTCGAAAACATTGCTTTGACCAAGCGATATTGAGGCTGCTCAGTAGGCACAAAATAGCCCACACGAGCCGGGAAAGTCTGGCCACTGATGGTTACCTTTTTATCCAATTCATACACTTCAATTTGATGCTGTAGTAATAATTCCAGCAAATGATCTTGACGTGCAGCATCATGCGCTTCGTGGAAGACGTAGCCTTTGACACCATCTTGGCGCGCTTCGCGCTGCGCCGATTGGTAAAATTCGCGCTGGAAATTGAGCAGATCCTGGCGGAGGTTTTTACCCGCTTCGAGCGTAGATAAAGCCGTAGTCACTTGATTGCGCACCGCAAAAGGGAAGCTTAGATCGCCGTGGACGCTTTCGTGCAGGTGCCCGCGCGCGCTAGCTTGCTCGAACAGGATACCGATACAACCGTTGGCATCCGGATAGGTGCTCCCTTTGCCGTAGTAAAAGTCATCAAAGGATTCCTTTGAGTAGTATAGCGAACCGAGCTGATCGAGGGCCTTGGCATGAAAAGTGGCAATCTCCTGGGTCAGCTCCTGATTACGTGCCGGTGTAATCGGATTCGTACGGCTGGGAATTCCTGGCTGGAAGAAAAAGGTTGAATTAGAGCCCATTTCGTGGTGATCCGTCAGGATATTCGGCTTCCAGCGATGGAAATTGCGGACGCGGCCCTGACTTTCGGGGTGTTGCACCAACAACCAATCGCGATTAAGGTCAAACCAATAATGATTGGTACGGCCACCGGGCCAAGCTTCGTTGAGTTCCCGGCTGGCGTTATCCGCCACGGGATGCTTGCCTTTATGGGTATTGACCCAGCTGGCGAAGCGATTAAACCCATCGGGATTAAAACAGGGATCAAAAAGGACGACGGTCTGACGCAAAAGGTCCTCTATCTCACGCCCCTGACCGGCAGCCAGATAGTAGGCGACCAGCATGGCAGCATTGCTCGCACTGGCTTCATTACCGTGTACACCGAAGCCCTCATAGACGACCAACGGCATATCCGAGGTATTCAATTGGGCCGAGCTGGCGGGATCACTGAGCGCGACATGCTGTTCCCGAATTTGTTCAATATTTTGCAAGTTCGCGGGGCTGGAAATCGTCAACAAAACCAAAGGCCGGCGTTCGTGTGAGCGCGCATATTCTTCGATTTGTACCCGATCGGATAGCCGGGCTAGTTCACGCATATAGCCTACCAGTTGGTCATGCCCGACGTGCCATTCTCCAATTTGGTACCCGAGATAGGCTTCGGGAGAAGGAATATCCGCTTGGTAAGTCACCTGAGGCAGGAAGTAGTTCAGTTCTTTTTTTTGGGCAGTCAGTTGCAGGCTCAACAATAAAGCCAGAACAGCCATTAGAATTCGCAACATATTTGAAAAAGGTATTGGATGAAGGCGTAAAAATAAGAAGTTGCCGGAATATATTAAATCGAGAAGCTTTTATGTCACGTGACTCTAAAATTGGATGACAAAAACAGATGCCTTACAATTAGAAAATGATTATTTTTCGATTCTAAAAATCTATTAAATGAAAACTAAAACCATCTTTTTCCTTTTTGCTGTTCTTCTCTGCACAGCGACTTGTAATAATAATGACGACGATAATGAAAATCTCCCCCCAGAGGCTCCTACTAGCTCGTGTGATGGAAACGCTTCGGACATAGATTGTCAATATATTTTTGAGATAACGTCCTATACAGGTGGTTCAAGAGCGGTCTTCATCGACCGCCCCGCGCAAAAAATCATCTACCTTGAAACCAAGGAAGATATCAAAGCCGTGATTTACGACATGCCCACAAATACGACTGAAGCCAAGTCCATTCCCGGTATTTTCACCGTTTTCAACCATCTCTACCTCAATACAAAAACTGATGATTATGAACTAGCGGTGCCTAACGAGCACGACCTAATGATCTACGACCTGTCAGATCTTACTTTGAAAGAAAATCTGGATACGCCTTTGGAAGGCGTTGTCGCCAGCAGTTACATTGATGATAACAAAATCATCATCGGTGTACACGGCGGTGATCATGACCTGATCGTCACTGAGCGTAATTCACAAGAAGAACTGGCCACTATTGACGGCCCCCATTGCCCCATCGTTTATCCGGTTGATCAATCTTCAAGTCCAACCCTTTTGGCATTTCCTCAGGCTTCCACTTCGTCATATTCGCGCCGTTATCAATTTTCTGAGGCGGGTAATTTAATGGGTGAAGATCTAATATTAGATGGAGGTATCGTCGGTCGCGAAATACTCTACTCGGATCAACACCAATTATTTATAGACCAAAGTGGCAATGAGCTCAAGCTTGTAAATTACAATAATGCCGATGATCTCACGGCTGGTTCAACGATCTTAGCAACGGATTACGGTAATGGTAATTACGTTGCTATCGATGACTTTGCTCTCAGTCACGACCAGGCTTTCCTGTATGTTTCCACCAATGAGTCCGTTGACTCGGATACCGAGATATTCGCCCTATTGAAGTTTCAGTTGCCCGAATTGACATTCGTTGAAAAGACCATTTTACCTCACGCCGCCTTAAAAATCGATGACCACGAAGATTCGATGATTTTGGTGTATTCTAAGTACAACGATGAGATCGATGGGTATAGCTATTATTATTCATTTTTAGATTAAAAAAACGAAGAGTCTCTCCAAGAAATAAGATTAACCGGATAGGGTCAAGGTGACGATTGTCATCTTTATTTCTGACGATATTGAATATCATTGTGCTGACAGCGCCTGATACCCAATGAAGCTGAACCTATCCAACAATGAAAACATATCTTGTCATCATCGGCTTGGTACTTTGGGGATTTCAGGGCAATTCCCAAAATCTGGACTTTCGTGGCAGTACCTTCTCTGTAGGCGCTGCTTATCTTGAACTCAAGGAAGATCTTAATCATGGATTGGTCATTCGTGGACCTGACTTGCAATTGTCATATAGCTATCTGGTAATCAATCCTGAGCGTTATCTCTCCTACCGCTTCACCCTCGGCGGAGGCGGTAAGGTTGTAGAAGGTAGCTGGTCGGGCACTTGGTATTTATCTCCTTTATCCGGTCACTACGCCTGGCGCCTCGGCCAGAGTGACAAAGTCGCGTGGTACCTCGGCCCCAAAGCAAGTATCCAATATCATGTGCAAAATTACCCGGAGCTGCACGCCGGCCCAATTCTTTGGATGACGAGTTATGATCTAGGCTGGTATTTATCCGCCTTTCTCCAGATCAAAGGTCGGCTCCTCGAATTCAGCTGGCACAATAGTCTAATTGGCCTGCATAGCAGAACACCCACTCAGCGTGATCCCTACTTCTTTTCAACAAAGGTCGGCGAAAACTTCTCGGATATTCATCAGGACCTATCTTTCAATACGCTGCCCCATTTCAATCGCACCGAACTCACTGCCACTCTATATTTCAACCAAGAGACAAAAATGCGCTCGCTCAGTTATCAACTACAGTATCTGGGGTATTTTCCCGAGCCGTCATTTCAACAAATCTTTCATCAGTTCTGCTACAGCTGGTATTTCTAATCCTGAAGTTGATCTAACCTCATCCAACTTATGAAATATTTACTTCTCTTCCTTTTCTTGTTTTTCCTCAGCGGATGTTTAAAGGAATCCTCTCCTTTCGTCGATACCATTCAAACGGAACCTGCTCTACTCAACGACGGCTGGGTGTTGTCTACGCCAAGCACGGAGCTAATGGACGAACAAAAGCTCACAGAAATTATTTATACCATCCATTCTGAAGAGGAACTGTGGCAGCTAAAAAGCTTGCTGGTGTTCCGCAACGAAAAGTTAGTCGCCGAGACCTATTTTAAAGATGAAAACGATCGAACACGGCCGCAGCCCATCTGGTCATGTACTAAGCAAATCATGGGATTGCTGACTGGAATAGCTATTCAGGAAGACGTGCTGTCCTCCATTGAAGATCCAATCTCACTCTACCTCGAACAAGAATTACAGAATCATCCCGATAAAAGAGCAGTCACTATTAATAACTTGCTCAGCATGCAGGGTGGTTTGGGATTCGATGAAAGCAAAGATGTTTCGACCTTATTGCAACGAAAGCCGGACAATGTGATCGACTTTATTCTCGATCGCGCCTTGATTTTTTCTCCTGGACAAACTTTTAATTACAATAGTGGAGAGCCACATTTGATTGCTGCATCCATTCAAAATGCGGTAGGGCGATCTTTAGACGAATGGGCGGATGACGTCCTATTTTCAAAAATCGGATTCAACAATTACACCTGGTTAAGCTATGATGGCTATCCTTACGGTGGCTTTGGTATTTCTACCACCCCCAGAGAATTAGCAAAGGTCGCTCAGCTGGTATTGAATCAAGGATACTGGCAAGGCGAACAAGTAGTAGACAGTGCCTGGATACAGGATATGGTTAGTCCTCAAGCCCTGACCGGAGACGGTAGCGACTTTATGTTTGGGCACCTTTGGTGGGTCAATCCCGATTTCAGCGCCTACCTGATGGCGGGGAGTGGTGGCCAGTATGCCTGCGTACTCCCCAATGAACAACTGCTGGTGGTCATCACCGCTGAGCATGATACCGATGGAGATTTTGAAATTGATTTCGAGGTCTTCATGGACATTGTACAAAAGATTCGGGATACCGCCAGCTAGATGTCTTTTGACTTAATCCATTTGGCATTAAAAAAGCCCTCTCCAGCACAAGGCCGAAGAGAGCAGATTGGGTGTTCTACAACTTTACCGAGTTGCGTCGTAGTGATTTTCGACTCCCTCTACAACGCGGTGAGAACTACACACTATTTCCTCCAAACAGGTGTAGATCGGTGAGTTGCAGTACCAGCTATCTCAAAAAAAGATTGTGTGTGCAATGAGGGTTACTCGCAGTCTTCGAACTTCTCCAGACCGGTATCCGGTGCACCGCCAACACAGTCCACAAAAGACTTAGCGTCAACCGTGGGAGTACTCACTCCTTCACTAGTTTCCTGACAACTAAGGCATTGGGTTTTGACGGTGGCGAAGTCGTAGTGCAGGCTGGCCGAACTTAGGGTGCTCACATCTAGAGCCGAACCATCAGCGTTCAATATTGAATTGTCCGCAAAGCGGATATACTGACAGTTCTTGTTACAAATTTCATTGATGGTGGTCGAAGCACTAGCCGTGAAGACCGTAGGCTCGACTGGGGTCATGGGGGTTGTAGTGGTCGCATCTTCAGCCGGCGTAGCCTCTAAGCTTGCCTGAGCAATATTAGATTCGTCGACAGCGGTTGCTTGTTGACAAGCAATGGTTAAAAAAGTCAAGGATACTGCTAACATCAATTGACTTACTCTTAAATTTTTCATGTCTGAAAATTTGTGTGTTAATAAGTGATAAGATGAAGCAGTAGATAGATATAGGGGGTGAAAATTCGTTTCAAAGTAGATTTTATTCTAAATAATTATAGACATTCTCGATAGTCGTCGTAGATCACTTGCTGGACTTGCCCAACGCAATTCAGAAAGCCTCCGGGATCGACCACGGCGGTTGACCAAACACCATTTTGCAATTGACAGCTCAAGCAATTGGTCTTAATCGCCGCAAAATCGTAGAACACAAAACTCGAGCTGAGCGTACTAACGTCAATTAAAGTCCCGTCAGCGTTAAAAATGTTATCATCTTCCAGCATCGCATAATTGCAAGAAAGGGGACAAAAGTCGTTGATGGCAGTACTTGATTTTGCACGAAATACGATATCATCTGTGTTGACCGCATTCAAATAGTGCACTTTTCCAGTGGTCTGAAAGCTACTGTAGCCGTTACCACAATCCTCATAAACACGGATTTCCAGTAAATCGTCCAAAGTAATTACCTCACTGATCGAATGCGTCGTAGCTACCAAATCGATCGCTTGTGCGACGACTTGGTTGTTAACCAAGAATTCAAATTTAAATTTGCTTTTACCGGCTGCTGCCCCGGCTTTCCAACTGAAAGTCATCTCGTGATTGACCTTCTCTTGATCATAAGCAAATGCATCCCAGCTAATACGCTGAGGTTGACAATTGGCATTGGTGTCTTCTAAAGATTCGGGCTTGATGTTGGCATCTAGTGGGTCCTCATTTCGACAAGCGGAGAACAGGCCAGAGCATAATACTGCCAGCACCAATACTTTAATTTTCAAATTTTGCATCATCAAAATTTTAAAAATGAAATAATAGTGACTTGCAGTAGATAGATATAGGGAGATAGTGTAGGATCAAGACCTCAGGACTGTCATCATGATTATAAAGCCTGAGTGCTTTCATTTCCGATCGGACGAGGACTATAACTGTTTTTCGAAAAAACTTATTATGCACTAAGTGTTAAAAAACCTGTCTTTGACGGATTTCGGGCGCCCATAAAAAAACATGCCCAGCACAGCATTCTGCGCATAGGCATGTAAATGGGGATAAGTAATTTCTTTATTTCATAGCGTCAAATAAAAAAGATGGCAGCTACCCCACGAGGGGTGAAGAGGGAATACAAAGCAATGCGGGTGGAGGTAGCTGCCGAGGGATTTGGTTTTCAGGGTTTTGGTTATGTTTCACATGGTTTTCAAATATCTTATCATCACTATCAGCTGGTTAAAGAGAAGACCATCCCTGTCCAAACAATAGTATTTGAAGAAAAGAAAAGTTGTTGTGTAAGAAGTATATCCTAATAGAGGACGGCTACAGCGATAGCATTGAAAGTCGTAAATAAGAATTCTTAGTTCTTAATCACTTCAATTTATCACTTGTTAGTTTCTAGTACTTCTTTTGAAAAAAAACTTGTGCCGTTATCTGAGCTACAAAGTGTTGAAGTAGAATACTTCCGCAGCTCTGGTGTGTTCCTGCTATGAAAACTAATTGATGTTTCCATAGACTGACAAATATAGTTAAAAAGTATTAATTACAAAGCATCTATAAAAATCCCATTTCAAGACTGTTCTATCCAACATAGTTTTTGTCGCACATGTGTATAATTTTACGTAATAAAATCATGCTGAACTTAGGCCAGTGTACTGCACCCTTATCTAATTATAAAGCGCAGCGGGTTTAACCGTCTAACATCTAATATCTCCCCGCTGACTCGAATTTAGTTGCAAAATCTGGTCAAAGACTTTAGATATTAGACGATAGACATAAGATCAAACCAACGAATGCGATAAACCAAAAGGTAATTGCTGGAGTATTCCGCCGAAGTTGCTATCTCCTACTAATGGGTGTTAACCTCCTACTCCATCTAAAATCTATTATCTAAAGTCTACTGTCCTCATATCTGGCATCTGGCATCTGGCATCTGGCATCTGGCATCTGGCATCTGGCATCTGGCATCTGGCATCTAAATTCTCTGCTTAATTTCCAAAAATCCTTACTTTTGTGGCAGCAAAACACGAATGCATGTATATTCTGTTGATTTCGATTGTTATTGGACTTTTCGTGGCGATGCTCTTTGTGAACGTCTACTTCCGGGTGAAAGTCCTGAAGGTCTATAAGGTACTGGTACAAAACGAAGTCGAGTTCGGTGCGGCGCATCTCTTCAACCGCCAAAAGATGGAAGAAGAGGTTTTTCCCCGCTACCCCAAACAACGAGAAGCGATCGAAACCTTTGTGCGGCACATTCGCTATTCTATCCGCATGGCAACTGTCCTCATCGCCTTAATTACCCTCTTTGGCGCTATCCTAATGTACTACCGTTAAAAAAAATAACATTTTATTGGTCGATAAAAAAGCACCATTCGTATTTACGGTACGTTATTAGTTCAGAAAAAATCAAAAATTGCTGCCATGAAACGATTAATTCGTACACTATTAGTACTCTGTTTGCCTCTACTCTTGACAAATTGCTTCGAAGTAACTGAAGCGATCAATATGAAAGCCGATGGCTCCGGTGACCTGCTGGTCACTATTGATATGAGCGCAAGCAAAGACAACCTCAAAGCTTACCTACAAATGGACAAGGTGCAAGGGATGGAAGTGCCCTCGGTGACTGAAATGAAAAAAGAAGTTGAAACCGTGCGCCAGACCATCAGTAAAATCAAAGGAATGTCGAATGTCAAAACGTCGACGGATTTCGATGAGTTCGTATTCACGCTCAGTGGTGATTTCGACCGGGTAAAAACCCTAAACAAGGCAATCAATGCTGTAGCCGACGAGCTGAATCGCACCCCACTACCAACTCTAAAAAAGGATAACTTCAAGTTTAAGGATAATGAGTTCCGACGCCTGTTTCGCTACGGCCCGGATCTTAAACTGTCCAAAGAAGAATTTGAAGAACTTAATTTTTCGGCCCGCTATGTGATGGAAACGGCTAAATACGTTAGCGTCTATCGCTTCCAGCAACCGATCAAACGCGTATCCAACAATAAAGCACAAGTCTCTCCCAGCAAGAAAGCCGTGAAATTGGAAAATTCCATTGCTGAACTGATTCGCGGAGAAAGCTCCATAGAAAATACGATCGAATTTTAGAATCAACTTGAGATATATTCTTTAGGCCGAAAATTGATGCCGGCTAATTTGCTGGCCTTCTGGTCTGTTCAGGATTTCAATATTGATTCCAAGTGATATAAGCAAGAGCAGCCTCTACCGGCTCCCCAATAACCATCTTTTAACAACTCATTTTTTAATTATTAATTAGCAATGATCCGAAAAACATTTATGTACGCACTGCTGCTGTGCCTGTCTTTTAGCAGTCTTAGTGCACAAAGCTTATTACAACACGTCCCTCAAGACGCTTCTTTTGTATTTACCCTTAATCCCGATCACCTCAATAAAAAAATCCCTCTGGTTAAACTCAAAGAGTATAATATATACCAGATGGCAATGTCCCAACTCGCCCAAAACGCGGGCCAGCAGGTTGTCGAAATGATTGAAGATCCAGGTAAATATGGTCTTGACTTGATGTCTGCTTCTCACGTATTTGGGAAAGTTTTGGACGAGGACGGCGGTATTTTGATGGGAGTGGCCTTCCAGCTAAGTGACGCCGCTAAATTCCGTCAAGCTATCAGCGACCAACTTGGTACAACTCTGGAAACCGAAAAACGTGGTGACTTTGAGGTATTCAGCATGGGCAGTTCTGGTGCCTTGGCCTGGAATAACAACAAAGCAATCGTCGCCGGGGGCGAAGCGCGTGGCCAAAATCCTACCCAAGAGTGGATGAATACCGTATTGAATGGCAACAAAGGAAACTCCATTTCAACGAATGCGAAATACAGTCGAGCACTGAAAGGCAAAACCAGTGATGCCAGCCTTTGGATGGATTACGGTGCCTTCGCTACCATGTACTCTCAGATGGGGATGGGCATGATGCCCGCTGACCAGCGTATGATTATGGAAATGATGATGGGTATGTACGAAGGCATGCACATTGCCGCCCACATGAATTTTGACCAAGGCGCCATGCGCGTCAACTACGAAACTTTCGTAAACGACGAACTTTCCAAGATCTTCCAAGGGATGACCAACGCTAGTTTCAATCAGAAATTTGCGCAGTACATTCCTAAGAATAACTTGATGGCTTACATCAACTTCAACTATAATTTGGAAGAGATGGTCAACGGTACCCGTAGTTTGATGGAACCAATGTTGAATCAGATTCCTGAGTATGGTCCGATGATCAACGATGCAATGGACATTATCGGTATTGCAGTAGACGAGCAAGCACTTTACAATTTGTGGAGTGGCGATATGTTCTTGGGTGTCACCGGCATGCGTGACTTCAAAAAGACCATTACCACCTACGATTACGATGAAGAATTCAACCGTATCGAAGTAGAGCGCGAAGTAGAAGAAAAGTTGCCTGAATTTACGATGATGATGTCTTATTCTAACGAGGCAGATGTGATGAAATTCGTTAAATTAGGCCTACACTCGCCTTATTTAGAAAGCAAAGGTGCTTACTACCAAATCAATGTTCCAGACATGCCAATGGATGCCTTTATGGCGATGAAAGATGGTGTGTTTTTCATTACCAATAATCAAGACTTTATTGAAAACAAGTTGTCAGCTGGTTTCGGTAAAGGCGAGCGCATCTCTAAAGAACACCTCGATCGTATTCAAAAAAGCGCTCAGGTGGTATACTGGGATGTTCCAAACACCGTCGGTGTGATGGAAAAATTGGAAGGGATGAATGAAGGCCCAATGAAAGAAGTCATGGATGCCAGCAAGAAAAGTGTGAAAAGCATGATTCTAAAGGCGGACAAAGCCAAAGGCGATGTCTTCAGTCAGGAATTTAGCATCAACTTTATGGATGGTGGTGCTAATAGCTTGGACCAACTATTCTCTTACCTTGACAAGGTGATGAAGACGATGATGGGGACTTCCATGTAGTCTATTCATTCTTTCTAATCGAAAACGCGCAAAGTCTCAGTGATTTTGCGCGTTTTTTATTCCCTGTATGTTTGCACAAAAGGTCATTTTTCCCGCACAAGTCCGTACTTTTGCGTCGCAATAATGCCCAAGCTATATGTTGAAAATTGCTTTACTCGGTGTTGGCCATCTTGGCAAAATCCATTTGAAGTGTATCCAAATGGTGGAGCAGTATGATTTAATTGGATTTTATGACCCGGATGACCGGAACGCCCAAAAAGCAGAAAGCGAGCATGGCGTCCGGCGCTGGACGGATCTCGATGCGCTGATCGAAGCAGCAGATGTCATTGATATTGTCACCCCCACGATTACCCACTTTGACCTTGCCGTCAAGGCCATCTCGCGCGGTAAGCATCTCTTCATTGAAAAACCGCTAACGCATACTTTGTCAGAAGCCGAAGAGTTGATGCAACGGAGCAAAGCGGCCGGAGTAAAGGTGCAAGTCGGACACGTTGAGCGCTTCAATCCAGCGTTGCTCTCGATTGGCGGTATGCCGATGCGCCCCATGTTCATTGAAGCCCACCGCCTGGCCACTTTCAACCCTCGGGGTACCGATGTTTCTGTGGTCTTGGACCTCATGATTCACGACCTTGACTTAGTGCTGAGTCTGGTAAAATCGGAAGTTCGCTTCGTCAGCGCCAGCGGTGTAGCCGTGGTGAGTAATACGCCCGATATCAGCAACGCCCGCCTGGAGTTTGAAAATGGTTGTGTGGCTAATCTCACCGCTAGTCGTATTTCGATGAAGCAAATGCGCAAATTGCGTTTGTTTCAAAAGGATGCCTACATCAGTTTGGATTTCCTGGATAAGCAAGCGCAGATCATTCGCCTCTACGATCAGGCCGATCCCGAGTTACCACAGGATGCCAATTTGTTGGAGTTGCATACCGAAGACGGCGTCAAATTCGTGCATTTGCATATGCCGGAAACCGAAGCGGTTAATGCCATCAAAATGGAACTGGAAACGTTGGCGGAGTGCATTATCGAAGATCGTCGCCCGGTGGTATCCATCGACGATGGCTATCGTGCCCTACGCATTGCCCACCAAATCATTGATCTAATCGCAGAACGTGAACAAAACGCTTCAATTGATTAAACCAATCGCACAATGGGGGATGATCCTTGGGCTGCTCTTTAGCACCGTGGGATCATTACGGGCTCAAAGTGACAGCCTGGATACCTCCTGGAAAATGGCGGTCGAGCTAGGTACCGGTCTGAGTTTTACCGGCTATCAAGCCAATCTGGCTTTCCTGATGCGAAAAGGAGATCATAGCCTCTTCGCGGGCCCCAAGCTGGTCTACTCCGATGCTTATCTGCTTACGGATGGCCCGTGGGGACTGCACCTGGGGTACCGCTATCGGCTCGCCCAGCGACAACGATTCCAAACCTACGCCAGTCTGGCCTATCAGGTGACGTGGATGGAAAACTTTGTTCCTAATGCCGATGGCAAAAACAGCGTTCATGAGTTTCATTTTGCCTACGGTTTGGAATATCAGCTAGGGACGCGCTGGACAATTGGCAATAGCTTAGGCGCCGGTGGTTATTTAGAAAGATTACGCGATCCGTTTCGCGATCGTATCAATACATTTAATGGATTTAGTGCACATGTTCGATTGTACCTTCGTTACCAACTGGGTGGGTAAGCTTACCTTGCTGTGTGGCCTTTTGCTGCTGAGCAACTGCCGTAAGGTCGACCTCGACGGGATCAACAACCTGAACGGTAACATCATCGGCGTCATTGGTCACGGCGGAGGTGGCTATCCTTCACCGGAAGTCAATTTGCCATCTAACACCGGCACTGGCATTTTTAGGGCGGTGGAAGGCTACGGTGCGGATGGCGTCGAATTGGATGTCCAATTAAGTGCCGACAGCGTGCTGTTTTTGTACCATGATTCAGCCCTCGAATCGCTCACCGATTGTATCAACTGCATCCAGCAGAAACCGGCCAGCGAACTTGATGATTGCCGCTACCGTAGTGGTTTTAACACCAATATCTTCAGCGATGAAAAGCTCATGCGGCTGCGCACCGTTTTGGACCGTTTTGCTAGCCGCACGCCCAAACCATTAATTTTTTTAGACATCAAGACATCGTTAGGCTGCAATCCGACGTTCTCTAACCAGACCTACTCCGAACGCGTTGTCCGTGCATTGCAACGTATCTACCACGATTATGAATGCCAAGATTGGGTCATCGTCGAAACTAGTAATCGCTTCATCGCAGAAGCTTTACTAGTTGAGGATCCAAGTATCAAAATCAGTTTTTTTAGACAACTGACAGATGATAATTTAAACTATGCTGCCGGTATCGGTTGTTACGCCATTGCGTTCAATAATGCCCCAACCGGAGAAGCAGACATCCAAAGTGCACATGCTGCCGGACTAAGAGTAGCTATCGTAGATGTCAAAATCAAGAGTGCAGCTCTCGATGCGATTGAGAAAAGCCCGGATTTCATTTACACGGATAATATTCCGATGTTGCAGTATATTTTAAAATGAAAAATAGCTGCTATCTAAATTCCAGATTCCCAAAACCTGTATAAAAAGAAAAGCGTCCTACATACATTATCATTCGAAGCAATGATTACAAACTATGAAAAATATGATGCGTGCATTACTTCCGACAACTTTATTCTTCTCGTTCCTCCTTTTGGGATTGGGAAGTTGTAATATCATTAATCCTTCCGAAGAAGAACCGACTTTTGTAACGGTTGAACCCTACATTTATACGGCCGGTGAAGATGGTTCTAATTCTGTCAAAATCACCGACGGCTGGATCTACGTTGGGGGTGAGTTTTTGGGAGCATTCGAGTTTCCTTTCTCCATTCCCGTTTTGCAAGAAGGTGAACAACAAGTCATCATTGATCCGGGTATCAAGACCAACGGTATCGCTGCCATTCCCGATATCTACCCTTTCTACGAGCGTTACGAAACCACCATTAACCTGGCCAAAGAAGATGTGGTCATCAAGCCACAGACGACGTACAAGGATAATGCGAAATTGGTATTTGTGGAAAACTACGAGAGTGGCGCCCAGCGATTTAACAATGAATTAGATGGTGATCCCGAAACAAAGGTGGTGGTTTTGGAAGAAGATCCACGGATTTTTGAAGGAGACCATAGTGGTTATATCTATCTTGAGGAAAGCCACAGTCTAGTTGGAGTCTCCAGTTCACTAATTACTGAATTTCCGAGTTTCAATAGCTTTGCTTTTATCGAGCTTGATTTCAAAACAGATATCCCGTTCATTATTGGCATTACTGGATTCAATGGCTTTGGAGAGCCCATTTCTGGTGATTTTAGCTTCGGTATTAATACCAGTGAAGACTGGAATAAAATCTATTTAAATATCGGAGAGGCTTTGACAATCGCTCGCCAATCCGGAGCGGAACTCTATCATATTGAGTTACGAGCTCAAATACCAATCGAAAACGGCGAATTTACCAGGGAAAATGCAGAAATTTACCTCGATAACGTCAAATTAATCCTGTTCTAAGCTTGTGCTTGCTTTAGAGCAATCAGTCATAAGAACTGGCCATGCGAAGACTAAACTAGCTTAAACGGAAAGAGGACGAGGACACCGATGAACCAACAGCGCCGAATTGATTTTCTAATTTACAGTTTTGCTGACTTTCTCACAGCAATGCTCGCTTGGGCCTGCTTCTTTCTTTATCGCAAGCAGGTGGAGAACATGCCTATTGATGGCTCGTTGCTGCAAGATCAGAATTTTTGGGTTGGTATCGTCGCTATTCCACTGGGATGGATTTTTCTCTATTCGATCTTCGATAAGTATCGCGACATCTATCGTCTTTCCCGCCTGGCCACATTGGCGCGTACCTTTTTCATCACTTTCCTTGGGGTTGTTTTTCTCTTTTTCACGTTGATTCTGGATGACTTCGTGCGGGATTATAAAACGTATTATAACTCCTTTATCACGCTCTTTACCCTCCACTTCTTTCTGACGGCCACAGTACGGATGATTATTCTCACCCGAGCGAGTCGCCGACTGAAAGCTGGCTTGGTCACCTACTCTACCATCATTATCGGTGGTAACCAAAACGCATTGGAGCTTTACCACGAGATCACTGGCCGAAAAAAGGGGCTGGGTTACCGCTTTGTGGGTTTCATTGATGCCAACGGGAACTCGACGAATGAGCTCCAAGAATTCTTACCCAAGCTGGGAAAAATTGAAAACTTAGCCCGCATCATTCGTGAGCAGGAGATTGAAGAAGTCATTATCGCCATAGAAACCTCTGAGCATAATCGCTTGCGGGAAATTCTGAATATCCTTTTTGATTTTGATAATAAAGTACTCGTCAAAATTATCCCCGACATGTACGACATTCTCCTGGGAAATGTCAAAATGAACCATGTCTACGGTGCGGTACTGATTGAAATCAAGCAGGATTTGATGCCACGCTGGCAGCAGTTAATCAAACGATTGATTGATATTTCCGCTAGTTTGGTGCTGCTCCTATTACTCTCACCGCTATACATTTATATTGCCTTACGGGTACGCCTGTCTTCCGAAGGCCCTATTTTTTTCAAGCAAGAGCGCATCGGCATTAATGGCAAGCCGTTCTACATCTTCAAATTCCGGTCGATGTATACCGATGCCGAAGCGAATGGCCCACAGTTGTCGCACGAATACGATAGTCGCATCACGCCCTGGGGGAAGATCATGCGGAAGTGGCGTTTGGATGAATTACCTCAGTTTTGGAATGTCATCATTGGCGATATGTCGTTGGTTGGTCCTCGCCCGGAGCGTCGTTACTTCATCGATAAAATCGTGGATAAGGCGCCGCATTACAAGCAATTGCTCAAGGTTCGGCCCGGCATTACCTCCTGGGGGCAAGTAAAGTACGGCTATGCGTCAAATGTAGACGAAATGTTGCAGCGCTTAAAGTTTGATATTTTGTATATTGAGAACATGTCTTTAGCTCTAGATTTTAAGATCATGTTTTACACTCTATTGGTCTTACTGCAGGGAAAAGGAAAATAGTGTTTTTGTATAAATTTTAAACTAATGCTGGAAAACTACTCTAACGAATACGAGCGTAAAAAAGCCATTATTGCGCTCTTGATCCAAATGTCTCGCTCGGATCAACAAGAGGAGAATATTGAACGCTTGATGATTGGCAGTATCGCTAATAAGATTGGGCTTGACAGTGAGACTATCGTCGAAGTGGCCAAGCACCCGGAACGTTATCGTCTCCAGCCGCCACCCGCTGAGCAAGATCGCATGACAATCCTATATTACTTACTCTTTTTGATGCGTAGCGATGGAGATATCCGCGAAGAAGAAGAGAAACTGTGTTATCGCGCCGGGCTTCGCCTCGGCTTCAACGAACAACTCACCGGAGATATGATTCGTGTTATCAAGGCCCACCCTTCCGGACCTATTCCGCCCGAAGCCATGTTGGAAGTCATTCGAAAGTATTTGAATTAGATGTCTAATGAAATAAAAAAAGAGACAGCTACGCAGCCGCCTCTTGCAAAAGGGATATTAGAAAATGCATTATTTTATCACGCTAAGCTAACTTAGCGATGGATTTGTACATAGCCCGAGTAAGACTTCCCTTGCCCATCTTCGAGCACGTAGAAATAAGTCCCGTCGGGTAGCGCTTTATTCTTCCAGCTACCATCCCAATCATTGAGATAACCTTCTTTGAAGTAAACTTCATTACCCCAGCGATTGAAAATACTGAGTTTGCTATTTGGATAGGCTTCAATGCCATCGATATGGAAGAAATCGTTGACGCCATCTCCATTCGGTGAGAATCCGGTATACACCACCAAGTCTTCACAAAGTACCCAAACATACACGGTAGCGGTATCACATCCCGCATCATTACAGATCGAATAGATAAACGCATCGGGTATGTTGGTATCACAATAATCCTCGTCCGGTGTATAAGTCATTGTACCATCAGTATTGACAACAACCGTTCCATTTAATGGGTCGTTGACAATGTAAATGCTGTCTAGAGAACCGTTGATAGTATCATTGAGTAAGACCTCAGTGGTGACGCTCGTCCCCACACCAGTGGTATCGAAATCCGTAACGGCAATCGGCAAGGTATCTGGCTGGCCACTGAGGTCTTCTACCGTAATGTAGAGGTAAGTGGTATCGCAGAATCCAAGATCGTCACAGATCACCACACAAGCTGAATCTGTTCCAATCTCCATACCCAGGCAAGTTGCACACCACTGACCATCAATCAGTTCAAAGAGTACAAACTCACCGGAGGCGTCTTCACAGGCATTTTCAATACTGACCACCTCGCCGGGTAATTCATCGATATCAAGACAGATCGTATCCTGTTCCAAGACCTGAATAGTATCAACGATCACTTCAGGCTGGATACAAACGACCCAAACATCTACCGTATCGGTACAACCGGTCAGTGTATTCGTCAGGATAATTTCATGCTCTCCTTCCATCACACTCAAGGCCGTATTTGGAATAAGATTCGTGTTCAAATTCAGACTTGTAAACGCACTAGTCGAAATTTGTGTGATCTGTAGATCGCCGTATTCCGACATTGTATTTCCACCGCTGATGATCAGACTATTGGCATTGAAAGTCCAGTTGCCCGTTATATCCCAAACGTTCATGGAGTCCGCTAAATCAGTCAAGGTCATAAACTCACCACTATACGTCTCTCCGTTGACGGTCCAGGCATCTACCATGTAAGGTCCGGTAGCACCTTGACCAGGCAAGGTGAAGGTGGAATAGGTCAACAGACTATCCGCATCACAACCACTGAGTGAGCCTGCGTAAGGTTCACCATTGTCCGTAATCTCGTAATGAATTGATTCTTCTAGTAATAAATCCAGACAAAGATCCGCAGCTTCATTGCAATCTTGTACTACAAGGTAAACCGAATCCTCAGTGATCACATCCACACAGCCTTCGTTGTCCGGCAGCACATCAATGATAATTAAAGTCGTATCACAAATGCCCATTTCATCACAAAGCACGATACAAGCGGTGTCACCACCGACGTAATCTGGATTTGGAATATAGGTCAGACACGTATCGGTTAGAATCAATTCTAGTGTACCAAAATCAGGCTCATCGCAAGCGTAGATCGTATCCACGGCAGCGATCAATTCCTCTGTACTGAGGCAAATACTATCCGCCGGTACATTCTCCGTCGTAATCACATAAATAGTATCTATCTCTGGGCAATCTGCCTCAATGGTCAGGCTCAGAATCGTCTGGCAGCCTACGGCATCCGTAGCAGTAATCGCGTAGAATCCGGCAAGTAGATCGTTACGAGTCGGTCCATTACCACCATCACTCCAAGTGAAAGCAAGATTATCAGGACTCAAGCTGGCACTACCATTTGGCAGTTGACAATTTGCAGCGGTAGTGCTCTCCACATTAGCGGTCGGCCCTTCAATATCGTTAATGATGATATTTTCAACGATGAAGCAGTCGGGTTGTCCGATTCTGGTAATCGTCACGCTATAGTTGCCAGCGATTAAATCACTCGCTGTATTAATTGTTGAAATATTATTCGACCATTCGAAAATAAAGGCATCGATATTTTCCGTCAGAGTAATATTTATACTACCATTGTTGTTGCCACAATTAGCATCCACCTGATCGATACTCACAATCACCGGTAGAACACAAGGTGTACATTCATCTTCAACTAAAATATCATCAATTTGGATACTACAATTATTAGCATCGGTCACCACGACGCTGTAGATACCTCCAGCCAGATCGGTGCGATCCATTGGCTCGGTACCCGTAGTGATATCCGTCCAATCAAAGTTGTACGGTGCCGTACCTCCCGTGATGGCTAAGCTAATACTACCCAAGTCATCACAGTCTTCGTTGATCACGTTGACAGACGCTTGGAGTTCTCTTGGCTCCGTCACTTCAAAGCAAGACTCGGCGGCTAAGCAGCCGTTCGCATCCAAAATCACCACGCAGTAGTTGCCTGGAGCAAGGGCGCCATTGGTGACCACATCGCCAGCGCTATTGCGGATCTCCTCCGTCGCTGGCTC
>JANQQI010000037.1 GCA_028285085.1 Saprospiraceae bacterium | reverse complement strand
TTCGGGTTGCACTTTTGGGGCCTTCTTTTTCTGGGTCATTTGCTGAATACTCAGCTCCGGTGACTGAAATTGCTTGAGCCAACTGCTGAATGACGTTTTGGGCGTAGGTGCCTGTCGACTCGGATCATTAAAATTGAATGCCGGCTCATTGGTAATTTCAAACGGAATATCTTCTGGCTTATCTGGCGTTTCGGGCAGTGTATCATACTCATCTTCCCCGGTCTGTTGTTCTTGCTCATTGAGCTTTTTCTGCTCGCGTTCTAGGGGGGACAACTGATCTAATTGCAAGAGTTCTTCGATGGTGAATACATTTTCTTCACGAGCCGTTTTTTGCGGCGCTGGTGGCGTTTCTTCTTCCTCCTCGGAGTCGTCTTCTTCTGATTCCAGGTGCAATACTGCTGGAACTGGTTCGAGATCCTCAACCGGCGGATCAATTGTAGGCTCTTCTACTATTTCTTGATGCATTTCCGGTTCGACGGGTGAGGTGATTTCCCGTGGCGGATCAGATTCGGGGGCACCTTCTTCCGGTACGACTTCATCATCTGGTTCGCGCTCTGAAATCACTGGTTGGTAGGTCTCTTGTGGCGTTTCAATACCAGGCAGATTGAGTTCCTTTAACTCCAAATACTCTCCCTTGATGAGGAAGTTGTCTTCTTCGCTCTCAAAAGAGTCATTTTCTTCAATCTGTTGGTATAAAAAGGAACGGTCAATGCTGTAAGTAGCCGCCAATTGGAGTAACTTTTCAAAATCAGCGTGCTGCTCCAGCTGACTCTTTTTTAATAAAAGGTAGTGCAGATTTTGACAGAACGGGTATTGCTTGACCAAACTTTTCAATTCTAGAAAAGTGATCTGATACAAATGTGCCGGATTTTTAATGAAATGTCGGAATCTCTCGGCGTTCATGTCTGTGTTCTGCTGATTTTGTAAGACAAATTAATATAAATTTTTTGAAAGTGTCCATACCCAATGCAAATTGGTTGCCTAGAGATTTTAAATACGTTGTAAGAAAATGTTAAACAGAAACGTCTCAAGTAGACATCTAGTTTGCAGGTGTAGCTGAGCATTTTCGTTGAAGAAAGAGTATCCGACAGATGAAAGATTGAATGTTTTAAAGCCTACAATGTTAAATCTGAAGAATTAGAAATATGCGAAAGAGGTATTGAGGTAAATCAAAAAGAGCTCCGCTCAAAAAAAGCGAAGCTCTCAAACAAGCGATTTAGAAATATTTATTAAGCTTTTCCTCCTTGGAGAAAATCTTGATATTCTTTGAGCTCGGCCCACTTGCCTTCATTGGCTAGCTGGGCTTGGCGTGGCCAAGTTTCTGGATCGGCCAAACGATAGCGGTCACCCGCTGCTTTGAGAATCTCACGAATACGATCCGCAGAGCTTTCCGCTAGCTTCGCCCAGGTATCAATACCTGCATCTTTTAATAAGCCTTCAATCTTTGGCCCGATGCCTTCAACAACTTTCAGGTCATTCGGATCGAATGCTTTTAATCCTTGTGCTTTCATGTAGAGTTTTTCAACCTTGGCTTGGCCGCCACCGATATTGCTGTCTTCTTTGCCGCCGCCGAGGAATTTTTGATACTCAATCAGTTCGTCCCATTTACCTTCATTGGCTAGACTGGCTTGCTTAGGCCAAGTTTTTGGATCGTGGATGCGATAGCGCGGACCAGCCGCGTTGAGAATTTCTGATAATTTCTCCGGTGCTGCCGCAGCCAGAGCTGCCCAGGTAGTGATACCTGCATCTTTTAATAAGCCTTTGATCTTTGGGCCAATCCCTTCTACAACCTGTAGGTTGTCTTCTTTCAGGATAGCACCATAGCCGGTCAGTGCACCGCCACCAGCGGCAACATTGCCCGCAGCAAATCCGAGCGCCGCGCTGGCAAGATTTTCGCCACCACCACTGTCAACGCCGCTGCTTAAAGCCGCTTTCGCTTCCTCGCAAGCTTTAAGCTTGATATCGAGATCTGCACTCTTGCGCTTACAGTCTTTCAAGGCCACATCCACTTTTTCTTTTTCGTAGCGTAGCGAACTCAGATCGGCTTCAAATCCATTGGCTTTGGCTTTCCATGAGGCCAGATCCGCCTGAGAATCATTGTACATAGATTTCCATTTACTCCACAGAAACCAGCCCAACAGCAATCCAAGTAAAAACGCACCCAACAGCCAAAGAAGAAGTTGCCAGGTTAGTGGACCACAAAGATCCGAGTATACGCTTGTTGATTGTAACAACATAATATCTTGAGTTTTGAATTGTTTTTTAAAATTGGTTTAATCCCTTGCCTTTTATTCGATGATCTCTACGACCACACGGCGATTTTGGTGTCGACCTTGATCGGTATCGTTGCTCGCTACGGGTTCGGATTCACCTTTCGATTCAGTCACAATCTGGTTGCGATTGACACCTTTGCCCACCAATAAATCACGGACCGCTTTAGCACGGCGCATCCCCAATTGTTGGTTTCGGGCCTCGGTCCCTTTATTATCGGTATGTCCCGTTAAGCGAACTTTTCCACCGTTTGTTTTCAGTCGTTCCACTAGACGATTGAGATAATCATCTACTTTGGGATTTTGATCCTTAATAGCAGAATTAAACGGGAAAAGGATGATGGCCGAGTTTTCGAGTTCGACGACTTCTGCTTTGGTGGTTTCAACGACTATCCAATTGAAATCGGCACTACGGAAGCGATCGGAGCCATCTGTTGGACGATCTACTTGTTGCGATCTCAGCCGGATACGTTCGGCGGGAATATCATTGGCAAATAGCTCTCGAGCTTTGGCGGCTCGGGCCATGCCCATATCGGCAAAACCAGCTGGTGCAACTTCACCATCGTAATAATAACCAACGATTTCGAGGATGTTATCGTCCGTGCGGCCGGCTAGGATGGAATCTTTAGCACTGGACCATTCGTCCGTGGTTAGAGCAGCTTCGCTGTTGAGATTAAAGGTAAGTGGTGCATAGGAACCCTGGGCTGGGGGAGGAGTTGTAACTTCTGCTTGATCGGGGCCACACCCATAACAAGCATGTTTTTTGGTGCAAGTATACCAATAGTCACACACCCACCAATACAGAATTGCTCCCAGCAGTGTGAGGAGGACTTTCCAATTCATAGTATGATGTTTTTTGAGCCGTTTGGAGCGGCTCGTGGTTTTGTTATCCTTGTGAATATAAAGAAAGTCCGGACAAAAGACCGTGATTTGGTATTATTTTTTTAACAAAAGTTTAAGATTTAAACTATTGCAATTTTTGAATACTCCTTTTCACATTTTGAAAATTGATGAAAATAAATAAGACGCTGAAGCCAATGGCAAATCCCCAAACTAAAGGATGGATACCCGCCGAGAGGGCAAAACCTTGCGCGTTCAGCCAACCACTAAAAACCTGATGCTCGATCAGCAAGGCAATGAGTGTGAGCATTAAAATACTACCAAAAAGCAGGAGTAAGGCTTTGCGCAAAACCTTGCCGATTTGGTCCGGTTTGTAACCGAGTTGGAGTAGTAAACGGACATCGGCTGCAGATTGAGAAATGATAAGTTGGAAGGTGAGGATAAAAACCAGCACGGAAAGCAGCATGATCACGGCGCCAATGAAGGCAATCGTACCGATTACGATGCGTAGCACGGTGGTCAGCTGGCCACCGATAAGCTTGCCACTGCTGACTTCGTAACTTTTGGACTCAAGAAAATCTCGAAATTCCTGTGCGTAAGGATTCGTCGTTTGTAGAATTAAGCGAGAACTGGCTTTACCGTTAGATTCGCCAAATCGCTGATTGTTCCAATCCATAAATGATTGAGGCACCAGAATGGAATTGATCCGATCACTAAAACCAACAATTCGACCTTGGTACACTTTGCGCAAGCCATTGCCTCTAACAGTAATGTCTACGCTAACTCGACGAATAGTACTAGGCGTGAACTGCGGTAGTCCCTGACTTGGGGCGAAACCAAAATTGTATAAGGCGAGATAATCTCTGGACATAATAATGGGCACCTCGCTTTGCCCTTCTTTCCAGTCCCAATTTCCTACGTTAACGTCGATGAATTCATCCGGGACACTTTCGAAGAATAACTCGGTGTAAAAGCCAAGCATTGAACTGGAAGCTCCCACGCGGAATCGATTGGAGCTAAAACGCCCGACGGATTCAATAAAAGCTTGTTGTTCCAATTCCTCGACTTCTTCTTCGGTAAAGGTGGCCGATGCGCCCAACGTATTCATCAAATTGACCTTTTTGTTGATCAGTACATATTGGCCGTCGGTACCATTACCACTGATCATGGTCTGGAGATCAAAATAGAGCTGGAGGGCAGCGAGCAAGAGAAAAAGTCCTAGAAAAGCACCTAAAGCAGCGCCGGCAATTTGCCACTTGTTTTTACCTTGCCAAAGAAGTTGTCGGACGAGTTGCATAAAAATGATTGCGTTAAGGGGCGTAAAAATAGGTAAAGCACTCTGGACTTTACAGATTTTTGGCCCGGAGATTTAGCTTCTTAGATGGACACGTTGAGATTGACGATCAGAGTGAATAGATACATCCTCAATTCAATTCTAGATATTTAGTGATTTACTTTTAAAGTAGAAAATTTCAGGTGACTCTAACTTTAAACGTCATCTTTCAACGAATTCTGAGGAGAATATTATATTTGCCGCATGAAAGAGAAAATCGTCATCCTCGACTTTGGATCACAGTATACACAACTCATCGCCCGCCGCATCCGCGAACTCAATATCTACAGTGAAATTTTGCCTTATAATCAGGTGCCAGCCCTTGATCCTTCAATCAAAGCGATCATTCTGTCCGGTAGTCCGTTTTCGGTAACGGATCCACAGGCTTTGCAAGTGGACTTGGATCAGTTTATTGGCCAAGTGCCAGTGCTGGGGATTTGTTACGGTGCGCAGTACATTGCACAGCAATACGGTGGAAAAGTGGAGCGCAGCGAGAAGCGCGAGTATGGAAAAGCGAATTTAGGTGCCTTTGATGCCAGTGAATCCTTTTTAACGGGTTTGTCAAATGGTTCTCAGGTCTGGATGTCGCACGGAGATACGATTACGGCCATTCCTCCCGGATTTAAGCTTTTAGCGGGAACAGAAAGCATTGACGTCGCTGCCTTCCGTTCCGATAACGGACATTTTGAGCAACCGGTCTTTTGTATTCAATTTCACCCGGAAGTCACACATAGTTTGGAAGGTAAGCAATTGCTCAAGAATTTTGTGATGGATATTGCGGGCTGTACTGGGGATTGGACACCTGCTTCTTTTGTAGAGGATACTGTTGAATCTTTGCGCGCTCAGATTGGCGAAGAAAAAGTGTTGATGGCTCTTTCGGGTGGAGTAGACTCAACGGTAGGCGCCAGCTTACTACACCGGGCAGTAGGTAAAAACCTATTCTGCTTTTTTGTAGATAACGGGTTATTGCGCAAAGATGAGTTTGAGCAAGTTTTGACGTCTTACGAAGGGATGGGGCTGAACATTAAGGGAATTGATGCACGTCACCGATTTTGGGATGCTTTGAAAGGCGTCACCGATCCGGAGCAAAAGCGAAAAATCATCGGCCGCCTATTCATCGAAGTTTTTGAAGAGGAATCAGCCAAATACGAAGATATCCAGTGGTTGGGGCAGGGGACGATCTATCCTGATGTGATCGAATCTGTATCGGTACATGGTCCTTCGGTAACCATTAAATCCCACCACAACGTTGGTGGTTTACCGGAAAAATTGAAGCTAAAAATCGTGGAGCCATTGCGTATGCTCTTCAAGGATGAGGTCCGAAGGGTAGGGGCTGAGCTGCAAATTCCAACTAATATTTTGAAACGCCATCCCTTTCCAGGGCCTGGCCTGGGCATTCGAATCCTGGGAGATATTACCCCGGATAAAGTGGCCCTTTTGCAAGAAGCTGACGCAATTTTTATTAATAATTTGAAAAAATACGACCTTTACGATAAGGTCTGGCAGGCTGGTACCGTTTTATTGCCCGTTCAATCCGTTGGCGTTATGGGAGATGAACGGACTTACGAGCAAACTGTCGCCCTGCGAGCTGTCAACTCCCTGGATGGGATGACGGCAGAATGGAGTCGCCTCCCACACGATTTTCTGGCGACTGTTTCCAGCGAGATAATCAACAATGTAAAAGGCATAAACAGAGTGGTCTATGACATTAGTACGAAACCTCCGGCAACGATTGAATGGGAATAACCAATGGTTGTTGCTGGTCCTGATTCTCGGGACATTATCCTCCTGTGATGCATTTCGAAAAGCCCAAACGGACGATTACGGATCGGACGAAAAAACCGAAGCCCCTGAAGTCCTCGATGATATTCAAGGTGATCAGGTGTTTAATCCGCGTACCGGGCAATACGAATACAGCACAGATGTGACGGAGGCTTTGGATACAGTCAAATGGAGTGTCCAGCTACCAGAAAATAATCCTCCTATCGGTTCTGAAGCAACTGAGTTGGCCGGTGGGACTGATGTTACGCCTCCTTTGGGTAGTGACCCAAATTATCCGGATGATGGCAAATCAGAAAAATTGAATCGTTACAACGTTGCTTTTCTCTTGCCGTTTTATTCACATCGATTTGGTGATGGTACAGAGCTGCCACGTTCTTCTGGTCCAGCTCTGCAATTCTACGGCGGCGCTAAAATGGCCCTCGACGAATTGGCCGCCGAAGATTTGAATCTTAATGTTACTGTACACGATACCAAAGGCTCAAGAGAAACCGTGCGCAATTTGATGGGGACCCGCGAATTGCAGGAAGCACATATGGTCGTTGGACCATTTATTAAGGATAATATAAAAATTGCGGCAGAGGCAGCTAAAGTCAATCGAACGCCAATCATTTCGCCGATTAGCCCGAGTTCGAACGTCACCAATAATAATTCTTACTTTGTACAAGTCAGTCCCTACTTACAGACACACTGCGAAGCCATTACTCAGCACGTCCGGGCTCGTCATCGCCCCGAGCAAATTGTACTAGTGGTGCGCAATAAAGAGGCAGAGATTTCGCGCTTACGCTATTTCCAAGCAGAGAATGCGCGCCTCAACGGCTCTGAAGATGGTCCAAGACTTAAGGAATTTATCGTTACAGATCAGACCTCTGACTTTTCGGAAATGGATATCTCGTCTTACATTCTGGAAGGAGATACCACCGTTTTTGTAGTGCCAAGTTGGTCGAATGAATCTTTCATCTACTCTTTGATGCGGAACCTGCAAGTCGCCAAGCAGAAAAACCACGTCATTGTTTATGGCATGCCGCAGTGGATGAAATATCAGCGGATTAGCTATGATTATTTTGAACAGCTTCATTTGCACGTGAGTAGTTCGTTTTACACAGATATGGATAATTCGGATGTAACGGACTTCAAGCAGAAGTATTTTGACCGTTACGGCATTGTGCCGGGCAATGAGGCATATATCGGTTATGATGTGATGCTCTATTTTGGACGGATGATGTCTAAACACGGGACACGTTTTCAGGATCGACTGGATGCTGAAGCAGCACGCTACTTGCACACACAGTTTAGCTTTGTACGAGAGGTGCCTCTATCCGCGGCTTTAGAAGAAGACTTTTCAAAAACCAATCTGATTCAAAATAAGTACGTGAATATTCTAAAATTTGAAGATTATTATTTTCAACTGGCAGAATAGAAACTAATTCTAACGTCCAAGGGTTATCCCTTCAACCTAACCATTTAACCATAATGTTCCAATCGATTAATCCTGTCGATGGGGAAGTACTGGTATCTTATCCAGAACTAACTGAACCACAACTTCAAGATCAACTAAGTGATGGCCAATTGGCCTACCAATATTGGCGACAACGTCCGATCGCAGAACGAGCCCTCTATTTCTTTAAACTTGCCAAACAACTAGAGTCCAACGAAGCACGATTAGCAAAGTTGATTACTTTGGAAATGGGTAAGCCTTTTGGACAGGCTCGCGCCGAGATAAGAAAATGTGCGCTTCTTTGTCGCTATTACGCGGAAAATGCACCTGCTTTTTTAGCTGATCAGCTACGGAAAAGTGTTGCACCTCAGAGTAAAGTCATTTATCAACCGCTAGGCATTATCCTTGGGGTGATGCCATGGAATTTTCCGTTTTGGCAAAGTTTGCGCTTTGCCATCCCTACCTTAGTTGCCGGTAATACCGTCTTACTCAAACCTGCGCCAAACGTACCCCAATCCGCTTTAGCTTTGCAAGAGATTATGGAGGCGGTTTTCTCCGATAAAGGTGTTTTTCAAACCGCTTTTCTCGATAATGATGGCGTTGCACAAGCGATTGCGGATACGCGTGTCCAAGGTGTAGCGTTGACCGGTAGCGATCGTGCCGGAAGTGCCGTAGGCGCTTTGGCAGGGCAACACATCAAGCGCTGTGTATTAGAACTCGGTGGCTCGGATGCTTTCATCGTGCTCGAGGATGCTGATTTAGAGTCTGCTGCCAAAGCTTTGGTGCAATCGCGTGTACACAATAGTGGCCAAACTTGTATTTCTGCCAAGCGATTGATTATTTTAGAGGCTATTGCAGCGCAATTCATTGAACTGATTAAGAAGGAGATGGATGCTTTACCCGTAGGTGATCCTTTTGATCCTGAGACTCGGATTAGTGCCTTAGCAAGACCAGACATTGCTGAGAATTTACAGCGTCAATTAGCGCAATCCATCGAGATGGGGGCTAAAGTAGAGCTGGCCGGAGGCCGCGTAGCCGAGACCAATTATTTTCGGCCGGCCATTTTGAGCAACATACAAGCTGGAATGCCCGCTTTTGAAGAGGAGCTTTTTGGGCCGGTGTTGAGCGTGTTTATTGCTAAGGACGAGGCGGCTGCCATTGAACTGGCAAATGAGTCAAAGTATGGCTTGGGTGCTGCGATCTGGAGTAGTAGTCGCGATCGAGCGGAGGCAATAGCTAGAGCCTTGGAAGTCGGCGCCGTAGCGATCAATAATCTGCTGCGTTCTGATCCGGCCATGCCATTCGGAGGCATTAAACGCTCCGGCATTGGCCGAGAATTGGCCGGTGAGGGTTTGCTGGAATTTGTCAATATTAAATCAATTGCCATTTACTAAACTTGATGATTTTAAACGGTTTTCTGATATCATTGATAGGGGTTTTCCTGTTCTTGAGTTGTCAATCTTCAACATCTGCACCTTCTAAGGTACCCGAAGAGACTGCTTTGATCGAAATAAAGTCGGTAGAAGAGCACTTTCCCGATGAGAAAAAGCTGGAAACGATAGATAGCACTATTATTCCCGATATTTTGCCGGAACCAGAACACAACTATGCCTGGCCTAAACAAGACCACTGTGTTGGTTCATTAGCCCGATTAATTACTCCACCCGTCAATAGTCAAAGAACAATTGTTGACTCGTCATCTTTTGCGAGTTGGCTACGTCATCTACCTGTGCAAGAAACTGGGCGTGCTGTACACTTATTTGATGGTACCTTGAAAGGCAATCAGAATGCGCATGAGGCGGTAATTTGTATCGACGTGGGGCGTCGTGATTTGCAGCAATGTGCGGATGCCGTGATGCGACTTCGAGCGGAGTATCTCTACAGCTCAAAAAACTATACGGACATTCATTTCAATTTCACTAGCGGTGATCGCGTTGGCTTTTCTGATTGGGCGCGTGGCCGCAGGCCACGCATCCGGGGGAATCAAGTGACTTTTACTTCTGTGGGGGCGCAGTCAGATTTTTCTTACGCCAATTTTCAAAAATACCTCATCTCTATTTTCTCGTACGCCGGGACAGCCTCGTTGAGTAAGGAAATGGAAGCGGTATCCTATACAGAAATGGCGATTGGCGATGTTTTTATTCAGGGCGGCTTTCCGGGACACGCAGTCATTGTAGTCGATATGGTGGAAGATCATCGGGGGAAAAAATACTTTCTCCTTGCGCAAAGTTATATGCCGGCTCAAGAGATGCATATTTTGAAGAATCCTACTCAAACTGAACTCTCACCCTGGTATCCTTTAGAAGAAGTAGATCAACTATACACCCCGGAGTGGACTTTTTCCTTGGCCGATTTGAAACGTTTTCGGTAACTTCGTTCGTGGAAGGTGGAATTTTTACATAATTCAATGTTATGAATCCTCGTCGTGCGGAAAAATTTCGTCGGGTGGTATCCCAGCGACAAACCAACCTGACGGTTATCATGGAAAATGTTCACGATACGCACAATATCGGTGCGGTATTGCGATCGTGTGACTCCGTAGGGGTATGTGAAATTTTTGTTTTAAATACTGAGCCGGAATTAATACGTAAACAAGTAAAAATTGGCAAGCGGACTTCCATGGGAACACGTCGTTGGGTTGATGTTCACCTTTACACAGATGCTGCTGATTGTTTTAAGCACGTCCGAAGCCGATATAATACGATCTTGGCTACTCACCTGACAAAGTCCGCGAAATCGCTTTATGAACTGGATTTAACTCAATCGATTGCATTACTTTTTGGCAACGAGCGAGATGGCCTGAGTACAGAAGCCTTGAGTTATGCTGATGGCAATTTTACTATCCCGCAGTGGGGTATGGCCGAAAGTCTAAATATTTCGGTGGCTTGTGCCGTTACGCTCTACGAGGCCAGCCGCCAACGTCAAATCAATGGGTTTTATACCGACAATCCTACCCTAAATTCTGAATCAGAGCAGGCTTTGCTCGATGACTACCATCAAAGGCACAGCGACCGCGTTGTGAATCGTTTTCCTAAAGGATATGAATAGAGAAGTAGTTTGTAAAGTTCATTCAAAAATCCACCCTTAAGGCTTGTGCCACATCGGGGCATCCTCTACCTTTGATGGATGAAAAACCTCGATACTACCATCCATTCTTATTTCCCGGATCGCCAACCGGATCGGATCGTCAAAATGGAAGGCTATGAAAGTGAAAACTATCGCCTTGATTTTGAGAAGGAACGTTTTGTATTGAAATTGTATGCCAATACACCAGAGCTATTTCGGTTTGTTACCAGTGAAGATGCTTTACTACACCATCTAGCGCCTTCTTTAAAGGATCAGATTCCTTATCCCATTCAAGCGGTTCATCCCAAAGTTAATGATAATGGGACCTTCAGCCGTTTGCTGACTTTTATACCCGGTCAGTTTTTCGCGGAGGTGGACAAAGATGAGGTGCTCTTACAATCCTTAGGCCACTTCCTAGGTAAACTCAATCAAGCCAGTCAGGACTTTTCTCAAGGAGATTTTATCGCGCGGCGTCACCGTTGGGATTTGCAACATTACTATCTCAATAGATCCTATTTGCCTTACATCAAGAATGCTGCTCAGCGCAAACTTGTCGATTACTTTTTCTTACAATTTGAAACTAAGGTACTAGAGCAGTATCAAGGATTTCGGCGAGCGGCCATCCATGGTGATGCCAATGATTGGAATCTATTAGTACGAAATGGTCAAGTGAGTGGCTTAATTGATTTTGGGGATGCCTGTTATTCTCCACTGATCAATGAATTAGCCATTGCATTGGCTTATGCCGTAATGGGAGCTTCTGATCCTCTGCAAGTTGCTCAAACCGTAGTCAGCGCTTATCATAAAGTGATGCCTTTGGAAGCGAATGAATTGGCTGCTTTGTACTACTTGGTTGCCTTGCGGCTGTGCGTGAGCGTTTGTAATTCTGCCTTCAGCAAATTACAACAACCAGACAGTGATTATATCACGATCAGTGAACGACCCGCCTGGGATTTGCTGGAACGTTGGATTTCCATTAATCCCATAAAGGCAAAAACTGCATTTCGATCTGCCGCTGAGATGCCAGCGACATCTGACAGCCTACCGGCTGAGTTGTTGCGTAAGCGACAAGAATATCTTGGCGGTAGCTTATCCTTGTCCTATCAAGAACCCATTCCTATGGCGGGGGCTGCGTTCCAGTATATGTATGATCTGGACGGCAATACGTTTTTGGATGCTTATAATAATATTCCGTTGGTGGGACACTGTCATCCTACGGTGGTCAAAGCTGGCCAGAAAGCTATCGCTAATTTGAATACAAATACCCGCTATCTATATCCTGAGTTGACCGAATACGCGGAGCAATTGCTCGCTAAATTGCCAGCTCCGCTGTCCAAGGTTTTCTTTCTCAATTGTGGTAGTGCAGCCAGTGATTTAGCGGTACGTATGGCACGCACCTACACTGGTGCGGAGCACATGATCATCATGGAGCACGGCTATCACGGAAATACAACGACGGGAATTCAAATGAGCCACTACAAGTTCAACGGTAAAGGCGGACAAGGTGCTTCCAAAGACGTCACCGTGGCACCATTGCCGGATGCTTATCGTGCGGGGCAATCTCCCAAAGCGACGACTAGAACTTATGCCGATTTACTGAAAGAACGCCTCGCGCTCCAATCTGAACCTTTGGCTGGATTTATTGCTGAGCCTATTGTGGGGTGCGGTGGGCAAATACCACTCAGCGCTGGATATTTGCAAGAGGTGTATGCGATGGTTCGTGAGAAGGGAGGGCTATGCATTAGTGATGAAGTGCAGGTGGGCTTTGGTCGATTGGGAGAGTATTTTTGGGGCTTCGAGATGCACGGCGTCATTCCCGATATTGTTGTGCTGGGTAAACCGATGGGTAATACGCATCCTATGGGAGCGGTAGTCACGACAGCTGCTATCGCGGAGGCCTTTAATAATGGAATGGAATTTTTTAGCTCTTTTGGCGGAAACCCTGTGTCTTGTAGTATTGGCCAAGCGGTCCTTGAAGTTCTGGAAGCGGAGCAACTACAGGAGCAGGCGCGACTTACCGGGCTATATTTTCAGGCGCGGCTGCGAGAGTTGCAGCCTGATTTTCCATGTCTGGGGGATATTCGTGGTTCGGGCCTGTTTTTGGGCATCGAAATGATAGAACCTAAGGATCAAAAGCCGGCCACGGCCTTAGCGGCGACCATCAAGAATGAAATGCGACGGCGGTTTATCCTGGTGAGTACCGACGGACCTTACGATAATGTGCTGAAAGTCAAGCCACCATTGTGTTTTAATACCCAAAATGTCGATACTTTTATCACCAATTTAACCGAAATCCTGCAGGCATTTTTCAACTAAATGTGGAAAAAAAGCTATGAAATTTCTCCAAGCAGTAGCCAATTGATATGACCATTTTTTGGTATTTTTGCACGCTATGCGCTTAAAAAGTCTAGAAATCAAGGGGTTTAAAAGTTTTGCCAACGAGACGGTGGTGAACTTTAATGAAGATGTGATTGGTATTGTCGGGCCGAACGGTTCTGGTAAGTCCAATATTGTGGATGCCATTCGATGGGTACTGGGTGAGCAAAAAAGTAAAGAGCTACGCTTGGAAAAAATGTCCAATGTTATCTTTAACGGTACCAAAAAACGTAAATCCGGGGGAATGGCCTCGGTTTCATTGACTTTTGAAAACACTAAAAACCTCCTTCCAACTGAGTACCATACGGTCAGTATCACGCGAATTCTATATCGCTCGGGCGATAGTGAATACCGCCTCAATAATGTGCCTTGTCGACTAAAAGATATTACGTCTCTCTTCCTTGATACCGGGATCGGTTCAAACTCGTATGCGATCATTGCCCTTAACATGGTAGATGATCTGTTGACGAATCGTAATAATTCACGGCGGACCATGTTCGAACAAGCTGCCGGAATTTCAAAATACAAGAAGCGTAAGCGCGAAACGCTCAATAAGCTCAAAAATACCACGGAAGATCTTGATCGAATTGAAGACCTTCTATTCGAGATTGAAACCCAACTCAAACAACTCGAGAAGCAAGCGAAGCGGACCAAACGTTACTACGAGCTTAAAGATCAATATCGTGAACTGAGTATTCAATTGGCGATCTATAAATTGGGGAATTATAAAGTTCGCCATAAGGAGATTAAATCAAAACTGGAGCAAGAAGAGGATCGCTACCGAGAATTAGAAATCAAGGGGCGTCAATTAGAGGCCAAATTAGAGGAAGATAAAAAGGGAAATCTCGATAAGGAGAAGAATCTATCCGAAGCTCAGCGCAATCTAAATGAATTGGTCGGTCAAATTCGCTCTAAAGAAAATGATCGCAATATTCTCAATCAAAAGAAGAGTTTCATCCAACAAAATCAGGCGAAACTGAATGAGCAGGTGAGCGGTGCGGAGAGTCGTATTCGCCAATTGGATGAAGATATCGAGTACTACCGTAGTCAATTGAATGAAGATAAGCGACTAGAAGCGCGTTTGGAGGATGAACTGGATGAAGTACAACAAAAGCTGGAAGATATTCGGGAAAACCACGGTTCGCTTAAAGCGGAATTAGACGATATCCTGGCCGAACAACAAACCATTGAACGCTTGTTGTTTGAGCTGGAAAAGAGCAAAGCGATCAACTTAAATCAAATCCAAAATCTCAAGCGCGACAATGAACAAAGTGATCAGGCGATCAAGCAGCGCAAAACAGAAATTGGTGATTTAGAACAGCAATTGAATGCCATTGAAGCGAAACGTCATGAAAAGGCCAAATCGCTAGAAAAGATGGAGCAAGCGGAGATTGAACGGCAAAATGCCATGGCCAATACCGAGGAGAAGATTGAGGAGTTCCGCAAGAAAATTGGCGATGTCAATCGTAAGCTGGATGCCCATCGCAATGAGTATAAACTGACCAAAAGTCTGGTCGAGAATCTTGAGGGCTTCCCCGAATCGATCAAGTTTTTGAATAAGAATAAAGAGTGGGCCAAGCAATCCCCTTTGTTGTCGGATTTGATCTATTGTAAGGAGGAATATCGGGTGGCCATTGAGAATTATCTGGAGCCTTATCTGAATTATTACGTTGTCCAACGTCTGGAAGATGCTTACGATGCGATCAAATTATTAGGGCGTTCACAGAAGGGTAAGGCCAATTTCTTCATTCTTGATGCGTTCAAAAACTACCAACCACCAATGGCACTCTTGCCCGGTACGCAGCGTGCAATCGATCTGATCGAAACCGACGAGCCTTACCGCAATTTGTGTCACTATTTGCTCGAAAATGTACTGGTAACGGATAAAGACGACTTACCTCAACAATCGGAGGACGATAAGATGGTACTACTTTCGAAAAGTGGCCGTTTTGTCAAGCGTCGCTTTAGCATCTCGGGCGGTTCCGTTGGACTGTTTGAAGGAAAGAAAATCGGTCGGAAAAAGAACCTTGAAGTCCTTGAAAAGGCAATCAAAAAGCTGGAAAGAGAAGAACAAAAATTGTCTTCGTCCTTCTTTACTTACAAATCAAAGTTAGAAGAATTAAAGAGCCAGGTATCTACAACGGCCATTAACCGTGAGCGCGAAGCACTCAACCAGCTTTCTCAGCAAAAGGTGTCCCTGATGACGCGCCTGGAAAACTTTGAAACCTTCTTGCGCGACGCCAATCAGAAGAAAGATCAGGCCGACTTGCAAATACTAACCTTAGAGCGAGCGAACAAGGAAATCGATGCCGATCTATTAGATAAAAAAGCCTTGGCGGATAAAGCTAAAGAGAAGATATCGCAAACCGATGGCTCGTATCGTCAGGTAGCGGAAGCGCTAAGCGCGGCTTCAACGGCTTACAATGAAAAGAACATTGCGTTTATTCGGCAGCAGAACAAGGTGACGACCATTCAGCGGGAGTTAACTTTCCGGGAAAATCAAATGACGGAAACCAAGTCCAGTTTGGAACGGAACCAAAAGTCAATTACGGAGGCGAGCAGTGAGTTGCTGGAAATTGTGGAAAAGGTCAAAGTATTCGAAGCCGAGTTACTCACCGCCTACGATCAGAAAGAAGAACGCGAGAAGCGCCTGACGGCAGCGGAACAAAGCTACTTCCAGGCCCGCGGTGGGATCAACGAAATTGAGGATGAATTGCGCAAGCTGAATCGACAACGACAAGATGCGCAATCGTTGATCAATAATCTCAAAGACAAGTTCACAGATCTAAAACTGGAACTGACCGCAATTGGGGAGCGACTCCGGGTAGAATTCAATATTGAGATCAACGATATCATTAATCAGGAACCTAACCCTGATTTGAAGCCGGAGGAATTACAACCCAAAGTGGATCGCCTGAAAACCAGACTGGATAACTACGGCGAAATCAATCCGATGGCGGTTGAAGCTTACGATGAAATGAAGGTTCGCTACGATAATATTTCCACACAGCGTGACGATATTCTCGAAGCCAAAAAATCTTTATTGGAAACGATCAAAGAGATCGAAGAAACGGCTACCACTCACTTCATCGAGGCCTTCACAAAGGCCAGGGAATATTTCATCGATGTCTTCCGAACTTTATTTACCGAAGACGATACTTGTGACTTGGTGTTGTTGGATACTGAGAATCCACTCGAATCACCTATTGAAATCGTCGCTAAGCCAAAAGGTAAACGCCCCCAAAGTATCAATCAGTTATCAGGGGGAGAGAAAACCCTGACGGCCACAGCACTTCTCTTTTCACTCTATCTGCTCAAACCGGCACCTTTCTGCATCTTTGACGAGGTAGATGCGCCTTTGGATGATGCCAATATTGATAAATTCAATAAGATTATCCGTAAGTTCTCCAAAGAGTCGCAGTTCATCATCGTGACCCACAATAAACAGACGATGGCCGCCGTGGATGTGATCTATGGTGTATATATGCCCGAGCAAGGGGTGTCTAGTGTCAATGCGGTAGATTTTCGAGAATTAGAGCATTCCTCTAGTTTAGAAGTCGTGTCTTAGAGTTGATTGTCAACCAAAGAGAGTAGCCATTTTCTCTTGTGTAACCTAGGCGTCTCCTGCATTTTTACTTGCAACTGATTGAGCTTCGCTTGATAATCTTTGTTATTAACCAGATTTCGGCTAAAGAATAGACGTAAATAAGACTTAAAAATCTTAATGAAGTTGAGATGATTCTCGCGTCGTTCTTCTGCCATGCCCTGGTTTCGAGTCAACCACACCCGAAAAGATTCTAGGTTATAGTGTAATAAATCTTCAGCCTCTTCCAAATAGTAGCATTGAAGAATAAGATACTTATGCCCAATGTAGTAAAAATCTTCTTCAAATTTCACATCCTGCAAAAGTGCTAATGCTTCTTGAATATGGGACTGTTGGAAGCGAATATAAGCAAGATGATATTGGTAGAAATTCTTACGACTTTCTGATGGAATGAGTTTTCGGTAAGCGTCGAGTAGTTCGTTTGCTTTATCAAATGCTTGATGGCGGCAGGCATTGAGAATAAAGTTATGGACATGTCGTTCATCTAAAAACCCTTCTTGGAATAGTTGCGTATGATCTGCACAAAAGGTGTAAAGTTCATGTAGATCCTTACTGGCCTTTGCCTCTCCACGGTTGATGCCACCAATACAATAAGAACACATTACCGATACGATTTCCATCTGATGACTGGCAACGATAGAGGCGAAATGCGTTTTAAAGAGAGTGTGTAAACGAAGATATAACGCCTCAGTAGCCGAATAAGAGAGTTGATAGGCAGCGTAATAGATTTGTAAGATCGTATCTTGCTCAACTATGTTCTTAAAATAGGGGAGGTCCTCTATGGCAATAAGCAGCTTGTGATTAAACGCATCGGCTGCACTGGGCTGCAAGAGTTGTATGCTCTTGTTTTGTACCGCCATACGTAAAACATCCAATATGATTCTCACCTGATGTTGTCTAGATAAGGTGAGCTGCCGCTCAACCATTGCGGCTTGTTGGCCAGCGTAATTGTGGTGCCCCGATAAGAGTTCAAAGAGCTGCTTTTGATAAATCAGCTTTTGGCTGCCATCAGGTTCTTGATCCAGGAGTTTTAGGGTGCGTTTTTCACGAAATGGAATGAATTCTCGCAGGTTGGTACTCGCATCTCTGGCAATGTATTGTAAGGTAAGTAACTCTGTTTGGATAGGTTTCTTACGCAACTGTAAGTTGGCCATGAAATCGATGAATAGATTAATGCCTTTGTTAAGTAAATTTTTCCAGGTGGTAAGCTGGAAATTAGCATCCGGGAAGATTTGTGTAAAAATTTCTTCTTTGGTAATTGGGTCCGTCGAATGCTCACAGAATAATTGGACAAGCTGTGATAGGGGAACATTCTTGTTGTGAAACGGAGATTTTGCAAACTCAATGAATGCTTTTTTCTCACGAGCATTTAGCGCCTGCGTAAACCTCCATAACCGGTGATTTTTCATTAGCGATTAGTGTTTTATCCAAAATTTTGTCTCTGGGTTCTGGTTCTCAGCTTGTATTTTTTGTCAAATAGTCGACTGCGGCACTATGGCCGATCTGCGAGGGTGTTCCAGTACGGAGGTCGTGTGGTGATGATAGATATTCTCGCAATATTAAACAGTAAACGCTCTTGACTGAAAGATGCGTTTGAAATGAACGAAAAGTTAATCACTTTATTTGATATTTCAAATTGATTTAAAGTGAGAGGTGAATTATTACTTTAAACCCGTTTGGGTAAATTTGATGGATTTTACTTAATGGATTGGGATTTAAATACATCTTACTTGCCCTAAATGAGAGAGAAAGTTAAGGCTTAAAAGGAAACAGGCCGTGTTGTCAATTCAACAAACGAGTTAGGAGAATCTACTATACGTTGCAAAACAACATAAACTTTGAGCAAAATATGTACAAGAATCGATAACAAAAGGGGCCTATATTGCAGCGAATTACTGCAAAACTATATGATCACTCGCACCTCCTCTGCTGCCAACGTTGCTCTGTCAAACACATTAGATAAACCTGTATTTACCAATTTTACAGACTTCGATCTGGTACCACCTCAGCTATTTTTAACGAAACAATTACCGCTAGATATTGAAATGACCTTACCTGCGGTGATTGAACATTTACAGGAAAACGGAATGGATGCTGAAATACTGGCCGTACATACTGAAGCCAACGATCAGGACAATCCGTTTCCGCATGCTCACCTTCTGATCAATGAATTAGTTTATGGTTTAGTTTACGTTTACGATGAACGACAATTGCGTGATTGCTTTGATCGCATTGAAGCTATGAAATATGGTTCTGATTGCTGTCGAGTTCTAATACTCAGTGCAGTTGGGCTTTATCATCTAAGCTAAACCTTTTTTACGGATACACCTTTGCTCTCCGACCAATTACTTGCTACCTCCCCAGGGCGTCATTTCCGACGTACCTCGGGGGCCGGTGGTCGGTGATCATCAACTTATTCCAATTCAGCTATTTTTTCTTTCAGCCAACGGTCTGCCGATACCTCGTTGGTTTTTTCCAAGTCAGCTTTAAATTTAGTGATCGCTGCCCGGTCACCCGGCAAGATTTTAGTCAGTTTCTTAGTGAATCGGATCAGACTTTGGTAGTACTTTCTGCGCTTCAGAGGAATATCTTTATGGCGATTTAGGAAAACCCGGAAACTCTCTAACAAAGAGTATAATGGTTCTATTTCATCCGTTTCGTAGTAAGTGGAAAGTAACATGGCCTTTGATTCCAAATTGTAGGTAACATCCTCGTAGTCTACCGTTGCTAAAAGTTCAATAACCTGCTCGTGCTTTTTCTGATACCAGTATAATCGCGCTAAATTGAAGGTGATCGCATTGTCCCGGTACTCTTCTGGAATGAGTTGGCTATACTGATGGATGAATTGTTCAGTCCAGTCAAATTTATCGAGCCTTAGGGCCACAATGACGATATTTTTAAATCGCCAAGGCGTCAGTCCACGGTCAGTAAGTAAGCCATTATCTAATAGATTAATATTTAGCTCAAGGAACTCTTCCAGAAAAGTGGTCTGTCCTTTATTGATTTTATTGATGCAATAGTTTACCGCTTGAGAGTAACTATCGTAAGCCTCTTTAAACGGAATTTCAGAAGCATATTTGTTCAGTAACTCTTTAAGCTTGTAATAGTGTTCAACGTTCTCTGTTTCGACTTGTGTTAAGTAGAGTTGATAATGGATAGCGATCAATGGAACATGATCATAGTTGCACTTTTGTAGATGTTGTATAATCTCATCAATAAAGAGCAAATCATATTCATGCTCAACCACATTTTTTCGGCTAAGAATAGAACTATAATACCTTAACTTTTCGGCCAGATAGAAGTAATCAAGATTATTGATAATTGCTTCTACATTTGTTTTTGAGGATCGATCGAGGGTTGATTCTTTGAGTTCAAAGAAATTCCGCTCAATTTGATACTGATAGAAAAAATAGCTAGCAGGTTTCATCAACTGTCGTTGTGATAAACGACGTGCACTATTCATACTCGTATTATAGAGCTTGGTCATTTTTTTGGCACCTACCGCTTCGATCAGGTAAGTAGCCTGGTGAAGTGGGTTGTTCTCATACACTTGTTGAGCGAGAAAGCCTTCGACGAGTTTGAGTAAATCAGAACATAATTTCCGAAATCGAACATCATTATAGGACGTATCGGGTTGGACTATTCTCCAAATATCTTCTTTTTCCAGTTCCGTACTCTGCTCTGAATTGATATCATCAATGAAGACTTCAAATAAGGTATTTATGGTCTCATTTTTATTAAAATACGGCGAAAGGATATACTTCCTCAATCGATTCTGTTCATACTTATCAAAATATTTTAATATAGAATAGATTTTGCTATTGTGCATTTTCCCAACTTTTTGCTATATTGTGGCGACTAGAAAGCTGTTTGCCCCCCCAGTTGAGTCTATCCTATCACCCTGTTTTCGTCCAGCCGAGGGGAATTTCATGCTTTTTTTACATACGGTGAATATATATTATTTTATTTAGATATTCACAATGAGATGCCTTTTAATCTGAAGTGTTGACCTTAGTTCGCTGATCATCAATTATTTATAAATCGTCAACATCTTTAGTTTGAAAATAAAAAAATATTACAATAGTAGTAAACTGTATTCGCTATGGGGGCATTTACAGTCTATTATTGTAAGACCACGATATGAACATATATATAAATCCAAACGAACAATGAATATATCAAACCTAAAAATCAAACAACGCTTGCTCTACTGCTTGCTGCTGTTCCTGCCGATTGGGCTGCAGGGACAGATACAGTACTTTGAGGTACTGGCAGACACGCAGCATGAGTATAGCTTCGAGTCGTTCCCTGGGACGGCCAATGTTCTGCAATCGCCCGATAATGGTTCTTATCTTTTCAACGGTGAGCTCAATGCCCCATTCAATGGTCTCTCCGGAACAAATACATTGATCTACCTTCCTGATCCCGGATTTCTGGGAAATGATACCGTTAAAGTTTCTTACTGGTTAAATACACCTCCGGTGATTTCGTCAACAACAATGACGATTATCTATGAGGTGATTCCTGCTTTTATTACCGCAAATAACGATTACGTTAGTACTGACCCAGGACAAGCGGTAAATATTGATGTATTGTTCAATGACGATTACAGTGGTTCCAATATCGAGATTTCTAATCTGCCAATTTCTAATCACGGAGAAGCGACAATAAATCCTAACGGAACTGTTGACTTTACGCCTGCGGCTGGGTTTACAGGTACTGCTCAATTTAACTACACTATTTGTGATCTTAACAATGCGATTTGTGATGTGGCGATGGTTACGGTATTTGTGCAGGATAACTCAACCCAAATCGATACAACGACACTCGTTACTTTAAAAAATCAATCCATCAAAGCCTTGATCCCATTAGAAAATGGCTATCAAGAGGTATTAGCTCCGGCGAACGGAAGCCTAGTTATTGTTGATGGTGGCGTGGAGTATACGCCAAATACTGATTTTGTTGGCCTTGATACTTTTACTTATGCATACAATTTAAACACTAATACGTCGATTGCTACTTTCGTTATTGACGTGCTTTGGGCGGAAGATCCTAATACTTTTGTCGTGGATGACTATGGATTTACCACGATCGACCAGAGTACATCAGTTAATGTCTTGAACAATGATCTAAACGATAATTTGAGTATCCTCAGCTATTCTCAATCGAATACCGGAGGACTGGTTGTTCATGATGGTTCTGGTAATTTCTCATATACACCTGCCGCAAATTATGAAGGCCTAGACTTCTTTACATACACGGCAGGGGTAACGGGTTCTCCGGGAGAAGAGACCGGACGCGTCTACATTGTCGTCAGTAACCAGATGCCTTCCGCTCAGACTTTCAGTTTGACAACTCCAGTGAATACACCACTGGTCATCAATTATAATATTCCAATCTCGAATTTCGATTTTGCAATTACCAGTTCAGGTAATAATGGAACTGCAGAGTTTTATCAAGGTGATTTTCAAGATTATGGTATTACGCTCAATGGTCAGTCTTTAACTGGCTACAACCTCGTGGTTTACAGTCCAGAAGAAGATTTCACCGGTGCGGACGAGTTTGAAATGAACTACTGTGTGGGAACGGATTGCCAATTGGTGAAAATTGAACTGGAGGTTATTGAAGTGGAATCACCTCAGCAAGACACGCTCTGTGTTGGAGATTGTGTATGGTCCGGTGATGCCAACTACGATGGTAAAGTAGATATGAATGACTTGCTGCCCGTTGGATACTGTGTAGGTGAAGTTGGATTCGAACGCCCTAATGGCGTTGTGGAATGGTACGGACAATACGGTGAAAATTGGGACCAAAACATCGGCAATACGCCCGTTGATGTTAAGCATGTCGATACGGACGGTGATGGCTTCATTGAAGCGGAGGATACCTTGGCATTGAGTACTTTCTATGGCTTGTATCATAACATTACACCAGAAGATAATTTAACTCAGAATAACATTCCTCTATTTTTTGTACCTAAAAATCCGAACCCAGCTCCTGGAGACATGGTACAAGTTGATGTTGTTCTCGGGACCAATAACTTTCCAGCTATTGATATTCATGGTTTGACTTTCGCTTTGAATTTCAATCCTTCTATCGTCGAGCCTGGAACAATGAATGTGAAATTCACCAATTCCAACTGGATGGCTTACAATTCCACTATGCTGGGCATGGTGAAAGAACCATACATTGGACGGGTTGAAGCTGGCTATACTCGAACCTCTGGTGTATCCGCTAATGGATATGGTATCATCGCTACTGTCGAATTCGTTATTGTTGAAGATAATATCGATGGTCTACGTCTCCGAGATACATTATTACAGCCATTCCGCGTTGATACGCCAAGTATGATGAATAGCGCTGGAATGTACGCTGAAATATTTGGTGAAGGCTTTGATCTTCGTATCGCTCGAGAGATTCCAACTGATCTGGAATTAAGTGAAAAACAACTTATCGTTTATCCGAATCCAACGGATGAAGCACTGAATATTCACCTTAATGGTGACAATCAAATTGAAGAACTGACAATCATGACCATTACCGGACAGGAAATATTCCGCTCAGGAACCATTAATGATAATCAGTTTAGTATGAATCTTGGCACTAACTACGCTAATGGCATTTATGTCATTCAAGCTGTTACCGAGAAAGGCATCATCAATAAGAAATTTGAAGTATTGCGGTAGGAGAGAAGATGATGGTGAGGCCAAGTCCCCTCAGGATATGTTCATAGGATTTATATAATTTTGTTCTAAGAAAGTCGCATCGGTTTCGATGCGGCTTCTTAAGTTTTTAGGCGGGTATGATCCTATGACTTTAGGCTAGAAGTTAGCCTTTTGGGTTATTATTTCAAGGCTTACTTACGTCCCTTCGAGTTACGATTACCACCACCGCCACCTCGATGATTTTTCCCTCGACCACCACTACGATTACGGTTTCGATTGCCACCACCTGGACGTCGGCGACCTCGACCACCACCGCCACCTCGGCGTCTTTTCTTGGGATCATAAGTTGGTGACGGCCCCAATTCGGGTGGGGTAGGAATCTTAGTGACCTCTTGCTCGATAAGTTCTTCGATGGTTTGGAAGCGATGTTGGTCTTTATCGGAGATAAATGTCAAAGCGACGCCCGTGGCGTCAGCCCGAGCGGTTCGACCTACCCGGTGAACGTAGTCTTCCGCATCACCGGGAACGTCATAATTAATGACGAGACTAATCTCTTTGATATCAATCCCCCGTGCAAGAATATCGGTCGCTACTAGGATTTGAGTACTTCGGCTTTTGAAATTAAGCAGTGCTTTTTCGCGTGCTTCCTGCTCCAAATCAGACGAAATTTCTTCGGCTTTAAATCCTTTGCGCTGAAGCATTCGGGTAATCTCATGTACCATGCGCTTGGTGGAAGCAAAGATGATTACACTAGGATAATTCTTTTTTCCACTCAGCAAAAACTCAATCAAAGGAATTTTTTGCTCGTCGTAAGCGAGATAAGCGCCTTGAAGTACACCCGCCGCTGGTTTTGAGATCGCAATATTAATCTGCTTAGGATTTTGCAGGATGCTTTTTGCTAGTTGCCGAATTTTCGGAGGCATAGTGGCGGAGAAAAGTAAATTTTGCCGCTTTGCCGGTAATTTCGAGACAATCAGCATAATGTCTTCATAAAAACCCATATCCAGCATGCGATCTGCTTCGTCGAGGATCAGGTGCTCCAATTGATCTAACTTGACATAACCCAGATTCATGTGCGAGATCAAGCGGCCCGGTGTGGCAATGATGATATCCGCACCAGTGGTTAAAGCTTTCTTTTGTTGATCCCACGAGCTGCTATCCCCGCCACCGTATACCGGCAAAGAGCTTACGCCCAGAAAATAACCAAAACCTTCTACCTGCTGATCAATTTGTAAAGCAAGCTCTCGCGTGGGGGCAATTACTAAAGTATTGGTAGCATTGCGTTCCGCATCTGATTTTTGGGATATTTTATTGAGAATAGGAAGTAGAAAAGCGGCCGTCTTTCCCGTTCCAGTCTGAGCGCAAGCAATCAAATCGTCCTGCTCCATAATCATTGGTATGGCTTGCTCTTGGATCGGTGTCGGTTTTTCGAAACCCATCATGGAAAGAGCTTCCAATAGGGAATCGCTGAAATTGAAATCGTCGAATGTCAAATTAGGTATGGTTTTGTTAATGCAATGCAAATTTGGTAAAATATAGCGAAAACGATAATGTTTATAAGGATATTTTTCAATTCGCCAGTTTGTCCAAAGCAGTGATTCAGACTTTACGAATTGTTAAAGTTTCCTTAAACAAACAGCATATAATTCCACTTGCTCGTTGGTTTAACGGTATTAATATGTAAACGTTTGCGTTTTTTAGAACGCATTTGCATTTCAATTTGGTTTTTAGTTGGTTTTGTTTGTTAGATAATGAAGAGGCTGTCCCAATCTCAGGGCTCAGCCTCTTTCTTTTATACGGTAATGATAGCTAATTGTCATAAAATATCTTCGCTTTGTTTCGTAAGCTTCGAGGAATTGACTAATATCGTAAATGCTATGAACGAGTAATTTACTCTAAGACTAAACCCTCTTTGGCTTGTCCATCCTAGCGAATGCTTAATGATGTGCCAAAGGACCAAACCATTAAGTGCATCGATGACTTTTCGGCCTTTTCTCGTCATTATCTCCACCTTGGTATTTCTCGTACTCTTTCTGCCTAGCCCTGAGGGAACTGCTAATGCACATACCGGTTTTCATTCTTTAGACGAACGTGCCTTTTTCAGTGCAGCTTTAAATGATACGACCTTATTTGAAGGATACAATGGATTATTTGCTGCGTCTGGTTCCTGTGTACAATGTCATGGATTTGATACTGCTGGCTTGGCAAGCGTAGATTTTTTGGGAAATGATCTGAATGTAGTCGATGACTGGCGTTCTACAATGATGGCCAACTCTGCCAAAGATCCTTTTTGGCGTGCCAAGGTGAGCCATGAGGTTTTACTATATCCTCAGCACCAAGAAGAGATAGAAACGAAATGTACGGCCTGTCATGCTCCCTTGGGGCATTTTGCGGCTATTCATAATGGTGCTAGCAGTTATACCATCGCGGATATGGAGCAGGACTCATTTGGTTTGGACGGTGTTTCTTGTTTGTCTTGTCATCAGCAATCTCCTGAGTTGAATAATGGTCAAAATCATTCCGGTGAGCTTTTCTTTGATACAGCAAAGGTCGCTTATGGCCCTTATCAAAGTCCTCTCGCCAGTCCCATGGCAAACGCTACGGGGTATCAACCCGTCTTTAGCGAGCATGTGGGGGAATCAGAAAACTGTGCAGGTTGTCATAGCTTGCTGACTAAAACCTTGGATTACGAAGGCAATTTCACGGGTACCCAATTGGTGGAGCAAGCGACCTATCACGAATGGCTTAATTCGGATTACCCCGCTGAAGATGTGAGTTGTCAAAGCTGTCACTTTCCCGCCATTTCCAAAGGAGAGATTAATATCATCGCTGGTTTTGATACACCGGGTCGCAGCCCCTTTTATCTGCATGAAATGGCCGGTGCAAATACCTTAATGCTAGGACTTTTCCGGGACAATATTGAGGCTTTAGGATTGAGCGCCACCGCTGAGCAATTTGAAGCGACGCTGGCGGCTACCACCGATATGTTACAAAACAAAAGTATTCAGCTTGAGTTAACAGCTTTAGATCGCACCGCTGATACTGCCTTTATAGCTTTAGATATTCGAAATTTAGCCGGCCACAAATTTCCGTCTGGCTATCCGGCTCGCCGCGCCTTTGTCGAGCTATTACTCACCACCGAGCAAGGAGATACGCTTTTTCATTCCGGGGCTTTTGATACAGATTTTGATTTGCCCGCTCAGGATATTGATTACGAGTCACATCATCAGATTATTACCAGTGAAGATCAAGTACAAATTTATGAAACAGTGATTGCTGATGTCAACGGAGATGTCACTACTGTTCTAGAGCGTGGCAGCTATGCGCTGAAGGACAACCGGCTGCCACCGCGAGGCTTTTCAACCATGCATTCTACCTATGATACAGTACAGATCGTAGGGGAGGCCAGCACCGACATCGATTTTAATCTACTGGATGGCTTAGAAGGAAGTGGAGCCGATCGACTGTATTTTCATATTCCAGTCACCGGGCAATATGCTCCTCTGCAAGCACGTGCTCGAGTTTATTACCAAGCTGCTCCGCCGCGCTGGATGGCAGAGATGTTTGCTGAAAGTACCCCGGAAATAGAAATCTTCCGCAGTATGTTTGATGCGGCAGATCGCTCTCCGGTATTGATTAAGGAAGCAACTACCGCATTCGATTTATTTGTTTCAAACCACAATATTGTTCACACTCCCTTTGTCACGATTACCCAAAATCTACTTTTTGAACCAAAAGTAGACGTACAAAGCAGCGATTTGCATAACGTTCTGATTTATAATGTTAAAGGGCAATTTTTACGTAAATTAGAAAGACAAAGCGGCAGTTACTCCATCGAGTTGCCCGATGCCGCTGGCCTGTACATCTTGCAATTCCAACAGGAAGGTCGAGTACAAACGGAAAAAATCATTCTTTATTAATCCTCGAAAGATCAATGATTATGAAAAAGATTTACCTATTTACTAGCTTATTTAGTTTGGCATTGCTGACTAGCTATGCTCAAGTAAGCTTTACTAATCAAGGCGATTTACTTGGCGGCAGTATCTTATTCTCCTACGAGGATTGTGCTGTAGATATGAATGGAGACCATCTTGATGATGTCGTTCGTATCACCACCGATGGGATGTCTATTGATTATCAACAACCCGATGGTTCCTTCACTCAAACGAGTTTCGACATTGATTTTGATAATTATCCTTCCTGGAGTATGTGTGCCGGGGACATCAACGGTGATGGGTATAATGATTTACTTTTTGGGGATGGGAATGCCGTATCTTTTGTGATGTCTAATAATACCGGGACTGCTTACACTGAAGATGCACACCCAGAGTATATCTTCTCTCAGCGGACGACTTTAGCGGATATCGATAATGATGGTCATCTTGATGCCTTCGTTTGCCATGATATAGATCAAAGTCACCCTTATCGTAATGATGGTGCGGGCAATTTGATCCTAGATCAATCACTTATCGAAACCGCAGATCTTCCGGGAAACTACGCCGCGATTTGGGTCGACTATGACAATGACTGGGATATTGATCTTTATATTACCAAATGTCGTGGTGGTTCGTCGCCAGGAGATATTGAGCGGACCAATTTGATGTATCGCAATAATGGAGATGGCACTTTTACCGAAGTTGGTACGATGATCAATATGGATGATAATGCACAATCTTGGGCCACTGTATTTGAAGATTTTGATAACGATGGTGATTTTGACGCTTTCATCGTAAATCATGATTTCAAAAATCGCTTTTTGACCAATGAGAACGGCATTTTTACGGATATCATTGATGATACCGGAATTGATGCTACCGACCTCGGGGCTTGGGAAAATGCCTCTGGAGATTTCGATAATGATGGTTTCGTTGATATTTTTTCAGAATTAGGCCAGGAGCTTTATCTGAATAATGGTGATTTAACCTTTACGGGGCAGGACCTGCCTTTTAATGATGGTGGTATCGGCGATTTCAATAACGATGGATTTCTAGATGTCATCAGCAACAATAATCTTTGGATCAATGATGGCAACGATAATAACTGGGTTAAGGTCGTCACCGAGGGAATTATCAGTAATAAAAATGGCATCGGTGCCAGAGTCGAGATTCACGGTGATTGGGGGATGCAAATTCGAGAAGTACGTGCTGGAGAGTCCTTTAGCCCGATGAGTAGCTTAACCGTACATTTCGGTATTGGTGAGGCGACTTCCATTGATCAGCTTATCGTTCGCTGGCCATCGGGTATGGTCACGATTATCAATGATATCGAAATTAATACGACTCACGTCATTCCTGAATCAGACTGTTTCTTACCACCTAGTGTCGTTACTGTAGATGGTAATACTTCATTATGCCCGGGAGAGACAACCACTCTAAGTGTTCCTGCCGGATTTGATTCATACATGTGGTCCAATGGAATGGAAATGGCTTCCATCACCGTTGACGAGCCGGGTATTTATTCGGCTGTGATGATGGACGCAGAAGAATGTGTATCTGTTTCTAATACTGTTGTAATCACCGAAGCACAAGACTTACCACCTGTTATTGAAGTCGATGGCGATCTCGTATTCTGTGAAGGTGAAAGTGTTACTCTGACGAGTAGTCCGGGACTGAATTACCAGTGGTCGTATAATAATGCAAGCGACCAAAGTGTAGAGGTGACAGAAAGCGGCACAATTACCGTTTCTATTGATGCACAGTGTTCTAATGATCAATTGACCTCAGAAGCGGTTGAGGTTGATGTTCTTGCTGCACCTGCACCAGAAGTTACAGATGTTAATATCCCCGAGCCGGGTACTGCAGTGATTAACGCAACAGGTAATGGCTTGATGTGGTATGACCAGGCTGCTGGTGGAGCGACTTTGGGCATGGGCAATAGCTTTGAAACACCAATTGTGAATGACCAATCTACTTTCTACGTAGAATCTCACAATATTTACCCCGGGCAACAACAGATCGGAGGTAAACTTGATAATAATGGTTCTGGAGGCCTACCCACCTCTGGTGGATTTAGCTTGTTTAATGCCTACGAGCCATTTACGATTAAGAAAGTCACGGTCTACGTTCCTGAGGATTCAAATGAAGGAGTTAGAACCGTTCAATTAGTAAATGCAAATGGGATTGTCGTGGCCCAAAATGATTTCGACCTTATTTATGGTCAGCAGGAAATTACGCTTGACTTTGATGTGACGGTCGGTAATAACTGGTCTTTACGTTGTCCTCAATCTTCTTTGTTCCGTAATGCCGGACAAGTAGAATATCCTTATCCTATTGGCGAAGTTGGTGAAGTGACAACTTCTTCTTTTGGTGGCCAGTATTACTACTATTTTTATAATTGGTTGGTTGAAACTGAAGAGGTGCTTTGTATTTCTGACCGAGTACCCGTGAATGTACAAGTGGTCTCAGTTGATGAATTAGGTGACAAAATTAGTGGTATTCACGTTTTCCCAAATCCAACTACTGATTTGGTGAATGTTGATTATCAAGCTTCATCCGATATTCGTTTGAATATTCGATTGATGGATATCACCGGTAAGCTAATCCGTGAAATCAATCATGCAGGCACGGCGGGACGTCAACAAGTTCAAATCGATGTTTCTGATTTGGCAAAAGGCATTTATCAGCTGCAATTTACGGCTGATGGTCATTCAGCTAGTGAAAAGCTGATTGTGCAGTAGAACGTCGAGCTTTATACCATTTTATGCATTCAAGCCTGTATCTCTTTCCGGGGATACAGGCTTGGTCGTTTTAAGAAGCCGCTCGAATTCCCTACTTTTGGGCCAAAATGAATGATATATGAGAATTGTCTTGTTTGTTGTTTTTTCAGTCACTGTTTTTTCGGCTTGTTTTTTAGGTATGAAAGATAAAAATCCATTTAAAAGATATGGCCTTTATGAGGGCACGGACTTGGGCTTAACTTATACGCCTGATAGTTCGACTTTTCGTGTTTGGGTACCGGAAGCGGAGACCGTTTACATGAATTTTTACGATCAAAGTGAAGGCGGAGAGTCCTATGTGGTAGAACCGATGAATCCCCGTGAAAATGGGCTTTGGGAATTAACGATGCCAGGAGACTTACTTGCCAAATTCTATACCTTCCAAATTTTCCGCGAAGGAGGCTGGCTACCCGAGGTCCCAGATCCTTACGCCAAGGCCGTTGGGGTCAATGGTAAACGAGCAATGGTGATCGATCTAGCTCAGACTAATCCCGAAGGCTGGGAAAACGATCAAAGACCTCCACTGGATAACTTTACCGATATTATTATCTATGAGTTGCACGTGCGGGATTTATCTACGCATCCTTCTTCTGGGATTGAGCATAAGGGTAAATTCTTAGGCTTGACCGAAATGGGGACAACCAATCCGGCTGGGCAAGCAACGGGCCTGGATCATATTAAATCTCTTGGGGTGACTCATGTTCACTTGCTGCCATCATTTGACTACCTTTCTGTGGACGAGTCGCGCTTAGATGAGCCACAGTTTAACTGGGGTTACGATCCGCAAAATTACAATGTTCCCGAAGGGAGTTATAGCACTGATCCCGCTGATGGCCGTGTCCGTATTCAAGAATTCAAAACCTTGATCCAGACTTTGCACGATAACGGCTTGCGAGTGATTATGGATGTCGTATATAATCATACTGGGGCGACGGAAACCTCGAATTTTAATTGCTTGGCTCCGGGTTACTACTATCGCTTGAATCGCGATGGTACTTTTTCAGATGCATCCGCTTGTGGGAATGAAGTGGCTTCAGAACGAGAGATGGTGAGAAAATTTATGTTGGAAAGTCTAAAATATTGGGTGGAAGAATATCACATCGATGGCTTCCGCTTTGATCTGATGGGGATTCACGATATTGAAACCATGAATCAAATCAGTTCGACCTTACACGAAATAGATCCAACGATTTTTATCTATGGAGAAGGATGGACTGCGGGTGATAGCCCTCTGCTAGAACCTTATCGAGCTTTGAAAAAGCACACCAAGCAATTAGAAGGTATCGCTGCTTTTAGTGATGATATGCGCGATGGGGTAAAAGGCCACGTATTTACCCACGATGCACGTGCGTTTATCAGTGGCCAAGAAGGGTTAGAAGAAAGCGTGAAATTTGGAGTTGTAGCGGCGACCGATCATCCTCAGCTGGATTACGAAAAAGTCAATTATTCCAATGCCGCTTGGGCAAATGAACCATCACAATGCATCAATTATGCTTCCTGCCATGATAACCATACGCTTTGGGATCGCTTGCTAATCAGTGCCCCTGATGCTACGGAGGCCCAACGCATCAAAATGCATAAATTAGCTAATACGATTATCCTCACGAGCCAGGGCGTTCCATTTTTACACGCTGGTGTGGAATTGTTACGCCATAAGCAAAAAGTAGAAAATTCGTATAACTCACCCGATTCGATTAATCAGATCAACTGGAATTGGAAGACTGAGCACGAAGATGTTTTTGAATACTACCAAGGCTTGATTGCCATGCGCAAAGCACATCCTGCTTTTCGCATGCCTACTACGGCCTTAGTGCAAGAGCACCTTGAATTCTTGGGTAGCCCGAGCACAAATACACTGGCATACCATATCAAGGATAACGCGAATGGAGATAGTTGGAAAGATATTATAGTGTTGTTCAACGGTAACCTTGAAGCACGTGAATTTGAAATTCCCGGAGGAGATTGGCAAGTGATTATTAAAGATGGTCAAATCGACCAGGAGGGGATGGGCTTACATAAAGGCAGTAAGGCTTCGGTATCCGGGAATTCAGCTTTATTGCTAATCCAGGAATAGCTTCATTTGTGGGGTTTTGAAATGTTGGTGAAGATCAACATTGAAAGGTGGCAGAGCTCGATCTGCAAAGTATTTTCGCTTGGCCAGCTTAAATTGCTGATTAATAATGTGTGCGATTTGTCCTTCGCCGCGCATCCGTTGACCAAAGCGAGAATCTCCCAGTTGGCCACCGTGGCAGGCGTTGATTTTGTGTAACACTTTATCCGCTCGATCTGGATGCGTTTTACGGAGCCAATCTTCAAAAATGGTGGCTACGTCGCCGTTCAGACGAACCATGGTATAGCCAATGGCACTGGCGCCCAGTTCGGCGACTTTCTCCGCGATGGGTAAGAGCTCATGTTCATTAAAGCCGGGAATAATTGGCGCAATCATTACGGTAGTCGGAATGCCGGCAGCAACTAGCTGTTCTACTGTTTTCAAGCGCATTTGGGCGGAGGCGGTACGGGGCTCTAGCCACTGTCGGACCGCCTCATCGAGGCTGGTAATTGATATCGCAACGTGAACGAGCTGGTGCTCATTCAACTGCTGCAAAAGGTCAAGATCCCGCAAAACCAAGCTATTCTTAGTGATGATACCCACCGGGTGGCGGTATCGCCAAAAGACCTCGAGAATTTGACGGGTGATATTGAGTTTGCGTTCTACGGGCTGGTAACAATCCGTATTGCCCGAAAGCATAACTGGCACAGCCTGCCAGCGTGGGGATTTGAGCTTGTCCTCTAGTAATTGGGGGGCTTTGAGTTTGACTAGAATCTTCTGCTCGAAATCTAGACCTGCGCTATACCCCCAATAGTTATGCGTATTCCGGGCGTAGCAGTACACACAGCCGTGTTCGCAACCTTGATAAGGATTGAGGGAATACTTGAAAGGGATGTCAGGACTGTTAACTTTATTCAGTATCGTCTTGGGATGGACTTCGATGATTTTAGTTCGAATAGGATCATCATCGTCTTTTTCAATACTCGAATCGTAAACGAAATGGTCAAACCGATTCGTTGGATTTATCTGTGCACCACGTCCTTTCAAATAAGTCATAGATGTAAAAATAAATCAAATTGTTTTAAAAATAAATGTTTGTTAAATAAAAAATTTTAAAAATAATCTTTTCGACACATTCTTTATCTTCACCATATGTCTAGCACGGCATTTATACGACCGCTAATTTTGGTGCTCTTCCTGGGAATATCTGGAACGGCAATGGCTCAACAATTCAATTTCCAATCCTTTTCCGTAGCGGAAGGACTGCCGCAATCTCAGGTCTATGCCTTATTACAATCAACCTCAGGGCATTTATGGATGGGGACCCAAGGTGGAGGCCTAAGTCAATTCGATGGTCAACGTTTTCAGAACTTCAGTCAACGTGATGGCCTGTCTGGCAATTATATTGAGGCACTTGCGGAATGGCAGGGCCAAATTTGCGTGGGTACCCGCAATGGTTTTGATCTTTACGATGGAAAACAATTTCGACATTTTGATCCCGATCCGCAGCAAAATCTGATCGTTACAGCATTTTCTCCTTGGCAGGATTCTTTACTCCTGATCGGGACTACTCGTGGTCTTTTTGTTTTCAACGGAAAGCAAGTAACCACTTACCAACAAATTGGGAAAGTCCGTATTAATTGCATTTACAGGGTGCCTGGCCAAAAAGATGTGTGGATCGGTACCAATCGTGGAGCTTTCATGCTCAACGCTTCCGGGGCGAAGCGAATGACACGTCAGGATGGGCTTAATGCCGATGAAATTTTTGCCATCACTTCGGATGGTGGAGGCCGGATCTGGCTGGCCACTTTAGGTGGCTGTAATATCTGGGACGGAAAACGGTTTGATTATCTACAAAGCCAAGATGGCCTATCAAGTAATTACGTTCGAACTTTGTTTACGGACCGAGACGATAATGTCTGGGTAGGAACGCAAGATAATGGATTGTCCATTTGGCATCCTGCAGATAGTACGTTGACCAATCTCAATGCCGATCAAGGCCTTTGCAATAATTACATTCGACAAATCATCCAAGATGCTTGGGGGAATATCTGGTTGGGCACTTCGGGCGGTGGCCTGTGTAAATACTCCGGACAGCTGTTTCGACATTACAATATCAGTAATCGGACTGCCGACAACTTGGTGTACGCTCTTTGTCGTGATACCTTAGATCGACTCTGGACAGCTGCTGCCGATGATGGTTTGGCCCGATTAGATAGTAGCGGTTGGCAGTTTTTTGGGCGGGCCGAAGGCTTTGCGGACACTAAGGTCAAGGCGATGTACTGTGATCGAAACGGCCGCTTATGGTTTGGCTCTAATGGTCAAGGAATTTCAACCTGGCAAGATAGTACGTTTGAGTTTATCAAAGATCGCAACGGCTATCCTTTGGGGAACTGGACGCGCGATTTTGAGGAAGATCTCGCCGGAAATTTATGGATAGCTAGTGCCTCTCAAGGTCTCATTCGATTAAAGGCACGTGATACGGTTTTCACGATTGAAAAAAGCATCCCGATTTTTAATGACTCTCTAGGTTTGATTGATTCTCTGTACACACAGGATTCCATAGTGCTGGTGGTTGATTATAAAAAGTATGGTAGAAAGGAAGGGATCGCCTCCGTACAGATTAATGCCTTACACATGGATCGGCAAGGCCGACTCTGGTATGCCAGCAAGGACCGGGGTATTGGTTATCTTTCAAACGGGAACTTTCAGAATTTTGATAAAACAAATGGCCTCCCTTCGAATCAGGTGCGCAGTATTGCCGAAGATTCGCTGGGTAATATCTGGATCGGAACCGCAGGCTATGGTGTATGTCGTATTGTGCCTGGACAAGACACTTTAGCAATAAGAACTTTTACGGAACAAGAGGGCTTAGCGAGTAGCAATATTTATCTGCTTGAATTTGATAAACAAGGTTACTTGTGGGTCGGCTGCGGTCGCGGCGTAGATCGGATTGCTTTGGATGCAGCCGGTAATTTTAAGGACGTACGACATTTTGGACAGACCGAAGGCTTCTACGGCGTGGAAACTTGCCAAAATGCTGTGATGCGCGACCCCGAGGGCTATCTTTGGTTTGGAACAATCAATGGTTTAACGCAATATTTACCCGGTAAGCTTAGCAAGAATGAGACTCCTCCTCGAGTTCAAATTACCGGTATTAGCTTATTCTATGAACCGCTTGAACAGACGGCCTACGCCAATTGGATACTGCCGGGGCTAGGGTTACGGCCCGGACTGCGTTTGCCTTACAAGGATAATCATCTTGGCTTTTCCTTTGCCGGAGTCAACCTATCCAAGCCCGGGGGGATTAGCTACCAATGGAAATTAGAAGGGCAGGAAGCGGACTGGTCTCCGCTGAGTGCCACCCAGTCGGTAAGCTATTCGAATATCTCACCGGGTGACTACCGCTTTATGCTGCGCGCCTACAATGAGGACATGGTGGTCAGCGATCCACCTTTGGTTATTCCATTCTCGATTGCTACTCCTTTTTGGCAACGTTGGTGGTTCATCACGAGTTTGATTTTAGGCGTTTTAGCCTTAATGCTTTTAATATTTAGGACCAGACTGAATCAAGTGCGCCGCAAGGCGAAGATTGAACAAGAGCGTCTGGCTTTGGAGAATACCGTCTTGCAACTTGAGCAGAAGGCTCTGCAGCTACAAATGAATCCACATTTCATCTTTAATGCGCTCAATTCTGTGCAGTCGCTTTTCTTAAACGAAGAACGAGAACAGGCCCGGCAGTTGCTGTCGAAATTTGCCCGATTGATGCGAGCGACTTTGGAGCATTCTAGAAGCCAACGCATCAGTTTGGAACAAGAGCGAGAGATACTAGATCATTACTTGGCAATTGAACAATACAGTCGGGGGAAGAAGTTTAATTATTCCATTGAAATTGATTCGGCTTTGGATCCCGAGGAAGTACAGATGCCCCCCATGCTCTTGCAGCCTTTTGTCGAGAACGCAGTAATTCATGGTGTTGGAAACTTGGACCGAGAAGGGAAAATTGAAGTGGTTTTTAAAAAAGAAAATGCACAAGAATTACAGTGTACCATTCGTGATAATGGGGTAGGGCGTGCGGCCTCAGCGGAGCGTAATGCGCGAAAGACTAAAAAACATCAATCGATGGCTCTGGATGTGACCCGCGAGCGATTAGAATTACTCAACCAGCCATTTGGATTAAAAAAGAGTTTGGAAATCATTGATTTAAAGCATGCTGACGGTCAAGCCAATGGTACCCAGGTCAATTTGTACTTGCCGTTGGAGGAGTGGTAGTTTTCTTTATCTTTACGACTGTGAAATTACAACTTTCAATACTTCTACTAGGGCTATCGCTGTTGGCTTGCCAATCCGATGAAACGATTCCAAGTACCCCCTTTCAGGAGCTCGGTATCGCGCTGGATGTTCCTGAGGGCTGGCACGCAAAAAAGATGCCTTTAGAAAATCAGGGAACATATTTGATTTTTGAAAAAGGAGAAAGCCATCAGCACGAGGCGGAAACGCTTCCTGAAAATGAGCCCTCTGCTCAATTCATCGTCACCATCTTAGATCGGCAGATTCCACTTGGAGACTATCTGAAATTTTATCGGGCTCAGCTAGAACAGAATATCGTCTTGAGCCATTCTGACCTTACATTTAGCGAAACTAAGTTTGGAGAAATCAATGGACAACCTTATCAGAAATTAGAGTTTAAAACCGGTTCTGGACTACAAGCCAGCTTGGGCGAGATTATGGTGTTCCATTGTACCGACCGACTTATTAGCTTGATGATTCAGGATTTTGTAGAAGATCAAGCGGCCAATGCTAAAGAATTGGCATTACTCCGAAAAAGCTTTCGTTGCACAAACTAAAAACTAATGATTAAAGCCGTAATCATCGATGATATTCAAGAAGCCATTGATTTGCTAAAAAGCGATCTGGCGAGCTACTGCCCTGAGGTAGCATTAATTGGTACGGCAGATAGTGTCGTGGCATGCAGTAAATTGTTGCGTAAAGTCCAACCAGATGTGGTTTTTCTGGATATTCAACTAGAGGATGGTACCGGCTTTGATATTCTCGAGATTTTGGGCACAATTCCTTTTAAAATCATTTTTACCACCGCTTCGGACGCACATGCTATTAAAGCTTTTCGCTTTTCAGCGATCGACTATTTGCTAAAGCCGATCGATCCCGAAGAACTCAAAGCGGCGGTAGCTAAGCTCAGTGCCTCGCGGCCCGCAGAACCGGAACGTATCGACTTGCTTTTGGACTCCGTACGTAATACCAGCAGCCCACGTCGGTTAGCTTTGCATACGCTGGACAAGATCCAAGTAGTGGATATCGCCGAGATTATTCGATGCGAATCGAGTGGGAATTATACGACCTTTTTCTTTGGAGAAGGAGAGAAACTCCTGGTCACGAAAACCTTGAAAGAGTTCGATAAGTTGTTGAACGAATATGGCTTTGTTCGTGTCCACCAAAGTCATCTGATCAATAGCCAACATATTAAAGAGTATATTAAAACCGAAGGCGGCTACCTAGTGATGAAAGATGGCTCGCACGTTTCGGTTTCCATTCGTAAGAAACCCCTGGTGATGAAATTGCTGGATGAACTATAAAAAACCAGTCAATCGAAGGGGACGATTGACTGGCAGGTATTTTCACAGCTTTAATTTAAAAATAGGGCGTTCTTAATTTTTTATCCGTTGATTCAGGATGTTTCCAAACACATTGGCGTCCGCGCCCGTAGGTAAGACGGCAATTTCTACCTTAGAGGCTAGCTCTTTATTGACCAAAAAGGCGGCATAGGTCGGGTTCTCCGTACATAGCTTTGCAAGTTCAATTTGGCGTTCAAACTCCACCTTGTCCAATTGTTTTTGCTTATCGATCTGGACTTGTTCTAATTCGCGCTTGTGACCAGCCTCCACCGATTTCAAAGCTTTTTGACGATCAACTTCAACTTTTGCCAATTCGTGTTGGCGATCGGCCTCTGCTTTGGCCAATTCTCTTTGACGATCGGCCTCGGCACGGGCTTGCAGTCGGGTCACCTGAGCAGTAGTTTCTGCTTTAGCCAACTCGCTAGCCCGGCGGCTTTTCTCGGTTTCCGCTTGAATTTTTTGGAGTCGACCCGCGGATTCTGCCTGAGCAATGGCTACTTGGCCATCGGCATTGGCTTGCTCCCGTGAAGTTTCGGCGCGTGCGAGCGCTACCGTGTTTTGCTGCTTAATACGCTCCAATTCCTGACGCATCAAGCCGACTTCCTCCATCGCTTTAGTGTAAGAGTTTGGAAAGCGGATGTTGGAGACAATCACTTCGCGAATCGCAATTTGTGGCTCGCCAAGCTGACTGATCAAAACTTCTTTAGTGGCGGCGAGAAAAGCTTGTCGGTGGGCTGAAAAGACAGAATCTACACTTTCAAACGTATTAGCAGTGGTTCTCAGCAGCTCTAAAGCTCGGGGACGTAGCACGAGTAAGTTGAAAGTATCGGGAGAAGGGAAGCGTTGAAAGAAAGATTCGCTATCCGTTACATTCCAACGTAGCGTCACATCCAATTGCAGCGGCACGCCATCACCGAGACGAATCTCGGGAAGAATATGCTCGTGCACAAAGTCTGTAGACAAGGCAACAGGGACTTTAGGCGCATCGGTTGATTCATTGGAGTTGGACTGGCAGGCGGTAAATAGGATGAGCACGAGGCCGGAAAGAAAGCATAGATTTTTCATTTTTGCTGTGTTTGAAGGATGAACATAATCGGTGTTTACGAAAGCCAAATTCCGATTTATTCACCTCTATTATTACAGCAAACTAGTATTCGTTTCTATTGCTTGATTATTCGTGGTACGTATTGAAAAACTTGTGTTAGCGTATTGAAAAACGATAGTCTTGCGCTTGATGTAGAATGATCAGTTTGGGATACATAGACTGGCCGCCATACAATCGCTCCAAAGTCATTTGCAGGCCATTATTAAACGGATAAGCCGTCCATCCTTCACCGTGTGGATCAGATAACGCTTTGATCGAGATAAGCCGACCGAGCTGTACGTCATTGACTTCTGCCGTGAGTGTGGCTTGCTGTTTGGCCTGACGAGCTAATTTTTGGAACAAGCGCTTTTCAGCAGCTTCTAATTGCGGGCTATTTTGATCGTAATAGTTATAAACAACCTGCTTGTAAGTGCCTAGAAAAGGAGTTAGCTGTTCCAGTTTGCTGAAATCCGTTGGCGCAATAGCATAGATCGTAATGTCTGCTTCTGTGTCATAAAGGTTAGAAAGCCCGGGGATGGTAGTGAGCTCCATATCTAGTTGTAATGCTTTCACCTTTTCCTCTAATTGCTTAACAAACTGCTGTTGCTGCCAGTCTACTTCCTCGTTCTCTTGAGGAATGGGTTCAAAAGTCGTTGGATCATAAGCCACCGGGGGAGATTTTGGTTTATATATAATTAGCATTCGGGCAGTGGCAGCTTCCACTTGGATTGTATCCGAAACGGTAAATTCAATATAGCGCTCGGCCGATTGTGCAGACAAAGTAATAGCTAAGCTACAGCATAACCAAAGAAGTAGACTTGATTTCATAAGCTTTACATCCGATTTATGAATTGTTACAATCTTAAGCGGCTCCCTGTTGACGCAAGCGATGCCAGAAGAAGTAAGACAATAACAATAAAACTGTAGCCATAACAGCCCCCATATGTTCCCCATCTTTAATCGCCCAATGCGCGCCAAAGGCCAGGAGAAAGTCAAAGAAAAAACCGGCGTAGGCCCACTCTTTGAGCGAGCGATTGTAATTAGAGACGATGGCTATGACTCCCAGAATTTTAGCAATAGCTAGCGGATAGATAATGTAAGTGGGGTAGCCGAAGCTGGTAAAAGCAGCCTGGATATCTGCATTTTTGAGGATGTACATGCTTGCGGAAAAAAGCATCATGGCACTTAACAGGCCAGTAAAGATCCAGTAGAGTAAGCGGTCTCGTTTCATGACTTGGGTTTTTAGTATTGATAGATACTAAAGTAATCATTTTTCGTAGAAATTCAGGATAAATAAAAAGCCCGCAGACGAGGCTGCGGGCTTTCTTTCGTGTACCCTAAGGCACAATATATAGAACGTACGTGTATGCTAATTATCGGGCTGCTGGGTTTTTGCTTCTTTACGCAGCCGCTTTCGCTCCTGCTTTAAGGCCTTTCTTTGTGCCTTTTGCACTTGCTTTTGCTGCTTTCTGGCTACTTTTTGAGTTTTACGCTCTTGTTTCAGTGCCATGCGTTCAGCCTTGTAAGCCTTTTTCTCAGCTTTGTAAGCTTTCTTCTGAGATTTGAGTGCCTTTTTCTGCGCTTTCATTTCCTGCTTTTGTGCGAGGAGCGCTTGCTTTCTTTGAGATTTTGCCATTTTTGCCTGGCGCTTGGCCATCTTTTTGGCTTTATGCTGCTTCCACTCTTTCGTCTGCTGGTCTGATTCCTTAGCCGACTCATTGGTAATTGGTTGATCATTCGTTTGTGCGTGAACAACTTGCGTCATACCCAGGCAAAAAACGAGGAGAAGGCTCAATGTAATAGATCGCTTTAATGTCTTCATGATGATTCGATTTTAGTTGATGAATCGTTTGCCTTTATGACGAAGCGATAGACAAAAAGTTATCTTTATTTTGGTTAGACGCTTATCATTAGGCCATCATTGGTAATAGACAGGACCTTTTCCCAAAAGGTTGGTGATTTTTACGTTTTTTATTGAAAATAATTGTAATTGACAGATTATCAGTGTTTTATGGTTTTGGATGGTCATTCATTTTTATTGTGAAATGAGGACGAGAAAGAAATAAATGATCTGGTCGTTAAAAAATAGTTAAGGTCTTCAAGCCGTTGATGTATACTTCAATTATATGCAGAACAAATCGTCAATCTTCCTAAAAAAGGGCTTCGGTTTAAACTTTTGGGAAAACGCTCGATGTTTATTAATTTTCATTACCTATTTGAGAAAACCACCAATATTTTGTCGCTGAAGCTTCCTGTTACACTTAGTACCCTCTTATTACTTGGCCTCTTGCTACATCAGTCGGCCATGGCTCAGGACTATGCTGGTTTTCCATTACTCGAAAACTTTGATCCCGAAGCATACCAGGCTCATCGAATCAATTTCATGATCGCTCAAAGCCCGGACCAGTTGATTTATGCTGCCAATGGTAAAGGTGTATTACAATTTGACGGCGAATCCTGGCACTTAATTAAAATGCCGGAGCGCAATCATGCGCGTTCACTGGCTGTAGATGCGAAGGGACGCGTCTACGTTGGTACGGCTAATGATATAGGGGTACTAGAGAAAGATTCATTAGGCCACTTACAGTTTGTGTCTTGGCGGGACCGCATCCCCGGGGTCGAGGATTTTGCACATGTCTATACGACTCTTGCTACCCCCGATGCGATTTACTGGCAGAGCTATCGGCAGCTTTTTCGTTGGAAAGATGGACAGATGAAGCGCTGGACATTTGATCCGGTAGTCGGTCGATTGTTTTATTGTAATGATATTCTATACACCTCCGTTCGGCGTAGTGGCTTGGCCTTTCTTACTCCTGATGATGAATTTAAACCCATCCCTGGGAATGAGTTTTTGGAAGGTGTGACTATTGATTTTGTAATTCCCTCCGGCGATCGTTTGCTAATTGGTTCTAGAAAGCATGGGCTGTTGTTTTATAAGGATGGACAATTCGAATCCTTTGAAACGGATATCTGGCCCCTTGGAACCGAGAGGAGTTTTACGGATGCGATTTACTTGCCGAATAACCACCTCGCTGTTGTCCTATTTAATCAGCCGGGAATCTTCATCATAGATGAAAATGGTCGCTTGCTTAAGATAATAGATCGAGAGAGCGGTATGCAAAATGATGACGTTAAAGATTTACTCTTGGATGCGCAGAAGGGCCTTTGGGTGGCTAATGAAAGTGGTCTTAGTCGTGTAGATATTATGGCGCCCTTTTCCATATTTGATGATCGTAATGGCATTTTGGGTGGTGTACAAGATTTAGAACATTGGGATGATAAATGGCTTATTGCTACGGTTGAAGGACTCTACGAGATGCCATCGACCCCGTCGGCGGGCCAGATTGAAGCTAAACTGATTTTCAAAGAAAAAATTTGGAAAATAACTTCTTGGCAAGATCAGCTATTATTTGCGACTTCAGGTGGCGCTTTTATCGGCTCCACTACTCAACGCAATCGAATAGGGACCCATTATTTCACGCCAGCCTTACAAGGATCAAATTTCAATGATCGCTTGATTTATGCCACCAATGGGAATAGTCTCTTAGGTTTCCGGCAAAACGAAAGTGGGGCTTGGGAAGAATTAGGTCGAGTGGAACGTTTGCGTGGATCAATTCGTGAGATTATAGAAATAGCTCCAGGGGAAATTTGGCTAAAATCGAATTCAAGAGGACTTTACAAAATCGATTTAGCGGTAGATCGGGATGGCGTGCCTGATTTCTCTAAAGTTCAAGTAAAAAATTATTTTTCGGAATCGGGTATTCCCAAAGGCAATCATATGCCGCATTTCATCGATCAAAAATTGCTGTTGCGCACTGAAGACGATGAATTACTCAAATTTGATGCGGATACCGATCGATTTGTACCCTATCCAGAGTTTACGGCTGAAATGGGACTCCAAGGCGGGATAGCCTTGCCCAAGCTGAATCAATTTCAACCGGGACGCCTGTGGTTGGACTATTTTGGTCCCGATGGCTACCGATTAGTTGAAGTGCGTGAGCAGTTGGACGGTCAACGTCGGTTGGAACATTTCCCCGTAAGTCAGGTCACCCAACGATTTCAGGATTTATTCAGTAATGAAATGTTCTATGCGGATGAAAACTATGTTTGGTATGGGGCCACCAAAGGATTAATCCGCTATGCACTGGGAGAAATACCGAAGCCTGCTAATGATTTTCCGGTATACATTAATCAAGTCTTTATCCAGGATAGCTTAGTCTATCGGCAATTTCAGGAACCTCATCCCGTCATGGATTTGCCATTTCGTCATAATGATTTGACCTTTACTTTTACAGCTCCATTATTTAGAGATCTGGCGGATCGACGCTATCAATTTCGATTAGACGGCTATGATGATAAATGGTCGGGCTGGAGTACTGAATCCAAAAAGAACTATACTAATCTCCAAGAAGGGGATTATAGCTTTTACGTTCGGGCACGGGATAGCTACGGGAATATTAACGAGGCGGTTCCGGTTCAGTTCACTATTGCTCCACCTTGGTACCGTACACTTTGGGCTTATTTGGGCTATGCCGTACTGGCCGTAGTGGCGATTAGTGCTATTTATCGTTTTCGATCGCGTCGTCTGCGCTTGCAAAATGAACAACTTGATGCTCTGGTGAAGCAACGCACGCGTACCATTCAGATCCAAGCGGATGAACTCAAGGAGTTAAATCAGGTGAAATCACGTTTTTTTACCAATATTTCTCACGAACTCCGCACACCGCTGACTTTAATCCTTAGCCCACTGGAAGATCTCATTGGATCAACGACTTCTGATATTCAGAATCGACAACTTCGACTCATGCGTACCAATGCGCAGCGTCTGCTCAAGTTGATTAATCAATTATTGGATTTGTCTAAGCTTGATTCAGATAAGCTGGAATTGCAAGCGGCCCAAATGGACTTTTTAGCCTTTGTGCGCCAGTTGACGCTTTCATTTCAGACTCTGGCGCAGCAACGGCGATTGAAACTAGACTTCCAAACTGATCTGGCCGAATGTTTCGTCTACTTTGACGAAGAGAAGATGGAGCAGGTATTAATGAATCTGTTATCGAATGCTTTGAAGTTTACGCCTGAGGGCGGACAAGTGCAGGTACAATTTTTAAAGGTGGATATTGCTGGCCGGCCGTGGGCTAGTATCGTCATAAAAGACAATGGGATTGGGATTAGCGAAGAGCAGTTACCCTATATTTTTGATCGCTTTTATCAAGCGGATAATGCCGACACACGTGCTTTTGCCGGAACGGGTGTAGGCTTATCCTTGACTAAAGAGCTAGTGGAACTACACAATGGTCAAATTCAAGTAAATAGCAAGCGAGAGGAAGGTACGCGGTTTGAAATTCAATTACCACTAGGGCGTGAACATCTGCAAGATCATCAAATTCGGGTCTTGCGACCGGACAGAGCTGCACCGGCTGTGGAACCTGAAATTGAGATGGCTTACGTTGATGTGGGAACGAACGATGCGGTTAAACCGTCAGGTGAGCAGCCTTTATTGCTAGTTGCGGACGATCATCGCGAGCTGAGAGAATACATTGCACGAACCTTGGAACAAGGATTTCAGGTGATGCAGGCAAAGGATGGCCAGGACGCTTGGGAAATGGCGTTGAAGCATACCCCGGATGTTATCGTTTCGGATGTGATGATGCCTCGGATGAGTGGCTATCAGCTCTGTGATAAGTTGAAATCTGATATGCGAACGAATCATATTCCGCTTATTCTCTTGACGGCAAAGGTCGGATTGGAAGAAAAGATTAAGGGCTTGACCCATCAAGCTGATGCTTATCTGACCAAACCCTTTAATGCCCGTGAACTGCGACTGCGTACACAAAATATGCTTAATCTGAGGAATCGATTGCGCAAGCGATTTGCCGGGCAAGTCATCTTTGACGTTGGAGAAATAAATGCCGAATCCCAAGACGAAGTCTTTTTGCAGAAGATTTCCGAAACGGTGGATGCGCATTTAGATGATACCAACTTTGGGGTGGACCAACTGAGCAGTGCACTAGGCATGAGTCGTTCGCAATTGAATCGCAAAATGCGCGCACTGATTGATAAAAGTCCCAACCAATACATTCGAAGTTTTCGACTTGGACGTGCCCGTCAAATGATTGAAAAAAACACAGGGACTATCGCCGAGATTGCCTATGATACGGGGTTCTCCAGTCCGGCTTATTTTTCCAAATGCTTTCTGGATGAGTTTGGTACTTCTCCTTCCGAATGGAAAGCAAAATCTTAGTTATCCATTTAATATTTTCGCGTTTGTGAAAGAGCCCTGCTATCCGAAGACACAGTTACTTCCTCGGAGAGGAAAAGACTATAGTCAATGGTCATTCTTTGCCTGATTTTCCACTCAAATGCCAAAGGTTGAACTGAATTGTTTTGAACTTTTGGAAGCTATTTCTTCTAAAAAGATAATAAATTCCATTTCCGTTTTTTCTTGCCTGAACGAGCTGAAACCCCTGTTTTTACTGCATATGCGCCGATTTTGTAAGGAAATGATTCAAAATTGTAAGTTGGCGGCCTGCCCCAAAATTGATAGCGCCAAATTTATATGCTTCTGCGCAATTTCTGATAGGTCTTTGGAGGTGTCTTACCCCATCTTTGCATTGTCAGTTGCAAAACGCAAAACCAGTATTCATAACCCCTTTATTTACCTATTTTAAAATCTAAGAATCATGTTATTATTCCCCAAAAGACCAATCTGGCTGATGTTTTTACTGCTGGCTTTATTACTAGTCGGCGAAATGACAGCCAAAACGCTTCCGTACCATACTGAAGGGCCGGGACTTCCGCTTCTCAAGGTGGAAATCCCCCCCCGGCCTCTTAATTGGACCGAGGTCACACAGAACCTTTACTATCCCAAATTTTGTCGGCAAAATCACATTGAGGGGACAGTGAAAATTCGCGTGCTGATATCGCCTCAAGGTATGGTCATGAAACTGGAAATTGTCGATTCCCCACATTACGATATGAGTGTAGAATGTAAGAAAATGAAAGCATTGCAATTTAAACCTGCGCTTGATCACTTGGGTAATCCCGTGAAAACCTGGCTGACCATCCCCGTTACCTTTTACTTGAAATAGGGGTTGTTCAGCACTTAAAAACAATCATTATTAACCCCTAATAGCTTTCCTAGTTTGAGAATGGTCCTAGAGACCACCCGGAGTTTCGACTCCGGGTTTCCTTTGACTCTTTTAAGCTTAAGATTTAAATATTTCCCCCTAAAGCCATCAATATGTCCGTCTACCGCAGCCCCCTGTATCAGCTCCAAAAAACACCCGATATGAATTTACCCGTTGGCTATTTTCGCTTTCATCGCAATCGCTATCTGAACTATCAACTCAATCGTTGGCATTCATTGGGATTGCTTGATCATCAGACGATAAAACAACTCGCCAAATCCATTCGACGGTTGGATGATCATCGCTTCGTGTTTTTGCGAGCGGGGGAGCGGGCGGCTCTAGAGAACAGAATGCGTGAAGCGGCCTTTTGTTATCGGGCGGCCGAAGCGTTGACGGTTCCTGGTTCAGTAGATAGCATGCATTGTTACGACAAGTTCATCACTCATTTTTACCAGGCTTTTGCATCGAACTACTTACGCCGCAACTGGATCAAATACGATGGTGCTTGGCTTCCCGCTAATGAAATTCTACCAGAAGGGCGCCCCGTTCGTGGGACTATTTTACTGCATGGTGGGCTGGATACCCTGATGGAAGAATACTATTGCTTCTGGAAATATTTTACGCATTTTGGCTTCCGCGTCATTGCCTTTGAAGGGCCCGGACAGGGAGCGGCCTGGCGCAACCACAATCTGGAATTGACCCGAGAGTGGGAACGTCCGGTAGCCGCAGTACTCGACCACTTTAAACTAACCGACGTGACACTAATTGGTCTATCTACTGGCGGCTACTGGGCTTTGCGGGCGGCGGCTTACGAAAAGCGAATTAAACGAGTCGTTACTGCTGGCGTACCCAATCACTGGCCAGAACTAGGCGCCTTGGGGTGCCGCTGGACGCGCAAGAAGCTTCTAAAGTGTCCTAAGTTGAGTAACCGCATCCTCCGTAGCTGGATGATGACTTCAGCTTCTGCTCAGGTTTTTATCAAAAGGTTACAAGCTTTATCCCGTCAGAATCGACCCATTGATTGCTTGCGCTGGTTGGAGCAGTTTAGCTTCGACACCCTCGATACAGACATGATTACCCAAGATGTTTTACTGGCTGGCGGTGCACGTGACTGGTGGCTACCCTCCGGGAATATTGTGGTACAAAAACAAGCTTTTACTCAAGCGCGCTCAGCAGGGTATCGGCTTTTTACTAAAGCAGAACGTGCGGCTCATCACGCTCAAATCGGTAATATGAATCTATTACTACAAGTACTCTTTGATTGGATTAATCAAGTTGAAAAAGCTACTCATATGTACTGACCTATGCGGAGATGAATTCCCTAAAGTTCGTCATTCTGCCACCCTAATCAATACTTTATTTCAAACCCTTTTAATCATCTAACTGGCTAAGGCATTGCATTGCCTTAGCGACTCTGGAAACCTATTAATTACAAGATAAATTATTCAATTTTTTAAAAATCAAAACATGAAACCCTTGAAAACCTATTTAGCCCTTTTGATCTTATTTTGTTGCAGTTCATTAGCTCAAGCTCAATCAAATGATGCTTGTGACGATGCTATCCCTCTCCAATGTGGAGTAGAGCAGAGCGGACAAATTGTCTCTACAACGAACAATGATCTTCTCGATTATTGTGATGGAAATGATCCTGTTTCTGCGCCGGGAGTATGGTTCAGAATTGAAGGAAACGGAGAACCGGTCGTCCTTAATGTTTGTGCCAGTTTCGATCCTGAAATGGCGGTTTATTTTGGCGATTGTGAAACCTTGGCTTGCCACTCGATAGAGTCATTTACTAATGTCTTTTGCGGAAGTACTCCAGCTGGTAAAACCATCAAGTTTGACACAGACTTTGACATTACCTATAAAATTTTACTAGTTAACACCTCTAGTAATTCTGGAACTTTTACAATTTCCCCCAGTTGTCTGTCTACTTGTGAAATTGTGATGGATTGTAGTGCTCTACAAGATTTGAATCTCTCATGCCGTGGAGATATACCTTCGTCGTCTGAAACTCTCGAACTGGTAGAATTTATCAGTTCTTGTGGGAATCCTTCAATTTCTACCTTGACAGCTCCTGTCCCGGGCACGGGAACTGGTTGTCTAGGCGACCCTCAGGTGATTAGTAGAAAAATCAGAGTATCGGACCACATTGCAGGTATTAGGCCTCCAATCGTGGTATGTGAGCAATTTTTTACCATTGAGAGAGAAGGTATCTCCCCGGTTATTGTTTGTAATGAAGATGGCGGTACCGTGAGCTGTGAGGCAGATTTAACCCAAGAATTATTGGAGGCCAATAAACCCGAGGTGCTGGAATTAGAATGTAATCAAAGCATTAGTGGTGCAGAAATTTCCTATACCGATCCGGTTTTGGTAGCTGGTATTACAAATTGTCCGGGAGCGATTTATGAAGTTGCTTACACGGTAATGGATCTATGCGGCATGTCTACTTTATGTGTCAAACAATTTCAAATTGAAAATGAACCTCCGGTAATTACGTGTGCCCCGGATTATGTCATCGAGTGCCCCGAAAATCTCAGGGATGATACCCGACGTCCAACGCTTGAGACCGCCTGTGGGGACGTCTATGAAGACGGATTTGAGGTGACCGGGCCGGTAGTGACCGGAAATGGAAAATGTCCCGGAGATACTTATGAGGTGACTTTCACTTATACCGATGCCTGTGGTCGTTCAACGGCTTGTGTGCGTACCGCCACCATCGAAAATGCTCCTCCAAGCATTTCTTGTATAGCTGGAGTTGTCGTAGAGTGTGCCGCTGATATTGCGGTAAGTCCCTCAGATGCTTCGGTCATCACCTCTTGTGATTTAGCGCATCAAGTTGAGATTATGGGGCCGGAGATTATCGGTACACCAGATTGTGCGGGCGCTCTGTATGTTTATACCTATACTGCAACCGATGAATGTGGTCGTACTGCGATCTGCCAACGCACTTTCACTATTTCCAATGCTGGTCCCCAGATTGTTTGTGCACCTCACGTTGAAGTGCAATGCGAATCTGATATTGCGCCATTATTAAATCAGATAGAATTGATTGAAACTTCCTGCGGCTTAGATTATGAATTAAGTATCGATGGGCCGGAGATATTTGGTAATCCTGGTTGTCCGACCGCTCTGTATATGTACGTCTATACGGTTACGGATGCTTGTGGTCGTTCCGCTTCTTGCAAGCGTTCGTTCAGATTGGCAGAAGGCAATGCGATCTCAATTTCCTGTCCAGCGGAAGGCTCTGTGAGTTGTTACGAGGATTTAAATGTTGATCCAAATGATGCAGTGGTAACCACCTCTTGCGATCGAGCTTATACCGTGACTGTTTCGGGGCCAGAAATTATTGGAACTAAAAACTGCCCCGGTGCGGCCTATCGCTTTACCTATCGTGCGCAAGATGAATGTGGCGGTGTAGCTTACTGCGAACAAGTTTTTGTCAACACTCAGAATAATGGCCCCACCATAGTTGCTCCGGCAGATCAAGCGATTGCTTGTGCCTATCAAATCAATGTCAACCCGGATTACGCCGAGGTTACGACCAGCTGTGGGATGGCTTCCAGTGTTACGGTAAGCGAACCTGTAATCAACGGTGCGCCAGATTGTCCGGGAACCACTTACACTTATACTTATACAGTCCTGGATGAGTGTGGCCGTGAAGCTACAGACACCCGCGTGGTCACGATCCAAAATGAAGGCCCAGAATTGGATTGTCCTAATAGCGATCTTTTCCTCAATTGTGAAGATTATACAAGCCCGGAATTGCAGGCCAAGATTGAAGCTTGGCTGGGACAGGTAACCGCTACGAGCTCCTGTGGCCTTGTACTCGGCGTCACCAATGACTACAATCCCAATCGATTAGGACGTTGTCGCTCAAATCCTTTCACCGAGATTACTTTCTACGCGATGGATGCCTGTGGACGTACCGGCACGTGTACCGGAACGATTATCATGGCCGACACCGAAGCACCAGAAATGTTATTTGAAGCACAAGATGAATTTGCATTTTGCTATGATAATTATCCTGCGGCCTTCCAAAATTGGTTGAGTACCCAGGGTGGGGCAGAGGCCTATGATGCCTGCTGGGAAAATGTAAATTGGAGTACTATTCCTGCGAATCCAACCATCAGTTGCGCCGGTGGTGCAGCTAGTACAACGGTTACCTTTGTAGCCAGCGATGGATGTGGAAATACCGTATCAACAACGGCGACTTTCTTGGTAGGTTACGGCGGTGGCTTCAATCATACAGGCGACAATACGCACCAGCAAGACGCCTTTGATCGAACCACAGAAACTGAAATCATCAATATATCCAATCGTCCGAACCCATTTCGTGATGAAACTACTATTGCCTTTACGTTAAGTCGCGAGCAGGAAGTAACCATCATCGTTTTTGATTTAAATGGCCGTCCACTCCAAACTATAGAACAAGTTTGGCCTGCGGGCCAAAATGAATGGAGGCTTCAGCGCAGTGCTTTGGGGGCGGCCGGTACATATATGTATCAATTGCGTACCACTAATGAGGTCATTACCCATAAGATGATTCTATTGGAATAAAAAGAGAAGAGGTGTATTCCTACATCATATAAGATTAGCAGTAATTGAAGATTGGCGTCGCCCTGTGAGAATGGGGTGGCGCTTTTTACTTCAACCTTAGCTCCAGGCGAACCGGTTGATGATCCGACCAAGCAAAGGCCTGATCATAAGCTTGAACTTTCAAGGCTTGTAAATTAGGAGATAGCAAATAAAAATCAATGATGGTGATAAAGGTGGTTCCTTCCTCGTATTTTGTTTTATTCTTTCGATTAGTAGGCACCGTTGGATCATAAATCCATTGCCAATCAGGCGGAAGAAAATCGTGTGCGATGTTAATCTGAGAATAGCCTTGCGTACGATTTGGCATAAAGCTATCAAAGGGAAAATTAGGCGGGCATTGATTCCAATCACCACCAGCGATAACGTAATTGCCTTTTTCGTATTCTGACAACACGAGATCACGCAAAAAAGTCATTTGCTGGGCTTTGAGCGTCCCGCCTTTGTCATATGCCGAATTATGGACATTAATGACGACCAACTCCTTTTGATTTGCGAGTGGATAGCGATGCAGGGCTAAGCAGCGATCCAGCATGTAGATTTTGGTGGGCCAACTGTATTCGCCGGGGAGCTGCAGTCGATCCGCTGCGTGAGGTCCAAAGCGACTGAAGGTGGATAAACCGCTTTCACAGTGACCATAGGCATTCCAGGGTTGGAGTACCGGGATAGGATTGTGGCTGACATTGAGATTTAAGGCTTTGGTTTGATGGTAATCAGGGAAAAGGCTGGCGATTTCACCGTGCTGATCCTGATAGTAACTGCGCTTGGAGTGGTAATCCACTTCTTGTAAAAGCATAAAATCTGCCGAAGCATTTTGTAAGAAACTTTTTACACCGTTCAAGTATTTATCGGCTAAAACTTCTGGTGGCCTTACCATTTGGCTACCTGCCATTAGGAAACCTCCGCCGTGATAGAAGAAATCAGCCTCTGCACCGAGACCGCAATAGCCTATATTCCAAATTAAAAACGAAAAGGTAGAATCCTGTAATGGCGAAGCCTCTGGCGTCACCTTTAAGGAGATTTTATCCTCAGGCTGATAATCAACGATTGTCCCATATACGAGCATGATGACGACATACGAAGCGAACAGAACAGCAGTCCAAACGGTGATCGATTTCAGTCTTTTCTTCATAAAGGATCATTCATTTGATAGAAGAGAATTAGTAAAACTACAAAAAGTGCTGTTAATGCTTCACGGGAGTCTTTATTTTGACGACTGTAGTCGTATGGGTTTCTTATTTTGAAAATAGGGGAAGAATAAAGAATGCTACTTTTCCAGTAAATGGATGTACTGATGAAAATAAGGAGAAGAATATCAAGGATATATGAGAGGAGCTTGTGTATCTAAGATTTGTTGCTTGTTGCAAGTGAAATTACAAGCAACAAGCAACAGATCAAGAGCTTAGCCTTGTGGAGGAATACGCAATTTCTGACCAGGGTAAATCTTGTCTGGGTGTTCGAGCATTGGACGGTTGGCTTCAAAAATAGCGTTATACTTCATCGGATCTCCGTATACTTCTTTGGAAATTTTTGATAAAGAATCTCCTTTTTGAACCGTATAGAAAGTGGCCTCAGGTTCAGGATTTGCAACTGTGATATTGTCTTCCACGACGGAAACGCCCGCCACATTGCCTAAGGCAAGGATAACTTTTTCGCGTTCTGCATTCGTGTTAGTAGAGCCAGTAACGGTGACTGATTCTCCGAGTTCAAGACCGAGACCTGATACTGGTATGCCCAGTCGACTAACTTCATTCTTTAAAGCCTGAATTTTCAATTCTTCTTCGCTTAGTGGGGCAGCCGGTGCTTCGGCTGGTTTTGGAGCTTCTTTTTTCTTGAATAACTTGGCTCCGGCGTTTTTAATAAAAGAAAATAATCCCATGATAGTTGTTTAGATTAGATGGTTTAATAAAACGCAAGTTTAACAATATTTCTGCACACGAAAGAATATGCAGGTCCCCTCTTGCCAAGGTTTTCAAAATCTTATACAAGTATCAGATGCAGTGTTTTTGGCCTATGTAATCATCCATTCTTGGAAGGCAAATTGGGGTTTATTTAGAACCCTAATACATCTCGCATACCAAATACCCCTTTTTTCCCAATCAACCATTGCGCGGCCAAGATGGCGCCGGAGGCAAAACCCTTTCGTGAATGCGCCGTATGCTTGATCTCAATATCATCGATTGGAGAGGTATAAGAAATACGATGTGTGCCCGGTGTCGGATCAATACGCTGACTTTTAATAGCAACGGTATGAGAATTACTGGCTATTTCTTTTTCCCATTGGCTTTTGTGGGGGAGCTGCTTCAAGAGACCTTCGGCCAAACTAATTGCTGTGCCACTCGGCGCATCCCGCTTTTGGGTGTGATGGACTTCCTCTAGCTCAACATCGTATTCAGGATGCTTGGCCATAAGTTGAGCGAGTTGTTCGTTGAGCGCAAAAAAGAGATTAACGCCGATGCTAAAATTAGAGGCATAGAGGAAAGCACCGCCAAGCTGGTGGCAGGCTTGTTCAAGTGCGGCGAAGCGATCGAGCCAACCGGTGGTGCCGCTCACTACCGGTACCTGAGCATGTAAACAAGCCAGCAGAT
>JANQQI010000035.1 GCA_028285085.1 Saprospiraceae bacterium | reverse complement strand
AGCTTTGTGATCGAACTCTGTCGGCTACTACGCTCGCTGATACCTTGCAAGGACACTTTGATAATCAGCGATCCCAGACTACCAAGCCGCTCAAAGCCGCTTATTTCATTTGGCGTCAGCCCTACATGATTGCCGCCCGCCACACCTTTATTAATAGCATGCTCAATTTGGCGGGCTTCCACAATGTATTTCAACACCTGGAGCGCTATCCTGAAATTACGCTGGATCAGTTGGCCGAAGCCCAGCCAGACATTATTTTGCTTTCTTCAGAACCCTACCCTTTTGCCGCTAAGCATCTGGCAGAATTCGCAGCAGCTTGCCCCACTGCGCAGATTTTACTCGTCAACGGAGAATACTTTAGTTGGTATGGTAATCGTTTGTTGTATAGCTGCCAATATTTTCAACAACTCCGTCTGCAACTGTCCTAAAATCAAAGTATTTTTGAATCGACAAAATTTAGTGCGATATGAGAACGTCGTTATTTACACTCTTAAGTTTAATGTTTTTGTGGTTCAGCCCAGTGCAGGCACAAGATGGGACAATAGAAATTCCGGGTGAGATCATCGTCCAGACTTTTTCAGCAAATGATATCGAAGCTATTGAAGAAGATTTCACCGATGCTTTAAGCCTTAAAGAAACCGTTTCTACCCGATTTTTACTCTATACTTTCGAATATACGCCCGATGCGGCATTAAGAGACAAATTGTTGCAGCAATTGCGTCAGCATCCGTCGGTCCGCTTAGCAGCGCCCAACTTCAAAGCCCATATGCGTGCAACAACCCCCGATGACACCAGCTATCCCGAACAATGGGATATGGAACGCATTCAGGCGCCCGACGCTTGGGATATTACGACTGGTGGAGCCACCGCCGATGGGCGTGAAATTGTCGTCGCCGTATTGGAAGGCACTGATCCCGATCACGAAGATTTGGAGGAAAATATCTGGGTAAATCGTGATGAAATCCCGGACGACGGGGTCGATAATGATAATAATGGCTATGTCGATGATTACTTTGGTGTCAATGTCGTCACCGGTACGGATGAAGCCATTGTGGATAATCACGCGGCTTCTGTTTCGGGGATCATCGGCGCCAAAGGGAACAACGGTACCGGCGTCACCGGAATTAACTGGGATGTTAAAATGATGATCGTGAGCCACGATCTAACTTTCCCCAAAATCATTCAGAGCTACGAATACGTCTATGAAATGCGCAAGCGATACAACGAGTCAAATGGCGAACAAGGCGCTTTTGTCGTTTCGACCAATGCCTCTTTTGGTGTAGATCGTCGCTTCCCCGATTCTAATCCATTTTTCCCGATTTGGTGTGCGCTATACGACACGCTTGGGCAAGTAGGTATTCTTTCCGCCGCGGCTACTAATAATGACCCGGTTGATATTGATGAAGCGGGAGATGTCCCCGGACATTGCGACAGCGACTATTTGATCATGGTCACCGATACCGATATTGATGATGAGCTCGATGGTGGTTTTAGTAGCACCCGTATCGACCTTTCCGCTCCAGGTAAAGGCAGCTATACGACACGTAATAATAGTCAATATGGCAGTTTCAGTGGGACTTCAGCGGCCACACCTCATGTTTCCGGTGCCATTGGGCTGCTGTATAGCTTCCCTTGTATTGATTTCATCGAAGAAGCTATTGCGGAGCCCGCCGAGACAGCACTTTGGTTGAAAAATGTTATTCTGGATAATACGGATCCTTTACCTGACCTCGATGGGAAGACCGTCAGTGGCGGTCGCCTCAATGTTTTCAAAGCCTTATCATTTATTCAAAGTGTCTACGGTAATCCCAAAGGCGATCTCGACATTCTGAAAATCTTCCCCAATCCAGTGCTTCGAGAAGGTATGATTACGGTAGAATATCGTACTCCAGAGTTTACGGAGTATACGATGACTATTTACAACAGTCTTGGGCAAAAGATTTATCGGGATCGCATCCCGGAGGTCTGCGCACCCCGTAATTTGGAGATTCCTGTCTCAGGATGGGCACCTGGTGTTTATTTCATCACCGTGGAAAACATTAACAATATCACCTCCTATCGGTTTGTGATTCAGTAGATTGAAAAAAATTGTTGCTTTTTTGTAAAAAAGCTTTTTAATCATCACAATATCATTTATCTTTGCAGTCCGATTACAAAAGGGTAATCGTTTCGGCTTCGTAGCTTAATTGGATAGAGCACCTGACTACGGATCAGGAGGTTGCAGGTTCGAGTCCTGCCGAAGTCACCAAATATTGACCAAAGGAGGCAAAAAGAGTAGTATGAACTACCCCTTCTGCGGTTGTTACCGAACTTGATTAAAGCATAAGTGTCATGTCGAAAGTTTGTCAACTTACAGGAAAGCGGCCAATCACGGGACACAACGTTTCCCACTCAAACCGTAAGACAAAACGTCGTTTCCTTCCCAACTTGCACAAAAAGCGCTTCTACATTCCAGAAGTAGATCGTTGGGTTACTCTTCGTGTATCTGCACACGCCATCCGTACAATTAATCGCTTGGGTGTGTACGCTTACTTGAAAAAATTGGAAAGTAAAGGTATCGATACCGGCGTTAAATTATAATTGTCGTATTTCTTAAATTAATCAGAAAATGGCCAAGAAAAGTAAAGGAAACCGCATGCAGATTATTCTGGAATGCACCGAGCACAAGACTAGTGGAATGCCTGGTACATCACGCTATGTAACGCAGAAAAATCGCAAGAATACGCCTGATCGTTTGGAATTGAAGAAATACAATCCCATTCTGAAGCGCGTGACGGTTCACCGTGAGATTAAGTAAGATACAAATCTGTATCTGTCGATTTATAACGTATAAAATCAATTGCCATGGCTAAAGTATCTAAAAACGCGCGGGTAGCGCAACGTGCAGCCAACGCTGGTTCAGGTCGTGATTTCGTTAAAGTAGTGAAGAGTGTAAAAGATCCTAAGACCGGTAAGTATACTTACAAAGAAGTAATGATCCACAAGGACTCTGTAAAAGAATTCTTCGCTAAGAAATAATTATAAACTATCTGATCGATACAGTTCGAAAAGAGGCTTTTCTCGGAATACCAGAGAAGCCTCTTTTGGCGTATGGGAAAACCTGAATCAACTATGAGCTTTTTTAAGAATTTTTTTACCAAAAAGAAAGAAGAAGAACTCGATAAAGGCCTGGAGAAAACAAAAAGTGGTTTCTTTTCAAAAATCTCCCGGGCTATCGCCGGTAAAGCAACCGTTGACGTTGAAGTGCTCGATGAGTTGGAGAACATCCTGATCTCATCCGACGTTGGCCTGGATACTACCGTAAAGATCATTGAACGCATCGAAGCCCGGGTGGCCCGCGATAAATATGTAACCACCGCCGAGTTGAACGAAATCTTGCGCGATGAAATCGTTCAACTCCTCTCCGAAAACGAAACTGTTGAACTCGATGACTTCACGGCCCCTCAAGATAAAAAGCCCTACGTGGTCATGTTTGTTGGTGTCAACGGCGTTGGAAAAACCACTACGATTGGTAAACTCGCTCACCAATATAAGCTACAAGGTAAAAAAGTGGTGATGGGGGCAGCGGATACTTTCCGAGCCGCAGCGGTGGATCAGCTTAAAATCTGGTCGGAGCGCGTAGGTTGTGATTTTTACTCAAAAGGTATGAATACTGATCCTGCTGCCGTCGCTTATGAAACAGTACAATATGCACTCAGTAATGATTGTGATATCGCCTTAATCGACACCGCCGGTCGTTTACACAATAAGATCAACCTGATGAATGAGCTGACCAAAATCAAACGTTCAGCGAATAAGAAACTAGAAGGTGCACCACACGATGTCGTGCTCGTCCTCGATGCGACGACGGGACAAAATGCAATCGAGCAAGCAAGGCATTTTACTGCAGCCACCGAAGTCACTTCGCTTGCACTCACAAAACTTGACGGAACCGCCAAAGGTGGTGTAGCGATTGGTATCTCTGATCAGTTTAAGATTCCGATTAAATATATTGGTGTCGGAGAAGGTATTGAGAATCTGCAGGTATTCAACAAAAGGGCATTCGTAGACTCTTTGTTTAAAAAATAACCTACTCCATTCTTTGGAAACGGATAAGAATAACGAACGGCTTGAAGAGATTCCTCTTCAAGCCGTTCTCGTTAAAAAAAATGCTTAAATATTTTTGAGATTAAAAAAAATCTTTATATTTGGATCAACAAGTTGAAGTAACCCTAGAATCCAAAAACATAACCAATGAAAGCAGCAGTCCTTTCAGCAATGTAAATTTTCTACTTGCTAACGCTTCACACTTATTAAGTTACTACTTTTTATAAATATACATTTCGTTTGGATTTTCATAAATCCGGACCATTAAGCTACACGAGGGCGATTTTCGTCGTCACACCAAACTCAAACACAAATTAATTCGCATTCGGGATAAGTAAATTCTGATTCGTGTCTTGACACGTCTCTGTCTGTGATTGTCAATTGACATCCATTCAGCCTGATCAGTTATTGTATGATTTGGTGTAGTGGTGGTATGCTACCGCTTACGCCCTGGTATTTTTATGCTTTTTACTAACTCTGAATATTCGCACCCGAAATGATTTTGCACGCTTTGCGTATTATGAAGAAAGCTTTGGATGACCATCTCAATTCGGTCGCTACCACCGATGAGGATAAGGTCGTCATTGGAAATATTGCTTTCGATGAAAACTCGGAGTACAAACCTAAGGATAGTGAGACGGTGCTTGATCGCATCGTGATCTCACTTATGAAGGTTGAGGAGGAAAAAACACTGAAGAATACGCCTGCCTATCAACGCAATCCCACAACCAATCAGGTCGAATATCAGAATCCTCCCGTTCACGTCAACCTTTATATATTAATCAGCATCAACTCTAAATTTTACGAAAACGCGATGACCTATCTATCTCGGGTGATTCGCTTTTTTCAGAGACACAATGTCTTTACCCATAAGAATAGCTTGATTGAAGAGCAGGTCGACGTCCATGATCGACTCGACAAATATAAGCTCATCTTAGATATGTATTCACCCTCTTTTGAAGAGATTAACCATATCTGGAGCGTACTCGGTGGCAAGCAACTGCCTTTTGTGATGTACCGCATGCGAGTGATGGATCTACAGTATGTGCATCCAAGCGAAATCCGTGGACCAATCACCGATATTAATATTGACTCTAAAACCGCTTATTCCGATTCCTGATGGCCGTACGACTGACATATCAGAAATTATTTTCGCTACGCATCTACCATCACTATTGGCTGGATGATGCTGATACACAATTCGATGATCTCAGCACAATTCGCCAGAATCAGATTAATCGGGGATACAACATTCATAATTTCTTTCAAATCATTCCGACACGGGATACCCATCGGGTCCTGGCTGGCCAGCGCGCTTTATACAAAAAACATCCGTTTGGATTCGATATCGTGGTTCAAACGGATCACAGCGCCTCTACCCCACTGCCCTTCGTTGAGCTGTCGGAAGGCACGCGTTTTCGCTTCTATCTGATTCCGATTGATACCCGATTTGCCAATTATACGCTCCTTCCCTTGCCCAACAGTTATCGAGGTGACGGTAGCCAGAAAATGGTATATTATTTTACCAATCGGGACCATCTCAATGCACACGCCCCGAATCTTATGCGTCCGGCTCCGGCCTTCGACAATAGCCTGGCGACGGCGGCAGCTGGCGACAGTGCCTTTGCTTATCTGACAGGTGATTTGGTATCGGATGATGCGAATAATCCAACCCAGCTTTTTGAAGCACAATTAAATACTAATAATAATACCGCCAGTGGAGACTGGACCAATTTATCCACTGGACATCTACTTTACGCCAATCGTGCAGACCAACTGCAGGTGAATGGCAGCTTGCTGAATATTGACTTTGAGACCGCCGATATCACTGCTACTGTACAGGTCACCGATGCAGACAGTAACGATGTTTTTGATCCCGCCGAAAGTTTTGATACTGCAAATGATCAAACCGTTCAACAATTGGATCTGCGGCATCTCCCTCCGGGAAAATACAGCATGGAAATTACTAAATCCAACGGCGATCCAGATATCAATTCCACCTTCTATCTGGATGATGAACTGGCGCGCCAAAACGCGTGGGGATTGGTTGAAATATTTGCCGACAGTGGCCTGGGAGATTATGGCTTGACGGATGATGGAACCGGAGAATTACTTGCCCCGGAATTCAATCTGCGATTTAAAAATCGTTCCACACGCTGGCGCTACAAGAATATCGAAGCCCAGGTGGTGCACCAAAGCAGCGGCTTACTGCCACTTACCGAAAATGGCTTCATCGAAGAACTTTTAAACGGACACGAATTACCGAATCCATCAGCAGATATGATTTTGCCGGAATCGGATCAATTGTACTCAGAATACTTTATCAACGAAGACTTATTTCAATAAAAATTTATTCCAATAATTCATTAACTCATAAAGTCTAAATATATGGATTACAAGACCCCGGGCGTTTATGTCGAAGAAATTTCGCTCCTGCCGCCATCGGTCGCACAGGTAGAAACCGCTATTCCTGCCTTCATCGGTTATACCCAGCGAAATACCTACAACGGCCAATCGCTACTCAACAAGCCCACCCGCATCAAATCACTCAAAGATTTCGAAACCATCTTTGGTGCTGCCCAGAATACGACCTTTACTATCAATATCGTCACCCAAGACGGTAGCGATACGTTAAATGGTGACATTGCCGATCCGGGGCCAAGTTTTCGAATGAATTATGCACTGGAAATGTATTTTTCTAACGGTGGTGGACCTTGCTACATCGTCTCTACGGGCACCTATGACACCGCAGACACCTCCAATAATACACAAATGGTTAATGGCCTGAACGCAGTTCGCAAGGAAGATGAACCAACTATTCTCGTCTTTCCTGATGCTGCTGCACTGAGTGCCGGTTACTATAGTCTCTACACTGCAGCTCTGACGCAATGTGGTGAATTGATGGATCGTGTCGTGCTGATTGATCCTGATATTAGCGATGATACCGCTGCCTTTTCAACCATTGAAACAGCCTTCCGAAATGGTGTTGGTACCAACTATCTGTCTTACGGAGCTGCTTATTTCCCTAATCTGCGGACTTCGATGAACTATCGGCTCGACGAGTCTACTCAAGCGGTCAGCGGTGGTTTGGTGGATACTTTCGTATTACGTGACGACGACAACGTCGCCAGTTCAGTTTTTCACCAGAACAATGAGTTGTACCACGAGATCAAAAATGCCCTGGCTAAGATTTCCGTGATTCTTTCACCTAGCTCGGCGATTGCCGGGGTTTACGCACTAGTGGATCGTACCCGAGGCGTCTGGAAAGCCCCCGCAAATGTTAGCCTTAATAAGGTCAAAGAGCCAATGGTTAAAATCGACGACGAAGACCAAAAGGATATGAACGTCACTTCCTCCGGTAAGTCCGTCAATGCCATTCGTACGTTCACTGGTAAGGGTACATTAGTCTGGGGCTCACGCACGCTGGCGGGTAATGACAATGAGTGGCGTTACATTTCTGTTCGCCGCTTTTTCAACATGGTCGAAGAATCTACCAAAAAAGCCAGTGCTCAGTTCGTATTTGAACCCAATGATGCAAATACTTGGGCCAAGGTTAAGTCGATGATTAGCAATTTCTTGACGCTGCAATGGCGAGCGGGCGCACTCATGGGCTCAAAACCCGAAGAATCTTTCTTTGTCAAAGTCGGATTAGGTGAAACGATGACGGCAGATGATGTCCTCAACGGCCGCATGATCGTCGAAATTGGTATGGCCGTCGTTCGCCCGGCAGAGTTCATTATTCTGCGCTTCTCTCATTTCATGAATGAGGGGTAATTGATTTATCTGAAAACTAGTTAAAACTCTGCAATTATGCCGACCTATAAAACGCCCGGCGTTTACGTCGAGGAAATATCTAACTTCCCGCCTTCGGTAGTGCCCATTGAAACGGCCATTCCAGCCTTTATTGGCTATACCGAAAAGGCGGAAAATACCAATGGCAAGGATCTCACCGATGTCCCTACACGGATCTCCTCTCTAGTGGAGTACCGCGAATTATTTGGGGGCGATTATGGGATTAAGACCTATACGGTTACCGTTGATACGAGTAGTAACAACGAAATCTCCATCGAAGGTGATAAGCGCTTTTTGATGTATACTGCACTGCGGCACTTCTTCGATAATGGCGGTGGTGATTGTTACATCGTCTCAGTTGGCGACTACGATGCTGCCAGCATTTCTTCTGGTGATCTGGAAGACGGGATTACCGCACTGGCTAAATTCGACGAGCCCACCTTGATCCTCTTCCCGGATGGCGTCAATCTTTTATCGGGTACCGATCCTGATTACACAGCCTTGGGTGATCTGCAAAAAGCTGCCCTGGCACAGTGTGAAAGACTTAAAGATCGCTTCGTGATTATGGACATCATGGGCGGGTATCAGGAAGATGATTCCACTAATGAGATTTTCAAAAACTTCCGCGATAATATCGGAACGAGCAGCTTGAAATATGGCGCCGTTTACTATCCTTGGGTTTATACCAATTACGTTCCTAGGGTTTACTTCAGCCAGTTGGCCTTCGAAGATGAAACCGAAGTGACGATCGCCGATCTTACGCCTTTTTCTAATGGAGATGCAGATCTTGAAGCCGATGTCAATACTCTGATTAGCAAATCTGGTGATGTAGACGATATCATCGATGCCATTCACAATGATGACGAAATGAATCTCATCCGTGGTAGCGAACCCATCGAAGATTATCTTAAAGATTGTGTGAAGCTCTTGGCTCAGGGTAGCGCCCTCAAGACGAATTTGTCCACTTATATGGATGTCGTCGCCACCATGGCTAAAGTCTTTAACGCTATGGACGGTAATATATCCGATGACCTGCAAACGGAATTGGATAAGATGAAAGGCGATACCGATCTGCAAACAGCTATCGTTAATTTGATCGCGCTGGAAAAAATTGCCGAAGTGGGCACCGCAACTACTGCCGCTCACGATCCGGCGGTGATCTACGCCCCGCTTGATAATACTGATTGGATCGGTGGCCCAGGTAATGATTTTACCACCATCGCTGCGGGTGACGATACGCCTTATTCTGGTTTAACGGGTATCCCCCTAAGCTTGGCCGTAGTGAATGGTGTTAATGACATTCGCACCCAGCTGCTGAAATCTTTTTATAGCTTCTTCAAAGCCGCACAGCAATTTGAAAAAGCGATTCAAGACAAAGTTTTCCAATCTCATCCTTTCTTCGTTGCCGTTTTGGATAGCTTGTATAAGTATACACGTCAAGTTCCGCCTTCGGCGGCCATGGCGGGCATTTATGCCATGACGGACCGCACCCGAGGGGTCTGGAAAGCACCGGCAAATGTTAGTGTAAGTGCTATTGTTGGTCCTACCGTAAAGGTCACCCACGACGAGCAATCCTCGATGAACGTCCACGAAACCGGTAAATCGATTAATGCGATTCGCACCTTCGCTGGTAAAGGCACCCTCGTTTGGGGCGCGCGTACTTTGGCCGGTAACGACAACGAATGGCGCTACGTCTCCGTCCGTCGTTTCTTCAATATGGTCGAAGAATCCGTGATGAAAGCTAGTCAACCTTTCGTTTTCGAGCCTAATGACGCCAACACTTGGGTCAAGGTCAAAGCAATGATCGAGAATTTCCTCACCGTGCAATGGCGACAAGGTGCGCTCATGGGTAGCAAACCCGATGAAGCCTATTTCGTCAAAGTCGGCTTGGGAGAAACGATGACGGCCATCGATGTTTTAGAAGGTCGCATGATCGTCGAAATCGGTATGGCTGCTGTTCGACCAGCTGAGTTTATTATCCTACGCTTCTCTCACTTTATGCAGGAAGCTTAATCCCTTTTTTTAAACCATTTTCATTTTTATAAAAATCAAAAAAAAGAATCATGGCAGAATATCCGTTACCAAAGTTTCACTTCCAAGTCGACTGGGGAGGTACAAAAATTGGCTTCACCGAAGTATCCGGTCTGGATGTCGAAACAGAAGTTATAGAATACCGCCAGGGAGCTAGTAAAGAATACCATAAAATCAAAATGCCCGGTATGCAAAAATTCAGCAACATCACGCTGAAGCGCGGGACATTTGCCAACGATAATGAATTCTACGATTGGTGGAATACGGTCAAACTCAATACCATCGAGCGCCGCGACCTGACCATCAGTATGCTCAACGAAGAGCACGAGCCCGTCGTCACCTGGCAGGTAAAGAACGCCTGGCCTACGAAAGTGCAATCGACCGATCTCAAAGCCGACGGTAATGAGACCGCGATCGAAACCATGGAACTGGCCCACGAAGGTCTCACTGTTCAAAATGGTTAAGCATGGCGGAATATCCTCCCGTTAGCTATTTTTTTGAACTGAGTTTTCTGGATGATCAGGACCTACGAGCGGATACGCAGTTTCAATCCATCGCCGGACTGAGTGCAGAAATTCAAACCGAGACTTACCGCGAAGGTGGTGAGAATCGCTTTGAGCATGTACTCCCGGTGCGCTCCAAGTACAACAATCTGACCCTCAAACGAGGACTAAGCAAAGACTCCGGTCTCATCAAATGGTGTACAGATACCTTCGAAAGCCTGGTGATTGAACCCAAAAATTTGAACATCACGCTTTACAACGAAGAACAATCTCCATTGATGACCTGGAAAGTTGTCCACGCTTGGCCCAAAAAATGGTCGGTTTCGGACCTCAACGCTGAACAAAGTCAGATTGCCATCGAAACGCTGGAGCTGCATTATCGCTTTTTCACCCTAATTACTTAACACAAGTGGTGATTGACCGGTACCGAAAATAAGAGTTGTTGGATAAGCGAAAAAATCAAGGCTTTTCGCTCCAATACGCTTGCTTTCTGCCCCAATCACGACCGAGGTTATCTCGTTCATTATGCCAATCGAAATTCGTGAACTCAACATCCGGCTGAGTGTTGCCAGCAATCAGGAACCTTCACAGGAAGGCCCGATGCAGCAGGAAGCCGATGGAGTCAATAAAGAGGAAATCATTTCGGAATGCGTCGAGCAGATTCTGGACATTTTACAAAATAAAATGGAACGCTGATGTTTGAAGGAGTTCCCAAAATGAAAATCATCGCTTTTAAGGATCCGCGCCTGCGCGAGTCCGACAAGGTCGGTGAGCCTTTCGTGGTCCAACTGAACCCAGAAAAGTACGATCGGCAGTTCGAAATCAAGTATTCCGAAAAGCAAGTCCCCGGTACAGCCGGCAAAACCTTGAAATTTAAAAAGGTAGAGCCGCAGACCATGGAATTCGAGTTCCTCTTTGATCATACCGGAGCCGTGGGTGGTGAAACTCCCGGAGATCTAGGTGTGGATGAAGATATCAACAAGCTCAAAGAAGTGGCCCTGCTCTATGATGGTAACATCCACCGGACACGCTATCTCAAGCTGAGCTGGGGTAATCTCTTATTCAAATGTTGTCTCGAAAGACTCCAGATTTCTTACAAGCTATTCAAGGCAGACGGCACACCACTTCGCGCCACCGTCAAAGCTTCTTTTAAAGAATTTGCGGAGAATGAATTATTGGTCAAAAAACAGAACGATAATTCACCTGATTTGACCCACCGTCGTGAAGTAAAAGACGGAGAAACCTTGCCTTTGATGGCGCACGAAATCTACGGTGATTCTAAATACTACGTTGAAGTCGCTCGTGTCAACGGCATCACGAACTTCAGGAAACTGGAGGTTGGACAGAAAATCTATTTTCCACCCATTGAAAAATAAATCCCCTTTTGAGTAACGAACGCATCATACCGACTTCCCGCAATGCAGACAGCATTACTAAGACCATCAAGATCAACGGATCGGAAATCGACCGCACCTACCAGGTGGAAATGATCAGCGTGTCGAGTAGTGTGAATCGCATTTCGACGGCCCGGGTTGTGCTTGTCGATGGGGATTTAGCGGAGGAAGAATTTCAGGCTAGTAATGCCGATCTCTTCATTCCCGGCAACGAGATTGAAATTCTCGCTGGCTATCATTCGGATGAGGCCTCGATATTTAAAGGCATTATCGTCAAACATTCCATCAAGATTCGAAGTAATGGTAATTCTGTGCTTCAGATCGAATGTAAAGACGAGGCGATCAAAATGACGGTCGGCTGTCGCTCTCGCTATTTTTATGAATCGAAGGATAGCGAAGCGATGGAAACTTTGATCAGGGATCATGGCCTGCAAAGCGATGTGGAAGCCACAAATTATGCTCATCCAGAGCTAGTGCAATTTGATACCACCGACTGGGATTTCATTTTGACCCGCGCCGATGTCAATGGTAAGATTTGCTTAGTGGAAAACGGAAAATTGACCATCAAAAAGCCTGATACCAGTAGTGATCCTGTAGTCGACTTGGTCTTCGGTGCCACCATTCGTGAATTTGACGGCGAGATCGATGCCCGCAATCAATACAAAGCCGTAACGGCCAAAGCTTGGGATTATGCTAATCAGGAAGTACTCGAAATCGAAGCTAACGATCCGAGTGTTTCTACCAGCGGTAATCTTTCTAATAATGATCTAGCTGATGTTCTCGGGCTAGATGACGTCACACTCCGTCACAGCGGTAAGGTCACCGACACCGAACTCCAAGATTGGGCGGATGCCAAATGGCAAAAAAGTCAATTGGGGCGCGTACGTGGTCGAGTGAAATTCCAAGGGATGCCCGAAGTAAAGACTGGCGTCATGGTCAAGCTGCAAGGTGTTGGCGAACGATTCAACGGTCCCGTCTTTGTCGGTGGAGTCCGCCATACCATCTCATCGGGTGACTGGGAAACTGATGCTCAATTTGGCATCGATCCTGAATGGTTTTCCAAGCAATACGATGTCCATACACCACCAGCAGCAGCGATGTTGCCTGCCGTGCAAGGTCTACAAATTGGCTTGGTCACCCAGCTCGAAAGTGACCCAGATGGCGAAGATCGCATCTTGGTTCGCCTCCCGGTGATTGACCCCGAAGAGCAAGGCGTTTGGGCCCGTGTGGCCAGCCTCGATGCGGGCGAAAATCGCGGTGCCTTTTTCCGCCCCGAAATTGGTGACGAAGTCATCGTAGGTTTCATCAATGCTGATCCGGGAGATGCGGTCGTCTTGGGTATGCTCAATAGCAGCGCCAAGCCCGCTCCGATTACCGCCGCTGATGATAACCACGAAAAGGGTTTCGTGACTCGCTCTGAAATGAAATTCATATTCGATGATGATAAGAAATCTGTGACGATAGAAACACCAGCCGGAAAGGTGCTGACGCTCGATGAGGATGCCAACGAAATTAAGCTCGAAGATGATAACGGTAATAAGATTGTCCTCGATAGTGGAGGCATCACCCTGGAGAGCAGTGGTGATATCACCATCAAAGCTTCCGGCGACGTGAGCATTGAAGGCACTAATATCAACGGTAAGGCCAATGCTCAATTCAAAGCAGAAGGTGCTGCAGGCGTAGAAGTTTCTTCCAGCGCCACGGCAGTGCTCAAAGGATCGCTGGTCCAAATTAACTAGACCAGCCATTTTTTAACAGACCAAAAAATTAAAAAAATGCCACCAGCAGCAAGAGTTACCGATATGCATACTTGCCCCATGGTGAATCCCTCCGGTACGCCTCACGTTGGCGGCCCGATTGTAGGGCCAGGTGTTCCCACGGTTTTGATTGGCGGGATGCCCGCAGCAGTCGTGGGAGACATGGCGACTTGTGCAGGCCCACCGGATACGATCGTTGTGGGCTCGGGCACGGTCCTCATTGGCGGCAAGCCGGCCGCCCGCATGGGAGACAGCACCGCCCACGGCGGCACCATTGTGCTCGGCCTCCCGACGGTATTGATTGGTGGATAATTAAAGAAACATAACCATGGAAACAACTTCTTTTTTAGGTCGCGGTTGGAGCTTCCCGCCTACATTTAATCGGGCCGGGCGGATGGTAGAGATGGATAGCGACGAAGAGGATATTCGCAGTAGTCTACACATTTTGCTTACTACTCGGGTTGGCGAACGTATCATGCAGCCTGACTATGGTTGTAATCTTGATGATATGGTATTTGAGAATCTAGATCTCACGCTCAAAACCTACATCATCGACTTGATTGAAACGGCGATTTTGTATCACGAGCCCCGTATTGATGTCGAATCCATCTCCCTGAAACAACCGAATCCGGGCGAAGGACTCATCCTCATCGAAATCGTGTATCGTGTCAGGACAACTAACTCTCGATTCAATTTTGTATTTCCTTTTTATAAAAATGAAGGTTCAAACCTCTAGATAAATGCCAAGCAATTGCCCCGATAAAAATCCTTTGGTCCACGATGGCAGTAGCCAAATGCAGCGCGTACTGACGGCACTCGATCCCGCCAGTGCTCCCCTGATGGAATTCGGGTCGGAGGAATGGATGGCGTTTGCCTATCAATATGCCTACCAGCTCAATTATTTTGATACCTCTGATGCGCAAAGTCCCAATAGCCACTGGCAGGACTTCTTCATCGAACCGGATGACATTAGTGATTTTCTGGCGACGGTAGAACAAAAAGCAGAAACGGAGCCTCATCTGGCCTTATTCATCTGCTTTTTACGACTCCTGGAAAATAGCCGCAAAGCTATGAACCAGCTCACCGCCAAGCATTTGAATTTTTACTATCAGGATGTTCTCCAGCTAAAGCGGCAAGCGGCTACTCCGGACACCGTACATCTGATCTTTGAGCTAGCCAAAAATGCGGCTGATCAGCGGATCGTCGAAGGGACCCAATTCAATGGGGATAAGGACGCCAATGGCCAGATCCGTTGGTACGCCGCTCAAGAAGAATTGATTGTTAATCCTACCCAGGTGAGTCAATTGCAAGGTGTCTTGCATTATCAGGGAGATCAAATTAAAGATAAGCGTAAGAATATTTATTACGCCGCTCAAAGTAACTCTGCCGATGGACTGGGAGCTGAATTCACGGAAGAAAATCCCAGCTGGCATCCTTTTGGTCATCCCACGCTACCCGCAGCAAATTTGGGTTTCACCTTGGCTTCTCCCGTTCTCCAACTCAAGGAAGGCCAGCGGACGATCGTTGCCAGTCTTACTGTAACCAACACTAAGGTGCTCAGTATTGCCCAAAGTTTATTACTCCAAAATATTCAGATTTATCTAACCGGTGAAGAAGAATGGTTAGGCCCCTTTCAGCCTGCGGCAAAAGATGCCGATAATAATACCATTACCTCGTTCGCTAAAACAGGCGATAATACCTATAAGCTCTCTTTGGGGCTTACACTCTCCGCCGATGAACCCGCAATCGTAGGCTACCAAGCCGATTTGCATGGCTTACGATTGAATACGCTACATCCGGCTATGCGGATCTTATTCGTGCCCGATACAGAAGATGCGCCAGGCAGTTATACGCTTTATAATAGTTTAAAGCCCACGCGACTGCAAAGTGCCAGCATCAACGTGGATGTAAAGGGGATGAAGGAAGTAATTGTGGAAAATGATTACGGACCGCTTGATGCCTCTAAGTCTTTTTTGCCTTTTGGCCCACAACCGAGTGTAGGTTCTAACTTTTTTGTCGGTAACAATGAAATTTTTGATAAAAACTGGACCAGTATCGGTCTGGATATCAATTGGCAGGAGCTACCGGAGAGCTTAAAAGAACATTATAAAGCCTACCAAAATAACTTCCTCAGCGACCTCAGTAAGGTCAACTATCCACTGTACACTACCGCTGATGATCCCCCTAAAAGTGTGGAAAATGTACTGGCCATGGCACCGATCGGTGAATTAACCGCAGCGGAGCAAATTACCGGATTATTTCCCATTGCTCTGGTGACCAATGGGTTGTATCAGATTTATGGTAAAAGTACGCCCATCGTCACTAATGCGTCTTATTTCACCGCAGCGGTGGAATTGCTCAATCAAAAAGCATGGAGTACCGTAAGCGGTAAAACGGCGGTGCCTTTATTCACCGATCCAGAGGATAATACGAATACACAATCCAGTGCTATCAATATTGGGATAGATGATAACCCGATTACGCCCATTAGCGCCAACGAAAGCTATTACCTCAAAGATATAACCGCCGAGAATTATAACACGCGTAAGGCGATTTTAGAAAGCTACCTTCATCCCGATAAAGAACGGCAGGCAATTTTTGACAACGCGCTGTTCCCCGCTACAGCTAATCGACAAACGGACAACGAACTGCTAAGTGCCGCGACTAAGAAAGGCTTCATCCGTCTCAAACTTAATCAGCAGTTTTTCCACAAAATCTATCCACAGCTTTACGCTGTAGCGATTTCTAAAACTCAGGAAGATAATGCGTTGATTCCGAACGAGCCGTATACGCCGATGATCGAATCGATGGCCTTGAGTTATACAGCAAGTACCGAGCAGGTCTTTGTTTTCTCGGGTGATAATCGCAAAAGTAAATTATTGGACTTTGAAGCACGCCAAGTCCAGTTGTTCCACGAAACACCCCTTGGTCAACACGAACAACATCGCTTTTTTAAAGATCAATACGATTTTACCAATAAAAATATTTACCTCCTACCCCAATTTGATTTGGGTGGAGAACTTTATATCGGCTTATCAAAAGCCCAACCATTGAGTAGTGTTAATATGCTGGTGCAAGTGGCTGAAGGGAGTGAAAATCCACTATCTCCTACCTTTGAAGAAGACGATGGCATCAATTGGGATATCTTGTGTAGCAACGAATGGAAACCATTAGATACTTCCTTCCTGCTCGGTGATACAACTAATGACTTTTTGACTTCTGGCTTAATGCGTTTTCTGCTGCCGGCCGAAGCCACTTCGCAGAATACCGTATTGGCGCCCGATTACATTTGGTTGCGCGCACGGATTAAAACCCCGTACCAGTACGACTCCGTTTGTAAAGTCATGGGTATCCACGCTCAGGCGTTAACTACTCAATTTGAAAACCAAAATAACGAGCTGAGTCATCTGCAAACCGCTCTGCCCGCCGGCACCATCAGCAAGATGAAGGAACGGCAAGCCTTAATCAAAAAAATCACTCAGCCGTACAGTTCCTTCGGGGGGGGTCCCGAGGAGAGTGCCGCAGATTTTTATCTGCGCGTCAGTCAGCGGCTGCGGCATAAGAAACGAGCAGTTACCATCTGGGATTACGAGCAGCTCGTGCTACAACAATTCCCCTCTATTTATAAGGCGAAATGCTTGAATCATACAGCTACACCTGATCCAACAATTACTGATCCGGTAGATCCACGCTTTGCAGGCTCGGAATTAGCGCCAGGTTTTGTAAGCATGGTCGTCATTCCCGATATCCGGAATAAGAATGCTTACAATAAGCTTAAGCCACGAGTCAGTAAAAATACATTAACACAAATCGAGGATTTCCTACGCGAGCTATGCTCTATGCAAGTGGAAGTCAATGCCGCCAACCCGGACTACGAAAGTATTCGACTCAAATTCGAAGTTGTTTTCTACTCAGGATTTGATCCGACTTTTTACAAACAACAACTCGATACGGACATCGTCAATTACCTCTCGCCCTGGAATA
>JANQQI010000106.1 GCA_028285085.1 Saprospiraceae bacterium | reverse complement strand
TCAAATGTCCACCGGACATTTGGTTTCAAAGAAACTACACTGCGTTCATCCCGTACTTTCCAAGTATGAGGTGTACCGACTGGATACAACGAACTAAATAAGCTTCACCCTGAAAAACAAGCATTTATTTTAAATCTAACTCCAAAAGTTTAAATCACTTCTAAGAAAGAGCAATATCATTAGTAGAATTCACGTAACATTTTGAGTGGTTAAATCAAAACGTGAATTTGTATATCCAAATACTTGAGCACTTAAAAACATCAACTTATTTTATGCAATTGTGCGCTGACAAATTGTAGCTATGAGATTATTAGTTCTCACATTATTTCTTCTGACCATTTTAAGTTTATGGATATTAATAAACGATCAAAACACGCTTAATATAAATGGTGCTTATTATTCCATCCACTCCAAATGGGTAAAAGCCCAGTGGTATATAAAAGGTAAAAGGAAATTTGTACAGGGTAATTATTTGAATCTGCAAGCCGATTCGACCTTTGATTTTTCAACCTGTAATTGCACTTCGAATGGAGAATGGCATAGTAGAAATGATACTCTATTTCTCCTACACAAAACTACGACTTTGGTCATCAATACTGATGGATGCTATCAACCCAAACACTATTTGATTGACGGTTCGTTGCTCATCGGAAATAATCAAGGTGAATCTATTGAGTTGTTAAAAAGGCAAAAATAGGGGCTTATTCATTGCAGTATCCTCCTTTAGCCATTGCATGTTATTAAAAAAAACCATATATTATACAACGCAAATCACAAGCACAGCACACTACACGAAGGAATTTGCCCCGTCGCTCTGGCTCTCATAGTATGTTTAATTGTCTACAAAAAATAAATTTTAAACATACTCTCATGCGATATCTAGGGGTTTTCGCACACACTTAAAATCGCCTTTCCTATGAAACCAAACATCACCCTTCACTCTACTCATGGTCTGGTGCAACGTACGCTGACGCTTTGGCCCCAGCCCGACCGCCTCTGGCACCATCTGCATACGCAACTCGTCGGTCCGCTCCTCCAATCCGGGGAAGCTAATATCGACAATGGTCTTCACCAAATTGCCAATGCGCGCGCGGCCACTGAGCTGAAGTTGCGCGATATCTATCTTGGTCTCGCCCTTGGTCATTTCACCGAAGGAGCGGCCCACTTCAAACGGACCTACGCCAAAGCGCAAGCCCATTTGTTGCTCAACAACCGCCACCGCATCATCCGTCGGCTCGCACTGCAACGTATCAGCACGCTTACGACGCTGTTGAGCTGCCACCGACTGCTACAAGGCAAACCCCGCAAGCACGCCCGCCAATCGATGCTGGAGATCCAGCGCGAATTCGAGGAAGTATTGCGCGTATTGAAGAGTGGTCTTCACAGCAACAATGAGGACTTCCGTAAGGCTCACGAACTTGAGACGACAATCAAGCAACTTCTGCGCAAATGTGGCCTCGGACCACGCATCGAAGCCCACTGGGCACCCAATGCACCACTCGATGTCCCTTCGCCACAGGAGGAGCCACGCACCAATCAGATGATTAGACTACGCTAGACCAGATCACGATCTTATAATTACATTTTGGAGGCTGATTGAATTGGATTTTTTCTACGCCAGGAAAAAGGGTAATTTTTTTGCCACTTTTGTAACACCTGCTCCTGCGCAGCATCAAAGGTATAAACACCATTGATTATGATTAATCCACTATCGGCCAAATATTCGGAGACCGACAATCGCCAACTCGTCCAGCAAGCCCTGGAGGGTAATCGATCTGCGCTTGATCAACTTATCCACCTGCACCAGCCATTTATTTACAATGTGGCTTGGAAAATGTGTCATAATCCCCACGATGCCATGGATTTGACGCAGGAGACTTTGCTCAAGGTGATCACCAAATTGTCGCAGTTCAAATTCAAAAGTTCATTTCGGACCTGGTTGTATCGGATCATCGTCAATGAATTTCTGCTAAGCAAAAGACGAGAAACGGAATTGCAATTTAGTTCTTTTGAAGCCTACGGTAACCAGCTCGATGCCATTCCTAATCCCGAACTCACTCAAGATGAGCGTATCGAGCTTCGTGAGCTATCTCGGGAAATGCAAATCCGTTGTCTATCGGGTATGCTCATGTGCTTGACTCGCGAGCAGCGCTTAATTTATATTTTAGGAGATACCTTCGGAGTAGATCACAGCCTCGGCGCGGAGATTTTTAACACAAGCAAGCAGAATTTTCGGGTAAAGCTGCATCGGGCCCGCAAGGAATTGTATAACTATATGAATAATAAATGTGGCCTAGTCAATAAAGCTAATCCTTGTCGTTGTCCCAAAAAGACGAAAGCACTTAAGGCAATGGGGGTTTTGAATGAAAAAGAAATGCAATTTAATCTTGCCTATAAAAATAAGATTGCAGATTTTGTTGAAACGGCCCACGAAGAAGTCAAAGCCGTTATTGATAAAAAATATACGGCTTTATATCGTGATCATCCGGTAAAAAATGATTTTGATAAAAAAACATTGATTGATCAGGCCTTGCAGGATGATGAATTAATGCAGTATTTAAAATAATACCTTTTTTTTAATCTAAACATCTACTTACCCAACGCAGCTATTTTTTCAGTAGTAAGAAAAAATCCACAACTACAAACACTTTAACCACCTATAAACTAAAGGCCCAAATGAATATTCATTTGGGCCTTTTACTTTTTTAAGCATAAAACTATTTCCTTCAAAAAAAACAATTATTTCTCTCCATTTTGTAACACCTTTCATTTTCCAGCATCCAACTATTGTATTCCATAAATCACTAAATACATTAGCATGGATTTTAAAAAGGAAATAATCATTAAAAAAACTCCTCAAGAAGTTTGGGAAATACTCGGCGACCAGTATGGGTCAGCTCATCAATGGGCAGGTGGCCTTTATCATTCTGAAGGCTATAACGCAGCAAAAATTGAATCCGCGCCTTTCCACAATCGAGCTTGTGACACTTCACAAGGTAAAATAAAAGAGGCGATTGAAGTTTTTGATTCTCAAAACTACACTCTCGTTTATCGTGTCATCGAAGGTTTCCCATTTTTTGTAAAACTAGGTCGCAATCACTGGCAGCTAATTCCTGAAGGTAAGCATACCAAAGTAAAAATGCATTTAAAAATTCAAACGCAAGGTATCATTGGTGCCATGATGCAACCAATGATGAAGCTGCAAATGAATAGTATTACAAGAAATATTCTGGACGACTTAAAGCACTATGTAGAAACGGGGCAGCCTAGTCCCAGAAAAGCAAAAGAGTTAGCTAAACTCAAACGACAAGTTGCTTAAAATAAATTTTAACCATTAAAACAATTATCGTCATGACTAATCAAGCACTAGCTAAAAAATTACAGCAAGCTATCATTGATACCGATTTAGAACTCATCCACAATGAATTGTTTTCACCGGATATTGAATCAATTGAGCCGCAATTTGCGCCTATGCCACACGCCAAGGGACTGAGTGAAGTTCAGGCCAAAGCTCAATTGTTTGGCGGCAACATACAGGCACTACATCAAAAAAATGTCAGCGATGAAGTCATAGTGTCTGGAGATCATATTTCACTTGGCATGTCCTTCGATGCCACGCTCAAAGATGGCCAACGCCTTCAGCTTTCGGAATTAATCGTTTACAAAGTGGCTGATGGAAAAATCATTAGCGAACAGTTTTTTTATTAAAAAATACACCTTTAAATTCTAATCATTCATTTCAAAAATTCGTCAACATGAATATTCTTAAATCATTTTTCGTATTTGTAATTTTATTTTTTGGATTTAACACCCAAAACGTTTTTGCGCAACAAGGCGAACCAGCAATCACGGTCGCTAAAACAGTTAATTTATCAGCAGATAAAGTCTGGGCGCAATTGCGCATCATGGATAATATCGACAAATTATCATCACTCGTTTCCAAAGTCAGTTGGTCCGGTGATCATGGCGTCGGAGGTGAACGGGTTTGTACCGCTGCGGACGGCCAGGGTTATTTCAAAGAAAGCATTGTGGCTTTTAGCGATACTGAACGCACTTACAGCTATGCTGTAGTCGAGGGTGTTCCCGCAAAAAACATGATCAACAATTTCAAAGTCATCGACCTAGGTTACCAAAAATCAATGATTATCTGGACGACGTCTTTTGAATTCATGGATAATCCACAAATGACCGAAGAGCAATTCACCGGCTTTCTGAACAATGCCATTAATGAAATGATCGGCAACACCATTGTCTTTGCCCAAAGATCATAATCAACTTTATTATACCGCCATCAAAATGATAAATTGATGGCGGCATTTTTTAATCCATCAATATCACAAATGCGGTTAACTTTTTTCTTCTTATTCATCGTCTTTTCCCACCAACTTTTATTAGCCCAATTGGATACCTTAACTATTTATAGTCCGCAGTTTAAAAATAACCATTCCGTCTTTATTTATAATCCCGATCAAACACTCAGCAACAAGCCGATTATTTATTTTACAGATGGACAAAAAATGATAAACCAAGGTACGGTCAATACAATTATTCATTTAATTGAAAATCAAAAAATTCCACCAGCGTATTTTATTTTTGTTAGCAGTATTGATCCTGAGCATAATATAGACCGTCGCAACGATTATTTCTTTTGCAATCCTGATTATGTCGATTTTTTTGAGCAAAATATTATTCCAAGGGTAGAAGCACAATGGCCGATTTCTTTCTCACCGGCGCAACGTAGTTTGGTTGGCATCTCTTTCGGTGGATTAAATGCGGCTTATTTCTCTGCGAGGTCCACGGCTTTCAAAAATTATGGCTTATTATCTCCGATCACTTATCCTTGCCCGGATATCACCTCCAAGATTATCTTCTCATCACAAAAAAATCTACGCCTTTATTTGTCTACGGGTCACCTCGATGCAGAGACTTACGTCCAGCCACTGACTCAGATTTATCGCAGCAAAAAATATCATCTTAAAGTGGTCACCACCTCTGGCAAGCACGATTTTGACAATTGGAACGCCCAACTCCCAAAACTCCTCCAATTTTTGTTGACGCCATAAGGCGATTCGCCCCTATATGAATTCCGGTAGTACGCATTTTCACGGTTTTCCCGGAAGTTTTTACCGTCCATTCCCCGCATCTTTGGGGTAAAACCAGGTATTTAATGTGCTACTATCCATCGGCGAGCAAGTCGGTGGATTTTTTTCATTCTGGGCGTGCCCCTCGTTCCTCGGGTCGCTACGTTGCGGGGCTCGCTATTCGCTCGGCCGCAGCTTTTCACCTGCGTCTGGCCGTTGGCCACCCCTCCACATCGCTCACGCAACGGAAGTATTCACGCTTGAAGCACTGAAATTCCCGGTTTTCCGTTAATCATCCGAAATAGAAAAAGCCTAACTTGCCGGGATAAGCGTCAATTGCTATGCGACAACTTTTGCTTGGGCTCCTTCTCTGGATATTTCACCTCAGTGCTGCACCTCCGGCACAGGCCCAGCCAGATGCTGCTCAATTGAGGCAATTGCAGGAAATGCCTGCCGACACCAACAAGATCAATCTACTCTGGAAAGTCGGCATGAAGTACCGACGCTATGATCTTGATAGCTGTTTTCATTATTTCTACGCATCAATTCAATTGGCGGATGAATTACAAAATCCAGAATTTCAAATATGGACGCGTCTTAAAACGGCCCTGATCGAAAACGATGATGGTGATCTGCGTACAGGTTTGAGTATCTCACATGAAGCACTCCGATTAGCTAAAAAAACGCAAGAGCCTGAATATCTCGTCGAATCCTACAATAGTCTGGGTATTGCCTACCGTGATCTGGCAATTCCTGATTCGTCTTTTTATTATCACAATCTGGCAGAACAGATCGCTCAACAAAATGGGCTTACAGAAAAGCTCTGGATGTGTTATCTCAACCTCGGTATTTTATTCAACAACACGCAGGACTACGATAAGGCATCGGGTTATCTTGAAAAGGGCTACAACCATGTTAAAGAATCAGATAATCGGATACAGCGTGGTGTGAGTCTCTTCTGGTTAGCAGAAAACTATTTCTACGGAGATGATCTTGAGAAATATGTCCAGATCGTTAATGACTGGCACGACTTCATGAGCGAAAAAGCTTATAATCCGGCACTTGATAGCCCCCAACACGGTAGTCTGATGGTATTTGACCCGGCGGCCCCGGAGGTAGAAGGAAAGCTCAAAAAAGCCATACAAATTGCTGTGGAGCAAAAAAGTTCGTTGGCCATTGCACTCCAATATCAATCCTTAGGGTTCCATTACGCTGCGGCAAACCGTACAACGGATGCCATTGATGCCTACGAAAAGGCACTGGTTGCGTACAATAACATCAATATCATATACGGTGCTTACGAAATTCTGAGTCGGCTCTATAAGCTTCATAAAACGGAAGGCAACCCCGAAGCTTTAACTTACCTTGAGCAGTTTTCGGCGATGCGTGACAGCTTACAAAATGCCGAACAGCTCCATAACATCAACGAGCTGGAAGTTCAATATGAAACTGAAAAAAAGAATCAACAAATCGCAGAGCGTACGCGTGAGCGCAACTCATTATTGATTAGCTCTACCCTTTTGGGGCTCTTACTGCTCTTGAGTGTGCTCTTTTTCCGCAATCGCCTAGTTACCAATCGCAAATTAGCCCAGAATGAGTCCGCCTTGCAGCAACAAAAAATCCGACAGCTGGAGCAAGACCAACAGTTGCTTCGCTACAGCGCCTTAATTGATGGCCAAGAAATGGAGCGTCGCCGCATCGCCAAAGATTTGCACGATAGTATCGGTGGTTCACTCAGCGCGATCAAGTCGCACCTCACTGCCGTGGAGGAGCAAGTGGAAGATTTACAAACGCAACCGCTCTTTGAGCGCACCAAAACCATTGTTAACCACACCTTCGAGGATGTCCGGCGGATTTCACTAGACTTGATGCCTCGGGTGCTGGAGCTCATGGGACTGGCCGAAGCCATTGAGGATATTGGTGCCCGCTTGCGGCAACGGGGAATCGACTGCAAAGTAGAAATTATTGATCTACAGCAAGAGCCACCACGCCATCTATCGATCAATATTTATCGAATCATTCAGGAACTTTGCAATAATATTTTCAAGCACGCTCAGGCGAAAAATGTGCTCATCCAATTAATCTTTCAACCAAAGCAACTAGATATTCTGGTCGAAGATGATGGAATTGGTTTTGACTTTGTGGCCGCTAGTCGCAGCAGTCAGTTGGGACTTAGCAGTTTGCAATCAAGAGTTAATTTCTTGAAAGGTAAAATTGATTTTGATTCGGTCCCGGATGAGGGCACTGCGGTTTTTGTACAAATTCCGTTGGGTGAGGAGAATACCTAGTGCGGCAAGGTGCTTAGGTTTTTAAAGGTACAATCTTGTGCTTAAGGTGAGAGTCGTTTTTTATCGATTCAAATGGAAAAGAATAATGGAAAGGAAATAGAAAAGAGGTTGGGATATAATTTGGGGCTTTGAGGGAGGGACCCACCCTCAGCCGCCACCGCCGGCCGATTTTGGCCGCAATATTTTTTGGGCATATGACTTCCAGCCTTTGCCGGGAACATTTTATGACAAGAGGTTAAAAAACAGCTGAATTCAGAATATTCTCTATCATCTTAAGATTCCATTTTTCTGAAATTCCATAAATCAATTTTGCTGTTTTCCGACAAATACCTCTTAAAAGACTGGCTATCAAAATCAAAAAATTAAAAAAAAGTTTGTCCTCACAAATAAAAAATACTCAAAACACCCAAACATCAACTACTAGAGCACCCCAGATGACGTCAATTGATCATTAAAACAAGTGACAACAATCATGAACAACCACCCCATCAGAGTTATTATTGCAGATGACCATCAATTGGTTATCGATGGTGTCAAGTTGATGTTTTCAACTGAGAGCGATCTGGTCTGTGTGGGCGAGGCGCCTAATGGCCAAGCATTACTAGAATTACTCCAGATACAGAAAGCAGAAGTCGTATTGCTCGACATCGACATGCCCGTGCTCAATGGTCTCGATACTTGCAAGCAATTGCATAAACACTATCCCGACCTCAAAGTCATTGTGCTTTCTATGCTTAAGGAAGCCAGCCTCATCAAAATGATGCTCAAGTATGGCATCAAGGGCTTTTTGTTGAAAAACTCTGGCAAAGAAGAAGTCTTGGATGCGATTCGCAAAGTTCACCGGGGTGAGCAAACCTCGTTCAGCGAAGAGGTGTCCACCATTCTCATTGAAAGCCTGTCGGCGCAAAAAAGCAGGCGCAGCAGCCGACGAAATCCATTCCCTCAATTGTCTCGTCGGGAAAAACAGGTCCTCAAACTCATCGTCGACGAACACATCACCACCGAGATCGCAGAAATGTTATTTATCTCGCCGGACACCGTTGAGTCCCACCGGCGGCGACTGCTATCTAAACTCGGAGTACGCAATACGGCCGGTTTGGTCCGAGCTTGTATGGAATATGGTCTATTGGAAGAGGAATAAAGCCACTTCTTACAGCTTCAAATAGCTTAAGGTCTCTCGGAATGCGCCATCTTGTGTATTTCCCGGCTAAGCTTTTCGCGATTGGTGAGCGAGCTGGCGAGTAGCGCACCAGCTTCCATACATTCCATTTGCGCGCACGTCCTAACACAGGTATTTTCAATACTTTGCATACTGCTTCTGAGCATTCAATCCTACCAAGCGGTTGCAACGCTGCTCTTCATCGGCTACGGCATCTCTCTATTCATTTCATCTCTTTTCATCCTTTCTTAGTCTAATTTCAGCCATCTGATCGAGGCTCCCGGAAAACCGTGATTTTTCAACTTCTCCGGTTTTCTGGGAAGATTTCCGAGCGGAATCCCCGCAACTTTGAATTGTCAATTACACAGCACACCCATCGGATATTTTTTCACCAAACTCAAAAAAGCCATGACCATTTTACGCATCTTTTTTTTGGCCCTTTGTTGCCTCCCCCTTGGTCTGCACGCACAAGTTCTGGAAGTTCAGGATTTGGAGCTTGAAGGGCCGCACGGTATGATCGAAGGTAATCTCTCGGCTGGCGCCACCATGCCTTTGGAGTGGGCGGCCAACAGTTCTGTTGCTTGCTTCCCGGCAACCCGTTTCATTGAATTCGAAGGGAATCACTTATTGTATCGGGTGCAAATTCCAGCCCGCTCGGTGATGACCATTACGGTCAAACCCAAGAGCAAAAAAACGCGGGTCAATTTGTATGCCTTACGCTTGGGTATTCAGAATGGCGCTACGCCGCCGGATATTCAGCGCGCCATTAGCTGCGAAGCATCCTATCCGATTTACGTCGGCAAGCCGTTTTTGAAAGCGCCATCCCAGCCGCAATCCGTTGAGATTTCTTCGGTCAACAAACCCTACAATATTGTGATCGGTGTCGCCGGAGCACAAGGTTTTACCGAAGGTGATTTCGAATTACACATTGAAGTCAAATCCCGTTAGATCATCATTTTCAAAACAACTTTAATTATTTCAGCTACAAAAAAAATTCAAATGAAAAATTCATTCTTTGCATTCCTACTTCTCTCTCTATTCACCATCAGTCTAAATGCGACCAATCCCGTTGATGAAATTACCCTCACCGTAAATAGCGCCGGCGAAATTATCGCTGTGGCCCCAAACAACTGGACTACTGGCTCGCTTAATTCTCATTATCTCGACTTTGCTCATACTCAAAAGACGTTTAACGATATCGAACTCAACCCAGGGCAGTATAGTTACAAAGTGCAAACTAAAGAGCGGAACAGTAAAAAGGGTAAGATGAATTTTACACTCACTGTAAAATATAAAAACTCATCCAACCATGCGGCTGCAAGTATTAAATGTAATTCGACCGGTACTAAAACGGGTAGCTTTGTCATCGAAGATTTTCACTCTCGCTCCAACCAGCCTAATGCAGGCTACGGTAAGGTAAAAGTCCATGTTGGTCGTGCTGGTGCCAATACCAATCTGAATTACAAAATCACTTTGACACGTACCGGTGGTTCAAGCTGTGATTATACCAGCCTGGGTAGTAAAAACGGTACCGTGGTCGGTAATACCAAAGGCACGTTCAAGTCGTCAAAAAAGGCTTGTAAAAATAACGCCACCGTAAAAGTGAAAAAGACCGGCGGTAAAGCACGAACCACTGTTTTGGTCTACGCGGCTAATACTAAGAATGGTGCAGGCACTTTGAAAGACAGCTACGAATTTCCAAACGGCAATAGTAAATCAACCAAGACCTTCAACATTTCTGGCGTCAACGGGAAGTTCATTCGAGTAGAGCTCAAGAATCGTTCGGCAACGAATAGGTTTAAGTATACCGTGACGGCTACCCAATAATTCAATTTTTGCTAATAATTATTTATTGCCCTAATTACCTCAATCAAGAAATGCTCGAAGCAGATATGTTTCGGGCGTTTTTTCTTTATTAAGACTATAGATTGTAGACTCGCTACGCTATTAGACATTAGACTATTAAAACTTTCTATATTCTAATAGCGAAGTAGGTCTATCGTTTAATATCTATTCCTTTTACAAAAAACAAAACACCCTTCTCAACAATTATATATCCGAAACGCCAAGCATACTCAACCGTTAAATCTTTTCCAATATGATCGATGCTGACAAAATCGCTTTAGTGACCGGAGCTAATCGAGGGATCGGGCAAGAAATTGCGCGCCAACTCGCCGCGCGGGGCTTCTATCTCTTGCTCGGTGCCCGCCGCCCAGAAAGCGCACAGGCCACCTTATCCGCTATTGAGGCTAGCAGTGGTCAAGCTCAAATCATTCCATTGGATGTCTCCGATCAGCAAAGTATCGAGCGCGCTTTCAAGATGGTACAAAATCTGACTGACCGAATCGATGTATTGATCAATAATGCGGGGATGCTGCAGGATGAGGGGCAATCGATTCTGAGCATAGGTTCGGAGTTACTGGAGCAGACCTTGCGCACCAATGCCTATGGTTCGCTGTGGATGGTACAGCGTTTTAAACCTTTATTAAAAGCAGGTAGTCGCGTGATCAATATCTCCAGTGGTGGCGGTGCTATTTGTGAGGGGGTGAGCACCTGGGCACCGGCTTACTGCATTTCCAAAACAACGCTCAACGCAATTACCCTACAACTCGCCGAGGCTCTTGCCGGGCAAGGTATTTTGGTCAATGCTGTGTGTCCAGGTTGGGTACGCACCGACATGGGCGGCGCCAGTGCGAGCCGCAGCGTAGCGGAAGGCGCCGACACGCCAGTCTGGCTCGCGACGGAAGCCGGCACGCAAATCAATGGTCAATTTTTGCGGGATCGCAAGCGCATTGCTTGGTAGGTCGATCGCAAATGTCCGCGCCCAAGCGCAACCATTCGCTATTTTAGACCGTTTTTGAGTAGATGAATTAGAAATGTCTATCTTGCCGTATGTCTTTTCAAGCGATCCAAACTTATCAATTTCAGGTGCCGGCGCAAGCCGGGGTCGACGCACATTTCTCGGTGCAAGCTATCCAACTGGATACCCATTGCCAAGCCATCGAGCCCGAAATTGCGCGTTTTTACAAGGTATTTTGGATCGAGGATGGCACCGGTGATTACGAAATTGACTTCCAGCCGATCCACATCAGCGGAAGTGGATTATTCTTTCTCTCTCCGGGACAGGTGCTCCACGTCAAACAAGAGGCGGTGAAATCAGGTTTTCAGATTAGCTTCGATCGGGAGTTTTACTGCATTGAAACCCACGGCAAAGAAATTGCTTGCAATGGCGTACTGTTTAATAATGTGCATCGGGCCTCGGCTATCCAGCTGCCCGCAGAGAGTCAGGGGCAAATTCGCCAATTGATTGATCAGATGATCCAGGAGTTGTCAACCCCCGGGCCCGCCCACCGGGAGATGCTCGAAACCTATCTGCGCTTATTGCTCTTGCAAGCATTGCGGCACTTGGAACAACAAGAACCAGCAGGCACCAAAGCCCCCGAGGCGAATCAGCTGGTCACCAACTTCATTAAATTACTCGAATTCAATTTTCGCGAAAAGCATAGTGTCACTGCTTACGCGCAAGACTTAGGCATTTCGCCCAAATCACTCACCAAGCGCCTACACGCACTCGGCTATCCACCACCGTTGGAAATGATTCGCGATCGCATTTTGCTGCAAGCCAAGCGTGATCTGCGCTATACCCAAAAGCCAATTAAACATATTGCCTTTGAATTAGGCTTTGAAGACCCTGCTTATTTCAACCGCTATTTTAAAAAGGCTGTTCAAACTAGTCCGGCTCAATATCGTACCGAGTATCTATCCTAGATAGCTCCACATTTTCCAGTTTATTTTTCGTTTTTTTCAAAAAAGGAACCTTTGTACCAGCAAGGGGAACTTTTGTCCATTTTCTACCCCTACTCCTCCCCCTATCTTTGTCATATCATTTTTAACAAAAACAATTTTCAAAATTTAACTAAAAAATATTTTCATCATGAAAGCCATCATCAAACTCGTATTACTTGTAGCTGTTCTTTTCTCTACCCAAACTATTTTTGCACAAAACGCCACCAACGAAAATGTCACCGTAATTCAATTGTCACAAACCCCCGGAGAATACAACACGACTAGCCTTGACCTCGAGCCGGGTAAGTATATCTTCGAAGTGACTAACACAAATGTGGAGAAGGAACTCGGGTTCTGGCTCACGCCAGCCAACCAACCTAAAACACAAATCGAAAACTCAGGTCTCTCTCAGCTTGTAGGTAAAGGTCAGACCGCTCGCACTGGTGTAGTCGAGCTCACCGAAGGTACTTACAACTATAGTTGTCCCCTCAACCCTACGCCACATTACACCATCAACGTAAAAGGTTAATGATCGTAGGATTTTCAGATAGACCATCATCATAACAACAAAGCCATCTCAAATTAACGAGATGGCTTTTGTTGTTTTCATGCCCAAGGCTTGCGTTTTTTAGGAGACAAATTCCTTCAAGCGGCGCAGACTTTCGATGGTCGTTAAGATGAAGAGCTTGATACTATTGCGATCACCGCCTTTAGCCAGATTCTTCATGGTATTGTCCAACTCTGCCACGATGATGTCGATATCATTGCGCAAGTAGCCGACCTGGCCGACCAACTCCTGAGCTTGGCCAACCAATTGCTGTGTGGCGTGCAAGAGGGTTTGAGTCTCGCCTAGTTTCAGACGATCAGAATTAGCCTGATTACGCAGGCTATCGATTTCTTTTCCAATACTGACAATCATCCCAATGGCGATGGCCAAACCAATTAAACCGAAGGGCCCCAGAGCCAGCCATTTCAGGCGATCTTTCTCCGCATCTGCTTTTCGGCGTTCAGCATCACGGATATTAGCTTCGAGTGCCGCTACGCGAGCATTAAGATCTGCGGCAATGGCAGAAGATTGACCGGATAGTTCGCCAAGGCGTGTCTGGGTCGCACCAATATTCAGCGATTTAGCTTCTTCCTGTACCTGTAGCGCACTGGCGTACACTTGCTCGACTTCAATTAACAAGGCTTCATCACTTAATTGTGGTTGCTTGTCAATCAGAACAATCACGCCTTCCAGAATGGAGATGCCATTATCAGCCAACTGAATGCCGCTAGATTGCATGGTTCGGACATTAGTAAGTAATCCCTGAATGACATCTACAACGGACTGTCTGATCGCAGCACCTTCGGGCGTTAAATTAGATATCTGATTGACATTCGCGACCAAGTTGTCGATGGCAACCAAGATTTGGGATAATATGCCAGTGGTACCCGCACTACGTGGTGCACTCAGAAATCCCTGCAACTGCCGTAGTGTACTCTCGAAGTTGTTCTGATCCTTTGCCGAGAGTTGTGCCTCAGGATGGTTCTGGCTGTATTGTCCAATCGCCTGCCCCATAGCCAATAGTCGTGCGCTAATCGCATTTTCATCGGTCGTCGGAGCTGCTTCTCCTGTAGGTATTTCAATCTTTAGATCCTGGCAGAGTTGTTCCACATTATCTGCAAGAGCATCTAGAACGGTTTGTAAAGCTTGCATAGAGATAAACTGGTTTTATCAATTCATTTTACGAATGAATCGATGGGGTTGAAAATTGTTTTTTGAGAATGTAGAAGAGGTAGGCAGATGACCGTAGTCATTTATCCTTCTTTAAAGCAAAAATGGTAGAAAGGGGCAAAGCCACTAGGTCTTCTACCGAATGGCTTTGCGGAGTATTGGGGTTAGTTATAAAAGCCGTAAGCGACCTTTCCATCAGAAATGTCACGAATAAAAGTCGAGATATCGGTTCCTTCGGGAGCAGTTTTAGTTTCTACACCGGTCATTTGTGTCTTGATGATATTTACATCGTGCATGATGGTTTTAATTGATCCGTCAGCTGCCGCTACAAAAAGTTTTCGCACGGCTTCTTTATCCGTTTGACCTTTTTCAAGATTCTTGATCAGGCTATTGATGTTGTTACTAAGAAATTCCCAGGCATTGCGCATTTCCAAAGTTGCCGTCAAAGCACCGCTAGCCATATTACCCAATCCTTTATAAGCATCAAATACGCCTGTTAAAGCCTTTACTTCTCCTTTAAGCTGCGCTTGTGTATGCAATAAGCTGGATTTTTGATCATACAGATTGGCCAATGCAATCCCGGAACCAACAGCTCCACCGATACCGACACCAGTAACGACAACACCGAGGGCAACCAGTTTTCCAGATGCGCCACCAGTAAAAGGAGCTCCCACCGCGCCGACAATGGTCAGAATAATTCCTCCTGCAACGGTTAAGCCGCTAATTACTGCAGCGGCAATTGTTCCGGCAATTTTGCTATCAATATCATCCAGATCAGCTTCCAAGCCCGCCAATATTCCTTGGTTTCCTTCCAATAAAGAATTTAACTTATTATTTACGGTATTGAAAGAAGCAACGTCCGCTCCGAGTTTCCCATAATATTTAGTTAATAGATCTGCCGTGTCTTTAGCCGACAAATAATGCACTTGTGCTTCCTCCTCGAGCACTTTCAAAATATTGATCCACTCTTGCTTGGTTGCACTGGGTGGCAAGATATTGGACACCTGACTATTCAGGGTGAAGTAATTTTCAATATTCGCGACATTGGTAATAATCTGTGGTTGTACGGTACCCAGATAGTAGTTTGCATTATCCTTAGCCGTGGCCAACCCAACAGTAATTTCTTGCTGGACTTCTTTCAATGATTCAAATTTCTTCACATCCAAATTGATATCTGGCTGTTGAATAATGGCTTGGCAATAACCCTGTACGATAGCACCCTGACTAGCTTGCGTTTTTGATCGAACATTCATTTCGATAGCGCCTTCGGTAATTACATTTTGCATAATAGAGGTTTTTTTTTGGTGAAAAATGGATAATCGTACCCGGCACTACTGCCATCCGATGATAGCGACATAATCCCTACTCAATAATTGTAGTACAGGTACAAAAATGACTATTGTAAGAATGGAAAAGAGATTAATATCCTTACGAAAAAACGGATTATGCCCCGATTAAAATTTTAAAAGGACATCAGGTTGGGTAAATGCAGTTTTAATCTTTTTGAGCTCAGTCAATAACGCTTCCCACTCACGCTTGGAAATCTTAACGGCCTGAGTCAATTCTTCAGCTTGACCTGGTGTTTCCAGGTCCTGAACATCACGCTTCAATTGATTAAAGGACTGATCTACTTTATCCCAATCTGTCTGTAGATTATTAATATCAGCTTGACTTTGTTTGAAGGAATCAAAAAATAAGTCATTCTGGGATTGGATGATTTTGGCAACGGTGACAATACCTTTTTGTGTGGCCATCCCCTGATACAAATCAGTAAGCAAATTGAGATTGCGTTTAAAGTCTTTAGCAGCTTTGGTGGCATTAGCGACGCCCGACGCACTCAATTTGATCGCTTCGACGGCAAAACTCGGATCCGTTGGTTTGTCATCATCTTTTGCCTTAGCCTTCTTTTTTTCTTTGTCTTTATCCTTGTCTTCTCCGGTTGGTTTATCAGAGCTAGGAATTTTGCTAATTTCGGTGACAATCCCTACGGTCAAATCTGCAATTCCCTTACCAATATCTTCGCCGCCTTTTACTACACCTTCAATATTTTCGGCCATCTCTTTTCGCGTCTTATCAATCAGGTCGCTCAGTTCCTTCACTTTGTCGCCAGCACTATCGATGACCGTATCCAGTTCTTTATCAAACTTATCCTTAAATTCCGAAAATGAGTTATCTAGTAAAGTCATCGTATCAACTAGCAACTTTGTGTCGAAGCTAATTTCATTCGCACTTTGTTTGACGGATAAAATCACCGATAGTAAAGCACCTTTAATTTTGCTATTTGTTAAAGATCGATCAATATTCGGGGCTTGTTGATCGATAAATAATTCTGTTAATTCAGAAAAACTTTCTCCTTCAGTAACGGATTTAATAAAAGCGGTCAGCGCATTATTCTGGAATTCTTTGCTGGTATTTTTCATCAGCATTTGATACTGCTCAATTTTGACCGCGAGACCACTATCCATTTTTGAGATATCAAGATAAGGTTGCTTCAAAATTGCTTCGGCATTTAGAGCCGTAATCGCAAAATGCCGGGCGGCGGAAGCGTAATTAAGATATAGGTCTTGGGTACCGATCGCAGCTTGTCCCATAGATTTGGTTTTTTGAGTTATGGAGATTTAATTTTCGTTACAAACTTAGTTGCCTTCACTGCCAGATGCATCTGTAGAAATCCCCTATCTCAAAAACAGGTGTTTTCACCTACAAATCAAGTATTTCTACGCTTGAAGTATATTGTCTGTCTGCCCCCGGAATGCTACCTTTGTGCTATGTCATACACCAGCCACAATCTTTCTGACACTATTGTCGCCTTGGCCACTCCGGCAGGAGTAGGTGCCATTGGCGTGATCCGCTTATCGGGGCCTCGTGCCATTGAAATTGCCAATCAAGTTTTCCACGGTAAGGATCTCGAACAGGTGTCCAGCCACACCGTCCACTTTGGTAGCATTCGTACCGCCGAAGGCCGTATTCTGGACGAAGTGCTGGCCACGATTTTCGTCGGACCAAAATCTTATACAGGAGAACATGTCGTAGAAATATCCTGCCACGGCAGCCCCTATATTTTGCAGCAAATGATTCAACTGCTGGTTCAACACGGAGCCAGAATGGCGCAACCCGGCGAATATACGATGCGCGCCTTTCTGAACGGTCGCATGGATTTATCGCAAGCGGAGGCCGTAGCCGACCTCATTGCCTCTAGTTCAGAAAGCACCCATGCTATCGCTATGCAACAAATGCGGGGTGGTTTTTCAAATGATATCCAGGGACTGCGCCAGCAGCTAATTGATTTTGCGAGCTTAATTGAGCTGGAATTGGACTTTGGCGAAGAAGATGTGGAGTTTGCCAATCGTGACGACCTCAAGCAATTGATTCATAAAATCCAGTCGCTGTTGCGCCAACTCATCGAATCCTTCCATCTCGGCAATGTGATCAAAAATGGCGTCAGCACCGTAATCGCCGGCCGCCCCAATGCGGGCAAGTCGACCTTGCTCAACGCGCTACTCAACGAGGAGCGAGCCATCGTAAGTGATATCCCCGGTACGACCCGCGATACTATCGAAGAGCAGCTCAATATCAAAGGCATTCCTTTTCGCCTGATCGACACGGCGGGCATCCGCAAAGCGCAAGATCAGATTGAGCGCATCGGCGTGGAGCGCACCATCGAAAAGATTTCGCGCTCAACGGTAGTGGTCTACGTGTTTGACGTCATCGAATCCCGACCAGAAGATCTTTGGCAGGACGTCGAGCGCTTTTTGCAAGGCAGCCAAGCGCTGACCGCCGGCAGCCAGCAGATTTTCGTCGCCAACAAAATGGATCTCAATCCTTACACCGAGCCGGCAAGCTATTATAAAGACGGCCTCATTGGCCCGCATAATCTAGTAACGGCCTCCGCCAAAAATCAGATGAACATCGAGTACCTCAAGGAATTGCTCTACAAAACCGTGATCAGTCATCCTGAATTAATGGATCAAACGATCGTCACTAATAGTCGGCACTACGCAGCACTTACTCAGGCCGACGAGAGCCTCGACGCAGTGCTCAAAGGTATGGCCGACGGTGTCACCTCGGATTTTGTGGCCATGGATATCCGCCAAGCGCTCCACCATCTCGGCGAGATCACCGGTGAGATTTCCACGGATGATTTATTGGGGAATATTTTTTCGAATTTTTGTATTGGGAAATGAGTTATCTATCAAGCCAATTGAATAAATAATATTCTTTGTAGTCAATTGCATATTGTTCGAGCAGCTTGGTATACTCTTGTTTAAAAGTGGATTGTCGATGCCGCTCCGGCTGATTGAGAATATAGGTAATCACTCGTTGTAGTTGCTCTTTGGCGTAACTGAATGCGCCGTAACCTTCTTGCCAATTAAATTTATTCTTTAATTTTCGTTGCTCATTGATCCATTTAGAAGAGTTGGCCTTTACCTCCCGTACCAAATCGGATATTGATTGCTTAGCATTGAGACCGATAAGCAAATGACAATGGTCCGGTATGCAGTAAATAGCAATAAGTTTATGGCCGTTATTTTGTACAATCGCGGTCATATATTTTTCAAGTGGAACGCGTAGATCAGCATTAATCAGGCTTTGTCGATATTTTACAGCAAATACCAATTGGATATATAATTGGGTGTAGGTATTAGGCATTTTTTAAGTCGAAAAGGGAAAGGTTATCAATACCGCAAATTACGTAATAATTTTGTTACAAAAACACTCAACTATAGCCTTTCGGTATTTCTTTTGCATTGATTAGATGTCGCTCCTACGGAGCTTAATTTAATTTTCCACCTAATATGCTATTGAGCTACCACTCCTACGGAGTTAGTGATGAATCAGGTAGGATTTTCAGCATAAAAATTCTATCTGATTGGTTAAACTTTATACTTATCTGTGGTCAAATCATTTTAACATTAACCACTGAGGGTACTGCTACCAATGTAAACCTAGCCCCGTAGGGGCGATACCTCTTTAGAAAAAAAGGAACAAATACCCAATTGAAGCACCGTAGGTGCGACAGCTAAAGTTACCGCTTTTTCCGAGGCTTGCTCGCCTTTGCCAAAGGATTAAAATCCAGGCAAAGCTGCACCCAATACGCCAAATCCTCATCGGTGTCGAAACCATCGGGCGTCACAAAAACATAGCCCCGCATCGGCCGCCCCGTGAAATCCATTGGTAAGCAATCGTCGCGGCCGCTGACTCGCTCGTAAGCTTCTTCACCGATCCTTGCCATGAGCAGGCTATCCCCGTATTTCTTATCGATGTGGATACCACAAAACATTTTATTATCAACCATAAACAACAGGCCACCCATCATTTTTTTCGTGAAATAATCGACGCGCTTTTCGTCTAGTATCCGACGCAGTCGATCTGCTAAATATTCATCGTAGGGCATAATACTTTGATTTTTTAACCCAACAAATTCCCCTCCTCATCCCACTCCGCAATCTGATCGCGGGTACTTTGATCAATACACTTCGTTAGCCACTCTGGCTCGTAATCCACATCGTGATCTTTGAGGATATCGGCAGGGACACCGTCCCAGACGTTGGGGCGATTACCGACAAAGCCAAGATCTTCGAAACCTTCCGGGCTGGTGTAGTAGCCAGTGACCGTCAGATTGCGGATGAGCTCAAAAAACTTGGCGCCTTGCTCCACCTCCGGGGTGACGCGATCGGGATAGGCGATCTCATCTAGGAGCTGCGTTTGCTGGGCGGCGGCGCAGCTCACAAAGTCTTTTTCGAAGCGGCGGTTCGCGCGGTTATCGAGCCACATTAGCCCGCCGCGTAAGGGCAGCTGATAATGCGGCATATCCTTGGCGATGAATTCAATGAAATCGGGAACACCAGCGTCGGTGGCCGAGCCAAGTTGACCGCTCGCCGGCAGGATCAATCCGCAAAGTACGCCCAGCGTTTTCATCTCGTGTTCGTTGAAAAAGGTCTCCGCCATGAGCTTAGCGTCGCGTGCTTTCTCCGCTTCGGTACGACCGTAGCCCGGCAAAGCATCGCCCGCCACCGCATCTTTATCCACAGTTTCGGCAGGCTTACATCCACCCATGAGCAAGCCGGTACCGAGGCCGATCGCCAAGATTGATTTGAGGGAATCTCTTCTATCCATGATCTAGATATTTTGCTTTTTGAGTTGGTCGACAATATAGTCAGAGGTGCGCCACGACAAGGCCAGGATCGTCCAAGTCGGGTTCTTGTCGGCTTGCGACACAAAAGGACCACCGTCCACCACAAAGACATTTTTAGCATCGTGCAATTGCTCGAAAGCATTAGTCACCGAGGTCTTCGGATCATCGCCCATGCGGGTCGTTCCCACTTCGTGGATGATCCGCCCTGGGGCTAGCAAGCCATAATCCTGATCTGCGCCTGGCCGATCACCGATGATTTCGCCGCCCATGTTGCGGAAAAGCATCTCCATCGTTTCGTGCATGTGCTGGGCCTGTCGTCGCTCGTGATCCGTCCATTTGTAGTGGAAGCGAAGTACGGGAATCCCCCACTCGTCTACCACCTCGGGATCGATTTCGCAATAATTATCTACTTGCGGTACACTCTCACCGCGCCCGGAGATGCCAATAATGGAGCCGTAGAATTTCTTTACATCTTCGCGGAGTTTATCGCCATAGCCACCCACTTCTCCACCGACGTATTTATTCATATCCGAAATATTAAAGCCAAAGCCGTAGGATGGCATACCCAGACCGCCCCAAATTTCGAGGTGGTAACCACGTGGAAAGTCCAGTTGCTTATTGTCCAACCACCAAGGCGTGTAGACGTGCATCCCGCCGACACCGTCTTCGTTAAACATCTTGCGATTCATCAAATCCGGGACGAAAGCCATCCGGCTGCTGCCCGTCGAGTCGTGAAGATATTTCCCGACCACGCCACTGCTGTTACCGAGGCCATTGGGATGTTGCTGGCTTTTAGAATTGAGCAAGATGCGCGCCGAGCTACAAGCCGAAGCGGCTAGTACGACGACTTTACCTTTTAGCTGATATTCGCGGCGATCGTTTTTGTTGATGTAGGACACGCCAGTTGCTAAGCCTTCGCCATCCGTCAATACTTCACGGACCATCGCGTCATTGTACAGATCGATTTGTCCACCCGATTTTTGGGCCGGGAAGATCAGACAAGAGCCGGACGAGAAGTCGGCGTAAACGGCGCAAGAGCGGCTACATTGCCGGCAGTAGAAACAGACACCCCGATCTTTATTTATGCGTTTGGTCAGGATCGAAAGTCGCGAAGGGATGACCGGAATATTCGACTTACGCGCACCTTTGATGTAGTACAATTCGTGGAGGCGCGGCTTGGGTGGCGGCAGGAAAAAGCCGTCCGGCTCGTTGCGCATCCCTTCTTTGGAGCCGAAGACACCGAGCAGTTTATCGACCTGATCGTAATAGGGTTTTATATCATCGTAGCCGATGGGCCAGTTGTCGCTCAAACCATCGAGGTCATGCCGCCGGAAGTCGTCGGGACCAAAGCGGAGCGAGATCCGCCCCCAGTGATTGGTACGCCCGCCGAGCATGCGAGAACGGAACCAGTCGAAGCGGGTACCGGGTACGCGCGTATAAGGTTCGCCGTCAATTTCCCAGCCACCGTAAGCCATGTCGAAGTCACCGAAGGCCCGCACATTGCTAGCCCCGCGACGGGGTGATTCCCAGGGTGGGCGCAACTGGGTTTTCTGTTCTGGATCGGCGGGATCAAAGAAAGGTCCGGCCTCAACGACGGCGATATTTAATCCCGCTTCGGAGAGGACTTTGGCGGCCATGCCACCACCCGCACCAGATCCGACAATAATCGCATCGTAGGTTTTAGTTGGTTTCTTGATTTGCATAATTCAGTAGTGTTTGAGCGCTTCTGATCTTTTCTCAACTCCTTGATAAAAGCGCTAACTATTCATTTTTTCAAGCATTTCGCTATACTTCTTAAATCTAGAAAATATTTGCTATAAAATAAGGGTCGAAAAAGGTCGAGTCTTGGCAAAATCGATTTTTATCTGCCTTTCTATTCTTTAACCCAAAAAATAAAGTCGCTTCTGTCTCTCTCCCACGCCTGTCATTTATCACGGAAATTTGGTCGTCAGTCCCGTTAAAATCAACCTTCGTCCCAGATGAAAAATGCTTAACAAATCATTAAGTATTCGTTAACACTTTCGCGGATATTTTTGTGGGTATTAAGTAATAGTCAAAGAATAATTTTTCCATTTTTGATGGCTTTTTTTGGCTATTCCTAACTGGATAAACACTCACATTTCAAATGGACTACTCCGATTCGATTAACCACCGAATTGGAATCTGAAGATGGTACCGGTCACTACTATTTTTTAAACAAATTTTTAAAATCCCATCTAATGAAAACGTGTATTTTTATCCTCCTAAGCTTGCTATTAAATGTGCCACAGCTCTTTGCTCAATGGCACATGGAATATCCCGACGCTACGCGTAACAATTATTATTTCAACGGTACGATCCCCCAAAGCACAAAGCTTTACGCCTTGGGTGAAGACCTGCTTATTTTTGATACGTCGACCAAAACGTATACGATAAATGAAGATTACGACCCCGGAATATCCCTACGTAACAATTTGACGAGTTTTCCTTCTCCCAATACGCATTCCAATATCCACTTTACGAGTTCGGAGGTAGGATTTATGGTGCACCGTCATCAGATTTTAAAGACCCAAAACGGGGGCAGTGATTGGTATGAAGTTGAAATTTTGAGTCCAAATACCACTTACGCTACTAGCGCTTACTTTACGGACATTCATTTCCCCAACCCTTCCGTAGGTTACGCCGTGGGTACCGCCGACAAAATTTTTAAGACGACGGACGGTGGTGAAAATTGGACGCCTTTACAATGGAGTACGAGTACTGCCCCTTATCGCCGTATGAGTGAGGTGTTTTTTAAAAATGAAAATGAAGGATATGTGTTTGGCTTTGAAGTGGCTAACATCACTTTAAATATCGGCCAATACAAAAACTTTATGCTCAAAACCGTTGATGGTGGCCAAAGTTGGGAAGAGACCCCATTGCTAACCGGCAATGGCATCAGTGATCACCACTACGTTAATTTTCAAATGGTGGACGACACCCATTTTTATGCATCACTGATCAATCGCAATTACGTATTTCCGCTTGATCTCCTGGTAAAATCAAATGACGGCGGGCAAAGTTGGACCGTAGTCAATCTGCCTGACACTTATTTGATCCGCGACATGCATTGGTTTAATCCTCAAGAAGGCGTTCTGCTCGCATCAAGTGAGGGTTTTGGTCAGGAACGCACGCTATTGCGCACCACCGATGGTGGCAATAATTGGACGACGATCATCTTGCCTATCTGGACGATGGCAACCTTCGGTCAGACAGCTCCACTGGCGATGACTTTTACGGGTGATTTCGGACTTTTAACCGGTGCCGGTGGTGGTATTCTGTACTCCGAAGATCGCGGGCAAAACTGGACCGTAGTTCGCGCTCCCATGCCTCATCTTTCAGCTATTCAGATGGTGGACAGCGACGAGGGAATGGCTGTGGGTGAAGCAGGCTTAATCATGCGCAAGCAGGCGGGAGATTGGTCATTGGTAACGCCACCTCTGAATGTCTTTGGGGTAGCCGATGATTACAAAAAAATCGTTCACAATACCGACTCCGAATACGCGATCCAGAGTATTTCGAATTCGGTTTACATCACGACCGACCAAGGCGCGAGTTGGGAAACGGTGATTGCTACTCAGGATACGCTGGCGCTAGACTTAGCCTATGAAAATGGGCGACTCCGCATCCTCGCTAAAGTAGATACTGAGCTCTTGCTGTTTGATTACGATGCCCAAAACAACACCTTCAATAGCCAACTCATTGAAAATGTCCCCTCAGGCGGTTTTCCTCCCGGTGCGTTGAGCTATTTTGAAGATGACTTGATCTACGTTAATTTTAATGAGCAGCTGTATCGCTCCGCGGATGGTGGTCAAAGTTGGGTGATCCTTTACTTGCCCCCATCGGTACAAAACGGCAACGTTTATCTGGCCAACGATACTCTGGGTTTTGTGTCCTCCGGCGAAGAGGTTTGGAAAACCACCGATGGCGGCACAACGTGGAACGAGAATAATCTTACGGATGCGCTTCTTCCCGATGATTATTTCCAAATCAACGGTTTTCACTTGATGCAGGATACCATCTTATTTGCCTTTGTTCAGATCTATCCCTCGGAAGATTTCGGCTTGGCTCAAGATGTCTACCTTCGCTCAAATGATCAGGGCCAAAGCTGGGAAGCACAGTTTTTACCGTTCCACCAGGAGTCATTTATTCTAAGAGGCATTCGAGGTTGGACCTCCACTACAAATCAGCTTTACCTGACCATGAGTAATGGCGTCATTTTTCGATACGATGAACCAATTGTCACCAGCACGCCTGAAGTGCCAAACATCGATCAGTCTTATCGAATTTACCCTAATCCGGTTTATGAGCAGTTCAGAATTGAACATCCTTTCGATGTGGCTGATTTACGTATCTACGATATTAATGGCCGGGAAGTCTGGTCGTCCCAGAATGTCCCTTCTGGCCAGTGGATCTCGCCAGAGCTACCGGCTGCCGGCACCTATTGTGTGAATATCACCAATGGTACTTCTTCGAAGACTGTGAAGATTCTTGCCGCACCAACTACAAATTAATATGGAGTAGGCAGAGTTTTATATCTCTGCTAATTAGAATTTAGATAGTTTTAGTTTTTCAAAAATCGGTCTGTAGTCTACTTGTAGATTGCAGATCGCCTTTTTTAAGGAGTGGGTAGAATTATTAAATGTATTTTTAATTAATATCAAGTTGAATTTGTTCCTGCTATCTTTGAACTAACTTACATCAACTTATACATGTCAATTAGTACTGCATTAATCGAACGATCAGAGTCCAAATGCGAGCTTTGTGGTAGCCAGAGCGAGCTTTCTACTTACACAGTTCCTCCTAAGATCGATGATCTTCTGGACCATCAAGTGGCGCTCTGTAGCACTTGCCGAGCACAGATCACAAGTGAAACCACTCTGGACACCAATCACTGGCGTTGCCTCAATGAAAGTATGTGGAGTCAAGTACCTGCCGTGCAAGTAGTAGTATATCGCCAATTGGAAAGGCTGAATACCGAAAATTGGGCACAGGACTTATTGAGCATGATGTATCTTGATGATGCTACTTTGGAATGGGCAAAATCCAATTCAAATGATGCTCAAGTCATCCATAAAGACAGCAATGGTAATATTTTACAAGCTGGAGATTCAGTGACCTTAATTCAAGATTTGAATGTCAAGGGTGCCAACTTCACCGCCAAGCGCGGCACTGCCGTACGCCGAATTCGGCTCGATCCCAATAACGCTGAATATATCGAAGGCAAAGTAGATGGCCAGCAAATTGTCATCTTAACCAAGTATGTCAAAAAGATGAATAATTGAACGAGTAAACGCTTCTAACTATGTGGACTTGCCCCCGTTGTGAACGCCAATTCAAAACTACTAATCAATCGCATTCCTGTGTACAAACCACCATTGATGACCTCTTTGCGAAGCGGCCAGATCATCTATTGCTGGCTTTCGATACGCTGCTAACGCAGCTCATGGATTGGGAACCGATCAGTGTGGGGCCATCCAAAAACACCGTCGTATTTACCAATAGAAAGGCCTTTCTGATTATCCGCCCGATGCAAAAGGTACTCGATATCAAGTTTTATTATGATGAAGCCTTAAGCAGTGAACGGATCCATAAAATCACTGAGTACAACGGGAAATACGCCCATCACATCCGTATCCAAGATGAAATTGAAATCGACGAAGAAATTCTGGGTTTGATCCGTCAAGGCTATCAATTTGCGATGCGCTAACTAGTCTGGCGTTACCACACCGTTAAGGTTAATCCAGCATTCATCATAGATTGAACAGTAGCGGATATGCAATGAGACCTCCTGAGATAGTTCCTGCATACGCCTGACGAAGCGTGTCGAATCGTGCTCCAATTTAAAAATCATATGGCTTTCCCCCGGCAGTAAGACCTGACGGCCATCTTCAAGATTGGAATATTCGTAAGGAAAAGACAGATTTTCCTCCTTTCGAACGTAATTAATCAGATGGTCTACCGTCGCGAAAATGGAATCTTGATACTCGAAATGCATCTCTACAATCTTAGCTGGGCCAATGCCGTCATTATCCAGCCCCACCGCAAAGCGATTAGGCCCAAAACTCGTCGTCAACTGCACATAAGGCCAAACCGAAGCACTACGCTGATCGCTCATAATGATAGTCTGCTGGATCGAAACAAATAGGGCTAATAAACTGACGAAGATCGCCGCCGCAGTAATTATCTTTTCGGTAGTACTCATATTGTTTTATTAAGTCACGCCAAAAGATAATCAAATTATGGCTTCTCTCCTATCTCCTTAATTTTAGAAATAGATTAAACAATCAGATGCAAATCGCCGAATTCATGCCAGAGATACCCCTTATTGATGGCCGCTCGATAGCTCTTTTCCAAATGCTCGGTATCCGCCAGGGCCGCCAGCATTAATAGATGTGATGCCCGGGGTTCGTGAAACCCAGTCAGCATCCCATTGATCACGCGCAATCCCCGCTCGGGCGTAATAAACAAGTCCGTCCATCCCTCGCGGGCCATGACTCGCCCATCAGCCCCAACTGCCGATTCAATCGCCCGAGTCGCCGTAGTGCCGACGGCAATGATACGTCGACCATCTTCCCGGGCTCGGTTAATCGTGCTCGCCGCAAAAGTCGGCACCCGAAAATATTCGGGATAAGGTCGTTCGTTGGTTTCCAGGCTGGATACACCGGTATGCAATACAATGGGAGCAAACTGGACACCTTTGATTACCAACTGGGCGATTAGCTCGGGCGTAAAAGCGCGGCCCGCCGAGGGCATCTCTGCACTGCCCGGCTCCGCGGCAAAGGCCGTTTGATAATAGGCCAGCGGATATTGGCGGTGTAGCTGTTGGTAGCGAATGGGGTGCCCGTGATGTTGTAAGTATTCAGCTATTGGTAAGGGCAACTCGATCCGGGCACGCCACAGTTGCAAATGTTCCTGCGCTTGTCCTTCCGTGTAATACGGTGCCAAAAGCTGGAGATTTCCTCCAACGGGTAAGGACAAACGCTGTCCAGCTTTGAGATCGAAATAACGTCGCGTCTGTTGTCCGTGGACTTGTCTCACTTCAATCAACCAATGGTCTTCATCCTGACGCGTAGACAAATGAATACGTCCTTCTGAGCCATCGGTCAATTGAGTTGGCAAAGCCGCATTTAGAGTCGCCGAAGTATTCACGACCAGGACATCTCCCGCTTGCAAAAAATTTGGTAAATCTCTAAAATGGCTGTGCTGTAAGATATCTGTTGATCGATCGCTAACGAGCAACCGCACTGCATCACGAGTCATCTCGCGGACTTCGGTGGGTTGCGCACATTCTAAATTTGACGGTAGTTGAAAATCAAGAGCCGGTATCATCATATCTGTAGACATAGAACGGTAAATTTTGTGGTGAAAAAATAAATGGCCTAAGCAGCGGGCGCGCTCATTATGGCTTCCGCTACGTAGCGCCCACTGGGATGCTGGCCATTGATAAGCTGCAGCACGGCCGGCAAAGCAATCGTCTCCGGTAAAGGCCGATCATCGATGTTTTCGTCGGGGAAAGCGGCCTGATGCATATCCGTACGCATATCCCCAGGATCAAAGGCAAACACTCGCCAATCGGGCTGTTCTATCGCTAAAATTCGACTGAGGTGATCCAGACCGGCCTTAGCAGAACTATAGCCACCCCAATTCGCATAGGTTTCCACCGCCGCATCGCTGCTGAGATTGATAATCGTTGGTTCGGAGCCTAGGTAGGGGCGAACTTTTTGGAGCAAGGATAAAGGCGCGATGAGGTTAGTATGAACAATATTATGGAGCGCTTCTGTAGAATAATCCAATAAAGCAGGTTGAGGTGAAGCGCCAAGGGTGGAGGCGTTATTGACTACCAAATCCAAGGTCCATCCTGCTTGCTCTAGCCGTTCGGCGAATTGTAGCAGATGAATTTCGTCGCGTACATCACCAGAGATGGCCACCACTTCGGTGTATTGCTCCAAATCGCGTTGGGTACGAAGCAGCGCCTCTGCGTGACGCGCGTTGATGAGTAATCGCCAGCCCACTTTAGCTAGCGCTTCTGCGAGGGCACGTCCAAAGCCTTTGCTGGCTCCGGTGATTAGTGCTGTTTTTTTGATCGTAGACATATTTTGTTTGTTTTGATTAATTGAATCAAGACAAATGTCTGCGATTTTCCGGCGTGGCACATCGGGCAAAAGACGGGAATACAACCTGTACTTTGGGACAGTATTGAGTTATAATGTAATAATGCCTCGCTTCATCGCCACCTGTACGGCCTCAGTTCGATTGCCGGCGCCGAGCTTATCCAAGATTGTGCTGACGTGGAACTTGACCGTGCGCTCGGAAATGAATAGTTCACCGGCAATGGCCTTATTGGTTTTCCCTTGTTTGAGGAGCTCCAGTACTTCGAGTTCGCGGGGCGTGAGTAAGGAAGCGGGATAACGAAAAGGAGTATCTTGCACCCCTCGGGTAGATGGGCGTTGCAAGGCTTCGATGGTCTGTTGGGTAAAGGCATGCAAACGCTCGGCCAATTCGCGCAATTCGCGCTGCGCCGGCGCGGCGGAAGCCGGGCCGAGCCGTTGTTGCAATAAAGCCAAAGGCTGGAGCAAATGTTGCTTGAAACTTTGTGCCAGTCGTTGCTGTGCTTCGCGCGCGCCCAGGGTTTTGCTCTGCTCAAAGGCACGCGCGCGAACCACTGCGCTGCTCAATAGCTCACCGATGGTATGCAGTAACTGGAGTTGCGCTGCGTCTAATTTCACAGAAGCGGGACTAACGATATTGAGCAGGCCAATTTTCTGTTCGCCGTCAAAAAGCGGCACTGTTGCGTGATACCGTAGCCCGTCAGCTTCCTCTTGTACATCCTTGAGTCGAGAACAGGATATTTCGCTAATGTTAGCGGCACTGTCCAGATGGTTAGCCAGATATTTATCAATACAATAACACCAACCGGACAACCGCTCGGGATGATTCGTAAAAGCAGGGGGTAATTGATAGGACGCCGCTAAAAAGACGGCATTGGCATCCGGATACAACAACCAAATCCAGCCCGCTCGCATTTGCATCAAATCAATGGTGTGCTGCAAGGTAGCTTGCAGAGCTTGATCCAATTCTACCGTTGCATTCAGTTCGACAGCAATGGTATTGAGGATTTTCAAGGCCTCATATTCCGACTTCATCTGATCTGGCTCCATGTCGTGAAGGTATGGAATTTCGATAAAAGTCGTTTTTGAAATACAAATTTCACTAACTCCCTATTCATAGTCACCCCACTAACCTATTCTCCTATAAGCAGAGATTAGTAGCCCACACAAGTTTTACCGCTTTGCGAAAAAAGACTAATTTTGGGGCTGAATTTTCAATACTTCATGAAGAAAGAGGATCTAGAACGAGTAACGAATGAAAACCAGCACGCGCAGCTTAAGACGGGACAAAAGCGTCAGCTTAGTCGTCGTTGGTGGTTAGTTGCAATTTGTACGACCTTGCTGTTGGGCATGGTGATTTGGATACAATTACAGCCCGAGCCAGCTCACCTGAAGCTCTACGGTCAATATTTTGAACCCTATCCGAATTCCTTACACACTATATCCCGAGAGGATGAAAATCTGAGTTTAGAAACTCAAGCCTTTATTTTTTACGAAAATGGTAACTTTGGTGCTGCATTGGCCATATTTCAGAGCATTAGTGCTCAAAATCCCCAGCCGGATTATCAATTCTACGAAGCAGTCACACTCATGACGGTCGGCCATAATCGTTCCGCGGCAAAATTGCTTGATCAGCTCAAATATTCTAATACCCAATACCTCCCACAAGTATTCTGGTATCGAACATTATGTGCGTTGCGATTAAAAGACCTCACACAAGCCAAGACGGACTTACAAATCTTATTAGAGCAACATGGCCCCTACCAGCAAGCCGCCGCACAGCAAATACTTAAGCACTTGGAGCAGTAATCAGGTGGGAGAACGCCTATTTTTCAAACCCAACTTAATCAAATTACGGACTCACTATTAGTTCCGCTTCTACTTTAGCCTCATCATTATTCAAGCTCATTGCAAAATCATTCAAGGGGAGAATGCCCAAAAAGTGTAATAGATCATTACCGATCAAGACAGCATTTTTAGGTTATATTTTTTAACCTAAAATCTTCCCCCAATGAAGCAACCACTTCTCTACCAATGGGTGATGATTCTGTTAATGGTATGGCTGCAAACCACTAATCTATCGGCACAACTCCATACTTTAACCGGCAATATCACCGCAAAAAACATCCCCGAATCTAGTTTCGAAAACCCTGGCACCACCGTCTGGACATTCACTGGGGTAGCGGGGATTGCGAACAACAGCATTCCCCAGCTCAGTAATAATCCTCCTACTCCTTTTGGTAACCACCAAGCGTATATTGTGGATCAGGGAGCGATTAGTCAAAGCATCAATGTCGCAGCTGATAGCTGTTTTCGATTAAGCATCTACGCTGCGCGCTATGCATCCCCAGGCAATACTCCGCTATTCGGCATCCTTGTCGATGGGGAGCTGGCTAAGCTCATTTCCGTTGATGCCATCGACTATAACCAGCATATTTCGGTAGCGCTAGCGCTTGATGCCGGCACACATCTGATCAGTATTCAAGGCGTAAATGGCATCGTACTCGTCGACAATATTCAAATGGAGAATATCCCTTGCTGGTCTGATTCTAGTGCCTGGAATCCTGTGGGGGTACCAACAGCCCTAGAAGATGCGCTGATCCCTGCGACCAAAACGGTGGTACTCGACGGAGATGCTATCGTGCGCGAAGCCACCATCAATGGTTCATTCTTAGCTGCGAATAACCGCGCGCATACCTTCGGCGCGGAGCGGGTCATGGTGATGGGGGCTCAGGCGCTTTGGGAATGGGGCCACGAGGATACACCCTATCTCGAACGGGGCGTCATTACACTTCGTGGAGACATTAGTCAGGAGACCGTTCATCCCGATATGGGGTCCGGCTTTATTGGAGCGATGATGGGCGCGACACTGCATATGCATGGCCAGCCACGCTCTTCCTGGACACAACTTACCGAGACCGCTGATTTAGGTGCTACTAGTTTCCGCCTGAAAGAAACGATGGATTGGGAAATTGGAGACACCGTCGTTATTGCCTCTACCGATTACGATTGCCACCAGGCTGAGAAACGTGTGATTTCCAACAAAGATGATTCGACATTTTACTTTCAATCGCCTTTAGCTTATGTCCACTACGGTGATTTACAATACTACGATAACGGTACTCGTGTTTTGGATGAGCGGGCAGAGGTCGGTTTACTCAACCGAAATTTAAAAATCCAGGGCGATAGCGATTCAGAAGTTGATGGTTTTGGTGGACACGTGATGGTCATGATGGGGAGCAAAGCCTATATCTCCTCCGTCGAATTCTATCGTATGGGACAGCGGGGCATTCTCGGACGCTACCCTTTCCACTGGCACCTCACCGGAAACCTCAGCGGACAATACGTTAAGAATTGTGTCATCCACAAATCTTTCAATCGTGTCCTTACCGTGCATTCCAGTGATAGTAGTTTGGTAGAAGATAATGTAGCTTATGATCATATTGGAAATGGTTATTTTTTAGAAAATGGAGATGAATTAGAAAATCGCTTTATCCATAATCTCGGGATTCTCACCCGGGCAGCCAATCCTCTGGAGGCCGTTCAGCCTTACGACAATCTGCCCGCTGAAGGTGGTGGCCCCTTGCTCCGACTTCCGGCCACGTTCTGGATTACCCATCCTTCGAATCACTTCGTGGGTAATGTCTGCGGAGGTTCGGAAGGATCGGGATTTTGGATGGTGGTGTTGAAAAAACCAATCGAAGGCAGTTTCCCACCAACCTTCCAACCAAGGATGGCACCATTAGGCCAATTTGATGATAATCGCTCTCACTCTACTAGCTTTTCGAATTTTTCCATTGATCTGGAAATCCTCGTTGACTCGGAAGGAAAACATTTCGTGGATGGATCCGGGAATTATATTCCGACCGACACGATTCCGCTAGTTAATCGCTTCGTTTCTTACAAGTGTCGCGATCGCTCGGTCTGGATGCGGACGAATAGTATGAACTTTGACTCCTGCCAGCTTGGCGACAACGGACGCGGCACTTTCTTTTCTTACAATAATGAAATTCATAACTCCCTCTACGTTGGAAAGAGTGCTAATATCGGTACGGATACAACCTGGTCGGCCAATGAAATCGCAGCTGGACGCAGTCTACCCAGTCCAACTAGCCTTTATCCCCATACGCCTTCCTATCAGTTTAGAGCCCATCCACTCTATGATGGTTCCTCGGGCGTACTCAATTGTCATTTCGCCAATTTCACAGGCGACGATGCCAGCATCTTCTCGCCCAATACTGCAGCGATCAAAAGTACAGTTCATTACAGTCAAGGATTGACTTTTGAGCAAGTCCCCACGGCCAATAAGGTCTCCCAGCTCTTTTCCAAAGATCGCGACTTCCAGTTCACCACTGGCTTGATTGACCTGGATGGCAGCCTGGATGCTTTGACTAATCCGGGAGATGTCATCAAGCCAGAAATTATTGCACCTAATAACGCCGGGCGCCGAGTTTATGAAAGTGGGTTCAATCATGAGCCCAATGCAACCTATGTGCCGGAATGGGAGCATTTCATTTGCCCGGATGAACACTACGGCTTATTGCTCATGGATTACAGTTGGTCGAACTCACGGCGCACACCAATGTACAGCATTCGCTCGGATGGTCCGGCAACCTACACCTGCGGGCAAAACTTCCGTAACCAAATTCCGGTGATGGCCAATACTGACTTTGATTATTTTCTCCAATTTCATCGCTTGCCGGATAGCTTGTCGTTGGTTTACAAGTTTCTCAACCAAAATGACTTAGCCACCTTCATTATTCCAAATATGCCTTCGAAATTTTATATCTCTAAGGTCAGCGGAACAATCAATAGTGCTCCAAATCTCTCCAGCTTTGAAAGTGGCAACAATGAGGCTTATTATTTTGAAAACAACACCCTCTACTTGCGCTTAAAAGGGATGGAAGAAGATAAACCACAGCAATATGGCGAGGCTTACAAGTATCGCTCGCAGGTTAATATCTGTCGCAACCCGAGTGGTATACCCGCCGGTCAGGTAGCTAGTTTTGGGATGCCATTAGCGGATTACGAGACCGGCCTTGACACCCGGGCAGCGCTGAATATCTGGGGTGATCTCAGCGATAGTGGCATTGCTTTTAATGCGAGCGCCACACCTTTTGACAGTGTTGACGATACCAATAGCTTTTCCATTACCACCGACGGAGATCCCATTGATGAATACGTTGAGTATCGGCTAGATTTCCCGAGACAGGTCTGGTCTGAGTTTAACAACTTAAAAGTACACTACAACGGTCCCAAAATTCAGGTATTACTCCACGATGCCAGTGCCGGTGATGTGCATTTGGGCTATTATCAACCTGATGCTTGCTACGGTCTCGATTTAACACGCTTGACAAAAGAACAAATCGACGAAGTGGACGGCTTGGTCATTCGAGTCTACGAATCCTACCTTGGGGATTTGGAAACCAGTGGACTCACTGCCACCGTTGACCTAAGCGAGCTTTATCTCGATTACTCGATTGAACTATCGGATTTCCACTTTGATCAACAAAGCTGGATTAAAGAATCCACGACTCACCTTAACATTTACAATGGCTTATTACAGGTTTCTGGTCAAGGTAACAATCCAGGCATCCTATCCAATTTATTTAAAGGCAATGCTCCCGTTGATGTCACTCAAGTACCAAGTGTAGTGGTCAGGATGCGATCCACCTCTGATGCCCTTAGTAATCGTTTTATTTACAGTGAATGGAATGGTTCGAGCAGCCCCGAGTTTGACACACTACATGGTGATGGTAATTTTTACAAGTACCTCTACTCGCCCGATTGGACCAGTGACTCCGATGTACAGCGCATCAAGTTTTACCCTTGCATGAACGACAACGACGGTACCGCCGAGATCGACTATATCCGATTGACCACCTGCGAAACCTGCTACGATGAGGTTCAGAACAACGGTGAGACCGGCATCGATTGTGGTGGCCCGGAATGCCAACCCTGCCATTGCGAAAATGGTATCCTTGATGCAGATGAAGAGGCGATTGACTGTGGTGGAGATGACTGTACTCCCTGTAGTGATCTCGTGCTGGAACACGGCATTGCACAAAATGTAACGGATAGTTGGATGACCATTAATACGGATCATGCTTACACCAATATGGTGGTCGTAGCCACTCCGGTAACCATCTCACCGGTACAAAACCCAGTGGTGACCAGAGTTCGTAATCTTACCGGGTCTTCCTTTGAGCTACGCGTACAAAACCCCGGCAACGGCAATGGACAAAGTCATAGCGTCCACTACGTTGTCGTTGAAGAAGGGGTTTACGAAGCCACCAAAGATGGAATCACCATGGAAGCAGTCCGGGTCAACAGCAGTCAGACCTCAGCTAGTGGTGCCTGGGTATTTGAAAATCAAACTTATCAAAATACCTACACGAATCCCGTCGTACTTGGACAGGTACAAAGCGACAACGACGCTAATTGGTCGAGCTTTTGGGCGAGTGCCAGCAATGTACGCAATAATCCCCCCGCCGCGGGCACTGGATTTTCGGTTGGCAAACACGTCGGGGAAGATAATATTACCACCAGAGCCGACGAGGAGTTGGGCTATATCGTCATCGAATCCGGGGTGTATACCTTAGATTCTCTGATCCTGGAAGCAGGTCTGGGTACTGATGATGTACGTGGAATGGATGATGCACTTTTGTTGAGTGCAAAAGAATATATTACCGATTCAAATCTGAAAGTTGAAACCGCGATTCTTTCATCCGCCGCAATGGACGGCAACGATGGTGGCTGGCCGGTGCTCTACTCCAATAATCCAATTGTCAATGATAACCACATTCGCATCGTCATTGACGAAGACGATATCGCTGATCCGGAGCGCAATCACACCTCGGAGCAAGTGGCCTATTTGGCAATTGGTGGGCACAGCGCTGAGCTAGCACCATCCGGCGGTGGCCAGCCGCAGGCTTTCGTCGATCTCTCCGAAAATGAAGCGGAAGAAGGACGATCGCGTACTGAGCTCTACCCTAATCCCGCACAGCCAGGCCAGATGTTGTCGATTAAAAATGCCAATGGTCAACTGGAAGGAAACGTCGAGTTATTTGATGCGGAGGGCCGACCATATGCTTTGCAAAATGTGGTGTACTCGGCCCATATCATTCAGTTTACTGCACACCTCAGTCCCGGCATTTACGTGTTATCCTATCGATGCGCCGGGCAAGAGGAAAGAGAGAAGCTGGTGATTTTAGAATAGGATTTAATACCTGGCAGACCAGGATTTTATAGCATGATTAAGATGGCATGTCTTTGTAGGAGGCATGTCATTTTGCTATTTCTGTAAAAAGGTATTGTGCTTCCAGCACGGTTTTTGCCACGAAACCATAGGCACTATAATGTCGTATAATCTCTCAATCTCGAATGTTTTAGTCATCCTTAATTAATAAAAATGGATTAGAAAATGTCCAAAGCTAAGACAACGACGTTAACACCCACGACTCCTAATATTCAGTATGATGTTCTGCTCGAAGAGAACGAAGCGGGGATTTTCCTCTTACACCGGGATATTATTCAGTACTGCAATCCCGCCTTTCGCGCCGTTGTTTTTCGTTCCGGTGAAGCATTAACGGGCACTTCAATATTAAACTTTATTGCCGAAGTTGATCGTCCACCTTTAATCGAGGCGCTGGAAGCGATGGAGAAAGGAGAGCTTAAAACGTATAGTGACGATCTACAACTACTGCACGACGGTGAGGAGCTGCGTTATTTCTCGCTCCATCTCAAGGTCCACCAACAAGATGACAAATTGGAGATTATCGGTGCTTCGCGGGATGCCACCAAGCGTGTCCTCAGAAGCCTGGAGTTGAGTAAGACCAAAGCAAAATACGAAGCGCTTTATCGCAACATCCCAGATGGCATTGTGATCTATGACTATATGCATGAGCGCATTTTGGATGGTAACCAGGCGGCCTTAAATGCGCTGGGCTATGACGACGTCAACGAACTACGCAAAAAAAATCGTTTCGATATCATCCCCGCTTCCAGTCATTATTTCCCGGGCTTAGATTTGCATGCCATTACACGCGACCACGGTTTGCGGGTACAAGGTGGTGAAGCGTTTTCCACGATGGGGGTCTTTTTAAAAAAGGATGGACAAGAAATTCTTTGCCAGGTTAATGTGGTTCCGAATTTTTACCGCATTGGTGAAGCTTACGTCATCTTTCATAATATCACCAAAGAAGTACTCAACCGAAAAGCACTGCAAGCCAGCGAACAGAAGTACCGAGCGATTTTTGAAAACTCGCACGAAGCCATTGTTTATACCGACCTCAATAGTCAACGTCCAATCGTTTGTAATCAGAACGCACTTCTGCTATTTGGTTGTGAAGATTTTGAAACGTTTGCCAATACTGATCTTATCCAATTTTTTGCCGATGAACACATCGAAGGACTGCCTGCTTATCAGTTTTATTATAATAAAGTCAAGGAGGCCGCAGAAAATGGAAAAGCGGAACTCTCTTTTCAACTCAAAAGACTGAACGGAGAAACCGCCGCCGTGGAAGGCGTATTAATCGCCGATTTGTCGGTCCCGGATCACCCCAAAATTTTATCCTTCTTCCGGGACGTAAGCCCCATTTATCAAACGCAACAACAACTCAATCAAAAAAATAAGGAGCTAAATAAATACATCAACTCCAATCTTCAATTGGAAAACTTTGCCTATCTGGCTTCTCATGATTTGCAGACGCCCCTACGCTCTATTATCAGTTTCACCCAACTGCTGGAGCGTAGCCTCAGTGGTCGTCTTTCCGCCGAAGAGCAAGAATTCATGGGTTTCATCGTCAACTCTAGTAAAAATATGCAGGGGCTGATCAATGATCTCCTCTCCTATTCGCGGGTCAATACCACCAAGTGCCACCCTACGCAGGTGGATCTTTGTATGCTAATCGAGAGCTTGTTGCACGAACTGCGCATTGTCATCGATGAAAAGCAAGCCCAGATCAATTGCGATAGTTTACCGTCAACACTCATCACGGCCGATCGGACAAAATTGCGTCAGATTTTCCAAAATCTTTTGACGAATGCTTTGAAATTCACCTCTCCGGGCGTACCACCCGTGATCAATATTCGCACTCAGGAGACGCCAACTCATTGGCAGTTTTCGATTGCGGATAATGGTATTGGCATTGCGCCGGAATTTCAGGAAAAAATATTTCTGTTGTTCAAAAGGCTACACGGTCAAAACACCTACGAAGGCACCGGTATTGGACTAGCGATGGTTAAAAAACTGGTGAGTCAGCACGGTGGGGAAATTTGGTTAGACTCTACACCCGGCCAGGGAACCACCTTTCATTTTACGATTGCACGGGCTTTGTAAGCGACTGCACCGGTATCCGAATACTGATGCTTGTCCCCTGCCCCGGTGCAGAATCGACATGCAATTCACCTCGCAAAAAATCTACGCGAGATTTTACGCTGGATAAGCCCATTCCATCCGAACGAAGCGCAGTCGAATCAAAGCCTTTCCCATTGTCTTCTACTTGCAGATAGATCGCTTCATCACGCTGTAACAATTGAATAAAAACCTCAGTGGCTTGCGCATGCCGGGTAATGTTATTCAGCAGCTCCTGTAGAATTCGATAAATCATTGCGGACTGATGACTGTGCAGTTGGGGATCGAGGTCGCGGCACTCGAGGGTAACGGCTACGCCTGCGAGACGAAGGCTTTGGGTTAGATCCTGTAGTGTCGCTTCGAGGCCCGACAGCTCAAGGGCGCGTGGAATCATATTGTGCGAAATGCGCCGGACTTCTTCGCAGGCTTCGTCGATGAGGTCTTGGGTTTTGTGATAAATCGCCTCATCGGGCTGTGCTTGTTTTTTGAACAAAACGGAAAAATGCGCTTTAACAGCGCTCATCATCCCACCTACGGTATCGTGCAAATCTTTAGCAATTCGATGCCGTTCCGATTCTTGGCCTTCGATCATCGCGTTGTAGGTCAAAATTTGTTGCTCTTGTTCGATACGTTGGAGTTGTTGTGCCTGAATTTCGGCCGTCTGCTGCGCCAGGCGCCGATTAGTTCTGAGACGGTAGCGCAGTAGCATAATGATCCAAACCGCAAATCCAATCAGGATCGTGCTCCCAATCAATAGGAAATTACGCTCTCGTGTCCGTTGTCCAATGACCAAGTCCTTTTTCTCGGTCTCGTATTTGATTTCTAACTCGGCAAAGTCCTTGGCTTTGGCAATACTTTGCAAGCTGTCCTTGCTTAAAGTATAGCGCTCTAGCCAAATCAAAGCACTATCCTTTTGGCCGAGAGCTTGGTAGGTCTCGTATAGCTGCTTTTTCACCGTTAGCGTTTTCCAACGCATGCCCGACGCTGCAATACAATTATGCGCATTGATGAAAGCCGGTACCGCATCAGCATAGTTATCAATCGTCGTGAGATAATGCCCCAGGTTCTGAAATTGCATGCCGGCCAGCATCAGATTATCCTTCGCCAGTCCATACAAGGCTGCTTGCTCCAGTTTTTTTATGACTTGTTCCGGTTCACCGTCTAAAAATCCAAACGCCAGATGCCGCGCATCCTCTTCTACCTTGTCTTCCATGGCACCTTTGAAGTAATACCACTGCTCAACCTTATCCGTATAGTTTTCAATATCACCAATCAAAAAATAGGCGTAAGCCAATTGAAAAATACAATACCCCTGGTCGACTCGATTATTGTGCGCCATGACAATCTCAAAAGCCTTTTCACCGTAGAGCATCGCTTTTTCGTACTCCTTTTGATCCAAATACAACTTATGAAACAGGTGATAGGTCTTCCAAAGCAGGTAATTCTTGTCAACTTTTAAAAATATTTCTTCGGCCTTCCCCAGGTAATACAAGGAAGAATCGGGCATCCCTAATCGGAAGTAACTCATCCCCAGATCGTTGTACAATTTTGGTAATAGATCATCCAGAGGGTGGACTTGGGCTATGGCCAAAGATCGTAACAAGTATTGCTTTCCACCGGTAATATTCCCCGTGGTATGGAGTACCTGTCCAACTATGCTGAGGGCTAATCCTTGTCCTTTAAAATCTTTCAGTTGTGCCCCTAAGTCAATAGCCGCTTCACAATAATACAGGCTACTATCGGTCATGGCCTCATAGTAATGGTAGTGCTTACCGATACGGATCAATTGCCTAACTTTCTTGGGGCCATCGGGTAAAGCGGCCAACTCCCGATGCAGTGTGGGCAGATCAACAGATTGGGCCCATAAATCATTGCCCACACCCCACAGGCACAAACTTAAAAAAAGGATTTGAGCGCATTGCCACATACCTCCGAAGGTACAATATTCCGTGTTATTCTACAATGAGCAGCGGCTGGCGCTCAATGGTCCCATTGGTCAGATGGAGCGCCAGAACATACCAACCAGATGTTAGGCCCGCCGGGAGAGGGATCTGCCGCCCCGTCCCACCTGTCTGCTGCTGGATTAATTGACCCCGACCATCGTACCAGCGTAATAAAGCAATGTCCGTCGAATTGGAGAGGTGGATGCGACCCCGCTGGCGGGAAACGGGATTCGGATAGATTTGTCGCTTCGACATCTTCGAGGCGGCCAGGGCATTGCTTTCATTGTTGGGCTGGGCATCGAGGATGAGGACAGTCATGGTATCACGACAGCCCAAGACATTATCTTCGAGTACTACGTAGAGTTCTGAGTCATCCACCGCAGCAAGATTAGGGGTGAATTCATTGAGCGTAGCGTCATAAGTTCCGGCAATAAGATTAAGGCCAGGATTGATATACCAGCCGATAACGCTAACCGGACCATTGCTACCAATTTCAATGGCATCGGGGATTGGTACCCCCACGGCCCCCAGGCTATCCAAAGGTCGAATCATCAAGCCAAGATTGGCGATGTCCGCCGGATCAATGTCTCCATTGGTATTTTCAATGGCCCCGTTATTCACTAAATCACCATCGAATAAATGGTTCGTACCATTTACCTTTAGCCAGCTGTCGTTATAAAACAGGCATCCTGTTGATAGACTAAGTTTACCATCAATTGCTATTTTCCCACAGTTCTGATTGTACCAAGTTCCTCCGAGATTAAGCCCCAAATTTAAATCCCCCGATTCAATATCGATGAAACCTTCGTTTTGTAAAAATCCACCAATTCCAATATCCGACATACCGTAAGAATAACTCCCCGTGATGCTTATTTCCGCTCCGGAGTGATTAGTTATCGAACCACGATAATTAAGGCCCTGCCAAGGGGAATCCTGTATTCTAATCACTCCGACATTATCCAATACGGCACCACTACTCCACATATCCATTCCAAAATAGCTATTCGCGATGATCATTTCGGCACCACTCCGGTTGAGTAGCACGCCCGAAAAGAAGAAATCTATACCTTTCTGCCCACCTGATGGATAATTACTAATTTGAATTTGACCGGCATTATCAAGCGTATCACCACTCGAAATACCGATACCAGCTGCCCAACTATCAGCTTGGCTACCTTCAATAGTAATGATACCCGAAGCGTCGTTTTCCAGATTAGCGTACAGTTTGATGCCATCATCCAAGCAGCCTGTAATGTTGAGATGCCCTTTATTTTTGAATGGGGTATAATTGCGTACACCATGCCTTTCAGAATCACTGATCGTGATCGTTCCGTGATTGAGCAAGCGGCCAGTGCTGAATGGCCCCGGGATATTGGATAAGCCAGACGATTCTCCGCCTTCTAAATCTATCGTGCCGGTACTGTGATTCACCAACTCCCCTTCATTTTCGAGAGCGTAGCTGCCCACATCTCCCGCTACGGTAATGGTTCCATGATTGGTCAGAGTACCACCGTAGTTCCAAACAGCGGTTCGATATATGGATGAGACCGACAAGAAGCCTCCCGCTTCGTTGAGCCAAGTCCCCGTATTATTCAAGCCGTGACCAGAGTCAACATCAAGGATGGTTACACTTCCTTCGTTTTTCACCGATCCGGCATTCAAAAAAGCATCTTCCTCGGCGCCGATCAAGGTGAGGCTACTATTGTTTTGTAAACGTAAGAAGGCGCCACTTTCCACAGAAACATACCGAGCAGTGGCGGCGTAGCCACTGGGAATTCCTACTTTTCCACTACTAATCACCACACTATCCAGAAGGCCCGGTACTGTGCCAGTATCCCAGCGAGCAGGATTATTCCACGGCCCATTGCCGCCAAGCCAATTGGTAGTAGCAGCCGATAAAGAAAATACAGTAAAAAGAACACAAGGCAGGAGGAGGAGATGCTTTTTCATCATTTGGTATTTTGTGATTCAGATAGCTTGATTCAGAGTAGGTTTTCCAAACAAGAGCTATAGATGATGCACAAAACTCCACAATCTTTTTTTCTCGTTTTTACCAGAATTCCCAGACTTTTCGAAATACCGGAATTCATGGAGTAGTAAGGCAGCCTCTAAAATTCATAGTTGTTGTTTCAACTATTCAGTCGTTATTTCATTTATCATATTGTTAGACTTTTAATAAATTTAGTCCCTTAGCACACGCTAAAGCATTTTACTATCTCAATTATTCATCATAAAAAAACACGAAATGTCTGAAAAAAAAGTACCTCAAAAAGCCCCCTACGTCATGGATGTTGAGCCAGGGACTTATGCCTGGTGTTCTTGCGGCCACAGCACCAATCAGCCCTATTGCGATGGATCACACCGCGGCACGGAGTTCACTCCCGTCATTGAGCAAGTAACGGAAGCCAAAAAAGTAGCTTGGTGTGGGTGTAAAATCACCAATGGTGTCCCTTTTTGTGACGGCAGCCATCGTAATATGTAGTGCATTGATTTGAACTTACAAATCATCCATTACAACTAATACCAAAAACAGAAAGCCGGAAGCGCATCGTGGCACTTCCGGCTTTTGTATTTTGAAAAGATAATTTTAATTCATCGAAAAGTCCGGTACTTCGGGACTCATCGTATTGTAGAACGTCAACATGCTGATCTCCACATTCATAAACGAGGTCAAAGGTAAATCCGCAATCATATCCATAACATCCATTTCAGAGTTGGCGTTGAATACCGCCCAGAGTTTAGAATTCTCCAAGGATAGAGCGTAATTGACTAGTTTTCCCTCCTTAAAAAATCGGTTGATCGCCGCCCTTTGATAGGGGATTAAACTCATGAACTCCTCCGTCAGCACCTCCGGCAACGAAAAATCAACCATGTAGTTATAAGTATTATTCATTGGATCAATATTTATGCAAAAATAACATTAAATGGGCCATTTGGATTATAAATCCAGCCAATTCCGGGCATTTACGACATATCAACGACGGTTTTCACGCTTTTAGTTTAAGTTGGCGCGCGATTCCAATGGCCAGAATACTCATGGCAATGGCGATATAACCGACGTATTGATAATTAAGCAGTCCACCATCGGTTCTTTCTTCAACAATCATACCGGCTACAAAAGATGAAATGAACAACGCCAATTCATTAGCCGAAGATCGGATGCTCATGAACCCAGCCCGACTCTCCGGTTTTACCACGGCGGTAATCATGGTAGTAGCAGGTACATTACGGCCGCTGGCAACAACAAAAAAGGACGAAGTCACCACCAGGGCCAGCGCAATGGGCACCACTGGCAGATTAGTGATGGCGTAGATGGAAAACAGCGCCAGCACACTAGAAACGGTGAATACTTTGATATGACCAATGCGATCCGCTAATTGACCAAAATACGGCAGCAAAATAGCACTCAAAACACCGCCAATGAGATAAATATAGGTGATTTGAAATTCTGAAAATCCTACATTGAGCTGCATATACGGCGCGATGAATGGGATAATCGTAAAATGGCCAAACATCAAAATAATCGTAAATAGCAGAGCCCGTAATTGGTTCCGATCATGAAGGATCGATGAGAGGACAAACATCCCGGATCGTACGCTTTCTTCGCGTTGTAAGTGCCCACGCAAGGCAGGTACCCAGCGCAATATCGCCAAGATCGTCAAACAAGCTACGCCACCGACGACCATGAAAGGCATTCGCCAGCCAAAGCTTGCCGCCAGCCATAGTCCCGTTGGCACCCCGATCACAGACGCCACCGAAAAAGCGGTCATAATCAATCCCATGGCTTTGCCTCGCCGTTCCAGAGGCACCGCATCCGCAACAATTGCCAATACTAAAGCACCCAAAACACCACCAAACATTCCGGTAAAGCTACGTGAGAGCAAAAGCATCTCAAAGCTGTCCGCCATCGAACACGCAAAAGTGCCCAGTGTAAAGCCAACGTAGCAAAAAAGCAGGGCGACTTTCCGATCATAACGATCCAGATACATAGCGCCCAATAAGCCCGCTACACAAGCAGAAATAGCATAGGAAGAAACAATCCAACTAAATTGCCTTGGACTGATATCGAAAATCTCCATGAACTGCGCCCCCAGTGGCATCACAATCATGAAATCAATGATGTGCGTAAACTGAGCAACCGCAAGAATAAATAATAAAATGGCTTCTTTTCGCATGGAGAGGATCGCGTTGAAATCTATAGAACAACTTGTATCGGTTGAAGTTCCAACTTGTCCATAAAAAAATCCCCCGCCGCAGGGCGAGGGATTTTGAAACACCATTTGTCTATCTAAATTTTTAAGTATTGGTAGTCAATCATGGTGATTCACAGTTCTGTTATTATTGTTTCAAAAATTTATAGCTACTCACTTGGCCAGCTTCAATCAAACGGACGAGGTACAAACCGCTGTCATATTGACTTACGTTCACCTCGATGGTTTGGTCAGCAGTGTTAATTTGCTGTAGGATGCGGCCGGAGATATCCAAAATTTCGATTTGGGCATTGGTCTCATGTACTTTTTCCAATTGGATATGCAGCGTTTGCTGTACTGGATTTGGATATAACTCTACTTGTGTTGGTACCACTGAGCCATTTACCATCTGTCCCTGCAAATTTCCGGTTAAGTTGGATGGGCAGTCGTCGCCACTCAGACGATTAACGGTAATAAAGTTGTCAGACAGGGCGAAGCAACCATCGGTCAATGCCACTTGTGCAGCATTGTCACCGGCTTGGGCCGTAATATTTCCAGTGTAAGACAAACCCCATACGCGGCAGATACCTGAACCTGCACCTTCGAAGTTTTGGCTATTACCTGGAGGAATACCCAAGATGTTATTTTCGTCATCCGTGATCACATAAGCGTAGCTCGCGCCACTTTCGCTATCATTGGTAAACATGATGATATCATCTTCACCGTCGCCAGCGCAAACAGTGACCTCAGTATTGGTATTTGGCATCGCTACCATTCCGCCGTCAACGCCATTACGGATAATGGTGATAAAGTTGTCAGATAGATCAAAGCAGCCATCGGTCAAGTCAACCATTGCCGCATTATCACCCGCCTGAGCAATGATGCTTCCGGTGTAAGACAGACCCCATACGCGGCAGATACCTTCGCCGGCGCCTTCGAAGTTTTGGCTATCACCAGGAGGAATACCCAAAATGTTATTCTCATCATCCGTAATCACGTAAGCGTAATTCGCACTGGATCCTGTGTCGTGGGTGAACATCACGATGTCGTCGATACCGTCGCCAGCACAAGTCTCGCGCTCCGTCTCTCCGTTTGGCATCGCTACCGTGCCACCGTCAACGCCAATGCGATTGATCGTAATAAAGTTGTCAGATAAGTCAAAGCAACCGTCCGTCAAAGCAACCATCGCGGCATTGTCGCCCGCTTGAGCAGTGATGTTTCCGGTGTACGACAGACCCCATACTCGGCAAACACCTTCGCCGGCGCCTTCGAAGTTTTGACTATCACCAGGAGGAATACCCAAAATGTTATTTTCATCATCCGTAATCACGTAAGCGTAGTTCGCACCGGATCCTGTATCGTGTGTAAACATGACGATGTCGTCGATACCGTCGCCAGCACAAGTCTCGCGCTCCGTCTCTCCATTTGGCATTGCTACCGTGCCACCGTCAACGCCGATGCGATTGATCGTAATAAAGTTGTCAGATAAATCAAAGCAACCGTCCGTCAAAGCAACCATCGCGGCATTATCACCCGCTTGAGCAGTGATATTTCCAGTGTACGACAGACCCCATACTCGGCAGATACCTTCGCCGGCGCCTTCGAAGTTTTGGCTATCACCAGGAGGAATACCCAAAATGTTATTCTCATCATCGGTAATCACGTAAGCATAGTTCGCACCGGATCCTGTATCGTGCGTAAACATGACGATATCGTCAACTCCGTCGCCAGCGCAGGTCTCACGCTCAGTTTCTCCATTTGGCATTGCTACCGTGCCACCGTCAACGCCCGTACGGATAATGGTGATAAAGTTATCGGATAAATCAAAGCAGCCATCGGTTAAGTCAACCATTGCCGCATTATCACCCGCTTGAGCAGTGATGTTTCCAGTGTACGACAGACCCCATACACGGCAGATACCTTCACCAGCACCTTCAAAGTTTTGGCTATCACCCGGAGGAATACCCAAAATGTTATTCTCATCATCCGTAATCACGTAGGCGTAGTTCGCACTTGCCCCTGTAACGTGGGTAAACATGACGATGTCGTCAACTCCATCGCCAGCGCAGGTCTCGCGCTCAGTTTCTCCGTTTGGCATCGCTACGGTTCCACCGTCAACACCCGTACGGATAATGGTGATAAAGTTGTCAGATAAGTCAAAGCAATCGTCTGTTAAATCAACTAGTGCAGCGTTATCGCCTACTTGTGCCGTAATGCTTCCGGTATAAGATAGACCCCATACGCGGCAAATACCTTCACCAGCACCTTCGAAATCCAAGCTATTGCCTGGAGGTAGGCCCAAAATATTATTTTCATCATCTGTAATCACGTAAGCGTAGTTCGCCTGAGATTCCGTATCGTGGGTAAACATCACGACATCGGCTTCGCCGTCACCAGCACAAGTTTCGCGTTCGGTATTACCATTAGGCATCGCTACCGTACCTCCATCGGGTGTATCACGAATAACGGTGATGAAATTCTCAGATAGAACGAAGCATTCGTCACTCAAAGCCACTTCTGCCGCGTTGTCGCCGGGCTGGGCAGTAATGTTTCCAGTATAGGACAGGCCCCATACGCGGCAAACACCGGTACCGGCACCTTCAAAGTTTTGGCTATTACCCGGAGGAATACCCAAAATGTTATTCTCATCATCCGTAATTACATATGCATAATTCGCATCGCTAGTGCTTGTATTCGTAAAAGTGATGATGTCATCTTCACCATCACCGGGGCAAGTGTATCGCATAGTAGCTCCTGAAGGCATCGCTACAGTTCCGCCGTCTACACCGGTTCGAATAATGGTGATAAAGTTGTCAGACAGGTCGAAGCAATCGTCAGTCAGGTCAATCATAGCTGCATTATCTCCTACCGCAGCGGTAATGTTGCCGGTGTAAGACAAGCCCCAAACACGACAGATACCAGGACCAGCACCATCAAAATCAAGACTATTACCCGGAGGCAAGCCCAAAATGTTGTTTTGGTCATCCGTAATCACGTAAGTGTACTGAGCCAGAGATTCGGTATCATGGGTAAACATCACCACATCAGGCTGACCATCTCCTGCACAAACTTCACGCTCGGTATTGCCATTAGGCATTGCTACCGTGCCACCATCAGGCTTAGAACGAATAACGGTAATGAAGTTTTCTGACAATCGGAAGCAGCCTTCCGCTAGTTGCACTTCAGCAGCATTGTCGCCTGGTTCTGCAATGATATTACCGACGTAGGACAAACCCCAAACACGACAAACACCGTCGCCAGCGCCATCAAAATCAAGGCTATTTCCTGGAGGCAAGCCCAAAATGTTGTTTTGATCATCCGTAACCACGTAAGCATAATTGGCATTCGGACTACCCGTGTTGGTGAAAGTCACAATGTCCGCCACATTATCCTCAGGACAAGTGTAGACCATTGTTGCTCCCGAAGGCGTCGCTACCATACCACCGTCTACATCATCACCACTATCGCGGATGACTTCAACGAAGTTGTCAGATAGGATATAGCAAAAATCGGTTAGGACGGCCGTTTGAATATTTTCGCCCACGGGATTATTTACCACGCCGGCATAAGACATTCCCCAAACGCGGCAAACACCTTCACCAGCGCCTTCGAAATTAACAGAATTGCCAGTGACGACGGCCAGAATGTTGTCTTCGGCATCTGTAACGATAAATGCATAAGCAGTTGCAAAACTGCTGGGTTTAAATTGGATAACGTCGTCGACACCGTCGCCAACGCAAGTGTAAGTGGTGGTCGCTCCGCTGAAGGTCGACACGGTAGTGCCGCCAATACATTGAGCAAAGCTCGTTGACGCTACACTACTACCGAGTACCAGTAGCAATACAAAGCGCAAGAGGGTTAGGGTTGAGTTACTCATAAAAGAGGGGTTGTAGAGATTAAAAAATAGTCGAAACGATTCAGTTGATGGGAAGATTCGGAGACAAGTATAAATAAGAGAAGGGGTAATTAAGTGTCTTGGAAGAGACAGTCATTTTTTTGATACTTCTGGGAAGGAAAAATACATTCCACCCAAATCACTTTATAATCAACTACTATTCAATACCTTATGCTTGAAAAATTATTTCCCCCTTAAAATTGTGTGATCCTTTTATTAGGTTCTTGTGATAGTTTTGTGAAGATTTCGGATAACTTTTGAGGAAGCTGTCCCCACATTTCACAGAAAGAGACCTCAGACATCGAATACAATTTGATATTTTCAAAGAACAGATTGACTAATTAAACAAGTCCTTCCAGTTCCAAAGACAAGGCTAAGTGTAAACAACTACCTCCATGAACTACTAGAGTCGCTCATCTCTTCTTTTCTACCTTCAAAACAATTTTCCATTTTTATTTGCGTTTTAGAAACGAAGATTATAACTTTGAATTTCAAAGTACTTTTAACAAATGGTAATGGACAACCGTAATCAGCATTTAGAAACACTCAGCGAAATTCGCTCTTTGATGGAGCGCTCCTCCCGCTTTATTTCGCTCAGCGGGCTATCGGGCGTCGTAGCGGGCACTTGTGCACTCCTTGGTGCCGCGCTTATTTTCGACTACTTTGGACTGATGCCCTTCGAAGGCCGACGGGCCATTTATGGTGTTGCGCAGCCTTATCCCTGGGGGATGCCGCCTTTACAATTCCTGATGACTGTTGCCAGCCTTGTCTTTATCCTAGCCTTAGCTGGTGGTATCTTTTTCACCACCCGCAAAGCCCGTCGAAAGGGCCACCCGATTTGGGATAAAACCACCGCCAGACTCCTACTCAATCTAAGCATCCCACTCATTGCAGGTGGTATCTTCTGCTTGGCACTGGTCCATCACGGGCATTATGGCCTCGTAGCTCCAGCCACGCTGGTGTTTTATGGTTTAGCCTGCATCAATGGCAGTAAATATACTTTGAATGATATTCGGTATTTGGGCATTTCCGAGGTAATTTTGGGCTTGATTGGCCTTTTTGCTCCGGGCTTTGGCCTCGAACTATGGGCCATTGGATTTGGTATTTTGCACATTGCTTACGGCACTTATATGTATTATAAATACGAACGTTAGTTGGACCTGGTATGAAAAAAATCATCGCCAACCTAAATAAGGCTTTTGATAATAAAGTCCGGCTCGGCATCATGTCGATGCTCATGGTCAACGACTGGGTGGAGTTTAAAACTTTGAAAGAGATGCTAGAACTCACGGATGGCCGGCTGGCCAGCCACATTAAGTCGCTTGAAGACAACGGCTTTGTCGAAGTGCGCAAGGCTTTTGTGGGCCGTAAGCCCCAAACGTCTTATGCCGCTACTGATGCCGGACGGCAAGCCTTTAATGATCATTTGGACGCCCTCGAAGCGCTTTTGAAGAACCGGGAATAGTTTAAACTCTTTTTTTTGCTACTTAACTTTGAATTTCAAAGTACTTTTATAAAAAACAAACTAAATCTATGAAAAATGACATTCAGTAAAACGCTACTCAAATATCGAGATCGTATGCTTATCGGACTTGTTCATCATACTAAATCCATCTACGCTCGTTGGTACAAAAAGCATCGACAAGCTTGGTCGCATACCAAAACAAGTTTGCTGGCTTTTCCGCTAGGCAGTTTAGGACATCATCTGGGCGAATTCCTCCAGCGCGAACAATTTGAATTGATGCCTAAGCTAGAAGATCATGATGTCATGCATGTCTTATTTGCATTCCCTACCACGATTGCCGGTGAGGTGCGCATGCAGTTTTTCCTGATCGGCAATCGCAAGCGCTCGCTATACACTTTCGGTGCTGCTGGTCTGGGGTTGATCTGCGCCCCCGAGCATTTGGGCGCTTACTGGCAGGCTTTCCAACAAGGTCGAAGCTACCGCTCGATCGCTCGTTGGCAATTCGAATATTTACTCGGTGAGCCTTTACTGGACTTGCAACGCTTCATTGCCCGTCAACCTTTGACCAAGCAAGCCTTAACCTTTTAAAATCAACCTATGCCATTGCCTAATTTTGCTCCACCCTCCGCCACCGAAGCTGTCGCCATCAAAGAACGTCAGGCCTGGCACAACCAGCAACTAGGCCATCTACGCGCTCAAGTTAACCAGCCAGAAGTCGGTTTTTTTGGTCCCGGTAGTATGACCTGGCGGCTTTATCGCGAGCCGAGCATCTTACTAGGAGGAATGCGTGCTTTGCTCCTACAAATTGCTCACCCGGCTATCGCTACTGGCGTTGCACAATACAGCAATTTTGAAAAAGATACGCTGGGACGAGCGCACCGCACTTTTACTTCTATGATCCATATTTGGTTTGGCGATGTTGATACCGCCTGCCAATCTGCAAAAAGACTTTTTCGTATTCACAGCATGATTCGAGGGACGGCTCGCTGGGCGGCTACCCAGGACGACGACAAATTTTGTAACCGCTTCTTTACTGCGGCCGACCCCGATCTGCTGTTTTGGGTACTCGCCACTTTGATTGATACCACTTTAGTAGCTTACAAGGCGACAGTTGGCCCGCTGACTCCCGCCGAACGCGAACAATTTTATAACGAAAGCAAAATCGCGGCTCAGCTGATGGGCATCCCACTCGATACCTATCCCAAGGACCTCAAAGACTTTTACAGCACTTATCATAAGCTTTCGAACCATTTGCTTTGTGTGGGCCATGTGGGAGCGGAAATTGCCCGTGCACTTTTCCGCCTCCCCTATCCGCTCCGCATCTGGCTACGCCATCTAACCGGCGCCTGGCTGCCCGAACATATTGCCTTAGCTTTTGGGTTACCCCACTCCGCAAGCAGTCACCGAGTGAATCACATCAGCACCCGCTTTGTGTATTACACCCAATTTTTGCTGCCGTGTGTACTGCGTTTTGCCCCTCATTGGCACGTGGCGCACTACCGCATCGCACGTCAGCGCGGACAACATGGCCGACTTAGCGGACGACTATTTCAGTGGCTCGGCCAGCATCTTCGCTGGTATTTTGTCTACCACAAAGTCCATTTACACTAAACAATTTTTTCCTCTAAAATTTAATCCTATGCAAACAATAAAATCCTTATTCCGCAGTCCATTGCAATTCAAACTATTCCTGCTCATGCTGGGCAGTACTGCATTTTGTCTGGCCTTGGTTGGCACACGCCTTCATCTTTCTAGTTTTGACCTCAACCAAATTCAGTCTACCCAAGATTTGATCAGGCTACGCGGCGCTTCAACTTTTCTCTTCCTCGTTTGGAATCTCTTTCTCGCATGGATTCCCTACGGCATTGCCCTTTTTCTAGAAGGCAGTTATCGCTATTTTCAATCCCGATGGATCATTGGATTAATGCTCATTTCCTGGCTTCTTTTCTTCCCAAATGCCCCCTACATTCTTACCGATCTATTGCATTTGCGCAGCCGTGCGCCAATTCCCTATTGGTACGACCTGATGCTTCTGATCTCCTTTGCGTGGACGGGACTACTACTCGGATTCCTATCGCTGTATGAAGTCCAAGTTTTTTTCCGTCGACGTTTTAACAACTGGGTAAGCTGGAGTGTCAGTTTCAGCGCCATCGTCTTGTGTGCCTTTGGCATTTATCTCGGTCGTTTCTTACGCTGGAATAGTTGGGATATTCTCACCAATCCTCAAGGCCTTTTTCAAGATATCTTTCTCAGTATGCAGCTTAGTGGTCCACTACAGGTTACACTAATTTTATCCGGCTTTTTGTTAATGGGATATCTGACTTTCGCCACTTTAATTAATGAGAGAGATCATTAAGCAATTGAATGTAGAGTTGCTTTCTTGTGCTTGTCTTACACAATTATGAATAGAGAAAACCTGGAAGATGGGCGTTTTTTTAAATTAAAACTCAATTTTTTTAAAATTTTTTCTCTCTGATTATCAATCCATTAACCCAACAGTTGAATAATAAAAAAATATGATTTTATGGAATTTTGAAAAAATGGAATCTATAGATAGTAGAAATGTTTCTAAAAAACTTGTTTTGACCTCTTGTCCATAAAAATGTTCCCGGCAAAGGCTGGGTGTTATATGCCTCAAAAATATTGCGGCCAAAATCGGCCGGCGGTGGCGGCTGAGGGTGGGTCCCTCCCTCAAAGCCCAAAACTCTACCCACCGGCCAAATATGCATCACAAATCCAAAAAAGAAAAAACGATCAAGCATCATGGACGATCTCAATTTCGACGGCCTCATAGCCGCACTTATCTTCCTCGCTACGAGTAGCATCGCGGTTCTAGCCATGGTTATCAATCTCATCATTGCTGGCGTCCAAGCTCAACGAGGTTCAGTGCCTTTTATACAGCAGAAGGCCTTTGGCCGCTTTTGCGGGAACCTAACCTTTTTGCTACTCAATTTACTCTGCATGTGGGCTTTCGCAGCCAATAGTCCCGAGGCAGATGTCTGGTTCGATATTTTTTGCCTGCCGCTGGTCATCATTGCTGCCATTTTAGCTTTCATAGTAAGGCAGAAATATATCCGGCGGTATACTCAACCAGCCTTAATTCAAAAAGAGAGAGAAGATATTTTGGATCAACATTTCAATGCTTAAACTCGCCTTAAAGACAATGCATCATTCGCTTCCTTTCATGCTGTTTGTTTTTCTTACCGCGCTTGCCCTTTGCTTGTTATACATGGCTTTAATGCTTTTGATGTTGATCTATCAAATGTTTATCCGTCGATATAGTTGGCGAAAATCAGTTGGCCGATATCTGGTTGCCGGACTCACTTTCTTGATCGTTAGCGGCTTGCTCTTAGCTCTTGCGCTGTACGATGGCCAGTTAGACGAATCTTCAAATGCCGTTTTCCTCTTTCCGGTTGTGGGAGCGCTTAGCTCTGCAATTGGGGTTGTTCATTTATTTAAGCCTTACCAAAAATAAAAGCGTTATGAAAAAAGAAATAATCCGCTCCTACCTCATCATTGCTGTAGCCATTATTTACCATTGGTTATTCTGGCAAGCTAATATGGGATTAAACAGCTTGATTTTTTGCTGGCTGGTGATTGGTATTTTGTACGCTTTAGAGCCAGAATTGTATCGCTCGCGCCCGGTGGTGATCACCACTTTAGGCACACTACTCACCGGGCTAGTTGTGGTTTGGCAAAATTCGCTATTGAGTAAGGTCGCACATCTGTTATCCTTTGCGACTATGGTTGGTTTTGCAAAGCAGCGTCAGCTGCGTTTCCTTGGCTTTGCCTTTTTGTTGATGATCATTAGTTTTGGAGAAGGACCAAAGCGTTGGATCAATCAGTGGTTGACACCATCATTTATGCCTCGACCAAGACTCGCCTGGCGGAGTTTTCGATTAAGTTTACTCCCTCTCTTAGCCTTCCTATTCTTTTATTTGCTATACTACTTGGCCAATCCCCAATTCAGTCAACTCTCTGATCGATTCTGGCAATATCTCAGCAATTGGATGTCGTTCAATGCTTCTCCCGGAGAAATTCTGTTTTTCATTGGCGGATTATGGCTTACGGTTAGTCTATTAACGAAATCCACTTTTTCCAATTTTCATCAGTTTGAGGCAAATACTGGATTCCAATTACAGCGCCAACGCCGCAAGACTCCGCTGCGTGGCATGTTGGGTTTGCAGCAAGAATTCCAAACGGCTTGGATCATGATAATTGGTTTAAATGTTTTGCTGCTCTTGGCAAATGTTAGCGACTTATATGCTATTTGTTTTGAGGATCAACGACTTTGGCAAGCTAGTCATTATTCTAATGCGGTACACGGCGGGACATACTTACTGATTCTTTCAATTTTGTTGGCGATGGGGATTTTACTCTATTTTTTCCGCCGCAATCTTAATTTCCATCCTCAAAATAGCAAACTAAAACGGATGGCGTATTTCTGGATTGCTCAGAATGCCATTTTAGCGTTTCTTCTACTCCTGCGCAATTTCGACTATATCCTCGCAAACGGACTCGCTTACAAACGCATCGGTGTCATGATTTTTTTGGGTCTCGTTTTCATAGGTCTAACGATAGTTTGGCTCAAAATCTCGGAGCGCAAAACGACCTTCTTTTTAGCACACATCAATGGATGGAGTTGGTATAGTATTCTTATTGTTTGTTGTTTCATCAATTGGGATATCTTCATTACACAATTCAACCTCAAGCAGGCTCAACAACACCCCATCGATTATACTTTCCTTTTACAGGATGTTTCAAATAAGAATATTCCACTCCTTATCGAACATTTTGAACGAAACGAGGTGTCTGAATATCATCGTGAATTGTTAGATCGGAAAGTTCACAGGTTCCAAAATCGAACTAAGAGTTGGAAAGGATGGAATTGGTCAGATGCACAGGTGGGTCAATATTTGAAGTCGAAATACCAAGAATAAGTTTTAGAACGCGTTAAGGATTTAGTTATCAAATCGTCTCAAGGACCAAACTTCTTAACACCTAACTTAATAGTAAAAGAGACCTGTCTTTTTTTAAAAATAAAGGTGAAATCGGTTGCTCCTTACGAGCGGCTTTGCTTTTCAATGGCCTGCGGAATTTGTCAAAGACCGTTTTTTTAATATTTTCGCTCTCGGACTGATTCTTGAGATGTCTTCCTAGTGCGATCCGATCTAGTCGATGAACGAACCTATGCTTAAATATCTTACGATATAAGGAAAACATCGATTTCAAACCAGTACACTTCATTGACTTTTCTTAAAAGCAGCAGCGCCATGGAGGCAGAAAACAATATTTTACTTGAAGTAGAAGCCTACGTCACCAATTTCATTTCTGAGCAGGTGCCCAAGGAATATGCCTACCATGATGTGCAACATACACTCGATGTCGTTGCCGCTACCCGCGAAATCTCCAGTCATTTTGAGCTCAGTCCCGAAGAATTGGAAATCATTCAACTTGCCGCTTGGTTTCATGATACAGGCTATGATAAGGGCCCTGAGAATCACGAAGAGCGCGGCGTGCGCTACGCGCGGGCTTATCTCAGCGGCCGCAATTATCCCGAAGAACGCCTAGTCGAAATCGAAGCCTGTATTCTAGCCACCCAAATGCCCCATGATCCTCAAAATTTACTGCATCGCATTCTTTGTGATGCCGATTTGAGTCATTTGGGGCAGAAGGTCTACTGGGATCGCTGTAGTCGCGTTCGGCAGGAATTGACGCTTACGCGTGATTTGTTGATGACCGAGCGAGAGTGGGTAGAATTTGAACTCGAATTTATCAGCAATCATCGTTTTCATACTTCGGTCGGGCAAGATCTCTACGGTAAGCGTAAACAAAAACACGTTCGGCAGCTACAAAAGCAGAAAATGCGCTTGAATCCTCAGGAGGTAATGACTGTCGATGAGATGGCACGCCTTCCAAAAAAAGGAAAGAAGAAAGGAAAGAAAAAAGGCAATCCTGCGCAGACGACTGAGCAACAACTCAAGCAATTGAGTCTGGGGCGTGGTGTTGAAACAATGTACCGTACCACTTATCGGACGCACGTTAATCTGAGCTCCATCGCCGATAACAAGGCGAACATTATGTTGAGTATCAACGCCATCATTATTTCGATCACTATCTCCACCTTGGTGCCCCGATTCGAAGATAATCCTAAACTTATAATTCCAACGATTATTCTACTGGGGGTTTGTTTACTCGCGATTGTGTTTGCTACACTGTCAACTCGTCCTAAGGTGACCGAAGGAAAATTTACCCGAGAAGATATCGAGCAAAAGCGGTCCAATCTGCTTTTTTTCGGTAATTTCTATAATATGAGCCTGGATGATTTCAATTGGGGAATGACAGAAATGATCAAAGATGCGGACTTCCTATACAGCTCCATGACGCGAGATTTATATTATCTGGGCATCGTTCTCGCGAAGAAATACAAATTCCTTCGTATCTGCTACGGCGTTTTTATGTATGGGCTAATCATAGCTGTCGTCTCTTTTGCCCTTGCTTTCATGGGGTCAAGTAGCAACTAGCGCGGTATCTCTAATAATCGGTAAAGCGTTTTTGCGTCCAATTCCTCCACTTGACCAGGGTCTAATGGTCCCAATTTCAAGCCAACTATGCTGCTGCGTACCAAGCGCAGTACCGGAAAACCCACCTTGGCACACATCCGTCGCACTTGTCGGTTTTTGCCCTCCGTCAAGGTAATTTCTAACCACTGCGTAGGAATATTAGCTCTAAATCTTATTGGTGGATCGCGATCCGGTAAATCAGGTACCTCCTCTAACAATTGCACTTGCGCCGGCAAGGTATGATGCACTTTCTTGTTAATCCGAATATCAACACCAGCTCTTAGTTCAGCTAGCGCAGATACTGCGGGCAAGCCTTCCACCTGTACCCAATAGGTGCGTGGATGCTGAAATTTAGGATCGAGCAGACGATGATTCAATTGCTTATCATCCGTCAGTAGCAACAACCCCTCGCTGTCTTTGTCCAATCGTCCAATCGGATAAACCTCAGACGGGAATATGTCTAGATCCGCTAAAGTTCGATGTTCTGGCATCTCTCGACTAAACTGACTCAGCATCCCAAATGGTTTGTACAACTTGAAGTAGCGCATTTGAATTTATTTTATTTTCAGAAATTATTGAAAATAACGAAACAATAATTTATATTGCATAAAAATAAGACCGAAAAATGAAAGTCAGCACAAAAGTTCCTACGCCTCAAATTCTCGAAGCTTATCTAGATCATTCGCAACATCGTCCCCTGAGTTACACAGAGCGGGGTCATAGTCAACAAAACTTTACTGCAGGCTACGATAATGATCACTACAAAATTGCTCTGGGACGTGGCGAAGCAGTCTGGGAAGCTGCCAAACGGGCGCTTCGCCACTGGCAACAGTTTCCAGCGGGCTGGACGGGCATTTATCCTGCCAACGCGCCGCTCGTCGTGGGCCAGGAAGTGACGGTCTCATTTCGCTTATTCGGCATCTGGTGGATTAATAGTGCTCGTATTATTTATACCATTGATGAAGCTGACCGCTTTGGTTTTGCTTACGGAACGGTAGTAGGTCATATCGAAAGCGGTGAAGAATGCTTTTGGATTGAACGCTCGGCGGATGGACAAATCCATTATCACATTCGAGCCTTTTCTAAGCCTCACCACTGGCTGGTCCGCCTAGCCTATCCCCTGGCTCGCTACCACCAAAAACGCTTTGGGCATGAATCGACAACGGGGATGCGCAATCTGGCCCAAGCTCAAGAATTGACCAAGGCATGAGATGGCTTAACATAAACGGTGGTGCCTTGGTCTGGCTGGTGCTCTGCACTTGGATTATGCCAGAATCGGCCTTCAAGACTGCTTATGTGCATTGTATTTTGCTAGCCGCTGTGCTTTGGCTAGTGCCCTTGGGTTGGCGGATGCTGAAGCTGCCGGAAATGACTATTCGTGTAGGCCAACTATCTGGCCTGCTGCTGGCTTTTGCTTATATGCTAGAGCCAAGCACTTTGACAGGACTTTTTGCGCTGCCTTGGCTATTGTTTGCGATCTGGGTAGCGGGCAGGCAATTGCGTGATTGGTCCAGTTTAAAGCTACACCGACTTTGCGAACTGGGAGCAGTTGTCTTTTTGACTGTCGGGGCGGCGTGGGTATGCTTCGATCGCTGGGGCTACTACCCCATGCGTTACGATCCCATCATCGTATTGCTTACGGGTATCCATTTTCACTATGCAGGCTTCATTTTGCCCTTAGCTACCGCGCGGGTTTTGCCTCATATTGTTGCCAAAATTCGCCCTTTATTAGGCTGGGGTATTTTATTAGGCATGCCTCTGGTGGCTTTGGGAATTACCAGCGATCATCTTGGATTTCCCCCTTTGCTCGAAGCCATTCCGGTAACCATTATGACCTTAGCCGGGAGCGGAGTCGCCTTGGCCCATTTGAATTTGGGCTGGAAAAAACGAACGGAGCCGGTTGGTATCCTTTGGCTAATTGGCGGACTCGCCTTACTGGCTGGAATGCTGCTGGCCACTTTATACGGCTGGCGGGCCTTTTTAGATTTACCCTTTTTGTCAATCCCCTGGATGTACGCCGTCCATGGCACGCTAAATGCGATGGGCTTTGCGGTCCCGATTCTATTAGGCTGGTGGCTCAGCGATCGTTCTGCACCACCTGCTTCAACAATTTTTAACCTATAAAATCACTAAACCTATGAAAATGTTAGATTTTTGTGGCCACGTCGACCGCCGAATCTTAGTCAACTATCGAATTGATCCACAGTATCTGCAATGTATTCTTCCAGCCCCTTTTCGCCCCCACTGCATCAATGGCTCAGCGATCGGTGGCCTCTGCCTAATTCGTCTTCGTCAGACCCGACCCCGGGGCTGGCCAGCCCTGCTAGGCATCCAAGCCGAAAACATTGCTTATCGCTTTGCCGTAGAATGGGACGAAGGTCATCAGACCAAACGTGGTGCATTCATCCTTCGGCGCGATACCTCTTCACCATTACTGGCTTGGACTTCCGGCTGGCTCATGCCGACACGCCAATATTGGAGTCGCTTTGAAGTTAACGAAAACGATAACCAATTTAAGATCCAGGCTAGCCACAGAGACGGTACAAAACTAGTCCTGAATGCTCAGTTGAGTACAGAAAAATGGACTGGCAAATGCTTTGATTGTCAGGCTAATGCAACTGACTTTTTTGAACAGGAAACTATCGGTTACACACCTACTGCTAATGGCCAAGACTTTATCGGCATGGGGCTGGAAATGGCCGATTGGACCGTCAATACGTTAAGCGTCCAGCAACTCCAAAGCACTTATTTTGACGATCCTCGACGATTTCCGCTGGGAAGTATCAAATTCGACCATGCCTTTGTCCTCCAAAATAGTGCACATCAGATGCGCTGGAAAGACAAATTAACACCTTCACCACGAGCATGGCCTAGCCGTGCCGCTTGATACCACTATTGTTTTATCCAGCTTTCCACGTTCGATTGGCCATCACTTATAATTTTAAAATAATACATCCCCTCTGGCCAAGAAGAAGTATCGAGAGTAAAAGTGGTAGTGCTTATACTTAGCTTTTGCCACTCCCGCCCCCATTGATCATAGCAGATCAGCTGTAAAGAATTTGGTAGTTGTGTCAATTCAACTTGATTACGGCCAGGGTTAGGATAAAACTTAGGGGTATCCATCAAGCCATTAATATCCTCCACGGAGGTAGTGACATCAACCGTGAGGAAAGTGGACTCCGGAGCATCATCAAAAATTGTTCGGTTATTGACATCCGCATCGAACCCACTCGTGCCCAGGACAAAGTTAAATTTGCCATCTTCATCTAACTGAGAAAGGGTCAAGTTGGTAATCATTACACTGTCCGTTTCGCCTTCGTAAGAAGTATAGTCCAGCGTGATATTTGAAAAACCATAGATCGTCTCCGGGGCAATGAAATTGCGATTAACAGTGAAGACAACTTCTGGTTTCAAGCTTGAATTGTTACTGCTGTTCCACTCCAGACCATTGCCTGGAGTCAAATCCGTATCAATCCCATAGACGATCCCAAGATCACCAGCGATACTATTATAAAATTCGACTTTAAACCATATGCTATCCGCAGCTTCGTCGATAGCATAAGACACAGATTTAATGTCGGCAATACCGTTTACAGAGGGATCGCCCTGAGCATCATCGTAGAGTAGATTAAAATCTTGGGAAAAAAGAGGTGATGAAAAAATGAGTAACAGGAGGAGTAAATTTAGTTTCATTTTATTCTGTTTTAAAATGAGATAAGCGGATTTTTAACACACCCAAATTGCGATTGATAAGAGAATGTGAAGTGCATTTTGTAGAACATCATTGATGCCGCAATACACTCTGGATGAGTCATCTATTTTTAAAATTAATCACAACCCGAACTAACTAAATATACCAGCCTTTCATAGCCCAGCGTTGCGTGGCCAGTAGGCTTTAATTTCACTCTACAGAAAAATCCACGAATTCTTTTAAACGGAATAAGAGTCCGCAAAAAAATGCGTATCATGTTGAAAAGCTCTAATTATGCCCGCACCAAGCGAAAAACTAAACAAGCAACTCCTTTTTGATCTTACCGGAAAAGTCGCTTTGATCACCGGCGCCAGTAAAGGCATTGGCGAACGCATGGCGAGAGGCCTCGCCGAATTTGGAGCCAAAGTCATCATCAGTAGTCGACGACAAGAAGCTGTAGATATAGTCGCGGAAGCTTTGCAAGCGGATGGACTCGAAGCCAGTGGTATTGCCTGTCATGTAGGTCATACGGATCAACTTCAAGCCCTCGTCCAACAAACGGTCGATAAATACGGTGGCATTGATATCTTGATCAATAACGCAGCGACTAATCCTGTATTTGGTCCTATTGCAGAATCAGACGGTGATGTTTTCGATAAGATCATGAATGTCAATCTCAAAGCGCCCTTTTTGCTTAGCAATCTGGTGCATCCGATTATGAAATCCCGCGGCGGTGGCTCTATTATCAATATTGCGTCAGTCGAAGCGCTTAAACCTTCTTATGGCTTAGGACTTTATAGCGTAAGCAAGGCAGCCTTGGTGATGCTCACCAAAAACCAGGCAAAAGAATGGGGCAGTGATGGCATCCGTTCGAATGCGGTGTGCCCGGGCTTAGTTAAAACCAAATTTAGCGCTGCGATCTGGCAGAATGATGCCCTACTCCACCAGATGGAACAGCATCTCCCTGCCGGGCGCATGGCATTGCCCGATGAGATGGCCGGCTTGGCCGTTTTCTTGGCTTCCGAAGCATCAAGCTATTGCACCGGCGCCGTTTTCACCGCCGACGGCGGCCACATGATCGCCGGTTAAGTTTTACTTCGAAAATTCAATATTTGCTACAAATATTATGATTGATACGAATTCTCTCCCTAAAATTCTGGCCGATGTTAATGCCTTTGTACAAGAGACACTCCTCCCTTTGGATACCGAACTCTTAGACAAGGAATGGTCTGTGATTGAAGCACGTTTGGCAACCATCCGCCAAGACGTAAAAAACCAGGGGTGGTGGACACCCCAAATTCACCAGGAATGGGGGGGCATGGGGCTTTCACACCACGACTTCGGTCAGCTGAGTGCGTTGCTTGGTCAGAGCCCTTTTGGGCATTATTGCTTCAATTGTCAGGCACCCGATGCCGGCAATATGGAAATTCTGGTTGAATACGGCACCAAGGAACAGCAAGATCGCTATTTGCGCCCTTTACTGGCCGGTGAGATTCGGTCTTGTTTTTCCATGACAGAACCGGAATTGGCAGGTTCTAATCCCGTCCGAATGGGCACCACCGCTCAGTTAGATGGCCAAGACTACCTCATCAATGGACACAAGTGGTTTACAACTGCAGCCGATGGGGCGGCTTTTGCGATCGTGATGTGCATTACCGATCCAGACGCAGAAAGTCCTTACCAACGTGCGAGTCAGATTATTGTACCAACTGATACTTCAGGCTTCGAGCTGGTCCGTAACATTCCAATTATGGGCGAAAGTGGTTCGGGTTATATGAGTCACGCGGAACTCCGTTATACTAATGTCCGGGTCCCCAAAGGTAATTTGCTGGGCGGTGCGGGTAGTGGCTTTGCCATTGCTCAGAAACGCCTTGGCCCTGGCCGAATCCACCATTGCATGCGCTGGCTAGGCATCTGCGAGCGCGCCTTTGGACTCATGTGCCAGCGTGCCGTGAGTCGTGAATTAGCGCCCGGTAAGCCCTTAGCCCAAAAGCAAACGATCCAAAATTGGATTGCCGAATCACGGGCATCGATTAACGCCGCGCGCCTGCTCGTGCTTGACGCCGCGCGCAAAATCGATGAGCAAGGCCAATACGCGGCTCGCGTTGAAATTTCAACTATAAAGTTCTATTGCGCTCAGGTGCTCCAACAAGTGCTAGACCGGGCGATTCAAGTCCATGGCGCGCTGGGGATTACCGACGATACGGTCCTAGCCTATTGGTATCGACACGAACGCGGTGCCCGAATTTATGATGGCCCCGATGAGGTCCACAAAAGTCGTGTTGCCCGTGAGATTTTAAAAGCCTATCGTCCCAAATAATACGAAGTCATCATGACAAATTTTACGGATCAGGCCCACAATATCAGGCCGGGAGAAGAACTCCCCACCGAACAATTAGAAGCTTTCCTTCAGGCAGAACTTGGCTTAAAAGCACCACTTGAAATCGCACAATTTCCGAGCGGTTTTTCTAATTTGACTTATCTGCTGAGCGCAGGTGAGCAGGAGTTTGTTCTTCGACGCCCGCCTTACGGATCGAAGGTCAAAACGGCTCATGACATGGGCCGTGAATACCGCATTTTAAGTCAACTTAAACCTGTTTTCGATAAGGTTCCAACAACTTATTTATATACTGAAGATGATAGCATTATCGGGGCGCCATTTTATCTTATGGAACGGGTACAAGGCGTCATTCTTCGTGCGAAAATGCCAGCTGAGCAGCAACCTGCTCCAACCTTAATGACTGGTATTGCCCAAGCTTTAGTGGACAATTTAGTGGCCCTCCACCAAGTCGATTATCAAGCCGCCGGGCTGGGTGATCTGGGGCGACCAGAAGGCTATCTGGAACGTCAAATTCAGGGGTGGACGAAGCGTTATTTTGCAGCCAAAACCCACGATTTTCCGATGGTTGAGCAAGCCGCAAAGTGGCTCGCCACCCATCAACCTAGGCAATATAGTTCCGCTCTTATTCACAACGATTTCAAATACGACAATTTGGTGTTAAATGCGCAGGATTGGACCCAAGTTAAAGCCATTTTAGATTGGGAAATGTCTACGATTGGAGATCCCCTGATGGACCTCGGTACCAGCCTGGGCTACTGGGTCAACCAGGACGATCCACCCTGGCTGCATGCGCTGGCGTTGAGCCCCACCAGTTTGCCCGGTAATCCAAGCCGGAGCGAGCTCGTCGCGCAGTATGAAAGCCGCTCCGGACAAGCACTCGACCATCCGATTTTTTACTATGTTTATGGCTTATTCAAAGTCATTGTTATCGTCCAACAAATCTACTATCGCTACCAAAAAGGGCATACCCAAGACCCACGCTTTGCCCATTTGGATCAAGCCGTAAAAGGCCTTGGAGCTATGGCTATGCAAGCCATTAGCAAACAACGCTTGGATGATCTTTTTTAAAATTTTTTATAAAAAAGTGGGGATAAAAATTCCACTCGGCAACGCTTTTGCCCTATAAAGTTATTGCTAGTGTTAAGCATCCGAAAATACTTTAACAAGCCTTTAAAGTCGACAGAAGTGACGACATGAGGAAAATTTAGTCAGAAGAATGAAGACATTTAGAGAGGTTTAACACAAATATGGGTCAACAAATCTGACTTTTAATACATTATTAACTAAAAGTGAACGCTAAAAGTAATAACTTACGCAATAGTAACTTGTAAGAGAGTCACAGTAATTACGTTTCAAATTCCTGCTTATGAAAAGATATAATGTTTCTAGCCTTTTAGTCGCCCTCTTTGTGATGGCGTTCGGGATGACGGCACAAGCCCAGTACGATGATTTGTACTACAATCCCGATACGGATAGCGACTACTACTACGGTTCGTCCGACTCTTATGACGACGACGAATATGGCTACGACGACGATGAGTACGAATACAGCAACAGCTACGAAGTAGATGATGATGATTATGACTACTATTACACGTCTCGTATCCGTCGTTTTCACCGTCCCTACTATGGATTTGGTTTCTTTGATCCGGTTTATGTTAGTGCCGCCTATTACGATCCATTCTTTACACCCGGAGCAAATGTCTTTATTTACAACTCTTGGGGTTTCAATCGCTGGAACAGATGGAATCGTTGGAACAGATGGAACCGTTGGAATCGCTGGAACAGATGGAATGGTTTCGGTGGCGGATTCTACGGCAACAACAATGTCTTCATCACCAATAATTACTTCGGTGGTGGATTCAATGATCCATTTGGTTACAACAACTTCGGCTACGGTCCCGGATTTGGTGGTGCTGGATTTGGCGGAGGCTTCGGCGGCTACAATGCTTACTGCCCACCGTCCTGGAATAATCCTTATTTCTTTACCAATACCACTTATGGCTCCAACGATACGGAGATCTACTATGGGTCGCGCCGACGAGGTACAGGAACCACTGCGAATACTTCACCACGTCAACGGGCACTCAATACACAATCTCCTCGCGACGTAACACGCTCGAAGGTAGATGGCTCATCAGTACGGCGTACTAGTCCGACTCGTGAGCAGACTAAAGAGACACGTGTCGCTCGTGATGTTTACGATGCAGATCGTTCTACTCGCACACGAGAAACGACTACACGTCAATCTACCGTTGATCGTAATCGTTCCACGCGTACCGATGTTGACAAAACTAAACGTAATACGCGCACAAGAGATGCACGCCGCAATAGCAACAGCAGATCACGTGATATCGATCGCAATAGCAGCCGACGTGGCTCATCAACTAAGCCAAGTCGCAGCAACCGTAGCCGTAGCTACGATAGTGGTCGTTCAAACCGCAGCCGCAGCAGTACACGCAGCAGCAGCCGAAGTAACCGCAGTCGCGGTAGCAGCACACGCAGTAGCAGTCGTTCCCGCTCCAGCGGAAGCAGTACGCGCAGCAGTAGCCGCTCTCGCTCCAGCGGAAGTAGTAGCCGCAGCAGTCGCTCTAGCCGACGCGGACCACGGTAATCGAAAACCACATTGATATATAAATGAAAAGTGGGTGGGCTGGTAGAACTAATGTCCACCCACTTTTTTATACCGCCTGTCGCAATTCCTTTCAACCTGTCGTAAAATGTCTTATTGCGTATTACCTTTGAGGGTGAGTTCGCTCGGCGGAGCTATTTCTTGAATCTTCCTAACCCATCATAGTTTATGAGACAATACATTTTAGGCTGTTTGCTCAGCCTGTTTTCAATAGCCACTATGGCACAGACCAGTGCAGATGCCCTTCGGTATTCTTTGCTGGAAGTCAACAGTACCGCTCGAGCAGCGGGTGTCGGTGGAGGGCTGGGGGCTCTCGGGGCTGACTTTTCGGTACTGAGTAGTAATCCTGCAGGCTTAGCGACTTTTCGTCGTTCCGAATTTATGTTTACGCCGGGCTTTTTCACCGCACAAACGAATTCTACGCTGGAAGGTGATAATGCCTCCTCCTTCAATGAAAGCCGCAATCGTTTTACCTTCGGTAATGTTGGAATTGTGATGGCAACACGCCCGATTGCCTCCCGCTGGCGGACCTTTAATGTAGGCATCGGGATGAATCAGGTCGCTAACTTCAATCAGCATTTTTATTACTCTGGCAAATCTGCAGGCTCATATGCTGATCGCTTTGCGGAGCTGGCTAATGATCCCAATGGTAACGGCCTAGCCCCCGAAGATTTGGACGCCTTCGAAGCTGGCCTGGCTTTCAATACTGGTGCGATCTTCGATTTGGACGACATCCCCAACGATAATATCTACTTCTGGGGGAATGACTTTGAGGGAAACCCATTGGTCCAAAAAGAACAAGATGTCAGAACCTCCGGCGCTATAAATGAACTCATTTTCACCTTCGCGGGCAACTACGAAGAAAAGTTAATGATCGGAGCAACCCTGGGCATTCCATTTATCAATTTCCGCGAAGAAAAGGTATACCGTGAAACGGATGAGGACGATGAAATTGATTTCTTTGATGAGTTGGAATTCCGGGAGGATTTGACGACCTCCGGGATTGGGATTAACCTCAAGCTGGGAATGATTTATCGTTTCAACCAAATGGTCCGTATGGGACTCGCGGTACATACGCCCACAGCGTTTAGTTTGACCGATAATTTTTCTACCTCAATGGATTATGGTTTTACGACACAAGCGGGAGGCTCGCAATTGTTTAGTGATGAATCTCCTGAAGGCACATTTGAGTATCGTTTTCGTAACCCATGGCGCTACCAAGGTAGCCTTGGTATTATTATTCAACGGAGAGGCTTCTTGACCGCTGAGGTGGAATGGGTAGATTATAGCGCTTCTAGTTTCAATCTCACGGCTAATAGTAGCAATATCGAAGACAAAGTGTATCAAGACGATCTGAATGAAGAAATTGAAGATTTGTTCACTTCTGCGGTGAATATCCGTTTAGGAGGAGAATATGCTTACAGAAAATTACGTTTTCGAGCTGGATATGGGATAACTGGCACACCTTATGCTGATAATGATTTGAGTAATCGAACGTTTAGTTTGGGAATAGGCGTTAGAGAACAGTCGTTTTATATCGATCTGGCCTATCGCCGTACCACCATAGATTCTGGATATATTCCCTACGCAACGGCCGACTTGAGTAAACAACAACTCGTCAATAATTCGGTAGATAACGATCGGATTTTGATGACAATCGGTTTTAAGTTTTAAACGATCATATCTTAAAATCCATTCATTTACCTCATCGGTAGATACTCAATGCACCAGCTAAAAAGAGGCAATGAGCAGAATTTCCAAGGCTGTTCATTGCCTGTTTTTGTAAAACAAATACATTAACACTTGAACACGAGGGGTACAGAACCAGTGCAGCAAAAATGAAGGTTTTGGATTTGATCAACATGAGGAACTTACACTATCTCGGCTCTCGGCTCATGCTATTGCTGATCAGTTTTAGCAGCCAGGCACAAACCGATTCGATCGGCTGGGGAACTAACTATCCGGCAGTAGACGAACGCCTCATTATTGAAACCAAGTGGCGCTATACCTACGCCATTCATTTGGAGTCCAATACCATTATTCACCAAGCCGAAGATTACTACGATTATTATCTCCACTTTCGATATGACTATACTTACAGTCAATACCTCAATGGGCGGATGACTCGAGGTACCTGGAGTTTAAGCGGTAGCGAACTCTTTTATCGTTTCAAACATATCAATAAATTCGAAATAGCCGATATTAATAAATCCCGGTTGATTCTCGAATTCACCCAGCCGAATAGTAAAGGTACCTACCAATATCACTTCGTAAGGGTCGAAAGCAAGGATGCACCATTCGTAAAACCCGCCAACGAACTGCCCGACGTTATCGTCGAAACTGCCAATCCCAAGCGTAATAAAAAACGCTGGCTGGCCTTCAACAAGAAGAAGAAAAAGAAGCGCCGTCGCAAGCGAAAAAAGAAAAAAAAGAGCAAAGAAGAGCCAATATACATCAGCATCGAATTGATTGGTGGCGGCTATTACGGTGGATTAGATCCAGTCCTCAAAGATTATATTCATATCAAAAGTGACGGCCGCCTCATTAAGGAATTCAAAAGCCTCAATAACGGCTCTACGATTACCAAGAAAAATATCCCGCGCGAAGAGCTGGAGCAATTCGCCGAATATATTATCGCGCAGAAATTCTTTGAGTTCGAGCGCATCTACGATTGCAAATCCAGCACCTGCCAGAAGCGTAAGCAGAATAAACCAACGCCAATCCCACTCCGCCTGGCTGTGGCCTACGGCTCACGCAAAAAGGTCGTGACCATCAGCATCTGGGGCAAAGACCAGAATAATGTCCGCTACGTTGATTATCCTCCAGCGCTGGACAATATCATTGATGCGATTCAACGTATGGCCCACCGTCTCGATGATACGGTCAGTACACGCTAAATTCGAATAAATAAGGTTGATTTAGCCGAAGAAGTTGTATTTTCCTGTGAGCAATTACATCTTAACCTTAAGCCCACATGCTGTACCTCCACATCATTGCAGGAGGCCTTGGATTAGTAGTCGGTCTATTGGCACTTATCTTTCGTAAAGGCAGCCGCAATCACATTCGATCAGGCAATATTTTCTTTTACGCCATGTTGGTGGCCACCATTAGTGCCATTTATCTTTCCATTCAGATAGAGAGTAATTTTCTGCTGGCCGTCGGTGTCTTCAGTGCCTATTTTGTCATTACCGGCAAGCGCTATCTTTATTTGATCGACCGACGGCACCAGGCGCATCCACAATGGTACGATTGGCTATTGAGTTTAATGATGCTGCTGGTCTCCTTTGGTTTTATTTACCTCGGCTGGCAGGAATATGCCCGAGGCAATAGCTTCGGGATCGTCTCCATTGTTTTTGCTATTCTGGCATTGGTCTTCTCCATACAGGATGTCCTAGTCTTTATGGGTCGTCTCCACTCTCCTATTCTGCGTCTCCGACTGCATTTGGGCCGAATGATCGCTAGTTTCATTGCGGCTGTGACGGCTTTTATTGTGGCCGGGCTAGACCTATTTACAGTCTACGCTTGGCTCATGCCCACCTTAGTAGGTGTTCCGATCATTGTATTTTGGTTAAGGAAATTAAAAGGTAGAACAAGTAAGGCTTAAAAGACTTGGAAGGGTTGTGGAAATTAATTAACTTGCGAATAGTTAGTACAACAATCAATTTATGTCAGGTCTTTCTCAGCCCCACCAAAGTCAAAAAACTGAACTATCCGGCTTCGTTCTGGAACGCACGGCCAAGCGTCTTAAGCTTGCTTTTAAGCGGGTTTTAGGTGAAGCCAAAGTTGGCGTCACGGTAGACCAGTGGGTTATTTTACAGGAATTACAGAAAGAAGAAGGCCTCAGTCAATACACCATTGCCGAGCGTGTTTTTAAAGATGCGCCGACCGTCACCCGGATCATTGATTTGCTTTGCCAGAAGGGCTTAACCGAACGTCAGCCCGACCCTGAGGACCGCCGCCGCTTTAGCATTCATCTCACTGCGGCGGGCCGGGAGAAAATTGGTGACATCTTACCTTTAGTTCATGCTTTTCGAGAACGAGCCTGGGCCGGACTCGACGATCAGGAGCTCAATCGCCTATCCTCAATTTTAAATACCATTTTCAACAATCTTGAATCATAAACCAACATGCACTATTATACTCTAGGCCAAATCCCGCATAAGCGACACATCCAGTTTCGCAAGCCCGATGGCTCACTTTACCACGAGCAATTGTTTTCGACCGAAGGCTTTAGTGATATGTATTCAACCTTGTATCACGCTAACCCACCAACGCAAATTGTACAAGTGGGGGATCCCTACTCCGTCGCACCAAAGCTGATCCACGATAAGCAGTTGAAGCATCGCAGTCTGCACGGTTTTAATGTTGCTCCCGACGATGATTATTTAAAAAGCCGCAAAGTGGTGCTTGCCAACAATGATTGCAAAATCATCCTGGCTGCACCCCGAAAAAGCACTGACGATTACTTTTTCAAAAATGCGGATGCTGATGAGGTCATCTTTGTCCACGAAGGTACCGGCACACTACGCACGATGTACGGCAACATCCGCTTTGAGTACGGCGATTATCTAGTTGTTCCGCGTGGCACCATTTATCAAATGAGCTTTGATGGGCCAGACAATCGTTTGTTCATTGTCGAATCTTACAGCCCGATCATTACCCCGAAGCGCTACCGTAATAACTTTGGGCAACTACTAGAGCATTCGCCCTTCTGCGAGCGAGACATCCGCAAACCAGATGAGCTCGAAACCTATGATGAGCAAGGCGATTTCCTGATGTACATTAAAAAGCAGGATAACATTTATCCCTATCATTACCTGAGTCATCCATTTGATGTGATCGGTTGGGACGGTTTTGTTTATCCTTACGCTTTTTCCATCCATAATTTTGAACCGATTACCGGCCGGGTACACCAGCCGCCACCCGTGCATCAAACCTTTGCGGCCCGCAATTTTGTGATCTGCTCCTTTGTCCCGCGCTTGTTTGACTATCATCCACTAGCCATTCCAGCCCCTTACAATCACAGTAATATTGACAGTGACGAAGTGCTGTATTATGTCGATGGGGACTTTATGAGCCGTAAGCACGTTGAGCGGGGGATGATTACTTTGCATCCCGGAGGTATTCCTCACGGTCCACATCCCGGTACGGTCGAAAAGAGCATCGGCGCGAAGGAAACCCACGAATTAGCTGTGATGGTGGATACTTTCCGTCCACTGCTAATGACTGAGCACGCGGCCTCTATCGAGGATCCCGATTATTACCAAAGCTGGTTAACACCTTAAATATATTCGTGGCAAAGCTGCTCGACCGATATGACCTTTGCCGCTTCTCTAAACATTTTAAAAATACTTTTATAAATGGAAACCTTAACCAAATCAACAAACGCCCAGATCGAGGATAGTTTTCCAATTAATGGTACAGACTATATCGAATTTTATGTGGGTAATGCCAAGCAATCTGCACTCTACTACCAGATGGCTTTTGGTTACGAACTCGTTGCTTATCGCGGACCAGAGACGGGCACACGTGATACTTGTTCTTACGTATTGCAACAAGATAAAATTCGCCTGATTCTCACCGCGGCACTTACTCCTGATCATCCCGTGGCTAAGCACGTCAATGAACACGGAGATGGTGTCAAAGTGCTAGCGCTTTGGGTGGATGATGCCGAAAAGGCATATAATACTGCTCTTGAACGCGGCGCGACTTCTGCGGCTCCCCTCAACACTTTGGAAGACGAACACGGTCAGGTACGCACTGCGGCCATCCATACTTACGGTGAAACCATTCACACCTTCGTGGAGCGCAAAAACTATAATGGGCCTTTTATGCCTGGCTTTGAAGCGCGCAGCAGTGCTGCTCCCGTCAAATCGGTAGGCTTGAAATTCGTTGATCACTGTGTAGGAAATGTTGAATTGGGCGGGATGAACAAATGGGTCAAATTCTATCAGGATGTGATGGGCTTCAAACTTTTGATCACTTTCGACGACAAGGATATCTCAACCAAATACACCGCACTAATGAGTAAGGTGGTGTCCAACGGGAATGGCTACGTGAAGTTCCCGATTAACGAACCGGCGCAAGGATTAAAAAAATCCCAGATCGAAGAGTACTTGGATTTCTACCGCAGCGCTGGTGTACAACACATTGCGATTGCAACTGATAACATCATTGAAACCGTGGGACAGTTACGCGCTAATGGTGTTGACTTCCTTTATGTACCGGACAATTACTACGACACCGTGGGTGAGCGTGTAGGTGAGATTGACGAAAATATGGATGATTTAAAACGGCTCAATATCCTGATCGACCGGGACGAAGATGGCTATTTGCTACAAATCTTTACCAAGCCGGTACAAGATCGTCCAACTGTATTTTACGAGATTATTCAGCGCAAAGGCGCGCGTTCTTTTGGTAAGGGTAACTTCAAAGCTTTATTCGAGGCCATTGAGCGCGAACAGGAGCGACGAGGAAATCTATAACCAACGTAATCACAAAAAACAACAAAGGATCACTTCTCCCCGAAGTGATCCTTTCTCTTTTTTGGTTTCAAAGTGTGCCGGGAAATCAGACTTTGATTTCCACATCAACTTCATCGTGATGTTTTTGTGCTAAAGAATGATAGCCGGCCTTTTTCATTTTTCTCATGTCGTTTGTTTTTGATGAATAAGGCGCAAAAAATGCATGTTTGTGACAGTGAATTTAACATTAACATTTTGAACGACCTAGCTTTTGGACGGATTATATGAGAAAAATGTCACATTTCTGAATCGACTAATTGCGATTTCACCCATTTTGTATAGCTGCATTTCTTTTCAATGGCTTGCAGCCAATCGTTCAATAAAAAGGCTTCAGAAAGATTACTGACACCATCATTTGCTGGTACAACGATATTTTGCTTGAATGATTTTGCTTGTAGAGTTCGCTCATTTTCAGCGGCTTGAATCAGTTCGGTCATAAAGTCAAGAAACTGTAAGTAGAAGGTTACCTCTGCCGATTTGGTCTTATCAATTTTGCGCCGGAAACTCGTCAACAAGTTCTGAACGATACCAAAGTCATTGGTCTCGTAGTGACTGATCAATTCAAAAATATTGAAGAAGTAGGCGTAGCTCGTATTTAGCTGTTTACCCATCGCTTGCAGACGACGCACATAAAACTGTACGCGTTGTGACTGCTCGAGCACCATGTGGGCCATCGCGAAATAGATGAAGCAAAGTGCGGGTAAGTTATCTTGATTTTGATCGTATTTTTTGATGTGACGCGTCACGACCGGCTCCATTTCAGCGATCAGCGTCTCAAACTGCCCGGTGCGGAAATACTCCTTGATCTCCAGATAATAGACAAAGATGAGATTGCGATCCAGTAAGGGTTGCTGCCGCGCCAGTTCTTTGATCTTGCGAATACCTTCGGCAAAAGCGGCTTTTTTGCCCAATTTGCGGCAGGCGATGAGGTAGTTGTAGAGCGCAGCGTAGTAAAAGCTGCCGTGATTTTCTATAAAATGTGGATTCTCTTCGAACAGCTCAACATTCTTTTTCTTAAAAAGATATTCCTTCGTTGGATCCTGGTGGAAGAGTTGGTTGATGAGTGACAGGGAGCTATTCAGATAAAAATGCTCGTTGAAAGAAATCGGATCTTCGTGGATACGTGCCGCTTCGATTTCGAGTTGTTGGCTGAATCGCTCTGCTTCTTCAGGGCTTAGTCGATGCGTCAACTTATTATTACTAATATCGTGTAAGGCAAAGTTGATCTTTTTTAACCGATAGATATTCTTAATCTTATCCGTATACTGGTCTAATTCCTCAAGGATAGGATTTTCTGAAGTCTGTAGTTTAACGTCAAAAAAGGAGTTGAGGAGTAGTTCAAAAAATAAGACAGAAAAGATGTATTCCAGTTCTTCGTATTTCAAGCACAGCTCCTTGATCTTCCGAATGCGACTACCAGCGAGGGTATAAAGTTGTTTGTACATCAACAACTCTACTTCTTCCAAACCTATTCGAATTTTACTCCGAATACTTTTTTTATTGTGATAAGAAGTGAGACTTTTCAGAAGTAGTTCGGTGAGCTGAACTTTGTAAACTTTGAGGTTTTTGGCCACTTTAGAATTGCTAAAATTCAGCTTTACTTCTTCTTCATCGTAGGCTTTCATCCCGTTAATGAAATCGAATAATTCTGTAGTGATGCTCTTTTCAGAAGCATAATGCCGCTTAAAGTAACGCTTCTCCGAAGCCGTCATGGCCTGGATAAGTTGATACAAATTGTCCGTGGGAATTTTCATTTTGTAGCTACTCTGTTTGTTTTCAGACTACGCCCACTAAATGGTTTCATCAATATCAGCGTAATCTAATGTTTGGGGATTTAGCCCATAAAGCTATGTGAAATACAACCGGGAGTCATAATCACATTAGCTTTATGGAATTAAATTTTAAGTGCCTTTAATTATCTGATCTCTGCAATAAGCCCAACTTCATTTGGTATTCGAGTTTGCAGAAATTGTTAAGAGGGGTTACTTCAGAATAGTTGAAATTGTTTCCTAGAAAGTTTACTTACACGATAGTGAAACTCTCATTTTGTAGTTAATTGGTTTTGTTTGTTGAAAGCAAGATAGGAAAAACTTAAAATAAACAAAAAATATTGTCTAAATAATTGAAAACGAGCCAATTAACCACTACCAAACAGGGCTAATCACTTACACAACAAATAGACGTCTATTTTCGATCACTCGCCTAGCATTCGGGTAAAATAGGTTTTAAGCATTAACTTTCTGGGCTAGATAGAGGGCTAAACGTCGCCAGCAAGGATTATAAATTAATGATGGGCACCCCGGTTAGTAAGCGAAGGAGAATAACGAGCAGGATGATCACCGCAATCGCCGTCAACACCCAACGTTGCCGACGCAGCGGCCCCTCGTGTAATTCGCGTTGGTAAGCAATATCTTCATGGTCCGCCTCTCGAAAAGCATCGTCTTCATCGGTCGTTTGGTCATTAGAATCCAGTTCTCGAATAATGCCGCTAGCGGACTCCGCATCGATGGCCCGTACGTGCAAACCGATGCCGCCATCGCCCAAGGGAAATGCCGTGATCGTATTCGCATTCGAGACAAAGCAGGGAATCCCCGCTTCGCGTAGTCGAGCAGCATAGAGCCGGGCTTGGGATTCGAAATAAAAATATTTAATGGCGATCACCGCGCCCCGATAAGCCGCCCCATCCTCTTCGAAATAGTCCAAAATGTCGTCTCGTGTCATACTTACTAAGCTGATGCGTTGACCAATATTTTACTGACCTCCTCCGACCAGATGCGGAAGAATATTGAATAACGTTAAACCAAAATGGGAAATCGATTAGAGGTAGTGACTGGAATACTACTCGTACAATTTAGTAAAAAACCGGGACTTCTACCAAAGGGCAGGAAAATTAATAGCAGGGGAGAGAGATCACTTCGGTCAGTTCATAGGAAACGACCGACCGAAGCGATGAGATCTTTTATGCTTCAGCCTCAGCTGCAGCCGCCTTTTCTTCGATGGCGTTAATTTTTTCAATTTCCTGATCGATGTAATACAGTGACATTGGTCCTCCACCGATCAATTTGATTCGATCCAAGATGGTACGCATGAGTGCTTCCTCTTCGCGTTGTTCTTCGATATACCACTGCAAGAAATTGAGCGTAGTATAATCGTTTTCCTGATTGGCCAAATCAACGATCTTATGAATGGAAGCTGTCACTTTTTGCTCGTGAGCGTATACTTGCTCAAATAAAGATTGAATCGAGTCAAAAGTCAGAGGTGGTTGATCAATGGCCGGTACCTTGGCGTGGCCATCTACTTCACTGATGTAATAAAAGATACGCAACATATGGTCACGTTCTTCAGCCGATTGGCGGTGCATGAATTTTGCACAACCTTCAAGGCCTTCGCTATCGCACCAAGACGCCATCGCAAGATAGAGGAAGGATGCGTAGCCTTCCAGTTCGATCTGCCGATTAAGCGTAGCTTGCATTTTTTCAGAAATCATAATAACTCCGTTTAGAATGATACAATGTTTTACAATATTATTTAATTCATCAGATTGTTAATACTTTCAGACCACTTACTTTTCTTATTTATAATTTTACTAAATAATCCAAGCGCGCTTATCAAGGCCGTGTTTCTAAAAATCACCGCTCATTTTAAGTCGTAATTCTTACATTAAGATCACTGATTTGCAGGATATTAAAAGCATAACACCTTAGAACAATACATCTATGGTAATGTTGTTTGGATTAATGACTTTTTTCCGTCTTTCTTGCAATTGCATTGCAAGCTTTAAAATCGTATTTTTGCATTATTGTGAATCGTCTAGTATCTATACTCATTTTGGCCCTTGGCTTACTTCTAGCTCCCGCTACGGTGGAAGCACATAGCTGTTGTTCGTCCAAGAAAGAGATGCCAAGTAGTTGTGAAAGCGAATTACTTGCTTCGCACGATGCTAGCGACAGTTGCCCATACAATAATAGTTGCATTTGTACCTGTTGCGGTACCATTATCGCGCTGCTCCCTCTGAGCGTCAAAGCAGCCCACATTAGTATTGAACCGCCTTTAGAGTCACCTACCATTTATACTGAACTAAAGGAGCGACTACTCATCATGCCCCAGTGGCGCCCTCCCCGTCAATTGTAATATCCTCTAATTTATCTTATTGGTAATGGTTTCATTTGTCCGTTCGGACGAATGCAGCTTAAGTATTACGGTATACGCTAAAGTGTACTACGTTTACTTACAATTGACATTATTATAAAATGAAAACAACAATATCGTACTGTTTTTTCTTACTCCTCATGCTGAGTAGCCGTGCTGCTATTGCACAAGAAGCGGACACTTTGCGAGGGACAGTCGTCAACGAACTGGGAGAATTTCTCTTCGGTGCGACGGTCCAATGGGAGTATACCACAATTGGTACGGTAGCCGATGAAAATGGCTTTTTTAGCCTGCCGAAATCGGATACTACCGCCAACCTAGAAATCAATTACGTTGGTTATAACCCGGTTTATATCCTCGTAGAACCACACGAAAATGATCTGATGATTACCATTGACGGGATCACAGATTTAATGACGGTAGAGGTAGCAGCAGAATTGCGTGACAACTACGTATCGCTACTCAACCCAATCAATGTAGAGGTGGTCACGGCCGACGAATTTCGCAAAGCGCCCTGCTGTAATCTCGCCGAAAGCTTTGAGACTAACGCTTCGATCGATGTTACTTACAACGATGCCGTAACCGGTGCGCGCGAAATACAATTGCTTGGGCTGCGGGGTGTCTACTCGCAAATGCTAATCGAAAATCGCCCCATCTTGACGGGCCTCGGTAGCGCCTTTAATATGGAATATATCCCCGGCACTTGGTTGCACAGCCTCCAAATCGCCAAGGGAGCAGGAAGTGTGATGACCGGCTATCAAGCCATCACTGGCCAATTGAATACCGAGTTGATCAAGCCTTTTGAAGATGATCCGTTATTTATCAATATCTATGGCTCTACTTTTGGGCGTAGCGAAGTAAATGTTCACCTCAATGATCAGCTTAATGACAAGTGGAGTGCCGGCGTTTTATTGCACCACAGTCAACGCAGTAATAGTCTTGATCAAAATGATGATACCTTTTACGATACACCGCAAAAGGAAATGTTTGACGGAATGCTTCGGCTGTTTTATCGGGGCGATGTCCTGCGCGGACAGTTTAATGTGCATGCTTTACGCGACGAACATACTACCGGTCAGATTCCTGAAAAAGTTACCACCTTGCCCATTTATGGGATCAATCAGCTGAATAAACGGGTAGAATTTTTCGGAAAGGTAGGCTACCTCGGTTTTGATAAGCCTTACAACACTATCGGCTTCATCACTAACGCCGCCTGGCATGACCTGAACTCGACTTATGGTAATGACCGGCATCAAGGTGTACAGCGTAATTTTTACGCCAACTTAATGTACAATACCATTATCGGCACAACGGATCACCGGCTGAATTTTGGTGGAAGTTTTCTTTACGATGATTACGATGAGCAGCTCAATGACATCGATCTCAGCCGCACCGAGAAAGTGCCCGGTGCTTTTGCTGAATATACTTACGGCGTTACCCCTCTGCCGGATGTCGAAAAAACCTGGCGAGAGAAAATAGGTGTTGTGGCTGGTATCCGTGCTGACTACCACAATATGTTTGGTTGGTTGATTAGCCCGCGCGTCAATATGAAGTACAACTTCACAGATAATAGTGTAGCCAGACTCTCCGCGGGGCGTGGTTATCGAACAGCCAATGTCATCGCAGAAAATATCAGTATCCTGGCTAGTAATCGTGAGGTATTGATCTTGGAAGATCTAGACATCGAAGAGGCGTGGAATTTTGGCTTAAACTTCACCCAAGAATTCAAGATCAAAGGACGTGATGCTAGTTTTGCGCTGGACCTATACCGTACGCAGTTCAACAATCAGATCATCATGGATCGTGAGCACGACGCTCAGACTGTGGAATTTTACAATCTCGACGGAGAATCTTTTGCGAATAGCTTGCTTGCGGTCTTCGCGATTGAACTCTTGCAGGGACTCGACGTAAAGGTCGCCTATAAATTCAACGATGTCCAAATGACTTTCAGAGGCCACGGTCAAATGCAGCAACCTTTAATGGCTCGCCACCGGGGATTAGTAACCTTAGATTATGAATTCCCCAACGGCAAATGGCAGATCAATACCAACTATCAATTGATTGGTCGCCAGCGTTTCCCACACAATCACGGCTTCCCGGATGAACTCATTGTTGATCATAATGGCATGTCTCCGGCTTATGTCCGAATCGGAGCACAGATCACCCGAAAGTTCAAGCGACTTGAAATTTACTTTGGTGGTGAAAATCTCACCGGCTATCGCCAGGAGAATCCGATCATTGATTGGGAAAATCCTTTTGGAGAGTATTTCGATGCAGCTCAAACTTACGCTCCGATCACAGGAGCGATGGGTTTCATTGGCTTGCGCTTTAGTTTGGATCGTAAAGGTGATGGTTAGATAAGGGTTGAAGTCCCTTGTGGAAAAGAGAGGTGTAGATCGTTATGGTCTACACCTCTTTTTTGCTAGCTTAGGGTGAAAATCGCATCGAATTACCAAATTGCCAGCTCATTTAAGCTATGTTGACTATCGTTAAAACGATCAAATTACTAGACGACTTTCACTACAATGCCTTTCGCGACTACGTTAAAAACATTAGCCTTCGATCTTATTATCCTCTTGCGCTGATTGATGTCATTAGTCGGGACATGTTGATCGAAGAAGAGACCGATTTCCTTTGCAAATCGGTTTATAATGAGGTGAATGATAAGAATCGTAAGAAGCTGTATCAATTAGCCCATTACACCTTTGGATTAACTACTTTTTTATCAAAAAATTATCCCCATTATTTACAACATAACCTCTCTCGCTTCCAACAGCTCATCAATACCGGAGCCCTAGATCACGCCAATCGCCTGGCTACTTGGCTGCTGGAAATAGCTGAAAAAATCGAAGACTATTCGACGCAAGTCAGCATTTTACAAGTCCTTGCACAGCAAAGCATTTTGCTGGAGTCTTCGCGGCAAGCCACTGATTATTTGCAAAAAGCGCAAACCGCACTTGCTCATCAGCAAACCATCACGGCTCTATTTGAGCGATCCTATCAAAGCTATCATCTGAAGGCCAAACCCACCAAGGTGGATTCCGCGGAAACACTGACCTATTTTTCCGATCATTTTGAGCATCGGAGTGTGATGGTACAAATTATCAGCCGTTACAACTACTGCTTCTTTCTCCATTATCAAAAAGACAATCGATTTTTTACCGAGCCAACCTATGACCTACTGAATGCTATCGAGGCCCAACTCGACAAATACAGTTACCTCCTTCTTCCCTACTTAGTAGATTTTGCACACCGGGTCCGCTATCTGAAGCTGCGCTATCAATTGTACAAAGTCAACATCCAGGAAATACTCGAAAAATCAAAAGAACTTTTGCGCGGCAATCAGGATATTTTGTATTGGAATAGCTATATCAATCCTGCGGAACTGGTCATCATTAACGCGCAAGCCAATTTTTTTATCAGCAATTACATGACCGCCTACCGACGGGATGAACCAACTGCGATGCCAGAAGTCATTCGCGAGCAACTCGAGGATTTAATGCAAGAATGCGAGCGGATTTTGGATAATACAACCTTGGAAGAACATTTCACGATTCGCTATATCAACCTGACCACTATCTATGCTGTCTTGTTGCTTGTGGATGGTACCAAGCAAGCTTTGAAAAAGGCCATTGAACTACTGCAGCAAACCTTGATCACTTATCAGCAAGTTTCGTTTCAGGCCTATGCAGATGCGATCTACTCTACGATTGGTACCGCTTATTTTTGCTTAGAGGATTATAAAAATGTAGAAAACAATTATTTGCGCTACCGCAAAGCCACTAAAAAAAAGGATATTAATCCGCACAATGACGTCACTATCCACGGTTTTTATTATGCGGCGAAATGGCTGGAAACTGGGCGGGAGCAATATCCCCGCAAACTTCGGCAGCTCATCGCTGAGGCCCAAAGTGATCGTTTTCGGAGTATAAAAAATACTTTGGAAGAGTTGGTCGCCTATTATAAAATGCCATGAATATTGTTTATCAGCCGAAAAAACAATACTTTTAAATTACTTTCTTTCCAAGAAGTACGTTCAGTACTACCTTCCACTTTGTACAACAATCATCGGCAACTCGTCGGGTAGTCCTTCTATCCGTTCGAAGTATTTACTCATTTTTAGCGCAAAAGATATGAAACTAAAAAAAAGCTTTCTGCTATGCTTGTTGTTGTGGTCGTGGTCCGTAACCTTAAGTGGCCAAAATGTATTCTTTAACGAAATTGATCAGCTCAATCCCGATTTATGCGTTGAATTAGCGGCCGGCCCCGGTGAAGATTTGACGGGTTGGTCCGTGACGACCTACAACGATGTGGGCGTAGCGCTGGATACCGTTTCGCTGACCGGTGTCCCCCCTTCTACTACTACCCCTTCGGGCTTCAACATTATTGAAGTTGACATTGTCTTACTTACGCCAACTTCGGGAGGTATGTCGTTAGTGGACGATAATGATAACCTCATTCAATTTATTAGCTACACGGATGAATTGGTGGCCGTAGATGGCCCTGCTGGCGGCCAAACTTCCGAAAATATCGGTACACAAACTGCTAATGGCAACTCGTTGCAATTACAAGGTGTAGGGTTCGAATACGGAGATTTTACCTGGGGGATACCTGGGGATGCCAATTGTGGCGCAGTCAATGATGATCAAGATTTTTTGGCCCTGAGCGCCCTACCTGTAGAACTGTTGTACTTCCGTGCCATACCGGCAAGTGAGGTGATCGAGCTGGAATGGGCTACGGCTTCAGAAATTGATCACGCCTTCTTTAGCCTGGAGCGGAGTGCCGATGGCGTTAACTTTATTGAACTGGAAAGTTTCTCCGCTAGTGCTAATTCTTACGAATTGAAAACCTATCAGTATCGTGATGCGTCGCCTTTAGCCAATGCGAATTATTACCGTCTCCGGCAGGAAGACCTTGACGGTCGCATTACCTACAGTGAGACTGTAGTCGTTGTTTTCGAACCATCAATTTCTATAATATCCATTTACCCGAATCCTGTCAAGGATGAGCTTAAAGTCCGTCTCCCTGATTCCGATCAAACGACAGAAATTGTATTATATAATCTTATCGGACAGGAGCAATACCGCAATTATTTACCCGCGAGTCAAGCGGTAGAAGTTATTCTTGACCTCCAGAGTATTCCTAATGGTACCTATCTGCTACAGATTACTAACGGCGATTATCGCCATCAGCAACAAATCGTGAAAGGGAAATAGTTTTTTCTTCATAAAAATGGAAAAATCAGTTCACGAAAAAGTTTTGCGTTAAAAGTTGAATCTTGTAGTTGTACAAAGAAGAAAGATATTATTGAACGAGAAGGACGCTAATGCGTCCTTCTTTTTTTGATGAACAATTAAGAGTGAATTCACTTAGAAGTCTTATTGAAATTTTTCTTCGTTGCTGCTCAAATATTAGCCCAGAGCGGATTCCCTGAACAAGCACTGTATCTTGCCACCAGATTCGCTACAACAGTTTTGAACAAACAAAAAATATAAAGCTATCCCAAAAACAGCACTGGAATTAATTAACTGTGATTTTATAGGAAAGCACAAGTTGTCAGTAAAAGGTTGACGTGGAGGTTAACCTTTTGCTTTTTTAACCCTATTGGACCCGGCTACGTTCCGTCTCCGAACCGGTCGCGCGCTGACGTTTCTGGCGCACCTGCTCCCGGCCGAAGTCATACGTATAACTTAGTCGAACTATCGAGCCTTCCCAGTGATAAAGCCACGACGATTGAAATTCCAAAGCAGGATCGTTGTAATTGATCTCGAAGAAGTTGCCGGTTTTAAAAATATCGGTCCAATTCAAGCTCACCCGGCTACTCCCCCATTGTTTTTGTAATCCCAAATTAATGGCGCCGCGCACGGGAATTTTGCCGAAGCCATAGGCCCGGGCTGAATTGACACGACCACTTAGCTCGGTTTGCCATTGATTTCCGAGCTGAAATTGTTGACTCAAATTAGCGGTGTAGTAGCGGTCATCTCGCGTTACAATAATTTCTTCATAAACCGGACGCTGTCGCTGCCAGAAAGCTGCAAAGTTGTAACGCGAGTTCCACCAGGAGGTAAATTGAATCGGAAAACTCAAGGAGAACATTGCGGTATGGCGGTCTTTCATATTTGTGGATCGATTGACCAATTGGTTCGAAGCGACATCTACGGTAGGTTGCCCCCATACGATGGGCAATTCATCGTAGCTATACTGCAAGGTCAAGAGCATGGTACGAAATCGATACTCTAACTTGCTCGTGCTGGTGATAGTCGGCTGGACCGAAGGATTCCCCGCCAGCAGCGTATTCGGGCCCCAGAAAAAGAGCGCTGGTGCAATAACATTAAAGCTCGGACGGGTAATACGCTGGCTGAAGGAGGCCCCGATCCGTTGTTGATCACTGATATCGTGGGTCACAAAAAAAGATGGGAACCAACGCCCGTAGGTACGATCTACAATATCGGGGATCGTTTCTGTACCGAGATTGGAAACGGTTAGCTCGTAACGCAGACCTGCTTTGATGGTCGTTTTGGGACTCAGCTGCAGATCGCTCGACACATAGCCCGCGCCAATCCGCTCCTGTAAATCGTAGCGCGCGGTAAACAGTGGTTCGATCACCCATTCGCTCCCTTCGAGATATTCTACACTGATGTCATTGATAAAGCTCGACCATGTTCCTTTAAGTCCCGCGGAGAATCGTAAGCGCTCATTCCATTGGCGCTCATAGTCCAGGCGTGCTACCCAGAAGTTGATGGGCGTCGCCTTGCGGGAGCGGATTGACTGGGTCCCCGTAAGATTCTTTTGAGCATCGAAAACCTCGTTTAGATAATCGGTGGGATTATCATCCACATAATACAGATAATCGAAGTCAAAAGTCAGTGTCTCCGCTTCCCGTAATTGCTGACGAAGGTTGAAATTAGCCATCCAATGGTCCCAGCGATTTAGTTCGTCGCTGCGTAGCACTTGCTCTTCTTCCAACTCGCCTTCTACCAAGTTACGGGAATTGGTGCGCGCATCGAGCGTCCAGATACTCGTATAGCCCGAAAGCAAGGCACCAATAATCGTTCGATCGTTCGGTTGATAGTCCAGCCCGATCTGCCCCCGATGCAAACCCTGAAAAGCGGGACGATAACTGTTGCCCTCCGTTTCAACCAACTGGCCATTCTGGGTCAAGCTACGACCATAGTCCGCATCTTGCTGGAGGTATCGCCAACTAGTGGAGGCCTCCCCGTATACATTCCAGGCGCCTTGTCGCAGATTGACATTCAGATGCCCTCCCCACTTGGGACGCAGGCCGTAGGCCGTATTAAGGCCATAATTACCATTGAATCCATCACCGGTATTCCGACGCAATTGGATATTGATGATGCCGGCATCTCCCTCGGCATCATAATTGGCTGGCGGTGTCGTGATCAATTCGATCTTTTCAATATTATCGGCCGGCATAGCACTAAGCATTTGAATGACAGAAGCCTGATCCATACGATTACGCTTCCCGTTGATCATGATGATGACGCCTTGCTTACCGAGCAAGGATAGCACATTGTTACCTTGATCAACAACGACACCCGGCGATTTTTCTAATATCTCAAGAGCTGTTCCACCCGCGGAGGTAACACTTTCCCGTACATTGATGACCGTTCGATCAATTTGCTGTTCGAACAATGGCTTTTCGGCCACAACCGTCACGGTTTCCAGTTCAGCGGTATTTTCCTGCAAAGTCAGATCAGGTAGTTTTAGGGTATTTGGACGGTCTAAAATAAAGGGTTCGGTATAGTTAATTTGAAAGCCAATAAAGGAAGCGGCTAAGAGGTAAGATTTACCAGTTTCAACATCTAAGGCAAATTGCCCAGCTTCGTCGGTGATGGCGCCGCGCACGAGACTGGAATCGGCAACGTTAAGTAACATGACATTAGCAAAAGCAATCGGCTCCAGTCGAGCATCAATCACTCGACCGGATACCGTGCCTTGCGCGGATATGTTCGCAATCATTGCGAAGACCCAAAAAAAGATACTAAGGGCGATCGATTGGTAGTATTTCATCTTAAGGAGCACTTGTTTGGATCGTAAGTACACCTTCTTTTATAGGTCCCGCTGAGATAAATGCCCAATTCAGAAATCAAAGGGCTCAATAACTTCATCTGCATTGTCGATGCCATTTGGCACATCAAAACAGGTTTTAGTCCCGGAAAATCGACAGTTTGCCCTCAGGGGTTTGAAAACAGGTATTTTTTATTTAAATATTGCACATTACAACTCACTTAAAAACTGAATGTCGCACATGTCTATGTGGAGATTGGATAAGACATATCATAGCTGGACCGGTGAACGGATCGCCCGCCACGTTTTGTACTGGCTGGGATGGCTACTATTTTATACAACGATCAACGGCAATTATCACGACGGACAATATCTCGATTGGATGTACGTCGAGCTTTGCTTTATGCCAGTCAAACTCGTTTATGTTTACTTCGTCGTTTACTACTTGCTACCCAATTTTTTATTTAAGAAAAAATATTTCAGCTTTTTCTTTTGGGCCGTTTTGCTAGCCACTTTGAGTGCTATTTTATTGCGTTTCATTGATGTGTACCACTTAAGGCCATTACTATTCGATCTCCCGCCCTATCCGATCTTTAATCCCAAGATGTTTTATAAGGTCCTTGATCTCATCTACATTGCATCACTACCGACCATCATTAAACTATTCCAACGCAGTATCACCCAGGAGAAGGATAATGAACATCTGGTCAAACAGCGTCTGAGCGCGGAGCTACAGCTTTTAAAAAACCAACTCCATCCCCATTTCCTTTTTAATACACTCAACAACCTCTACGGACTCGTACTCACCGGTGACCAACATGCGCCAGATGTCGTTTTGCGCCTCTCGAACATCATGAGCTACATGCTGTACGAATGTGATGTCGATTACATCCCTCTGAACCGGGAGTTGGATCACCTGCGCAATTATTTGGAACTGGAGAAAGTCCGCTACGGCGAGCGCCTGGATTTGTCTTTCGAAGTGGCGGGGCCGATAGAAGGCCGGCAAATTGCCCCTTTGCTTTTAATTGGTTTTCTCGAAAACGCCTTCAAGCACGGTGCCGCCAAAGACGACCGACAAGCCTGGATTCGCGTCAACGTGTGGGTGGAGGAGCAAAACTTGAGCTTTAAAGTAGAGAACAATCTACCGGAAGTCATTGACGAAAAAGATACCCAGACGATCCAAAGTGGCATCGGCCTGCAAAATGTCCGCAAGCGCCTACAATTGCTCTACCCCGATCGACACGAATTGCTCGTTCAGAAAAATCAATCCTTTTTGATTCACCTCAAACTCCAATTGCAGCCATGAAATGTATGATTGTTGACGACGAGCCGCTGGCCACCAAAGTCATCGCCAGCCACATTAGCCATATCGATGGCCTGGAGGTCGCTAGCATCCACCATAGCGCGACGGAGGCTTTCGCCCGACTGCAAAGCCAGCCGGTCGATATTCTGTTTTTGGATATTCAAATGCCCCGCATGTCCGGCCTAAGTTTGTTAAAATCCCTGGCTCGGCCGCCTTATGTCATCCTCACCACAGCTCACCGCGAATATGCTTTGGAAGGTTACGATCTGGATATCGTCGACTATTTACTCAAGCCAATCGCCCTAGAGCGTTTTATGCAAGCCATTGGTAAGATCTATCGGCTGGCACAGCGCCAGGCCCCCACAGCCCAGCCAATGGTCGACACTGTCGCAGCGACCACGCCGCCTTTTATCTACGTCAAGGTGGACCGACACCACACCAAGGTGCTGCTCGAAGATATCCGCTACATCGAAAGCCTGAAAAACCATGTCCGTATCGTCACCGCCGGGCAGCAACTTACCCCGCTGCTCACCATCAGCGAGATGGAGGAAAAGCTACCACAACAATCTTTCCTGCGCATCCATCGCTCGTTCATCGTTCGCCTTGACCAAATCCAGCAATACTCGAACACCAATGTCGTCATCGGTGAGCAGTCCATTCCCATTGGCCGCTTATACAAAAATGAGGTTCTGAAACGGTTGAAGAGCTATTGCCTTTAAAGAATTGCTCCAGCTATTCCGTAGCATTAGGTTTCTTAAATGTCTTCTCAAGCAAACCAGCTAACACTTGCGCGTCGACATTCTTGGCAATGATTTCTCCCTCGGCATCCAGTACCACATTTTGCGGCAAAGAGGATACGCTGTAGCGTTGAGAAATTGCCCGATCCTGATCCCAAAGATGCTGCCAGGCTCCGATACCATCTTTGGTAATTGCTTGCTCCCATTCTACAGCCGTTTCATCTTGAGAAATACTCAAAATGGTAAAGCCTTGATCGTGATATTGCTCGTACAATTGAGCCAACTTCGGATTCTCCACCCGACAAGCGCGACACCAGGCGGCCCAAAAATCGATCAGTACCGTTTGGCCCCGGTAGTCATTTAGATTGACCACTTTGCCGCTGCGGTCCTTCCCGCCGAGTACGGGTGGTCGCTCACCAAGTGCCGTTGCTTTCACTTGCTTAACTTGCTTCGTCAAGGCCTGGGTCACCGGACTATCCGGGAGATGTTCTTGAAAAGCCTGCAAGCGTTGCTCAATGAATTCAATCTCTTTATTAAAATCCGAAAACTGCAACGCATAATAACCCGCAGGAGTTGGTCCCAACTCAGTGATCAAAGCTCGGAATTCCTGCAAAAAGGCCTGGATTGCTTCGCCAGAACGCTTTTGGATATCCGCTAATTTGGACTGGTCTCCTGCTGCCATTGCAGCATCCATTTCCTTTTTCAAGGCACCGAAATATTTAGCTTGCAGTTGCTCATTTTGCATGGGAAAATCCATGATCTTTTGTGAAGCCTCTGAGCCTTGGATGACAATTCCTTCTTCCTGTTGTTGCACGAGAATATTGTCCACTGCACTGGTGACAGAAAGCGGAATCGTTTGCTTCGCATCGAATTGAAGTTGGTAAAGATTCGCCCCCGCGAAGGGTACGGTAAATGCAAATTCCGTTTGGTTAGACAAACCAACAGAATCAACGGCAATGTAAGTCAATTGATCCGGTTCGAAGGCTTTCAACACCACTTGCTGATGAGTCGTAAAACCTTCTCCTTTGATTTTTACACCGGAAGAGGTGCAAGCATAATTGAGCAGGCTCAACGTGCCCGCAAGAAAAAATATGATCTTTTTCATCGATTCGTTTTTTGGCAAAGAAAGTTCTCCCAATGCTTCGAATCGTTCGAAAACGTGTTTTCAAACCAATTAAACTACTCTAAAAAAGGTTCGAATTCCAGTTGCGTTTATTCCAACTAGGCTTGACGATATGATTTTCTAAATTGTGAAGGCGTGAGTCCCGTTTCTTTTTTGAAAAGGGTGTTAAAGGAAGACTTGGAGTTGAAGCCCACTTCATACATGACTTCTAAGATGGTCTCTCCTGAATCCTTGGGATGTAGTAGGCGTTCTTTAGCGAGTTCGATGCGATGATGATTGATAAAAGACATGAAGTTTTGCCCAAAATGACGATTAATCAGAAAAGAGAGGCGGCGCGGTGGCAGGTTCAGTTGACGTGCCAGACCTTGCAAGCTCAGTTGTGGATCGGTAAAAGGCTGCTCCGTAGCAAAATATTGGCGAATGCGGTCCAAATCGGCGGGTGCATCTTCATCCTCGGATAAAGGCTCCGGCTTATCCATCACCAGCGACTGATCGGCTTCCGAAATACCGAGAAAGAGCTGTGGCTGTTTCAAACCTTTATAAAACATCCAATTGACCAGTAGCAAAATATTGAGATAGACCACAGAGATGCCCCACTGTAAAGTGATGTCTACTAGAAAGTGATCCACGATATCCAGCAAGAGCGTGCAAGAGAAGATGATCATCGTCCACTGCAGCCAGCGCAACTCTGCCAGATCATGCTGCGAGCGCGTTTGCAAAATCACCCGGCGATAAAGCAGGATTTTGCGAATGGCCAGCGCCACATAAATGATCAGACTAACATAGAGCAAAGATCCAAAAGGATAACAGATCGCATAACCCAGCATAGCGGCCAGCATAAAGATCGCAAAAGGTAACGCATGTAGCAGGTCCATCCGTTTTACGGCAAAATCATCGTAGATCAAGGACAGGCTATAAAAATAGAGCAAAGGTCCATAAGCAAACCCAAAGACACATTGCGCCGTCGCCATCCACTCGGGCGCCGCTAACAATTCCAGATACAGGATATTGAAAAATTGCAGCGCGAGTACGACCAAAAAAGCTGCCAATAAACGATTACTTGCTCGCTTAGGCCCACGATCCGTCAGCAGCACAAAGGCAAAGAGCGCACTTTGGAATACGATGATAATCGGCACGATTTGGCTGAGGGCAATGGTCATGGTGGTGAGCAAGGGTTAAAAAACAATCTTAGAGCTATTTTATAATCATCTGTAAAACCGAAAATAGAAAATCTTTCCGTTCATTTTTATTATTACCAAAAACAACCTATTTGCACATCTCCCCATACCTTATTATCTTCAAGCCTTAGTGATTGAAACATTAACTAACCCCATACACAAAACCAACCCAATGAAAACCACTACGCTCCCTACCCTGCTTTTTCTATGCCTTTGCCTGGTACTCGCCTGCGGCGAGGCCCCGACTCAAGATACCAACAATAGCGCAGCGCCAGAAACGACCGAAGTGGATGCCCCCGCTCCAACACCTGCACCCAGCGGCCCGGTTCGAGGTATCGATGTCTCCGAAATCCAAGGCGATGAGGTCATGGATCTGAGTAAGTATAAAGACGATCTGACCTTTGTGATCTGCAAAGCCACCGAAGGGCGCACCT
>JANQQI010000029.1 GCA_028285085.1 Saprospiraceae bacterium | reverse complement strand
GTTTCTCTCGAATGGCATCGACATCAACCAACGGTAAGTCAAAAATCAAATCAAAGTGCTTTTGCATATATCCTTCGACTTGGCGGTACGCGCCGAGTTTGTCGACCGATGCATATTCAATATTGCCTTCTTCGATATTTTGTAATACCGCTTTGCCATCGGCAGCAGAAATAAATTCTCCTTTTTCGTTCAGGAGCTTAAGCGCGTTCCATTGCTTCGGATTATGGCTAGCGGTAAGGATAATTCCGGCACCTGCGGCTTCTAGTGGAACGGCAATCTCAACAGTTGGCGTAGTAGACAGTCCTAAATCAATGACCTCAATACCCATTGCCCGCAAAGTGTTGACCACCAAGCTATTGACAATGTCACCTGAGATGCGTGCATCCCGTCCAATAACCACTCTGGGATGTTGTCCACGGTCAATAATCCACTGCCCAAAGGCAGCAGTGCAGGCAACAATATCCTGCGGCGTGAGATTATCTCCAGCCTTGCCGCCAATCGTTCCTCGAATCCCTGAAATAGATTTAATAAGTGCCAAATTCGTTAGATTTTACCTCCTTTAACAAAACTTACAGTTCTTGATTGTGGAATTCTAATGGTACTATCAAGTAGGACAATCTTTCCTTCCGTAAGGTGTAAACTGTAAGGTTAACCAAGAAACTATATTTCTGTAGTCTTGGTGTGCAAAAATAGAAAATTCACTTCGATAGTTGAATTCTAGGTGTGAGTTTTGAAAATAAATTAACAAAACGCTGGAGAGTTGAAATGAACAATTAATTGGCTGTTCTTTTATCATTGCGTACTTAACGATAACGTAATGCGATACGGCCTACTCAAAAAATGAATTATACTCCTGATAATCAAACGGTAAGCACCTTCTGGAAAAGAATAGTACCGTGAAAAGGAGCTCGGGATTTTAGCCTGTAGTGACGTTACGCTATATTTGCGGCATCTAACAACCCACAACGAATGAAACCGGAATGGTTCGAGGAATGGTTTGATACACCATACTATCATATCTTATACAAGCATCGAGATGAACGAGAAGCGAAAGCTTTTCTGGATCGATTGATTAGCCAATTGGCGATGCCGGATCATAGCCGAATGTTGGATTTAGCTTGTGGCCGGGGCCGACATGCTCAATATCTGTCAACGAAAGGCTATATGGTAACTGGTCTGGATTTATCGGAAGCAAATATTGAATTTGCGCGTACGTTTGAGAATGAGAATTTGTCCTTTTATAAACACGACATGCGTCGGCTATTTCGGGTCAACTATTTTGATTACATCTTTAATTTCTTTTCCAGCTTTGGTTATTTCGCTCATGATCGTGACCATCAAGCGGTCTTTGATAATGTTGCGAGAGGATTACGTTCGGGGGGAATCTTTGTCCTTGATTTTTTGAACGTAGAAGCGATTAAAGATGGTCTGGAAGGGCATTATGATAAAGAAATCGATGGGATGCACTTCGCTATCCAAAAAAATCTGGATGCCGGATTTATTTATAAAACCATACAATTTGAAGCAAAGGGAAGACAGCATACCTATACTGAACGCATTCGGGCATTTTTGCTCGAAGAACTGCAAAGCATGTTGATCAAAGCCGGCTTGGCCGTTGAGCAAGTCTTTGGTAATTATCATCTTGAAGCATTTGATCGAACACGTTCGCCGCGACTGATTATCTTTGCACGGAAAATTTAAAAATCATAGCATGCTGCTTGTGGATTTGCTACAATTGGATACGGAATGGTTTCGGTTGCTCAATGGGCAGTGGCATCAACCCTGGTTGGATAACATCATGCCTTTTTGGCGGCATAAGTTATTCTGGGCGCCACTTTATTTGTTGCTGTTGGGGATCGTTGTGATCAATTTTCCGCGGAAAGCCATCTGGTTTATATTGGCAGTAGCGTTAACCATTGGTTTAGCTGATTTTGGAAGTAGTCAATTGATTAAAAAGAGTGTACAGCGTTTACGACCATGCAATGATCCAGCCTTGCAATCGGAGGTGCACCTATTGGTACGCTGTGGAAGCGGCTACAGTTTTACTTCTTCACACGCTACCAATCATTTTGCATTAGCGACCTTCTTTGCTCTAACTTTTGGACGACGGTGGCGTTGGGCCCGCTGGCTTTTTTATTTATGGGCCGGGAGTATTGCTTATGGGCAGGTCTACGTCGGGGTCCATTATCCACTTGATATTATCGGCGGTGCTTTACTTGGAATTAGTATTGGTTGGACAGTCGGTTTGATATACAGCTATCTGGGAAATAGGAGAATTGATTACTTTTACAACCTCAAAGGCTGAACGCTGTTTATAAGTTACTTACATGTCTGTTTGGGAATACATATTGTTGTTTGTATCGGTAATATTGGGAGGGACGGTTGCCTTTTTTACCCAGAATTATAATAAGTCTGTTCTACAGCTTATCCTGTCTTTTGTTGGGGCGTATATCCTTGGCATCTCTGTGTTGCATCTAATGCCCGGTGTTTTTAGTACACACGACCATTACATCGGCATGTGGATTCTGATTGGCTTTTTTGTCCAAATTGTACTGGAACAACTATCGGGTGGGGTAGAGCACGGACACATTCATCCATCCCATCATGCCAGTTCTAGTTTTGCCATACAAGTGATGATTGGGCTTTGTGTCCACGCTTTTTTAGAAGGCATGCCATTAGAAAATTACGGTGACTTTCACACGCACGTTCACGGTGATAACCATGGCCACAATCATTTGATTTATGGTATTGTCTTGCACAAAGCACCAGCAGCCTTTGTATTAGTATTGCTGCTACAGCTTTCTAAATTCAGACGTTCGATCGTCATTGCTTGCTTGCTCTTTTTTGCTTTGATGTCGCCCTTAGGGGCCTTCCTTGGTCATACGCTTGAAGTCAACGGCCTACTCGGGGCGGATACGATGCGTAAGCTCATTGCCCTAGTGATCGGTTCATTCCTGCACATCTCTACCACGATTCTCTTTGAAATTGAAAACCCGGGGCATCATAGTATTTCTTTGCGCAAACTGGCGGTAATTGCTTTTGGACTATTGTTGGCTTTGCTGACAGTGGAGGTCTAGATGAAAAGGCTAAGATGAAGTTCTTACCATAGCAAAAGCACATAGAATTCACTTTCCTATGTGCTTTCACAAAGCATACTAACTCGGAGGTTTTACATCTCCATGCGTGCCACCACGATGCTCCCAAACGAAGTTTGAATGGATACTTTCTTTTCCGTACTCGGTAGATTCAACTCAGCTTTATTCACCATTTCATTTTGCTCCTTGAAGTGAAATTGCATGTCTTCCGGGACCGTGATTTTACCGTAGAAAGCTGTTAGGTTAAAGTTGTGGGTGGCTAAAGATGGATTCAGTAAGATAATATCTGATTTCTCGGCGTCGATGTTCAAATCAATCAAACTATGCTCGGCGTCAATTTTGATTTTGCCGTATTTGGCTTTGATGTTGAAGCTGCCACTGAGCTGGGTAAGGGTAATATCGGAACGCACCGAAGCGATTCGGAATTCACCGTCAAGCTTCTCTCCGGTCACATCTCCAAAGCGGGTTTCAATGCCGACTTCCCCTTTGACATTTTCGAGTAGGATCTGGCAAAATTCACTACGAACATCCAGCTCTTGTCGTAGATTGACCAGCTCGGCTTTACCAAAATGGTTCCGCAAATCTACCGGGCAATCCTTTGGAATAGTGATGACGTAGTAAGCTTTAAGTTGAGAACTCGCCTTCCGATCCTTTTTGTTTTTAACCAGATGATTGCTCACGTTAATTTTGCTACCCGCTCGATCGATCAGATAACTCATTAGCTCTAAGTCACCTTCAGCGGTGGCTTTATCCTGGTGCTTAGCCACCAGCTCGAGGATAACGTGGACCTGTTTTTTGTCCCAGGTCGCAATTCTGACATCGGCTTTTTCACCATTAATATAAATGATGTCCCCCTTTTGGTATTTGAGTGTTTTCTCAATCTGCTTTGTGACAACCTGCAGTAATTGCTCCTGTTGTGCGAGCAGGGGAGAGGCCAATAAAGCAAGAATGATGATATGGAATATCCTTTTCATATAAAAAGGTGATATAGTATGGTAAAAAATCAAATCGCGAATTGTTGAATACAGATGTACTAAATTTAATCTAAAAACACTTCTCTCCTGAGACATACGCAATTTGAGTAAATTATATTTTAGCAACCAATTTTTTCAATAAGTCTGTTCTTTCAAATTCAATAGCAGTTAGTTGTGCAATCAAGTCGGGATCTTGTCCGAAGGCAGTAATCGCAGCTTTCAAATCTTCGCGGGCGCTGTTCAGGGTCTCTAACTCTAGCGTCAAAATTTGAAACTCTGGCTGTTGGCAAATAACATTTCCGCCTTGGCAAAATGCCGCGACCATCCCAAAGGCTTCTTCGTCTTCATCCCAATCATTCGCCAAAAAGTCAGCAGCAACAACTGTTTCTTCACTGTAAGTAATCGCAACTTGCTCCCGCCCGATTTGGTTTTGCTGCCACCACCAGCCAGCAATACTACAAAGGAGCACTACGGAGGCAGCCGCTACCCAGCGACGGAGGCGACGCTTGCGCGGCAGCCGCAGCACCACCTGATCGTCGACCAGCTCTTCCTCAATTGCATCCCAAACCATCTTGGGGGGCGCGTAGCTGGGCATCTCACGAATCGCCGAGTGGAGCGTTTGCTGACTGGCTTCAGCCGTCAGCGCCCTATCCAAGGCTTCCCAAAGCTGACCTGGTGGATCGTATTGGGGGAGTTGGCGTAAAGCGCGATCTAGCGTATCCCGATTTTTTTCAGTCATGAGTTAAAGCAATTTAATAACTGATACCATAGGTTTTCAAAAGTTCTCTGAGCTTGCGTTTGGCATAAAACAATTGTGACTTCGACGTGCCATCTGAAATGTTCAGCATTTCCGCCACTTCTTTATGCGCATAACCTTCAATTTCAATCAGTACAAATACTGCTCGATAGCCTTCCGGCAGAGCATTAATCGCTTTCTCTAAGTATTCAGCATCCAAGTGGTTCCCCCAATCCACAAATCGATCTCCCATCTTGTAATCTTCAATGGGTTCAAACAATTGTTTTTTCTTCAACTGTTTGAGAGCGGTGCGAACCACGATCGTTTTGATCCAGGCTCCTAGGGTTGATTCTCGTCTAAACTTGGAAATATTTCGAAAGATGCTCAGAAAGGCATCTTGTAGTACTTCGTCGGCCAATTCAAAACTTCCGGTCACGCGATAGGCCAGAGTGTACATCGCTTTACAATAGCGATCATACATCTGCTTTTGGGCCAGACGTTCCTGCCGGATACAGGCATCAATCAATTCAGTCTCCGTCATGCTTTTAATTATAGGCATCTGGATATTTTCTAGCTAATGACACTTTAAGGAGTCTATGCTAGAATAAATGGTTGTATGAAGGTAGATATTTTTGGGAACCCAAAAAAAATGGCGACAACATCGAGTGTTGCCGCCGCTATAGTATGTTCGAATGGGATTGTTTAACGAATGACTTTGCGATCTTTTACAAATGGTCGCGTACCATTGAGTAGTAAATACTCTTCCCCTTCATCGCTGACGAAGTAAACTTGCACTTCATAGTTCTTAGCGATCTTAGGTTGATTGTTGTAATAAGAGATTTCTACTAGGTTACCGTCATATTTGAAGTTGACGCCCTTACTATCAATGCTGCTATCCGGAAAGTTAGGATTGCTTTCAATGTAGGACATTACCTTGCCGTTATCACGATCTACGATCTTGACAATGAATTTTTCGTCGAGTAGGAGTTTTAAGTCTTGATGATCCAGGCGGAATTCAATGGTCGTATAGCGCCATTTGCTATTTTTCTTTTTCAGCCGAGTGATAGAACGACCAAAGCGTTTGCTATGCAAAGAGATTTTTTCGAAAACGATGCGGGTATTATTCACGATGCTGGTGATGCGGCGGAAACGTGCTTCGCTAACTTGGCGGTCTAAAAGTTCTTTTTTGGAAGCTTTTCTCTCCTTGGCCGCCTCATTTTTTTCTTGATTAAGATTTGCCATTTCGCGGCGCATCTCGGCTTTTTCGGCCTCTAGTTGGGCGATGAGTTCTCGGTCGGCATTTTCTTGGCGCGCCTCCTGAGCGATGCGGGCTTTCAGACCATCGTATTCGTTCTCCAATTGCTTGATTTTAGAGCGCAGCTTACAGATCGTTTTGGTCTGTTTTTTCACTTTGCCCTCCAGCGTGCCAATCACCAGTTGCAGTTGAGCAATGCTGTCCTGCAGCTCTTCGATTTTTTGTCGGAGCAAGGTGTTATCGGAGAGTAATAATTCGTTTTCACCCATCTCGGTTTGCAAACTCTCTTCTAGAAATTTCATTTCTTCGGTTTGCACACGGATGGTATTGTTCTGTTCCTTAATGGTACTGGTCTGGTAGACGGAAAAGGACGCCATACCAATTAACGCCAGGACACCGATCGCAATCGGAAGTACTTTTGTCATGGTTAATGGATGTTTAAGTGTAATGAGAAAAAAGTAGGAAACAGGTAGACAGTAATCGTTTTAAAGTTGGTGTTGCGTTTTATTTTAACTTCGAAAAGTGTTATTATTAAAATATATAAACTATAATAATCTGTTAAATAAGAGATGATATATGTGGTTTAAACAAACATTATTCCATTTTTTAATATATCGTTCTTTTTTTAAAAAAAATTAATATGCTTTCCTAGCGCTTTCTATCTTTGCATTGATTTTAACCAAGTTAACCAATGAATAAGCAGACGACTGCACACATTATGATGGTCCGGCCGGCTCATTTCGGTTTCAATGAAGAGACTGCCGCGAATAATAGCTTTCAACAAAATGACAAAGGTTTAGATCCAAAGGAGATTGAAACACGTGCGAAAGCTGAATTCGATCAATTCGTCAATACACTCCGTGCTCATGGTATCCAAGTATTCGTTGTCGAAGATAGTAGTGAGCCCGTCAAACCTGATGCAGTCTTTCCTAATAATTGGATTACGCTCCACGAAGATGGTACGCTGATCACTTATCCAATGTATTCCCCAAAGCGACGTCATGAACGTCGTGAAGAGATTATCAAGAAGTTGCAAAATCAATTTTTCGTTCGTCAGCACCTCCGTTTCGAATCTGCCGAAGCTGAGAATCGTTTTCTGGAGGGTACGGGCAGTATGATCTTTGATCGTGCGAATCAGGTCGTGTACGCTTGCTTAAGCCCTCGTACTGATCAAGAACTTTTGGATCACTTTTGCCAACGATTCAATTGCCGGAAAGTCTGTTTTAATGCTGTAAATGAAAAAGGTATCGATATCTATCACACCAATGTGATGATGGCAGTAGGAGAGACCTTCGTAGTGATTTGCATGGATACGATTTTAAATGCAGAGCAACGAACTGAAGTGTTGCAAGCTTTTGCAGATACAAACAAAACAGTAATTGAAATTAGCCTGGAGCAAATGAAGGCATTTGCCGGTAATATGCTGCAGGTGAGAAATACTGCCGGAGAGACCTTTTTAGTGATGTCTGCTCAGGCCTATCATTCCCTCTCAGCTAATCAAATTCAAGCTATTAAAGAACACACAAATATTCTTTATAGTCCCATCGAAACAATTGAAAAATACGGCGGCGGGAGTGCTCGCTGTATGATGGCTGAAATCTTTTTACCAGTATTGGAAGGACAGTCGGCTTAATAATTCTGTTATGGAATAAAGTTTTGCTATTAATTCTAATAGTGAAACAAAATTCTTTTATAGGTTGTTTCGTGTCGCTAGTTCCAAATATTGTTCTATTGTTCGATTGTCATTCCCGTGTCATAAATCGATCGAAGTGAGATTAAGTTGATTTATAAGATACTGGTTTTCAATGGCTAGTTTATGGGCCTTTAGCTGTTTACTTATACTTAATGAACAGTTAACAAAAAAGGCTTCTTTATAGTTATCCGGCTTTCTAATTTTGCAATTGATTTTCTTAACTAAACTCAAAAATTTATGAGAAAGTTATTTACAACTTTTCTATTCTCTCTATTGATTGTTGCGGCCTACGCCCAAGGAACAATCAAAGGTCAGGTCGTTGACGCTGAAACCGGCGAAGGTCTGATTGGAGCTACTGTTTTGGTTCAGGGAACTTACAAAGGCGCAGCAACCGATTTCGAAGGTTTCTTTACCCTCGAAGGCGTTCCTGCTGGTCCCCAAACAATTCAAATTTCTTACACTGGATTCAGCAACTTCAGCGAAAAAGTTGATGTTGACGATGATGAGGTGATAGAAATGGGTATGGTAAAATTGAACACAAATGCCATCGGTCTGGAGGAAGTAAAAGTCGTCGCTGCGATTGCACGCGACCGTCGTACTCCTGTAGCGGTGTCAAACATTGATGCCGAAGAGATCGAAGCTAAACTAGGTAACCAAGAATTCCCAGAGATTCTACGTTCTACGCCTTCTATTTACGCGACCAAAACTGGTGGTGGATTTGGAGATGCTCGTATTACTGTTCGTGGATTTTCTCAAGAAAATGTTGCACTGTTGATCAACGGTATTCCGGTCAACGGTATGGAAGATAACCGCATCTACTGGTCTAACTGGGCTGGTTTGGGCGATGTAACACGTACTATTCAGGTACAGCGCGGGATGGGTGCATCTCGCTTGGCCGTTGCTTCTGTAGGTGGTACGATTAATATTTTGACGAAAACGACTGATCAGGAAAAAGGTGGTACCGTTTCAACGGCAATTGGTAACGATGGTTACCGCAAAACAGGTTTGACATTGTCTACTGGTCGTACTGAAGGCGGATGGGCTTTCACTTTCTCTGGTAGCCGTACAACTGGTGATGGTTACATCGAGGGAACTTACATTGATGCTTGGAGCTACTTCTTGTCGATTGCTAAAGAAATTGGCGACAATCAGCAGTTGTTGTTCACCGTCTTTGGTGCACCACAGCGCCACGGTCAGCGTGATTTCCAGCACTCTCTTGCCGCTCAAAAAGATGTATATGGCTTGCGTTGGAATGATGACTTTGGTTTCTACCAAGGACAAGAATTCTTGATCCGTGAAAACTTCTACCACAAGCCACAAGCGAGCTTGAATCACATCTGGCAGATCAATTCTAACACAAGCTTGATCACTGCAGTTTACGGTTCTGTTGGCCGCGGTGGTGGTACTGGTGACTTGGGTGGTTTTGTTCGCGGCGACGGTGCTTACCGCTCTCGCGAATTCCGTC
>JANQQI010000139.1 GCA_028285085.1 Saprospiraceae bacterium | reverse complement strand
TCCGTGACATCACCAATATCGGTCACCGTCGTATCCAGTTGACAGTTGATATCCAATTGTACTGTGATATCAGAAGGTACCGTGAAAGTCGGCGAAATATTATCTTCGACTGTGACCGTTTGCGTTTGTGTAGTTGTATTGCCACAATCATCCTCCAAGGTCCAGATACGGTCGAAGGTACCCGTGCCATTACAGCCCGTTAAACCACTCAAGTCATCTACGTAGGTCGCATCAAGACCCGTCGAGCAACCATCGGCTTCGTCCGTCACATCACCGATGTCCGTCACCGTCGTATCCAGTTGACAGTTGATATCTAATTGTACTGTGATGTCCGAAGGTACCGTGAAAGTTGGATTGATATTATCTTCGACCGTTACTGTTTGGGTTTGCGTGGTGGTGTTGCCGCAGTCATCTACCAAGGTCCAGATTCGGGCAAAGGTACCTGTGCCATTACAGCCCGTTAAGCCACTTAGGTCATCTACGTAAGTCGCATCGAGACCCGTCGAGCAGCCATCGGCTTCATCTGTCACATCACCAATGTCGGTTACCGTCGTATCCAGCTGGCAATTAATGTCTAGTTGTACCGTGACATCCGAGGGGACTGTGAAAGTTGGATCGGTGCTATCTTCAATCGTTACAGCAACCGTTTCTTGTGCAATATTACCACAGATATCCGTTGCGGTGAACGTCACATTTACCGTTCCGCTGAAAGCACAGCTGAAAGGTATCGCCGTAAAATTGTGAGAAATAACTATCGAGTCACAGTTATCACTGGCGATACCATTACCATTCGCAGCTAGCCAAGTGGCAATTTGACCACTAGGATCGCTAGTGCCATCACATTCTACCGTTAGAGGAGTAGGTGGTGTGTCCCAAGTTGGTACATTTAAATCATCAATATTATAAGTCGCGTCATCCGTGCCAACACAACCATCCTTTGTAACCGCTAAATCAATTGTCTTGAGACCACAAGTAGTATAAATTACAGAGTGTGGCCCAATTCCCGTTGCAGTTGCAGGAATGGCATTATTACCAAAATCCCAAACATAAGTTGCGCCCGTTCCTGCATCAGCCGCTTGATAAATAACGACATCTAACGGACAAGTTGGAGAAGCCGTTAAGGCGTTGATTTGGGCAGTAACGTCACAATCGGGATCATCACAATCGGTTAGGCCATCTTCATCATCATCCACTCCGTTATCACAAATTTCAACACAAGTAATCGCTGTGAATGCATAGCAACAAGAACTAGAAACCCCACAATTACTATTTGTAACCACACAGACATTGTAAGTTCCCGCAGCAATATCATTAAGATTGATGGTAATTGAATCTGTGCCTTGTCCATTCTCAATGATAGTACCGGTAGGTGCAGTCCAGGTGTAGCTAGTCGCATCCGGTAAGGGCGTAATTGAAAACCCAACGGCGATATTAGATGTACAAACAATCAACGGATCAACTGAAGGCATGATTGGACAAGCTCTAGGAATCGGATCCGTCAGCGTTACCGTTTGAGGACCAATTTGACAGGTTCCACTGCTATTGCGTACATAGACATCGTAGCTGCCAGCCGTTAGACCGGTAAATACATTCGAACTTTGCCAGGCACCACTATTCAATCGATATTCGTAAGTTCCAATACCACCGATGGCAGAAATTGAGATCACCCCATCGTTGCCTTCACAAAGACTAGGATCACCGATGCTGATGTTATCTATGACTAAAACTGGAGGCTCATCCACAGTAACGCTCGTCGTAGCGGTACAGCCATTAGCATCCGTAAGGGTTACCTCATAAGTTCCTGCACCAATATTGGTCAAAGCACTAGTGGTTTGGCCAGTACTCCAGGCATAACTATAAGCACCGGTACCACCACTTGCCGTGGTTGAAATATTTGCATCGACAGATCCATTACAACTTACATCGAAACCATCATAATCAGTGGTTACGGTTGCTGTCAAGCTAGGTGGATCCGGCGACGTCAGCGTAATATTTGAGGCAATTGTACAACCGTTCGCGTCAGTGACCGTCAAAACATAAGTCCCCGCACCAATATTGGTTAAACCTGGGGTCGTCTCTCCGGTTGCCCAACTGTAGGTGTAGCTTCCCGTACCACCGCTGACACTTGAACTAACCGAACCATCGGTAGCACCATCGCAGCTAATATTAGCGCCATTATAGTCAGAAGTAATGCTAAGTGTCAAGTCCAAGACTACAGGATCAGTCAAAGTGATGCTTTCCGTAGCTGTACAATTGTTAGCATCTGTAATTGTCACATTGTAGGTCCCTGCGCTTAAGCCAGATACACTAGCCGTAGTGGCTAAAGTACTCCATGCGTAGGTATAAGGTGGTACGCCACCAGTTGCCCCCGCAGTGGCTGCACCATCACTGGCGCCATTACAACTAATGGCTTCGCCATTATAATTTGAGGTAATGGAAACTGCGGGTGTAATGTCATCAGGATCAGACAGGGTAATAGCCGCTGTATTCACACAACCATTCGCATCCGTCACAGAAACGGTATAAGTCCCAGCCGTTACATTATTTAGATTTTGGCCCGTCTGACCATTACTCCAACTGTAACTCAAGGTTCCGGTTCCACCACTTGCCGTTGCAATAGCACGACCATCACTAGCACCGTTACAGCTAATATCTTCACCATTATAATTAGAAATAATATTTACATTAACATTGATCGTCGGCGGATCAACGAGCACTACCGTTGCTTCATTGGTACATCCATTAGCGTCTGTAGCCGTAACAGTGTAAGAACCTGCACTAAGACTAGTCGCAGTTGCACTCGTGGCGCCGTTACTCCAATTGTAGGTAATGGGTGCCACACCTCCAGACTGACTGGCTAAGGCTGAACCATCACTAGCACCGTTACAGCTCACATCTCGACCATTGTAATTGGAAGTAATAGTAGCCGTTACGGTCATCGGAGCATCAACAGAGATGACTTGATCTTCAGAAACCACATTGCCACAATCATCAGTCGCCGTCCAAGTACGTGTAATGACAAATGAGCAAGCACCGTAGGTGGTATCGGCAGTCATTGCCGGAATAACCGAGGCATCACAATTATCTGTAGCAGTAACCGTTGCTGGTGCGGGGATTGATGAGGCAGAAACATTAACATCCGCCGGCATGCCTACTAGAACAGGCCGCGTTGTATCCTGAACTGTAATGGTTTGTGTCTGATCCGCAGTACGTCCACAATAGTCGGTAATGGTCCACGTCCGGGTAATATCATAAGAACAAGTACCGGCAGGGTCCACTTCAGCGTAGGTAACGTTGGTTGCACAATATTTCACATTGAATTCAGCTACTGCCGCCCAATCATTGCCGTTAACTTCAGAAAGTGCAACTAGGCGAATATATTGGGCTGTAGTATTGGGGAATTCCACTTCTTTTTGCACATCGTCATCTGCCCAAGTCCCCGTTACAATAGGGGTTCCCCAGGTCACGCCATCAGTACTGACATAGAATTCATAGTTGGCAATGCGGCCAGCTGAGCTAGCTTGTCGCGGCATATAAGTAAAGCCCGTCAAATCGTAGCTACTCCCCAGATTAATCTGAAATTCGTGGGGATGCGTTGGTGTACTCCCAGAGTATTCGGTGTGCCAATAAGTAGCGGGATTACCATCAAAAGCATTGATAAAGGCGCCATTTTCACTAACCGTCTCTTCACTATTGACATACTGTAAGCTCCAATCCGATTGAGGAACAAAGAACTCGAGCATACAGGTATCGGTGTACGGTGGTGGCGGAATCAAGGCCTCGCAATTGATAATAGTATCGGCCGGAATACTACTAAAGGTAGGATCTACCGGGTCTTGAACCGGGAAAGTAACCTCTGGGGTTAGTTCCTTAGAATTACTAGTGATATATGCATCGTTAGTGATAAATAAAGAACTAGTCACTGAATTGATAGTCGCCTCAAAACGAATCACCGCTGAATCGCCGGGTGCAATATTTGAGCCGTAGCTTACGCCGGTTTCGTCGAGTGGGAAAGGTGAAGCGGGGCCAGCATCATCGGGTAAAGCACTAATTCCTACTCCCTGAAGAATAACCGTTGAATTCTCTATATAGGTCACCTCATCCGGTAGGGTGTCTAATACTTCTACAGACCCTAATAAAAGTGGTAACGCACCTGTGTTTTTAATGGTAATTGAATAAATGATTTCATCACATTCGTCAAATAAACCGTTTCCATTATAATCCTTACTCAAATCTACACACTTGTACGCTGAGAACGGAATACCGTTGGGTAAGCCTACCCCCAGGTCAATCGCCGGGCTAGATCCGCTGGCTGTAGCGGGATCTTGTCCCCAAGCTCCTGCAATCAGGGCATCACTGCCATCGCATACCCAAATACGCATCCCGGTTTGGTCGCCATCCGGATCGTAGATTTGCGCGTTATCAAATTCATTTAATACCTGGGTGGCATCGTAGCCCACACCATTACTATCGGTAATCGTCCCCCCATCGCCGTTGTAATCAATACAAACCGTGATACTACCAGTGCTAGCACTTCCATCGGGATAACCTGCAGTAATCCAAACCGGAGCAGAATTTTCGAGCGATTGATCAGCCAGAACATTGAATTCTGCAATGGACGTCCAAGGATTACCACTGATTTCTGAATTCGCGACGATACGGACGTAGCGTCCATTAACTGAAGGGAAGTCTATTTCTTGCTCTTCAATACTATTAGGGAATATCCCACTGGCTACAGTGCTACCCCACGAACTACCATCGCTACTGATATAAAAATCGTAGTCTGCGATCGCACCATTGCCCAGACCACCTGTTCCAACTTGCAGCTCCCAAGCATCCAGGGTTCCGCCATCCGCAGCAAAAACATCCTGAACCGTCAAGGTCCAAGTTCCATTTGGATTCTCTCCGATGAAGGCATTCAAGGATTCATTAGGCTGGTAGCTGTTACCATCTGTAGGTGGACAACTTAAAGTACTACTCCCGGATTCGTCAAAATCCAGATCCATATTAGTATCACTACCACAAGAGCGATCAAACAAGCGCACGGTAGTGCCACTTGGACTCGTCAGATCAATTCTCAGGTCGCTGATGTAGTCATGGGTAATCTCAAGGTTCAGGACATTGATATCGGTAATCGTTCCACCTCCCGTCACGTTAACAGTTGAGGTAACGGTATTAACCGTTGCAGCATCAATCGTCTTAGGAATGTCCGAGCTCGTATAAGTCGTGGTTGAACTTGTACTAAGGCGCGGCATATATTGGAAACCTGAAATGTCATAATCCGCTCCCAGATCAATTTGTAATTCGTGTGGATGCGTTGGATTAGACGCGCCATACTCAGTATGCCAAAAAGTATTGGTATTACCATCGAAGGCATTCGTTGCAGGGTTGCCAGAATCTTCGCTATCGACATAGTTAACCGACCAGCCTGACTGATCAATTACAGTGGTACTAAAGGCCGGGTCTTGACCCGGAGCGAAGCCTACCAAGGTGATTTGAGACGTCAGTTGTGATTCTGGGATCAAGGCAAATCCCCAGTCGTGCGCACTATTACGTGTGCCCGTTGCCGGATTATTGGGATCGGAATCTACTGTAGCAATGGCATAAAAATTATTGCCGGTGCTATAAAAACGCGCTCCGGTACCAGATGGTAGTTCTTGATAAGCCGTTCCACCCGCCGGAACAGAAAAAGAGGGTTGTGTCCCTCCGCTAGCAGCATTCGTTTCCCAGTTAATGGTAATTGAGCTGCTACCAGGATTATAAATATGAACGTAAGTTGGATGATTATCACCCGTGGTATAAAGACTATCTGTATTTTCGGTAGATACCGGAACGTAGTAGCTATCACTCCATTGATCAGTAGGTCGCAGGGTGAAAAAACGCGATTCAAAGCCCGCACAAATATCTCCAGTGATCAAGTGTACTTGAACATTAGCCGTTGAGGTGATTTGTCCGCCGGCATTTACACCACCGTCCACAAAATAGCTTTCTCCTTCCGCTATACTCACACTGGTTTCAAAACTACCATCAGCATCGGCATCAATGTTAATCGTAGTGGTTTCTGCCGCCATGACCAGCAAGCCAGTATATTCGAACATATCACTCACATCAGCATTCTCCCCCACCGGAATTTCAAAACTAGTTCCCCAAAGTAAGGTTGGATATACCTCCCAGGCTCCCGCCAGCAAGGTGCTTGATCCATCCGCCCAAGCCAAACGCGTCACCGCCAAGTTACCACGGCTACCAATTTTATCCCCACCGTCGTAATCAATTACCGTTTGACGGGTCGCAGTATTTACAGCACTTTCGAGAGTAATATCATTCGCCGCATTGAGTAAATCCACTGTGTAGCCAGGTGGCATACCATTGGCAGGATTATTATCTCCCCAAATTTCAGTAGTTGACTGAATAGGAAATGCCAGATTAGGCTCGTAGCCATCTTCCCAGTGGTCGAAATAAAGGATAGTTCCCGTTTCTACCACACCTACAGAAATATAGGTGTAAATAGGATCAGCCGCAAATGCAGTAAACCCACAGGTATTATCGCCGAGGACTTCTAAGGCATCCAGAATCTGGCTCTCATCACCGGGGATGTAGTAAACTTCGACAAACTGTTGGCTATTGAGCTCTCCCGAGCAATAATCCACTCCCGTCACACTACCTACAATTCCACCTCCTCCGACCAGAGCGACATCCAGACTAGCAATACAGTTTTGATTGTAATATTTTATTTGAACCGTATAATCTCCTTCCGTCAATCCCGAAAACAAATTACTTTCCTGCCAACCGGCAATCACACTTCCGCCAGAGTCCAAAAGACGATAATTCAATTGTACCCCATTTCCCGAAGCCGTAATCAAAATTCCCCCATCGGAAGATACTGAGGTAGTAGGATTGATTAAGGTTAGATTATCAAAAGAAGGAGATTCCGGTAAATTGATGGTACGAGAAATCGGGCCGACCACACAGCTACCACTAGTAGCGCGCATGAAAATTGAATATGTACCCGCAGCTAAACCGGTAAAAGAGTTTGCACTCTGCCAAGTCCCACTGGACAAGCGATATTCAAAGTCGCCAATACCTCCGCTTGGGGTCACCAGAATAATTCCATCACTTACCCCACAATCCGTAGGGTCAGATGATGAGAGGGTGAAAGACATAGGAAGCGGATCAGAAATCGTTTCTGATGTTTCAGCGGTACAGCCATTCGCATCAGTCACGGTAACGGTGTAGGTCCCAGCAGCTAGGCTGGAGATGGATTGGCTCGTTTGGCTACCAGACCAAGCATAAGTATATGGTGCTACACCTCCCGTAGGATTGGCCGTAATCGCTCCATCGTTTCCACCATCACAACTAATATCAAATCCATTGAAATCAGAAGTCACCGCCGTGGAGACACTTACGGCATCAGGATCGTTCAAGGTAACCGAGCCGGTGCCCGTACAACCAAAAATATCAGTAGCTGTAACGGTATAAGTTCCGGCAGCTACATTGGTAAGGCCAGCCGTTGATTGACCATTGCTCCAAGCGTAAGTATAAGGGCCCGTTCCATTGCTAGCGGTAGCCGAAGCACTTCCATCCGTTGCACCAACACAACTAATATCTTCGCCATTATAATCCGAGGTCACAGTAGTCGCTACCGTAATACTTGCCGGATCAGTAACCGTAACATTACCAATAGCGGTACAACCATTCGCATCCGTTGCGGTAACGGTATAAGTTCCAGCCGCTAGACTCGCAATGGTCGCTCCAGCCCCACCGGTACTCCAAGCATAGCTATAAGTACCCGCTCCGCCACTAGCGTTAGCTGTAACAACCCCGTCAGAAGCCCCCGCACAACTTAAGTCATTACCGCCGTAGCTTGAAGAGACACTAGCGGAAACGGTTAAGGTGGTTGGCTCAGTGAGCGTTACTGCATCGGTAAGTGTACAGCCATTATTATCCGTAATGGTGACGTTATAGGTTCCGGCCGTCAAGCCAGAAACATCCTCACTGGTAGCACCCCCCGTCCAGGCATAGGTATAAGGTGGTGTACCACCACCTGCAGTCAGGTCAATACTGCCGTTTGAACCACCATTACAAGAAATATTTGAAGTCGACAGCGAGCTACTCAAAGCAGGTGGCTCACTGATCGTGGTTGAAGCCGTTTCTACACATCCGTTGGCATCAATGACGCGAATGGTATAGGTACCTACCGATAAATCCGTACGGGTACCGTCGTTATTCATTTCATCTAAAATCTGCTCAGCTGTCAAGGCGGTGTGATATAAACGCGCATCGTCCATCAAGCCTTCGTAGAAGTTATCCGTACTCTCTTGATAAGCATCCGTTCCAAAGGTTCCTCCCAGGCCACCGGCGCTGATTGAAGAAGGGATGGCGCCGGTGCCGGCATTTCCCCACGTATTCAGCGTACCGTCAAGGTACAATTCGACGATACCATTGTCGTAAACCATGGCGACATGGTGCCAGTCCCCGTCATTAGGCACTGCAGGGCCAGTGAGATATCCCGCATAAGGAAAATCAGCAACAGCAGCAGTAAGATTACCGCTGTCCATAACCAACGCGATGCCATAAGAACTACTTCCACGTTCAAATAAGGTTCTTACTTGATTGAATTTATCCGGGCGAATCCACATCATGACCGTGCGTTGGGTGAACCCACTATTCATGAAGGTGCCGTCGTTATATTGTAGTTTGGTATTATCGTCAAAATAAAATGAAGTGTTCAGCTCCTGAGCCGTAGCACTATAGTTTTCGGTACCAACACCTCCGGTTAGATTATGACTATTCCCGGAAATATCATTCATAGATTGTTCGAAATTCCAGTGTGCTTCAGGGGCAATATCTAACCATTCGTAAGTATAATCAGGTGTACCTCCAGTAACCGTAGTCGTAATAATCGCACCATCGGTTCCGCCATTACAACTAACATTGGTATTAGAAAAGGAAATATCAATAGCTGTTGGCTCGGATAAGATGTAACTAGCTGTTAGAATACAACCATTATCATCGGTGATCGTCACATTGTAAGTTCCGGCACTAAGTCCCGAGGGATCTTCCGCTGTTCCGGCGCCGTTATCCCAAACATATGAATAAGGTGAGGTACCACCTGTAACTGTTAAATCAATTTCACCATCATTGCCACCATTACAACTTGGATCCGTCAAAGTCCCACTAGAGGCCAAAGCGGGCAATTCATTGACAACAATACTAAAGGTATTGGTACAACTACTTGCATCTGTTACCGTAACATTATAAGTTCCCGCGCTAAGACCAGAGGGGTCTTCTACGGTTCCAGCACCATTATTCCAGGCATAAGTATACGGGCCTACCCCTCCACTTACCGTCAAGTTAATCGCACCATCCCCCGCACCGCTACACGACACCGAAGTCACTGCTGTACTTACACTAATTTCTGCCGCTTCGCCCACAGTAATAACTTCTACTAACACACAACTATTGGCATCGGTAATCGTAACGGTATAACCTTGCGCTGTCAAGCCAGAAGGATCTTCGCCGGTACCCGCGCCATTGTTCCAAGCATAAGTATAAGGCGACGTACCGCCCGAAACGGTCAAGTCAATACTTCCATCGTTACCGGAGAAACAAGTTGCATCGGTTACGCTACTACTCGCACTAAGTGCCGGTGGCTCCACCACCGTAATCAATTCGGCCAGGGAGCAATTATTCCCATCGACGACTGTTAAAACATAGTCTTGCGCCGTTAGATTTGTTCGGGTACCATCGTTATTAATAGCGTCCGCAATTTGCTCAGCATTTAAGGCTGTAGTATGGAAACTTACATGGTCCATATAGCCTTCGAAGAAATTATCAGAAGATGAGCCAAAGGCATCGGTAGAGAAAGTACCACCAATACCACCATCGTTATTATTCGTTGCAGTTCCTGCGGCAGAAAATGAAATTCCTGCTGTCCCATCTAAGTACACCACAAAATTTCCTGCCTCATAAACCATCGCCACATGATGCCAGAGTCCATCCGCAGGGAAAGTTACGCTCCCTGCATTCACCTGGAATCCAAACTGCCGCGCCGCTGCCTGGAGGCTATTCCCATTAAGACGCAGCGCTACCCCGGCAAAAGAAGAACTTTCTTCGTACAGGGTTTTTACGCCAGTTAAGTTATCCGGCTTGATCCACATCATGATCGTCCGCGGTGCAATACTAGATTCCATAAATCCGCCATTTTCACTGTAGCGAATTTTAGTATTACCATCAAAATAGAACGACTGATTACCGGCTGCAACTTCGGTGGTGGAGAAATTCAGGAAGCCAGTGACTGAAATTGGATTATGGTTATTACCAGATACATCATTTAGATTGCCTTCAAAATTCCATAAGGCCTCAACGTTCATGTCATCCCAGATATAATTGTAGGGATTGGTGCCCCCCGTCACACCTGCGCTGACATCAATGATAGCATTAGAACCTCCGTTACAAGTGACGTCAGTGACGACCGGAGTGATATTTAAGGCTGCTGGTTCGTTAACATTAATATTTAGGAAGGCCGTACAATTATTATCATCCCGAATCGTAACGGCGTAATTACCACCCGAGAGTCCGCTGAGATCTTCCGTAGTTTGTCCCGCAATCCAGGAATAATTAAAAGGTGGTGTACCACCCGTTACCGTGAGATCAATTGCACCATCGGCATCTCCATTACAAGTCACATCCGTAACCGCTTGCGTCACATTGATCGCACCTGCTTCACTGACGGTAACGCTTTCTTCGGCAGAACAGCCGAGATTATCCGTTACAGTAACATCGTAAGTCCCTGCAGCTAGTCCACTGAGATCTTCTGTGGTGGCTCCATTACTCCAAGAGAAGATATATGGTGTAGTACCGCCACCTACCAGCAGATCAATGCCACCGTCAGTCCCCCCATTACAGCTTGCATCGGTAGGTGTGCCAATGGCAGCAAGGGTAGAACCAGGTTCGCTGACCGTAGTCGAGGCTACGATCGTACAACCATTAGCATCCGTCACCGTGATGGTATAACTGCCAGCGGCTACATTCGTTAAATCTTCAGTAGTAGCACCACTACTCCAAGAATAAGTATAAGGTGTGGTGCCGTTAGACACCGTTAGATCAACTTGGCCATCCGTTCCTCCAGTAGTACACGCATCAGTAACGGAAAATGCCGTTTGCAAATCGCACAGGATCACCGATGCATTATCAGTCAGGATAGTATTGTTACCATCACTTAAGGTAGCAGTTAGGGTGGCAATATTTTGGAAGGGGCCAGGGAAATCTCCGGCCACAATGGTATCCCAAGCTAAAATTGAGATCGACTCCCCAGCCAGAAGTTTATTAGGAATCTCAGCATCGACACCGTCATTGTAGTGATCCTGTATCTCGCTATCACTCAATACACTGCTATAAACCGAGAGCCAGCTAATATTACCCACCCAATCGCGCGCGGTGGCACTACTATAACCCTTTTCGTTAAAAGCCGTCAAGGTAAAACTAGCATCCCAGGTACTGAAGTCTCCTGTGGGGGTTACATTTCCGGTCAAAGCCTGTTCTACCCCGTCAAGGTAAAAACGGATGGTCGAACCATCGAAGGTAAAGACCACATGCTGCTGGGTAGGTGTTCCCGCGATGACGGTAGGGCTAGTCACTTCATTCTGAGCATTATCAGAAGTGCGCAAGCGCAAGGCGTAGCTATCTCCTTTTTGAGCGAGAACGAAGTTCGATGCAGAGTGTCCACTACTCATCGCTAAGATTCGGGCTGGCCCACCCTGGGTATTATTGGCGGGGGTCAGCCAGGCTTCAACGGTGATTTTGTTACCGCCGGTGCCATTATTAGAAAGAACTTGGTATAGTTTATTATTGGTCGTAGTATTTGATGCAGAAGAGGCGGTATTGATATCCAGATTACCGGTATTCCAGCCAAAGTCTGCTATATCTTCCATGGTCAAATCCAGTGCATCTCCATTGAGCGATACATCGGAAATTGTCGTCCCACTACCATCCTGGAAATTGTAAGCTAAAATCAGATCCGAACGCCCTACCGCAGAATCGATATCCAAAGCCCCGATTTGATCATCCGTTAGACTGAGCGAAAGAGGTGTTTCACCATTATTCGTAATTTGATAGGTATAAAAAACGGTATCGTTGAGATAAGCGATCGTCTTATCCGCCGTTTTAGTCAAGCTAACATCGGCAGTAATTACCGACGCCGAATCTACCCAACTAACGAGATTTGAACTTGAAACACCAGTACCATTTACGGTAGCAATATTGACAATTGGATCAGGTAGATCCGTGTTTTGCACCGTATAAGTTGCAGTGGCGGTCATGGAGTCTCCAGCAGCCAGGAAAGTTGTCGGTAGGGTAATGCCTCCCAGTTTATCATCATTCAGGTTGATACTATTCAGATCCTCAGCGCCACTGTTGTAAATTTTATAAGTATAAGTAATCGTTTCTCCTACAAAAGCAGAAGTGCGATCCGCATTTTTCACCAAATAGATATTCGGGCAAATAAAATTCACCGATCCGGCACCAGAAAGATAAAGCGACTGTCCTCCAGTGTTAGGAGAAATAACCGTCACGTGCACAGAGTCTGCGCTACCCGGTACGTTTTCTAAAGTAATCGGCGTGATATTGAGGGAATTGCCAAGATTGTAGCCCGTTAAAGTAACAGTATCCGTGACGCCTCCGGCTTCCGCAGCAATGAGTACAACTTGTGAGGTGCTGTTAATTAATTCCGAAATCGGTACAGCAACTTCAATGTCTCGACTGATATTAATCGGTGGAAGTTCATAAGAGAAGCGGTGATAGTCTCGATAGAAGTTTTTGTGGACAAAAGTACCCGCTGAAATCTGGTCTTCACACTGCCGAAAAATGTAAGCAATGAAGGATTCCCCACGATTGGCATTGGTACCAGACGGCACCGAGAAAGTAACAAATGACGCTCCTGGCAACTGCGCGCGGTAATAACGATCCGAGCCGCTGTCAAATAGATTGTAAGTTGCGTCAACAATATCGCCATTGGTATTCGTAAAAGTCACATAATCTGGTGTTCCTCCACCACTACTAAAAGTAGCTTCCAGAATGACCATGTGCACACTTGAAGGATCATCGATAAACAAGGTATCCGGGACATTACCCTTAATTCCAATTCCGGTGATTTCGACACAAGTATCCGCTTCACAGTCGAAATTCCATTCACTGATTGGCTCTACTCCGCAGTTAAACACCTGAAAATTTTCAGTATCGGTATCTACACAACCATTGTAAGAAACCGTCAAAGTCACCGTTACATTCGTATTACCGGAGTAGGTCACAGCGTGTGGTCCAGGGCCAGAGGCCGTGGCAGGGCTCGCATTGGTTCCAAAATCCCAGCTATAGGTATGGCTTCCATTAATTCCTGAGGCCGTTATCGTAATAGCTGTATTGGCACAATAAGGACTCGGCACACTAAAATTCGCATTGACCGAACATTCTGAATCATCACAGTCGACATCACCGTCCAAGTCATCATCAAATCCATTATCACAGACTTCATCACAACTACTATGGGCGAGAACAAGATCAACCGTATTACTAGCACAGCTTTGATTATCAATGACGTAAATAGAGGTATAATTGCCGGTAGACATTCCGGTGAGCAGAATTTCATTGCTAGCGTTAAGTGATTGATTCACAACTGAATCAGCTACACCATTTAAGTCAAAATATACATTAAACGGTCCGCCAGAACCCGCATAACATTCTTCGAGGGTGAGCAGAATTTCAGAACAGACATTAGTACCAGCAACTACAGATTCTATTACAGGAACACAAGCTGCGGGGCCACGACCATATACAAAGTTATTCAGGCCAGAACCGGTATCTCCACCTACATCCAGGAAATCAGCTTGGAAGTTACAGGAAGCGCCGGCAAGATTAGGATAATCGACTACGTGAATTGTACTAAGTCCATCATTGCTACCATCACCATTAGAAATGTACAAACGCCCATCCGGGCCATTTTGAATCCCTCCAATTCCTATTTGCTTAGTAGCCACAGTAAAAGCACTCGCCTGAATAGCACTGCTGTCACCGGCAGTGAGATCAAATTGTACCAGCAAATCAGTATTCGGCCATGCTCCATCTAACTCTATTGAAGTATATAGCTTAGAATTGTCCGGCGAAAAGGCAACGCCATAGTTCTGACGGATCGTATTTGGACTGACAATAGTAAGTAAATCAATATAATTGACATTGACAAATTCGCCAGTTTGCTGATTAAAATCGCAATACATCAATCGTTCACCACTCACGGGACCCGCCCCTACGGTAGCCACGAATTTAGTCCCTTCCAAATTGAAGGCCGAGCGATAGCGATTATCCGTTGAGGTATGAATACCGCTAGTCAGAACCGGGGTATCAAAACCAGAAGGCGTCCACAGAACGGCGCGCACATTTTGAGTACTTCGCGCCACAACCCAGATCGAATCACAGTTGACCTGTACTGCGTTGATCTGCTCTGCAGTATTGAAGGTGGTTAATTGATTAACCGCTCCAATGGTTTTATTCGGTACATCCACCACCACGTAGTATAATTCACGGGTAGCGCCGAGGTGATCATCAGTGAAGAAGATGTATAATTCTTCGGCCATGTCGCATTGCCCCGGAGCCCCTACAATGAGTGGTGTACCCGCTGCGCTCGACAGATTGGTAGAAAGCGTATTGAAACGATTCGAAGCATCACTTGTACTGTATTCGTTACCGTCTTTATCCCAAGCTTTTTCACCATCAGAGTAAAGCAATACTTCGCCCGTTGCCGGATGGCAATAAGTGGCGCCACCTTCTCTTTTGGTCATATTTGAGGTCGTCCCTAACAGCGCAAAAGTAGAAGGATAACCTGCTGCCGGGCCAGAGCTTTGCAGCGTATTGAAATCCAGGCCACCGCCATTTCCGGTATGCCAAACATTGTAGGTATTCGCGTTGAGGGGGTTGGTGTTGCTGCAAACATCTGGAATAGTACAGTCCGTATCGGATGAACAATCCGGATCCTGACAATCGGTTAAGCCATCACCATCATTATCAATACCATCATCACAAATCTCTGGTGCATAAGGCAGAAAAGCAGGATTCAGCAAATAGCCGTAAGCGGAATTAGTGAATTCCATCCCCGTTAGAACAGTTTGGTCCAGAGCAAGCTCCACCAAACTTGGTTCATTAAGAATATAAACCGCCTCTGCGGTAAGGGCACTCTGAATATCGGTAACAGTTACTGCGTAATTACCAACAGTCAAATGATCGATATCCTTTGTTGTTTTGCCATTTGACCAATGGTAAGTATAGGTCCCCGTTCCTCCATTCACACTAAGATCTATGGCGCCGTTCGCATTACCGTCGCAATCTGAATGCGTGATGTCGGCCGCTAGAACAGGTGGCAGGAAAATATACTGAGTTGTAAAATCTGGGGTAATGTCTTCTGTTATTGAGGAATCAGAGTTAGACCATTTATGGAAGAGTAATTCTAGGTAGGCCGTGTAAGTACCGAAGCTGAAGATAGACCAAAAGCACATACCAACCAGGAAGGAGTAGTATCCGGGAGAGAAAGTGACCCGAGTTTGTTTTTTGGTCGAGTCGTCTATTTTTTCCTTTCTAAGAAAGTAAAAATATTTACTCATGTGCGACGGTTTGTACACAGCTAATACGTGTTTGAAATTGTGGCAGCACTAACTGAGTTTATTCATGGGATACCCGTTGTACTAGCTTAACACAATACTGTTGATGCATCGATCTTTGCTAATTCTGTGCCGAATTTTACGGATTACGCTCACAATTCAAGCTACCTCAATACATTGTTTAATCAGATTATAGAATGGGGAAGATTGCAGGAACAAAACAAGCAAACATATATATGTATAAAGATTTGACAATAACTATACCAGAGATAAGATATGAAGGGGGGTTAGATATTATTTTTTATAACATATCACCTTTACCATGTCACAAAACATAAAATGGCTTTTTTTAAAAAAAAGAACTAAATGTATTCAATCAGCAATTATGGCACGCTAATTGCTTCTTTTGAGATGTAAGTTTTGGTTAAAAAATTGTAAGATTCGTTTCCTAAGTCCGCGTCCTCAACGTCGGACTTTTTTTATTCCGGAGAGTACCTAAACGGTAAAAAATGAATTACAGGTGGAGGGGCTCACACCTTCCATAAAGAACTAACATTCAACACATTAAAACTTTCCTTTATTACTCAACTGCTCGGTAGGTTTCGAAGAACTCCTGGCGGGCGATACGATAAACTTCATTGTAATTAAAGGTGGTGGCCAGATAATCATTGGCTTTAAGGGCCATGGGTTCGCCCCAGGGCGCGATGAAGTGTAATTCTTGAGGTAATCCTAAGCGTTGTAGACGCTCAACAGTCATTTCCAATCCCTGGATTCGCCCCGTTGGTTTATAAAGTGCCCAATCTTCATCAATTGGCCTTACTTTTTGGTATCGCTGACGAAATTTTTCTCCTCCAATGATGTACTGCTCACCCGCTTGAGTACGATTAGCAATAACATAACTATCTTCTCCGGCGGTATTTTGGGTTTCCAGACCATCTGAGGTTACGGTCGCAATCGCTTCTCCAGCCCGAGCCGGGCGAGCTAAAACTTCTTTGAATTTTTGAAACTCTTGCCCTTCACTACGTAGTAAGGGCAACACTAAAGCCAGAAAATCTTCCTGAGGGTATGGGGTCGAATTAGTCAACTTGGAATCTGTTTTTAAACCTCAAAATATGTTTCACTGTGAAAAATAGAGATTTTCAGTTGAATAAGCGGTCGTTTTAGGCAAAACTCTCTATTCTACAATCAATTTCCCTTATATCATTCAATCTACTTTGTCAGCCATCAAATCAGCGGAAACACTTTTCAAAGCACCAGTTCCCACAATCTTCAGACATTTCGTATAATTTATTATTTTTATGCGTACAAAACCCACTATCAAACCCTATGACCAAACCAGAAGAGTACATCGGCAAGCGACTGGACGATCAAATCAAATGGTACAGTCAAAAAAGTACTTCTAATCAAAAGCGTTACAAAACACTCAAGACGATCGTGATTGCCTTATCGGTTTCCATTCCTTTTATGGCCGGATTGATTAAAAACGAAGGGGATTGGCTAAAAATCGCCGTCGGCGTCGGAGGGGTCCTAATTGCGCTTTTTGAAGGCATCCTCTCTTTACAAAAGTATCAGGAACTGTGGATACAATACCGGACCATTGCTGAAGCGCTCAATCGCGAAAAAATCATGTTTCAGACCCGAACGGGGCACTACAAAGGCAAAGACGCTTTTCAACAGTTGGTCATCCGTGCTGAGGCTATCATGAGTGCCGAAAATCAAAGCTGGCAAGACATTACCGCCCAGACCAATACTGATGCCGAAGCTGCTTAATTCCCTTTATCTCCATAAACCCTTGAAATCAATATGAGCTTACTCGATCGACTCCTAAGTCCAGGCCCCAAACGCATCCTCGCCCTTGACGGCGGTGGAATTCGCGGGGCAATCACCCTGGGATACTTAATAAAAATTCAAACTATTCTACGTGAGCGTACGGGCAAGCCCGATTTGCGTCTTTGCGACTATTACGATCTCATTGGTGGCACCTCTACGGGAGCCATCATCGCTAGTGGTCTGGCGATTGGTATGGATGCGGAAGCCATTAAGGACCTCTACCTCGAATTGGGGACAGATATCTTCGGACAAAAAAGAGGATTATTCCAGCGCCTATCCGCAAAATTCAAAATTGCACCGCTGGAAAAACAACTAGAACGCATCTTTGGTGATCGGACCTTGGGTGATCCCAGTATTCGAACCGGATTGTGCATCGTTACTAAGCGCGCAGACACCGGAAGTACTTGGCCATTAGTTAACTTTCCAAACGCCAAATATTTTGGTGACAATAAAGATATTTTACTGCGCAAAGCCGTGCGGGCCAGTACCGCTGCACCCACCTATTTCCGTCCGGAAGCCTTCAAAGTCAGTGCTACCGAGGAAGGTGCTTTTGTAGATGGTGGCGTCAGCATGCATAATAATCCGGCTTTGCAACTATTTCTGATTGCCACGCTCAAAGGTTTTCGCTTAAACTGGGCAAAAGGTGCTGATAAGATTATGTTGACATCTATTGGGACAGGCTATTGGCCGGACCGTACGAGTGTCGATGATGTTACTGATAATAAGCTGTGGGATTGGGCATCGGAAGTCATTTCCTTGTTGATGAATGATGCCAAGGTAATGAATCAATTGATGTTACAATTTTTATCCAATAGCCCTACCGCATTAAAAATCGACAGCGAAATCGGTGATCTTTCCGATGATCTTCTCACCGATCAGCCGCTATTGCATTATCTGCGTTACGATGCCTTGCTCACGGATGAGCATCTGGCATCCCTTGGCTTTTCGGGCATCCGAGCTGAAAAACTGCACGAAATGTCAGATGCTGAGAATTGCGAAACTTTAACCGCCATTGGTGCCCAAGCGGCTGAAAGAGAAGTCGCTGCGGGGCATTTCCCGGAAGTTTTTGACCAATTAAGTCAAACTACTGTTTAATCACTCAACTTAACAAACCGTAAAAATTAAAATACAGCATGTTCGATCCAAACATACCCGTAAAAGTGTTTACCTCTTATGCTCATAAAGATGAAGAATTGCGCGAAGAGCTGGATGTCCATTTGGCAATGATCAAGCGACACAAAGCCGTCGAGATTTGGAATGACCGCGATATTCAAGCTGGTTCTGAATGGGATGAAGATATTAAATCAGAATTAAATACAGCCGATATTATCCTCTTACTGGTTAGTCCGCGCTTTCTTGCCTCACGTTATATCTACGACGTTGAAATTAAGACGGCATTGGAGCGGCACGAAAGTCGAGAAGCCATCGTTGTGCCCATTATTTTGAAGCCTTGCGATTGGCTCCAAACGGAATTTGCCAAATTACAAGCCTTACCACGTAATGCTACCCCGGTTGTCAAGTGGGACGATATGGACGAAGCATTCTACAACGTGGTCACAGGGATTAAGCAAGTCATTACTGCTGCGCAAAAGCGCAAAGCAAAAGCCTAAAAAGTTAATGGTTTAAAAACCAATAAGTCCCGAGCTAAGATCATTTAGCTCGGGACTTTTATTTTACAAATTCCGCGACAACTCTCGCCAGGTCCCCAGCGCGTTGCTCACCAAAGTCAGCGAACTTCCAGCCTGAGAGACATAGCTACTGTACAAATCAATGTAGACGCTATTGGTCACCGTCAAACCTGCTTCGTCAAATAGCAAGGTGATTATCGTCCCTACTGGCAATTGGTCAGCCGTCTGATGATTTATCCGTGCAATACCTTGTGTGCCGGTTACGGTAAAAGTATTCCCATCTAAGGGTAATACAACATAGTTGGTCCCCGACAAATAATTATCAGCGGTAATATTGCCCAAAGCGGTCGACAAGCGACCATTGATTATCCCACCGGCAGCAGTAATCGGCGCCGACTCGAGTTGTGGTAAAGACTGCAAGCCAAAAGTATAAGTCGGCGTAGTGATATCCACCGTTAAACTATTGGGATTAGAACCGTTGTCGATGAAGAATTGAGGAACTGCAATCTTTGAGCCCAGAATATTCGCCGTCAAACCGATAAAATGCCATTGCCCATCTCCGGGATGTGGATAGGAGGAGACCAAAGGCTGGGGATCATCTAATGGTTGATGAGTGACTAAGACTTTGGCATTTTCGCCACCGTAGTTGACCCGAATATATCCGCCCACACTCGCCTGATAATAGGTCTCCGTTTCCAAAATTTGGGGGCGATAACGGGCGATAGGCCGAAATTGAGTGACCAGGCCTGCTGGAACGATGATGCGCAGCACTTGATGGCCGGGCAGTACAGCAGGGACAATCGATTCGATGGTGACATCGGTCGTATTGGTGATTTCCCAGTAAGGAATATCCAAAGCTGTGGCATCGATTCCTTGCAAAGGTCCGTTAAAAAACTGATTGTAGCCTGGATTATTGAAATCAATCGAGTTCGAACGCATATCGACATAGTTGTCTCCCAGATCAATCAAGCCCTTGCCTTCAGAGAACCCACTGAGTTTAGACCCCCGGGTATCTCTCGCAAATTGTATCAAAGGTACTCCCGCTGGTTGTTGGTTGCCTTCCAAGCGCAATTCGTGCATCGTAATGGCGCCAGCATTCACAATGATGTGTCCATTAGTCGATTGGCCCGGCTCAATCACTTGCCCCCAAAAGACGTTATTATTCCCTCCATCGACCAGCAATGCCGTTTCAAAAGCACCGCCAGAAATCACCCCGGACAGAAAGCGATTAGAGTTGGTAAAGGAAGTCTCGTCTTCAAAAATATGAATCCCGATTTTAGCATTACGAATCCGCAAGCCAGTAAACAAGGCGTAGGGAATCCCCCCAGCATTGACTGCCTCGAGTTTCAAGGCTGTACCTTCAATAAAACTCATCAGCAGTACATTGGATACTTTGATGTCTTCCACCAGCGCACTACTAGCCAGAATCCGCAAAGCGCCGTTGGCTTTAGCCCCTACGCCACTTTTATCGTCAATCGCCAAGTCGCGCAAACCTCCTGCGCTTCCTTGAAATTCAATCGCCCATTTATCTCCTGTGTAAGCCAGCACTGAACCCGTAACGGGGGAGGTATTCAGTGGATCTTTACCGGCGCCGACGCCAATAATGGTCACCCCAGCAGGAATATTAAGGGTCGTTCCGTAGTAGTAAACACCAGCCGGCAAGCATACTTTCTCCGCCAGTGGTGCCGCAGCAGCTAAGGCATTTTGCAATGCCGTGCTATTGTCTACCATACTGTCATTGGCAACTAAGCCAAAACTAGCTGCATCGATACAGCCACAGCAATCGTGATTCTCCATGATAAAAACATTTTAGAAGTGAAATAAAAGTAGGGTACGTGCGGTGTACAACACAATGATCAATGAGAGCAGGAGAAATCTTGATTGAGAGTTTCTATGTGGAGCGGTAATCGAGTAAAATCATTTTGTTTTACTGATTTGCCCCTCTTCTACGGAAGACAAAGGATAAGGTTACAAATTTTGATTGGAGGGAGTTCAATTGGAATTGATTGCTCTGCTAGGGAATACTCTTTTTGCGTGTATTGATTTTTTAAAAAGATGAAGAAGTAGAAAGTGGATGCATAAAGTCAAAACTAGTGCTGGACAGTACCTAAATGGCCTTTCAATAGTCATTATTTACACATTGAAAATTCATTATTCATAGTTTGTTGCTAAACAACAACTTAAAGCCAACTTGTGGTCCTACAATCTTATTTGAGCGTTATATTGAAATAGAAATTCACTTCCTCTAAACCTGCCCGTACAAATCAATCACACCAACAAATCCGTCGACTCTCCACAACGTGGGCAGATCGCCACCGGAATTAGCAAACGGTACTGGCAATTGCCGCAAAACTGCAAAGGAGGTGGAGCATTGCGATCCGTGTTGCGCTCAGAAACAGCTTTGTAATGTCCCTGATCAATCCATTTGTATAGCTCACTTGCGCGACCAACACTCCAGGTCTGGTCACCAGTCATTAGACTGAGATACTTTAAGACGCGATTATAATTTCCCCGGTCAAAGTCTTCGAATTGGCGGGCCTGGGTGACAAAGTCATCGATATTGAAGGTCTCCTGATACTTCTCCGGGATACCCGAAATCTTCGCCAGCGCCGATGTGGCCGCCACGACGTCCTGGCAGGCTAATAGCCCCGCTCGGTCGGCCGTATACTCTGACATCCGTTGCCATTGTAATAATGCAATCTGGAGGCCGACCGAAAATAGCTGGCTCAACCCTAAGGTGGCGCCCGCCAAAATTTCACTCATCAACGGCAGGATGGTTCCTATCTCATAATAAAGGACATGGCGGCTCTTGATATGACCAATTTCCCGCCCCATAATAAACAACAGCTCTTCATCCGTAAACTGATCAATCGAGGCACTACTAATGGCAACAATCGGGCGATCGACGCCAGTCGTAAAACCCTGCAACTCATCGCTGCGGTGAATATACAAGTCGGGCGTAATCGGTAAGTTCAAAATCGTGCGGGCTTCCTGAAACAACTCATGAATTCTCGGAAAGCTACTCGACGTTACCCGTAGATTGCTGCCGGTCAGGTTGATGGTAAAAATCCTTTCGACACCGTATTCGTAGAACTTCTTGACCAAGGTATCCAGGCCTTTAGTGTTGTGCAAAGCGTCCAGGGCACGTTTGTCAAAGGGATGCTCGTATTCTCGGGGATCTAGATTATAGAGTATTTCTCGGGCCATGTGAGTTATTTTACAGACTAATACCAGTTATTTTTGGCAAGCCACCTTGCCGGGCGAAAAAGATACGAATTTGGCCGGGGATCCCACCTAAATCGTCAATTTTATGGAGTGTATAAATCCACTCTTCGCCTTTTTGCTGTGGATTGCCGATGTAAGTTCGTCCACTTGGCTTTTGGGTATGAATCGCGATTGGGAAGTGATAGCGGTCTAGTTTTTCGTAGGCCCGCCAAAAATTGTACTGCTTAAAATTAGAGGCCAGTTCACCCCGCTCAATCAGGCTATCGTGCACCAGCGAAATGGCCATCTGCGCCCCCATATTAGGTTCGAAACGGTACATGAGATCGAAAAGATGGTTAATCAACTTTTGGGCAGCGACGTGGTCTGGACCGGGTTTTGCGGCTTGAGGCGCTGGTCGGGATTTCAAAGGTGGCGGACCGGAGGGCGCTTTGCGCTTACCGCTCAATTCATCGGCCGCCTCTCTCAAACCACGAGTAATATTTTCGAAAGCCATATCCGGGTTAGACCAGTGTCGACTATGGACGGGATGCCCATCTTTTGGCAGAGGAGTCAGGCTTGCCAATAAGTCAAGTTGCCATACACAATGGCGCAAAATCACCGGGATAATTTTGACCTTCCCCTGCTTCTGTCGCTCGTAGGCATGTCGCAAATCCTCTTCGTATTTGCTGTAGCAATCGGGAGACAAAAAGTTAGCGCTGACCAGCAGCAAAATGATATGAGCTTTGCGTAGATAAGCACTGACCACCGCATCTTTATCCTGCCCCGGCAGAACTAAACCTTCGTGCCACACATCGATGTAGCCATGACGGTGCAATGAACTCAAGTGATTCTCAAGTTCATTTTTCAATCCACCATCCTCCTCGGCGTATAAGATGAAAACATTGATATTATCGGGTCGATCGATCATTGGGGTATTTTGGGTAGAAATCAAGAAAAAGCGTACCTTGCAGGCCTATTTGTTATTGGAATTGATCTTCCTACTGGTGGTCCAAAGCTCACCGGGACCATTTTCTCTAACATTTCAGACTGTTTCAATTACACTACAGATAGCCTTGAGCTATGCAATGTAGTATCTACTCACTATTAAATTTATAAACTAAAACACAAAATCATGAGATTTTTTTTATTCAGCATGTTATTGCTGTTGGTGTCAAGCTGTGGAGACAACAATAAGATTCTGGAAATTGACAATCCAACTGACGCTGCCATCGCCCTTTCTTTTGATGAAGGTACCGAAGGCGCACAAGCTTTTGAAATCCAACCTCAGCAAAATATGCAAATCGTATTGGCCTCTGGTAAGCATCAGGTCAAAATTGGCGAGGAGGACGCAGTAGAGATCGATATGGCCGCTAAGGGTGACTTCCTGTTCAACCCCAGTCGTTCTAACTATATCGTAGAAGAGATCTGGTATGGCCCCGAAACAGCTTCAGCAATGATCGAAGCACTCGGCGATAAAGCAGAGAATATGATGGGCCATAAATTGCCAAAAACAACGATCGAAGTAATGGGCTTTCCTCTGGAAGGTCACTTCAAGAAAATTGAAGGCGATTTGATGATCAAACAGATTTGGGAAATCGGTGTGACCGAAAAAGCACCCGAAACCATCCAAACCGAAGCGAACAATTCATTTGGAGAAGGCATCTTGAAAGTCCACCGCGAAAACGAATATATCATGGCCCTTTTCGAAGCGGCGATGCAAGCTCAGGCTGATTCTGTCGGTGTTGAGCCAGGTGCTACGAACGGCAACTAACTTTGACTTTAGAATAAACAAAAAGAGCGGATCTCCAGCTTGGAGATTCCGTCTTTTTATTTTCATTCCTACCGCTCTAGCGTAATAAGGTCACATCGCCATTATAAATCTCTCGCCAACCATCTGTGAAGACAATTTCAGCGTAAAAAATGTAAACGCCCTCGTCGACTTTCTCTCCTTTGAAAGAACCATCCCAGCCTTCCGGCTCGGCGTTTGGCAACATATCACGTGCCTCGTAAACTAAGGCGCCCCAGCGATTGTAAACCCGAAACACCTCGATGGTTTCCACGGATTGATCACTGTAGATCGCAAAAAAGTCGTTCATACCGTCTCCATCCGGGCTGAAGGCCGTCGGAATGTAAATATTACGGTCTTTCAGTACAGAGATATTCACAGCATCACGAGCAATACAGCCAGCTAGGTTCTCCGCCACCACGGCATAAGAAGTGCTATTTGTAGGCTGTACGAAGACCTGCGTACAGCTATCACAAGGTACCGTGGCGCCTCCGGCCCAACTAATATCCGCAATGAACTGGGCAGACAGAGCCTCCAGCAAAATACTATCGCCCAAAAGAATTTGTTGGCTAGGCCCCAGTTCCACCAGGAATTCATCGGGCTCCATCAGCGTGACCGGCGTTTCGAAAGTACAACCATTCGCGTCGAGCACGCTCAGACCATAGGTGCCCGCTCCGAGGTTGTTGATCAATGTATCGCCGCTGTAGAAACCATCAACGGAATAAGTATATGGCCCTACCCCACCGACGATAGATATGATATTGATGCTCCCACTTTCCTCTCCGTAACAGTCAGGATCAGAAAAATCATACACAATATCCTGTGGAATATCGGGTGGTTCAACCACTTCGGTGAGATCACTGCCCATGCAGCCATTATCCAAATTGGTTACTTGCAAAGTATAATTCCCGGTGGTGTTCACCAAAGGAGTTAAGCTATTAGCACCGCTAAGAATATTACCATTGGGGCTCACCCACTGGATGCTTACATTGTTGGTGGGAGCCGTGAAGCTACCATTTAAGCTAAGCGACTCTACTTGGCAATCCAACTGCAAGGCCTCTCCGGCATCAACACTGGGGGGTAAGTTGTCTCCTTCAACATTCACAGAAGCCTGAGCTGTGCAACCATTTTGATTGTCTAAAACAATCAATTGATAAGTTCCGGTAGCGCCAACGGTCGGGGTCAAGGTCGTCGCGCCGTTGATAATGTTACCGCCTGACCATTGATAACTAAAGGTAAAACCCGTTGATGAGCCTTGCGCATTGAGCTCTACTTCATCGTTATAGCAGGTCATCAAAGGTGGATTGGCAATTTGTGCCTCAGGACTCACAAAGTCTTCAGTGAGATTAAAAATCGCGGTGTCCCGACAACTATTGGTATTTGTCATGATCAAAAGGTAGGCTCCCGATAATGACAAAGAGGCATCCGGCAAGGTACTAATCGTTGCACCATTTTCATCCTGCCATTCGTAAGTCACGGTTTGTATGGGGTTAGATCCTTCTACACCGTTAAAGACCAAAGCGGGCATATTGCAATCTATTTCAAAACCATCAACGGATTGAACTGTAGCCACTGGCGGCTCGTAAAACATGATGGGCACCCCGACACTAGTTGATAAACAAGCATCATTGAAATTAATCCCACCGATACCGTCTTCTGTTCCCGCTACCGCGGTCAGATAGTAGGTCGTACCGTAATTTAGACCATTTGAAAAACTGATATTAGGATTAGAGTAGGTCGCGACTACCGGTCCGATATTATTCTCATCTCCGGTATGCAGTAGATAGAGTAAAACATCATTTCCGTCCAGATTGAAAGAATTATTTTCAACATCCAGTACTTCCTCTCCACACACAATCAGCTCATTTTGTAAAATACTTCCTGCTTCGGTAATACAGGTACAATCATAACTCCCGGTAATCACAATCGGATCGCAGCCGCTATCATCCTGAATGATGAAGATATACGACGAATCTCGCTCAATGGGATCACTCGCAAAGAAGCCTCCACCGAGATTTCCGTTATCACCGGTTACACTATAAGCCGCTGGGTTGCCTCCGGTGATTTGAAAACTTACCACATAATGGGAGTTCAATTCATTGCATTCTTCCACAAAACTGGATACAACGGGCGCATCAAATACGTCGATGTCCGCCTGCCCGCTGAGCGTTGCCGGGCAATCTGGGCGTGCCAGATCGATCACTTCAACTAAAGTGTAATTTGTAGGCGCAGTTGGATAAACTTCAACTGTATGACCATCAATAATATTGGGCAAACTAAAGTTTGTTAACCCATCGGTATAAATCACATTGAACCCTATCCCATTTCCGGCGAGCGCAAAGCTAATCACCGCCGTATCGCCGGGGCAAAGTAAATCGTTACCGGCAATGGCCGCCATCGGTATGTCGTATTCGATGGTGATGATCTGAGTTTGTTCATTAGTATTACCACATTCGTCGGTCAAAGTCCAGGTACGTGTAATAATATCTTCGCAAGCATTAGTGGCTACAATGTCTTGGAAAGTTGCTTCGCGTGGGCCGCCATCCATCACGCCGCTATCACAATTATCCGCTTCGTCGGTGACATCACCAGTAAGGTTAAGGTTATTAGGATCATCAGCTGGCGTCAAAGTTATTGCTGCAGGTACCGTGAAAGTCGGGGCTTGGGTATCTTGAATCGTGAAGGTAGCGGAAGTAAAAATTGAGTTACCACCATCATCCGAAGCGATGAAGGTCACCGTCACGCTACCCGATTCACCGCATCCATCCGCTGGCAGAGGATTGATTGGATCGGTAGTCCAGGTAACATTGCTACAAGCATCAAAAGCCGTAGCTCCAGCGTTGCTGGCCAGCCAATTATTGAATTCTGCCAAATTACCGGCACCATCGCATTCTACGGTCAAATCACTGGCCGCGGTGCCCATCAAGGGCAAGCTCATATCAATCACTTCAACTGTAAAATTACACTGCGAAGTGTTGCCGGCCGTATCCGTAGCCGTGTAGGTCACGGTGGTCAGGCCAATCTCATAAACTTCATCGCCGGCATCATTGATGCCACTCAAAGGAGAATCTGCATTAGTCGCACCACTCAAAGCGTAAGTCAAATTTTCAACCCCACAATTATCACTCATCGTTACCGGCGCTCCGGTGGTTAGCGTAGGGTCGCAGTCGTTGTCCTCTAAGGTAATTAACGCCCCGGGAGGGCATTCCAAGACCGGCAATTCTATATCTCCAATCTGAACATCAAGTTGGGTGTTAAATGTATCGGCACAAGTCAATGACGTACTCGCGATCACGGAAAAGCTAGTAGAATTGAGCAGCGCTCCGGTATTTAAACTAATATTGCCACCGTTGCCCAGTGCTGATCCAGCCAAGGTATCATTGCCATCAAAAAGCTGATAAGTAATACCTAATGCAGCATTTTCAATAATAATATCCACATCCGAGCCAGGGCAGTATGGTCCCGGGTCGGGTATTTGGGCATCGACGGTAGCTGGCAGTGGAATAACTTGCACGTCAATTTGATCCGTTGCGGAGCAGTTGTTACCGTCCGTAACTTCTACGGTGACGAGCCCAGTATTACTGACAGTAATCGATGGTTGATTGAGCGGTGAAACATTCCAGTTGTAGTCCATACCGGGGAAGCCCGCAACCAAGGTCACACTTTCACCGGCACAAATCGTGGTATCTGCGCCGAGATCCACCACCGGAAGCGGGTTTTCAACTACAAAGATAGAATCCGTCACTGCGCAAGTACTGGGTGCAGTAACGGTCACCGCATAAAGCCCCGTGGTATCCACCGTAATGGTCTGATCAACAGAAGTCGTATTCCAGGCGTAGGTTGAGCCAGGGTTTTCAGCATCCAAGGTGATGATATCACCAGCACAAATTTGTTGATCTGGTCCAAGTTCTACCTCTGGTACGTCGGCCAAAGTGATGTTGATATCATCTGATTTTTGGCAACCAACCCCATCGGTCAAAGTCACCGAATAAATAACATCCGTCAGCGTACTCACCACACGGACCGAATCGGTATTATTAGGATCATCTCCCCAGCTGTAGACGCAGTCCAAACAATTGGGATCATAAGCACTGATTTCCACCAAATCACCCGGACAAACAATCGTGTCGGCCAGCTCCACGCTGACATTACATTGCGTTTTAATGACCCAAAAGTCGTTGAGGCCATTGCTGGGGTCACTTTTATCCTGATCGACATCCGTGCTGGAATGGCCAGTAAGTAGATAACCGCCATCATTGGTTTGAAATAAATTCTCCATGACATCGTCGGCATCTCCACCAAATCGGCGATCCCAAAGTTTAGCACCACTTGGGTCGAGATACATCATCCAAAAATCGAAGCCACCTTTGGGCGCATCGGTTACGTCATTGCCATCCGCCGAACGGGAAAAACCACCCAGCAGAAAGTGGTCAACACTATTTTGACTAACGGAATAGACATTCTCCATGTCATCACTTCCAAAAGTATGCTGCCATTCGATCGTTCCGATTGCATCGGTCTTGAGTACCCACCAATCAAAGCTCCCATAGCCAGGATCGGTTTTATCGCCACTGACGTTCAAGGTCAAGGAGCTTCCTCCCATAAACAGACCGCCATCACTTGTCGGAATAATTTCGTTCAATTCATCGGCCTCATCACCTCCATAGCGTATCTCATCCAAAATATTTCCGTCAGCATCGATGCGTAAAATCCAAAAATCTGTACTTCCTCGGGAGGGTTCGGTTACCTCGCCGGAAATATTAGAACCTGTACCTCCTCCTAAAACATAGCCACCATCTGCCGTTTGAAACATATCATTGAGCCGCTCATCACCGTCACCACCGTAGGTCTGTTCCCACTCGATATCGCCATTCGCATCAATTTTAACAACCCACCAATCAAAGCCACCACGTACCGCACCCGATTTTTCCCCGGTACTGTCCGCAGGCGTCCAGCCCGATGAAATCGACCAGCCCCCCAGCAAATAGCCACCATCCGATGTTTGAATCAACGTATTTAGAATGTCGGTAGAATCACCGCCATAAGTACGATCCCAGAGATAATCGCCGTTGGCATCCGTTTTTACAATCCAATAATCAAAATCTCCTCGGGAAGCTTCGGTCTTGTCTCCCGATAAATCGGAAATAGACTGCCCTCCCAGCAAGTAGCCACCATCTGTCGATTCCACCAATCCCCATAAGATATCCATCCGGTTGCCTCCAAAACGAGCGTCCCAAAGGACGTCTCCATTAGCATCCGTACGCAGTATCCAAAAATCACTCGTATTATACCAAGCCCAAGGTAAAGAACCATCATCACGCGTGGCTTCGGTAATATCTCCGCTGATACCAGAAGTGGTATTACCTCCCAGGATGTAACCTAAGTCTGAAGTTTGTTGGACGTAATTGCAGTTTTCCCAACCACTACCACCATAACCTCGATCCCATTCTTTGATCGGTTGGGCGCTAAGCGATGTTGTAGAGAAAATAGCTATCGAAGTGCATACAAGCATAAGAGCCAGATGAGATAGCTTCGGGTATGATATGCTCATAGTTTAAGGAGTCCGTGATCTAAAATAAAGTTCTCGACTGTTTTAAAATCTAACGAGTGATCGGCTTGGGCAACTATTAAATTATTGGGGCAATAATACAACTGTGGCAGGGTAAAAACAGGGTTTCATTGTTTTCATATAACCTACTGTCTAACAGACTTCAAAAATACAAATTTTACGGTTAAAATGTATTGTTTGAAATCTATCTAAAATCACCTCTCAACTTACCTCCCCCTTACAACTAATTGACTATCAATAGCAATATTTCTGCAATAAATTTATATTCGTTTTCCCTCTTATAAAATAAATACCGTGTTTCTGGTATAAATGACATTTCAATTTGTAGTATCTTGCAGCATCATTGTCCCAATGACTGTATAGGTTTCAACCTCACATCACCTAGCAGAATACGACTGACCTAGTAATTTCCCCCCGATTAGTGTCTGTACAAAGTCGTCCTTAACACCTTCGGTATCCGCTCTGTATTGCGTTATGTTATGAGCTCTGATGAGAAAAAACAAACGGCTATTGCCTCGCATTGCGTGCATGTGATTTTCGAACAAATTGCGGCGCAATCTCCCCATACATCAGCTTTGATGTTTGCAGGGAAGGTCATGTCTTATCGAGAGCTGAACGAAAGCGCGAATCAATTAGCCCATTATCTCATTGCTCAACAATACGCGCCAGAGACACTGATTGCCATTTGTGTGGAACGATCGATGGAGATGATCATTGGTATTTTGGGTATTCTCAAGGCGGGCTGTGCCTATGTCCCACTTGATCCGGCTAGTCCGACGGAGCGTTTGGACTTCATGCTTCGCGATACGGCTGCCCCCTTGATACTTAGCCAGCAAAAATTGATAGCGCAGCACGCTGTTTTTCAAAATCATACAACGCTAGCTTTAGATCATTTTACCAGCAATATTGCTGAGTATCCTAAGCATAATCCAGACTTAGCTGTCCAAGCGAATCAGCTGGTCTACACCATCTACACTTCCGGTTCTACCGGAAGGCCCAAAGGAGTACAAATTGAGCATCATCAAGTCGTGCATTTGGTCAATAGCCAAATGGCCGTGGTTGATCATCCAGTAACGCGATTTTTATACGCCTACTCTTTCGCTTTTGATGGCTCTGTTCTTTTGATATTTTGGACCTTACTCCAAGGGGCAACACTGGTCATCGCGCCTGAGCAGCTGGAGAAAGACCTACTCCGACTCGCCCAATTCATCCAAACGCACCAAATCACGCATTTACTGACCTTCCCCTCTCTGTATCGTTTATTATTAGACAAGACACAGGGAACAATGCTGCGGAGTTTAGTATCCGTAAGCGTAGCGGGAGAAGCATGTCCGGGCAATTTGGTTCAATTGCACCATCAATTGGTACCACACGCTCGATTACTGAATCAATACGGACCGACGGAAGCCACAGTAGGCACCACTATTTATATTACCCCAACTGATTTTTCGGCTGTCAAAACCCCAATTGGTCGTTGCATTCCGGGAGCACAGATTTATTTATTAGACGACTGTTTAAAAGAAGTCCATGACGGCGCCGTTGGCGAGGTTTGTATTGGTGGTCGAGGGGTAGCCAGGGGCTATCTCAATCGACCTGAGCTGACCGCAGAACGCTTTATCACCAATCCCTTCGGGCCAGGCCGCCTGTACCGAAGTGGGGATCTGGCCCGTCGCTTGCCAAGCGGAGATTTGGATTTCATTGGCCGGAGCGATGATCAAATTAAATTGCGGGGCTACCGTATTGAGCTGGGAGAAATCGAAGCTGCTCTGCATCAACACCCCAATTTGCGCGAAGCGGTGGTCATTCTGCACGGTGACCAACCAGAAAATCATAAGCTCGTGGCTTATTTGGTCGCCTCCGCTACTGCACCACGCACAGAACAAATAAAAGCATTCTTGGCGCTACGCTTGTCTGAATATATGATCCCAAGCACTTTTGTTTTTCTGGATCAAATGCCGTTCACGACCAATGGTAAAATCGACCGAAAAACGCTGCCGGAGCCAGCCCGTGAGCGCCCGCCACTTAAGCAAGCTTTTGTCGAAGCCGAAGGGATATTAGAAACTTTGATTACCGAAAAATGGGAGAACATTTTACAAATCAGCCCCATCGGGCGCCACGATAAATTCTTTGAGCTCGGTGGCAACTCGCTGCAGGCTGCTCGCTTTATTGCTGAGATGCAAAAACAAATTGGCGAAAATATTTTTGTGGTGCGCCTTTTCGATCATCCTACGCCCGCTAGTTTTGCTGAAATGCTAAAGCAAGAGTACACAGAAGCCATTCAACGACTATTCAATAATGCTGTGGATACGACTAGTGCATCGACAGATCCCGCACTCGAAGCTTCAGATTTCATCCATTTTAACACCTACATTCCCCAATTTTCAATACAAAACACTCCAGCTCAAAAAAATAAACGGGCCATATTCATTTTGGCGCCTCCACGCTCCGGCACCTCCTTACTACGCGTGATGCTCGCCGGGCATCCTAAACTTTTTGCCGCCAATGAATTACAGTTGCTGCATTTCGATGATCTGAGTCAACGCGCTCAAGCCTACACGGATAAATTTAGCTTGTGGCGCGAAGGATTGATCCGCGCTGTCATGGAACTCGACCATTGCTCTGCTGACGCAGCCAAAGGTATCCTCCAACAATTTGAGTTGGAAAGCCTCAGTACAGCAGAAATGTACGAGCATTTACAACAGCGTCTCGACAACCGTATTTTGGTTGACAAATCGCCATCTTATCTGCTGGACCCGCAGGCACTGCAGCGAGCCGAGCAATATTTTGATCGTCCCATTTACATTCACCTAAGCCGACATCCCTATGCTATGATTCGCTCATTTGCCAAAATGCATATGGAGCAAGTGATGTTCCTCCGACCAAATGCATACAATGGCCAGCAACTGGGCGAACTCATTTGGAACCAGAGTCACCAAAATGCGCTGGATTTTCTGGAAGACATTCCTTCTGAGCTTCAGTTCCATTTGCAATACGAGCATTTGGTACAAAATCCCGAAGCGGCGATGCATGAATTATGCGATCATTTAAATCTTGAATTCCACCCGGATTTACTTAAGCCCTACGAGAATATTGAGCATAAAATGACGGATGGACTGTACAAAGATTCCAAACCGATGGGCGATGTCCGTTTGCTCAAACATGGAAGGATTCGCGCCGATCTGGCAAAGCAGTCGGAAGCCGTTACCAAAGATAATTTCCTCAGTACTAAAACCTGGAAAGTTGCCGAGCAACTGAACTATCAACATCCTGCAACCAAGAAGTCCCCTATCCCTAAAGCTACTAAATCGAATCGGGCGGTTGCCATCGTGGGCATGAGTGGCCGTTTTCCCGGCGCTAAGAATCTGGAGGAATTCTGGAAAAACCTTGTATCCGGGAAAGATGTCAGCCAAGAATTAGACGAAGAACAGATGCACCAATTAGGTGTCGATTCAGAACAATTAGCCTCCCCCAATTACGTACGCCGCAGTATGATCCTCGAAGATGCAGACTGCTTCGATGCTAGTTACTTTGGCTATTTGCCTAACGAAGCCGCCTTGATGGATCCCCAACATCGCATTTTTTTGGAGTGCGCACACGCAGCATTGGAAGATGCAGGCTGCGATCCCAGTCGTTTTGCAGGTAAAATCGGGGTATTCGGTGGCGTCGCTCGAAATACCTATTTGCTTAATAATGTACTCTCCCATCCGCAATATTTCCAATCGCTGGATGATTTCCAGCAAGGCATTGCATTGGAAAAAGATTTTCCAGCTACACGCGTTGCGTATCAACTGAATTTATGTGGGCCTGCCATCGGTATCCAAACGGCCTGTTCCTCCTCGGGAGTTGCTATTCATCTAGCTTGCCAAAGCCTATTTAACGGCGATAGTGATTTGGTACTTGTCGGTGGCGGACGTATTCAGCCGCCGGTTGGTGGTGGTCACCTCCACAAGGAGGGTCACGCGCTATCACCCGACGGTTATTGTCGGCCCTTTGATCAATCGGCTAATGGAATGGTACGTGGGCACGGTATGGCTTGCATTGTCCTCAAACCATTGGATCGAGCCTTCGCTGACGGTGATCGGATTCATGCCGTTATTAAAGCTACAGCGATCAACAACGATGGCTCGGACAAAATGGGTTTTACCGCGCCGAGTATTCAGGGACAGGCCGGCGCTATTCAACGGGCGTACGAAGCGGCCGGCATTTCGCCAGAAACGCTGAGCTATGTAGAAGCCCACGGTACCGGTACCGCCATTGGCGATCCCATTGAAGTGGCCGGACTTACAGCAGCCTTCCGACAATTCACAGATCAAAAGAGCTTTTGCGCGCTAGGCTCCGTGAAAAGCAATATTGGGCATTTGGACGCTGGCGCTTGCCTGGCTGGAGTCATTAAAACCGTACTCGCCCTACAAAACGAGAAAATTCCGGCAACGCTACATTTTGCAGCGCCAAATCCACAGATTGATTTTGCGGATACCCCTTTTTATGTCAATGATCAACTCAAACCTTGGCCGCGAAGCTCAATCGTACGTCGTGCCGGAGTGAGTTCATTTGGGTTGGGCGGCACGAACGTGCATTTAATTTTAGAGGAAGCCCCGGTAACTCCGCCTACACCATCTCATAAAAGCTATCAACTACTCCCCCTCTCGGCCAAAAACGAAGCCGCTTTGACACGGGCTAACGAACAGTTCGGTCAATTTTTCGAACGACATCCAAAAACAAATTTGGCAAGGACTGCCCATACTTTGCAGCAAGGGCGAATTGCCCATTCGTGGCGTGATTTTGTGGTGGCTAAAGACGGGCAGCACGCTGCCGAACTTTTACTTGACTCGCAGCAAAGGCGTCCCATTCAGGCCGGAACGGCTCCAAAATTGGTGTTTATGTTTCCTGGGGGCGGGGCGCAGCACCGCAGTATGGGACGAGCGCTTTATGAGGAGATGCCAATTTTCCGGGATGCAGTTGATGAGTGTTTGGTGATTTTAAAAAAGGATCACCAGTTAGACCTGGATGCTGTACTTTTTCCATCCGACGCTACCAATCAAAATCAACCTATTCGCGATCCTTTACATGCGATCACGCTCCTATTTACCATTGAATATGCAACGGCCCGTTTAATGTTATCGTTAGGGTTAACCCCGAGCGAACTCATCGGACATAGCCTTGGGGAATATACCGCGGCCTGTATTGCGGGCGTCTTTAGTCTGAAAGATGCACTGGGTTTGGTTGCTAAACGAGGGCAGTTGTTTCAAAAACTCCCCAAAGGTGGCATGCTAAGTGTCGCCGCTAGTCGTAAGCAACTGCAACCATTGCTTAATGGCACGCTCAATGTTGCCGCGATCAACAAACCTAATCAATGCGTATTGTCTGGTGCCGAAAAAGCACTGGATGATATCCAACAAAAGCTGGAACAGCAAGATATTCGATGCTCTCGCTTACACATTGGCGTCGCTGCTCATTCTCATATGGTTGAACCCATTTTGGAGGAATTTGGTGATTTTTTAAAAACGATTCAATTCCATCCTCCTCAATATTCAATCATTTCTAATGTAACTGGGAAAGTAGTAGATATTGATACTATTCAAAGTCCAACCTATTGGTTACAACACCTGCGACAGTGCGTTCAATTTAGTGATGGTATTCAAACTTTATTAGAAAAAGAGGATCGTATATTTTTAGAAATTGGGCCCGGCCAAACCCTATGTACTTTTACACGTCAGCATCCGGCTCGTCGGAATGGACAATTAGTATTGGCTTCCCTTCGACACCCTAAAGAAAGCACTCATGATCTTGCATTTTTGTTAAAAAGTCTCGGACAAATCTGGCAATCAGGCCATACTGTTAATTGGCAAGTTTTACACGATGATAAGCGATTGCCTGCCGTATCTTTGCCTACCTATCCGTTTGAACGACAAGTTCACTGGATAGCTCCAAAAACGGCAAATTCTGAACAATTAGCACGATTACACACTATGGTTAAACCCTCCCAATCACAATCGGAACCACAACTTAATCGACAAGATTTAATTAGTACCTCTATCAAAGACATTTTCCAGCAGCTCAGTGGTATGGCCCCGGAGGATATGGACGACCAAGCTACTTTTCTGGAATTAGGTTTTGATAGCTTATTCTTGACGCAAGCGGTTACTAAAATCAAGAAAGCGTTTCCGATACAAATCAATTTCCGCCAATTATTCGAAGAAGCCCCTAATTTTTTGGCCTTGGCGGCTTATGTCGACCGACAACTCCCCGAATCTTTTTTGCAGGAAGAGCTAGCCCAACAGCAAGCGACATCTGCTCCCAACCCACCAATCGATCCATCAACGATACAACTGCTTCCTCCGCAGCTTGACACTTTGCCCATCCCTCCCGACCACCCAAGCCGATCCACGATGGAGCAAATCATACAACAGCAGTTGCAAATTATGCAACAGCAACTGACACTGCTGGGAAATGCACCAACCTCTCAACCAGCCCCCCATATTTCTACTAACCATGGAAATACGGTGCATTCTTCCCACAGTGCGTCAGTACCCGATGTTTCAAAAACGACTAGATCGGTCGAAGCAACACCTGAGGTTTCTCACAAAGTAAAAAAAGGCCAATCCTTCGGCCCCTGGAATCCACTTAATAAAAAGCAAGACCAAGGCCTGAATGAACAGCAACAACAATATCTACAGGACCTCATCAATCGCTATACGAGCCGCACTAAAGGCTCACAGGAACTCACCCAGGCGCAACGCCCCCATTTGGCTGATCCTCGTTCGATCACTGGCTTCAATCGCTTGTGGAAGGACATGGTTTACCAAATTGCGGTAGAGCGTTCTAAAGGTGCCAAGCTATGGGATGTAGATGGTAATGAATACATTGACTTCCGCATGGCATTTGGGATTAGTCTCTTTGGCCATACCCCAGATTTCATCCAGGAGGCCGTGCAAAAACAATTGGCCAAAGGCTTCGAATTAGGCGTCTTAACCCCACTCGCCCATCGCGTCGCGCGTTTGCTTTGCGAGCTGACCGGCTCTGATCGCGCCACCTTGGTCAATACAGGATCAGAGGCCATTTCAGCGGCAATCCGAGTGGCCCGCACCGTAACCATGAAAGATAAACTCGTTGTATTCCGAGGCGACTATCACGGGATCGCGGATGAAATGCTGGTCCGTGTGATCAAACGGGGGGATCGATCCGTAGCGATGCCAGTAGCTCCCGGAATTCCCCAGTCGGCCGTACAAAATGTCATCGTCCTCGATTATGATGATCCACGTGTGTTAGAACGCATCCGTGCCCATGCGCACGAGCTAGCCGCCGTGATTATTGAACCCATCCAGCCTAATTTCCCGCATCGCCAGCCTCGAGAGTTGTTTCACCAAATTCGGCAACTGACTCAGGAGGAAGATATTGCTTTGATTTTTGACGAGATGATCACTGGCTTCCGGGTTGCGCCTGGCGGCGCCCAGGAATGGTATGACGTTCAGGCCGACTTAATTGCCTACGGCAAAATCATCTCCGGTGGACTACCCATGGCCGCCGTAGCGGGCAAATCGCGATTTATGGATGCCTTCGATGGCGGGATGTGGCAATACGGTGATGATTCCTATCCCGAAGCTGGTGTAACCTTCTTTGGTGGCACCTTCGTCAAGCATCCCCTGAGCCTGGCTGCGGCCGAAGCCGCCCTGCTGGAAATTCAAAAGTGCGGCCCGCAGCTCTACGAAGTACTTAATGCCAAAACAGCTCGATTAGCCAAGCGACTAGGGGATTTATTTCTCGAAACTAAAGTCCCGCTCCAAGTACTATCGACGGCATCAATCATTGCAATTCGTCCCTTGAACGATAACCCATTTACCCCTTTGCTCTTTTACTATTTGCGTCTAAAAGGGGTACATATTACCGAAAAAGCAGCCTTGGTCTCAACCGCTCACACGGAAGCAGATTTGGAATTTACCTATCAAGCCTTCGCAGAGAGTATTAAGGAGATGCAAACCGCTGGATTTTTCCCGATTCACTTGTCGGAAGTGGAGGATCAAAATAAAATCGTCGGGCTGCCGCAGGCGGCAGCTTTGGTGCCCGAAAGTAAGCCCGCCATCCCACAGGCCGACATACAACCAGCAACACCTCCCGAGCAAGTTCTGCAAAAAAAGGTACCTCTCACACCCGGCCAACAAGAAATTTGGGTGGAACAACAATTAGGACAAGGCGCAGCTGCTGCCTATAATTTGAGCTGTGCCATCGAACTTAATGGTGCTTTGTATCAAGAAGCTCTCGAAGTGGCATTGCAAGATTTAATCGACCGCCACGAGGCATTGCGCACCTCTTTCTCAGCTGAAGAAACCGTTCAAACGATCCATAGCTATCTGCCGCTAGCCTTGCGTGTGCAAGATCTAAGTGCACTGGACTCAGAGGAGCAAGTAAAAACACTAGAAGACATCCAGGCCGCCGAAGGCGAAACGGCATTTAATATTTTTCAGGAGACGCCTTATCGCTGGCAATTACTAAAACTTGACGAGCAGCAACATCAATTGCTTTTCACCGCACATCACATCGTAGCGGATGGTTGGTCGATGGGGATTTTACTCCAAGAACTGGCTGCTTTATATACCGAAAAAGTATCCGGCCAAGCCGCTGAACTCCCCGAACCAGTGCAGTTGAGCACTTTTGCGCAGGAATTAGCCGATAAACAAGACAGCCAAGCGGTTGCTGAGGCGCTTGGCTATTGGACAGCTCAATTTGCAGATGAGATTCCGATCTTGGATTTACCAACAGATCGTTCTCGCCCGCACGCTAAAACATATACCGCGGAGAGTCAAAATCTGGTTTTACCAGCATCAATATTTTCAGCACTACAAGCCTGTGCCAAGCGCGAAGGACAAACCTTATTCAATCTGCTTTATACTGCTTTCCAGATCTTTATCTATCGTTTGTCACACCAGCAAGATTTTGTACTTGGGCTCACGGCGGCCTCACAGGCAAGTATGGAAAATACACGCTTGGTGGCGCACGGTGTTAATCTACTCCCGGTACGCTTACAATGTGATCCTGAGGCTTCTTTTTCCACTACCCTACAGCAGACGAAAAATAAAGTATTTGATGCTTTCGAACATCAATCGTTGGCTTTTGGCAAACTGGTCCAGCAATTAAATCTCCCGCGTGATCCGAGTCGAACGCCGGTTATTTCCGTTTTATTTAATATGGACTCGCCGGTAGGAGCGTTAAAATTCGCTAATCTTCAGACCAGTTTAACCAACATTCCACGCCACTACGAGACTTTCGACAGTTTTATCAATATCAAACCCATCCAACAATCCGCAGAGATTGAATGGATTTATAATACAGACCTTTTCGATCAAAATACGATCAATCGTCGATTGGAAGAATTTGTGTGCTTATTAGAACACATTGCTAAACAGCCCGATTGCCCGATTAATAAACTCAACATCTTACCCGAAAAAGAACAGCAGCAATTGTTGTTTGAATGGAATGGCCTAACGGCAGATTATCCTCAGGATATTTGTCTACACGAATTAATCGAGCAACAGGTTGAAAAAACGCCAGATCGTATTGCCATAAGCGATGAACATGGTAGCCTAACATACCGCGAACTCAACGAACGTGCTAACCAGGTAGCGCATTATCTTATTGCACACGGCGTTAATACCGAAGTGTTTGTGGGCGTTTACATGGAACGAAGTCTAGAAATGGTCGTCAGCCTGTTAGCCTGCTTGAAAGTGGGGGCCATTTATGTACCGCTCGATCCTTTAAATCCACACGAACGGCTGGCGGTCATCATGGAAGATGCGCAAGCTGATTATTTAATCACGCAAGCACGACTACTGGATCGATTACCGGATGACTTTGCGCAAATTCTGTGTATCGACCGGGATGAAGCGCGCATTCGGGCCGCTTCAACGGGTAATCTCTATAAAAAATTACGACCAGATCATCTGGTTTATGTAAACTATACCTCCGGTTCCACCGGAAAACCCAAAGGAGTTTTGATTCCACATTATGCAGTCATCGATCATCATTATGCGATCATTAAGGCACTTGATTTAGATGAAAATGAAATCATCTTTAGTGTAGCCAGTATCGCCTTTGATCCCTCGGTACAAGACTTCTTTTTGCCGCTGCTTCTCGGGGCCAGAGTACATCTGGCCAGCGAAAACACCAAAACGGATGGCTTCCAATTGAGCGACGCCTTGCAAAACATCCGCCCGACACTAATGCAAGCGACGCCCTCCACCTGGCGCATGCTACTTATGGCCAATTGGCCCGGCGAAGAACGCCTGACCATCCTTTGCGGCGGTGAGGGCTTAACCAAGGATTTATCCAACAAGCTCATTCAGCGCAGTGCCGCGCTATATAATATTTATGGCCCAACGGAAACCACGATTTGGTCGACCCTCAAAAAATTGGAAGGCGATCGATTAGCCACGAGCCTGGATACGGCCTACGAGCCCATCGGTCGTCCTTTGCAGAATGTTCAAATCTACTTACTCGACCAACAACAACAGCCCGTTCCTATCGGCGTCGCGGGCGAAATTTATGTCGGCGGTGTCGGGGTTGCACCGGAAGGATACTTTAAGCGCCCCGAGATGAGTGCTTATCATTTCGTGCCGAATCCTTTTGCGGATACACCGGGAGACACACTTTACCGCACTGGCGATATTGCGCGCTATCTCAACAATAGGGATTTGGAATACTTGCACCGAGCCGACTCTCAGGTAAAAATTCGTGGTTTCAGAATCGAGCTAGGGGAGATTGAATCCACTCTGGCCCAGTATCCCGGTATTCGCGAAAACATCGTTATGATCCGGGAAGATCAACCGGAAATTAAACGTTTAGTGGCGTATTACATCCCCGAGGCCGATACCGAGTTAGACTTTGAACATCTAAAGGCTCACCTCCCGCAAAAGCTACCAGATTATATGGTACCTGTGGCTTTCGTCGCTTTGGAAGAATTTCCGCTCACAGCAACGATGAAGGTAAATCGTAAACGCCTTCCGGCCCCAGAAAACACTCGGCTATCCCCAACAGATACATTCATTGCACCGGAGGGAGCATTCGAAGTAATGATTGCAGAGCTATGGCAAGACTTACTGGGGCTCCAGCGAATTAGTGCGGAGGATGACTTCTTTGCTTTGGGCGGCCATTCCATTATTGCCGTCAAAATGATGGCGCAGTTGGAACAAAAAACGGGACAAAAAATACCGCTATCCAGTCTTTTGGAAAATGCTACGGTACGCCGATTAGCTGCTCTGGTGGCTGATGAAGAACGCGTGGCCAAAGCCGCTTCGAGTTCGTTAGTTCCAATTCGTAAAGAAGGCCGCAAAACACCCTTGTTCCTCGTTCACGGTGCAGGGCTGCACGTTTTGATGTTCCAAACCCTAGCTGAGCACATGGATGCTGATCAGCCGTTGTATGCGCTGCAAGCACGTGGGATGGATGGCCAGCAAGATCCGCTTGATAAAATGGAGGAAATTGCAGCGCATTATATTGAAGAGATCTTAGCAGCCGTGCCAGATGGACCTTACGCTCTCGCTGGTTATTCCTTTGGTGGACTGATCGCCTTTGAAATGGCCAAGCAACTAAAAGCGCGTGGTAAGAAAGTCGACATGTTAGCCATGTTTGACACCATTATCCATCAAAGTATTACCGGAGAAAACACATCTTATTCTTATTATAAAAAACTGTCGAATCTTGGGAAGAAGGTGGCCTGGAATTTATCTACGCTGGCCAAAGACCCTATTCCTAATCTCAAATACAAATCACACATTTTAAAACGTCGTTATCAACGCTGGGTAGGATCAAATCAAGGAGACCATAACACCTTACAAGAAGCTAATGCCATTTATGGTGGTGCTGTGGATCAAGCCAATAAAAGGGCCTTTGATCAATACACGATCACGCCTTATGAAGGTGAAATTCACCTGTTCAAAGCAAAATCCCAACGTTTTTATCTCGATGATTTTCAATATCTGGGATGGCAACCCTACGCACTCGAAGGCATTGTATTGCATCAGGTGCCAGGCGACCATCTCACCCTATTTGATCCGCCCCATGGCGCCGAATTCGCTAAAATCCTGCAAAAAAGTTTAAATCAGATTTACGAAAACGCGACCTAATGCAAACACCCAGAACACAAAAACTAAGCGTCTTCTGTAATGATCTATTGTCGCCACCCTGGCAATGGCCCATTTTGAAGCCGCCCTTTCAGGAACACCAAGGGATACACCTTTGGAAAATATGCTTGTCGGAAATCAACGAGCATCGATTTATTAGCTACCTTAGTTCGGAGGAACTGGATCGAGTACAACGCTTTCATTTTCATATCGATCGAAAGCGCAGTATCCTAAGCAGGGCCATTACCCGTCAGCTATGTAGCCGATATCTTAGTTTGCCGTCGAGGCAGATTCGCTTCGAACGCTTTCCCGAAGGGAAGCCTTATCTAAAAGATCATCACGAGCGACTGCAATTTAATATCTCGCATAGTGGTGATTTATTACTCATTGCGCTGCACTTCGGAAAGTCACCAATCGGCATTGATGTCGAGGAGATTGATCTTCGCTTCGAGTATTTCGATTTGGCCAATCAATTTTTTACAGAAACCGAGAAAGAAAGTTTGGATTGCCATACTGCAGATGAGCAGTTTTATCGCATTTGGACACGTAAAGAGGCCTTGATGAAAGCAACCGGTCAGGGCTTAAGCGATGAATTCTTCTGTATTGATATGAGTCGAAATACTGATCAAATCACACTACCCAATGATCAGATGTATTTCATTAGTACATTTTCGCCCGCAGAAGATTACCTAGCCAGTATTGCCATTCAGCATCAGGAAAAAGATATTCGATTTATTGACTATGGCCACTACCTGAAACGATAGCTTAGATGAATAATATGATTGTTTTTTAGACGAAAAACGAAAGCCTTCTATATAAACAAAAAACATTCAGCACCATGACTCCCTTTTACAAAACCCTCTGGCTGGCTTTATTGTCATGCCTAATAACGCTCAGCTTGCATGGACAACCAGCTGGCTTTGTCGATCAAGAATACGTAAGTGGTTTCCAGCAAGCGGTTGGAATGACCTTCGATGCAAACGGTCGGATGTATGTCTGGGAAAAAGGAGGAAAGGTGTGGATTGTAGAAAATGGAGAACGCTTGCCCGATCCATTGATTGACCTGAGTGATGAAGTGGGTAATTGGCGAGATTTTGGGCTACTTGGTTTCACGCTCGATCCGGATTTCCTCGCCAACGGTTATATCTACTTACTCTACATCGTTGACCGACATCACCTGCTCTACGCTGGCACCTCGGATTACAACCCCAATACTAACGATTATTTTTCCGCCACTATTGGCCGAGTGACACGCTACCAGGCCCAGCTCAGCACAGGTTTCAATACCGTAGACTACGCCAGTCGAGCTGTATTACTGGGCGATAGTCCATCGACGGGCTTTCCTAATTTGCACCAGTCGCACGGCACCGGCTCCCTGATTTTTGGTACCGATGGTTCCCTGTTGGCCAGCTTTGGTGACGGCGCCAGCTACAGCTCAGTCGATGAAGGCTCCGCCTCCGAGACCTATTACCAGCAGGCCATTGATGATGGCATCATCACATCAGCGCAAAATATTGGTGCTTACCGTACCCAGCTACTCGATTGCCTGGCCGGTAAAGCTGTTCGGATTGATCCCATGACCGGTGCCGGCCTTCCGTCCAATCCGTTTTACCAAAGCAATAATCCCAATTCTATCCGCTCCAAGGTTTGGGCCCTAGGATTACGGAATCCTTGTCGAATGACCTTGAAACCAGAAACCGGAAGCCATGATCAGGCCGATGGCGATCCTGGTGCCATTTATATTGGAGATGTAGGCTGGGGAAACCGCGAAGAATTAAGCGTCATGGCTGTCGGTGGTCTCAACTTTGGTTGGCCAAAATACGAAGGTATGACCCACGAACCGGGCTACAACAACAGCACTTACGCCCCTTCCAGCCACGAATTACCCAAAGTCGATTGGCGTAATGGTACCCCACGGGCCTATGTCAATGGCACCATTTATCAAGTCGGCTCCTCGCAAGTACCTGGCCCGACTTTCCAAGGGAATGCGTCCATCGGAGGGGTATGGGTTGGTAGTAGTCCGTTTTTTCCCCAAGTTTATCAAAACACCTATTTCCACGCAGATTATGGCGGCGACTGGATTCGCAATTTCAGCTTCGACGACAACCACAATTGTACCGAAGTACGCAATTTTAAAACCGGAGCGGATGCCATCGTTTACGTAGCGACAGACCCTGATTTTACCGCTTTGTATTATTTAGGGGGTGCCAGTGGCAATAGCAATGGTGGCCAAAATGCTGTCCGGCGCATCGTTTATACTGGCGGGAATCTGCCGCCAATTGCCAGCGCCAGTGCCAATATTTTGTATGGCTCTAGTCCTCTCACGGTTCAATTTACCGGCGAATTATCCTACGACATTGATGGGGATCCCATTACTTTTGCCTGGGATTTTGGAGATGGCAATACCAGCAATGCAGTAAATCCTCAGCATACTTTCACCGCCTCCGGCGGCCAACCCACGGCATTCAATGTTACACTCACGGTAACCGACCCGGAAGGTTTGGAAGAAACGCAAACCTTGATCATTTCACTCAATAATACTCCTCCCCAAATCCTCTCGACCAGCATTGATAACATTAATAATTTTAATCTCGATTTTCCAACACCGCTCGACCTTAGTGCTACGGTGAGTGACGCCGAACATAGCAACGCTTCACTCACCTACGAATGGATCACGGAGTTGCACCACAACGATCACTATCATCAAGAGCCCGTAGATAATAATCCGGTGACTTCCACCGAGCTCTCTCCTATCGGCTGCGATGGCTCCACCTACTTTTATCGTATCAAGTTGCGGGTTATTGATCCGGCGGGTTTATTTTCTAGTTATCATAAAGATATTTTTCCTGCCTGCGGTGGCAACAGTCAAACAATCACGTTTGCGCCCTTATCCGATAAGCTGACTATCGACGCCCCCTTCACGGTGAGTGCCACCTCGAATTCGGGTCTACCGGTAATTTTACACGTCGTGGAAGGTCCGGCTTCTATTTCTGGAAACACGATTAGCCTAAGCGGCAATCCTGGCCTAGTGACCGTCCGCGCGATTCAAAGTGGCGATATGACCTACGCGCCGGCTCTGCCCGTCGAACACCAATTTACGGTAAGTCCCCCCGGTGGTACCGGCTTACAAGGGCAGTACTACAACAATATGAACCTTACGAATATCGCACTGGAACGGATCGATCCGGTGATCGACTTTGATTGGGGTAACGGTTCTCCGGATGGTTCAATGGGCGTTAATACCTACTCGGTTCGCTGGAGTGGTGAAGTTCTTCCAGCACATACCGAAAATTATACCTTTACGACCACGACCGATGACGGTGTGCGACTCTGGGTGAATGATTTCTTGATTATTGATGAATGGGTTGATCAGTCCGCTACGGCACATAGTGGCACCATTAGCATGACGGCCGGCGAGCGCGTACCAATTGTCATGGAGTTTTACGAAAATGGAGGACAGGCTTCCGCCAAACTAGAATGGTCAAGTCCGAATCAATCACAACAAGTAGTTCCTCAATTCTTGCTCTTTCCCGAAGCTGAAGCACCCGATACAGAGCCCCCTACGGTTCTGTTAAATACCCCAAGTAATGAAGTGACTACCTCTTTTGTAGTAACCGTCGCATTTAATGAACCCGTCACGAGTCTAAGTGCCAACGACTTCATAATTACCAATGGAACTATTTCAAATCTCAGTGGCAGCGGTGACAGCTACTCCTTTCAAGTGAGTCCACAAGCAGAAGGTAATATCAGCATTCAATTGCCCGCCAATCAGGCTGAAGATGCGGCTGGCAATGGCAACCTAGCGTCAAATACACTCAACGTCAATTATACCGAGCCGGCAACTGGTGATTGTAGTTCACCATCAAATATAGCAGAAGGGAAAACGGCTGTTCATTCCAGTGACTATGGGAACAATGGCGCCGGACCAGAATTGGCGGTAGATGGTAATACCAATGGAAATTGGTACTTGGATTTTTCCGTTTCGAGTACAGGTTGGCAAAATGATCCCTGGTGGGAAGTCGATCTGAGTAGTGTTTCCGAAATTCAGGAGTTACGAATTTGGAACCGTACCGACTGCTGTGCTGATTTTTTGGACAATTATTATATTCTCATTTCGGAATCTCCTTTCAATTCTAATAATTTAAATGTACTTCTCAGCGATCCTGATGTACAAAGTTTCCATCAAACAACTACAGCGGGAACACCTTCTACGGTTATTACAAATGTGAATGGTCGTTACGTTCGATTACAAAAAGATGGAACAGGCTTTATGGCCCTGGCTGAAGCTGAAGTAATTGGCTGTGAAGGTATGCCGGGTACTGGCACCGACACTACCCCTCCTACGGTCATGGTCAGCACCAGTAGTTCAAATGTTAGTGGTGCTTTTACAGTGGATGTACAATTCAGCGAAGTAATTAATGGACTCTCTTTGTCTGACTTCGACTTGAATAATGGTAGCGCCTCAAATCTTGGCGGTACCGGAGCAGCTTACAGTTTTACGGTAACGCCCAATGTGGATGGCGAAGTTACCATTCAGCTACCGGCCAGCGCCGTTACGGATAATGCAGGGAACGAGAATACCGCATCCAATCTTTTGAGCGTCACCTACACCATGCCAGGAACTGGTGGCGAATGTAATAGTCCGTACAATTTGGCGGAAAACAAAGCGGCCAGTCAATCCAGCGATTACGGTAACAACCTCGCGGGTCCTGAGTTAGCTGTCGATGGAAACACAAACGGTAATTGGTATCTGGATTATTCGGTATCCAGCACCGGTTGGCAGAGTCAGCCTTGGTGGGAAGTTGACCTCGGTGAAGTCTCGAGTATTGACTGGGTAAATATTTGGAATCGAACGGATTGTTGTTCTAATTTCTTGAGCGATTATTACGTCTTTGTATCCGATGCGCCTTTTATTTCGGAAAGCTTAAATGCGACACTCAATCAAGCAGGCGTCACCGCTTACCATCAAACTGAAATCGCTGGTTCGCCCAGCCTAATCCCTATCAATCGCAATGGTCGCTACGTACGAGTTCAAAGCACCGGCACTGGTTTTGTGGCACTAGCTGAAGTCGAAGTGTTCGGCTGTCCCGAAGACGGTGATCCAAATAATGATGACACCACTCCACCGGAAGCAACGCTAAGTAATGCCGATAATCCGGTGAGCGGTAGCTTCGAAGTAGCGCTGAATTTTAGCGAAGTTATCACCGGCCTGACCCTCAGTGATTTAGTATTGACTAACGCCAGCGCCAGCAATCTCAATGGTAATGGGGTGGTCTATTCCTTTACGGCTACGCCAGATGCCGAGGGTGAATTAACCATCGAGCTACCGGCCAATCAAGTCACCGACATCGCTGGTAATCCTAATAATGCCTCAAACTTGCTGACAGTAGAATATGTTGCGCCAACCAATGGTGGCGACTGTACATCAGTGAGCAACTTAGCCCTCAATGGTACCGCCACTCAATCCAGTATTTATGCCAATGGTGGCGGTGAGCCTGAGCTGGCCATCGATGATAATACCAGTGGAAATTGGTATCTAGACTATTCGGTATCCAGCACCGGCTGGCAGAATCAACCTTGGTGGGAAGTTGACTTAGGCAATATCAACGAAATTGATTATATCGATCTTTGGAATCGCACAGATTGCTGCTCTAACTTCCTAAATAACTATTACGTCCTGGTATCTGACGCGCCCTTTGTATCCAGTAATCTCAATGAAGTGTTGAGTCAGCCTGGCGTATCGAGCTACATCCAGAATACTATCGGGGGCACACCTAGTACAGTTGAGATTGGTCGAACGGGCCGTTACGTGCGTATTCAAAAAATAGATGCAGGTTTCATGGCCTTAGCTGAAGTACAAGTCATGGGATGCCCCACCAGCAGTGCAAACAGCAATAGTAGCTGGGCGCTTAATCGCCCTTCTACCGCTGATCAGGATCGTGGGTTGAAGCTTCGACTGTATCCAAATCCGGTAGAAGATTTTGTGGTCGTAGAGTATGAGACCTCCGAAGCCGGCGAACTGGTTTACTTCGTTTCCAATAGTCTGGGCACCGTCATGGCCAAATCTAGTCTGTTCACAGACATCGGTCGCGGTAAAATCGTGATTCCGGTATCCATGTGGAGCAGTGGCTTTTACACATTTTATATTAAAATGGATGGATTCCGATTTCAACAAAAGAACTTTGTAAAAATAAGAGATTAAGTCACGCCAAATATCCGATAAATGATCCCCATGAGAACACGATATCTTTGTTTATGTCTAATTTTTATTTCCCAGCTCGGTTGGGGACAATCCGCACGACAACGCTCGGTTGAAGTCAGTGCAGTTGTGCAGGAGAATCCACCACGAATTGATTTTAGCTGGCCGATAGATTCAACTGCTGCTGGCTATGAAGTCTTCCGAAAAACACTTGAGGCGACCGATTGGGGCGCTCCCATTGCTAATTTAGAGTGGATGGCGACCAGTTTTTCGGATACCAATATCGAAGTCGAAGAAGCCTTTGAATATGCCTTTTTTAAAAAGCAGTACGATACGGTTAAAGATACAGTCTGTATTCCAGCTGGCACGAATGTTCGATTTGCGCTAAGTGACATGTACGGCATTGGACTGTGCTGTAATTTTGGACACGGCTTTTATCAATTAGAAGCCTGTGGAGAGATAGTTACCGAAGGCAGTGATTTTGGATTTAATACGCTTTTCGATTTTGCTGTATGCGACGATGGTAACGGCTGTACCGAAGTCATTATCACCATTGCCCCGGATATGTTTCCTAATAGTACCTCCTGGACATTAACAGACTTGGACAATAGCATCGAGCTGGCTAGCTCGGGCTTTGTGGGGCAATTCATTGCTGAGCGGGCGCGCTACGGCTTCATTTATGCTGGCATTCGCGCACCAGCACTCGAGGACCGTGGTAAGATCCTCCTGCTCATCGATGATGAATACACCGATGCGCTTAGCGCTGAAATCGAACGCTTGCGCACCGATCTGATTCTTGACGGCTGGCAGGTTTTGATCCGGGAGGCCAATAAAAATGATGCTGTCACCAGCGTAAAAGCCACAATTCAAGAAGTGTATTCGGCTCACGCTGACCTGAATTCCTTATTCATCATTGGTCATATTCCAGTCCCTTATTCGGGAGATATGTACCCAGACACCCACTCTGAAAATCACCAAGGCGCCTGGTCAGCCGATACTTATTACGCGGAGTTAGACGGTACCTGGACCGATGAAACCGCCGATATCACGACCGCCTTTTTTGAACGTAATCACAATACTCCCGGGGATGGTAAATTCGATCAAAGCGCGATCCCCAGTGGTCAAGTCGAACTAGCTGTTGGCCGCGTTGATTTTCATAATATGCCAGATTTTCAGGCCGATGAGATCGAATTGACGCGCCAGTATCTGGATAAAAACCATCTTTGGCGCAATGGCATGATTGCGGTAGAACGTCGCGCCTTGGTGGACGATAATTTTGGAAATGCATTTGCGGCGCCCGCCGCCAGTGGGTGGCGGAACTTCGCGCCTTTGCTAGGTAGTGATAAAACTGAAGCACTGGATTATTTCTCTTCGCTGCGCGATTCTAGCTTCCTTTGGTCGTATGGTTGTGGCAGTGGAACGCACATCAGCTCGGCTGGCATAGGTAGCACGACTGACTTTGCCAACGATAGCCTACTCAGTATTTTCACGATGCTCTTTGGTAGCCAATTCGGTGATTGGGACAATGAAAACAACTTCTTGCGCGCGCCGCTGGCCTCCGGCTTAACCTTGACCAATGTCTGGGCGGGCAACCCGGCCTGGTATTTCCACGATATGGCTATGGGATATCCGATCGGACACAGTGTTCGGCGCACTCAAAATAGCGTATTACCCGGTGATCTTCCGGGTCCACAACTGGTGCACACCGCCCTGCTCGGAGATCCGAGTATACGCATGCATCCCGTTCTTCCGGCGGAAAATGCGGAAGCCCTTTTTGACGGTAATGTTCAATTGAGTTGGACTGCTAGTCCCGATACCGATATCTTGGGATATTATATTTATCGATCAGATAGTATTGATGGACCGTACCAACGTATTAGCCCAGAAATCGTAACAGACTTATTTTTCGAAGATATGCCCGGTGTCAATGGTTTTTATCATTACATGATCCGAGCCGTGAAGCTCGAAACTAGTGGCAGTGGTACTTATCTCAATTTAAGTCCAGGCATTCGAACGGCTTCTGACTTTTTGATTAATACCTCGTCCCCTCAAGCCGCAGATCTACAAATTTATCCTAATCCGGCTTCGCGAACGTTGTTTATTGAAGGGGATGTTTTTTTACGTAACGGAGGACAGCTGGAGCTTTGGGATTATAGAGGTCAAATGGTTTTCAAACAACAGCTTGATGATAAAAATCAGCAGGAAGTCGTTCTTCCCGATTTACCAAATGGCATATATATTGTTCATATTTTTAATAAAACACAGACAAGGAAGAAAAGAATAGTCCTCATAAATTAGTATTACAACAAAATACTTTCATATTTATTTTATATTTTAATCATCAATTTAAACAATGTAATATTATTGTTATAAAATAGAATATATTGTCCCTCTATTCTAACAAATAATAATAATTACAAATTGCTCTCTCATTAATGGGAAGGATAATCAAACGTAGCTGATCTTCTCGTTTCTTTGACATCACTTTGATTCATTGACAATGATTAAACGTCGAATATTTGCGTCGAAAATTGTAATATCTAAGAATTATCAAAGAGATAATCTAATCTAAAAATACGACAGCCAGCTACTGTTTAAAGTACACAATTATCCTTTACCTCTGTTTTCTATATGCGTATAGAGATCGATTTGGTATTAACCAAAACGCTTTTCATTTTTTGAACTATTAATACTTTGCCACATGATAGTTCACCCCATTTCATTTAGGAAAAAGTGTTGACACAATTAAATCGAGTACTGTGGATAGTACCACTTGTGCTCATGACATTTTATTCACTAAACTCAAATGAAATGAAAATCCAACTCCAGCGACCAGCGGTATGGCTAGTCGACGCCGACGAAAACTGGCAGGCTATCATCGGTGCACTAGATGTGGAGACCATTACAGTTAATGAAGAATACAGCTGTCAATGTAATACCCCCGAGGGAGATACTTACGATTACCCCATCACGGATCCTGACAATTGCCCTGATAATTGTGAGCTGTTAGCCGGCGATCCGGTCAATATCACTATTCAAGTTACCAAACCCAATGATGGTGTAGTGCTCAAGGAGTCTGCATCCTATATGACGGGGGCAACTGCCGATCCTGTAAAACTTGAGAATTCTTCTCATATGCAGATGCGGAATGATGAGGAGTTGAAAAAGAAACTCACGAATTTATATAATGGAAGTTATGGTGACTTTTTCTTCACTGAGTCACGTACGGAATAAAACCCAACTTAAGATGAAAATAACATATCACATATTACTCCTATTCTTTTTATTCAGCTGCCACAAAGAATCTTTGCATTTCCCGACATCCACTAGTCCCAACCGTGTCCTTTACAATGGTACCTGGAAAGTACTTTGGCAGGAACCCCTAACAGCAGACACCAGTAGTGGTTTTTCCATCGCACCGGTGTTATTTCAAGATAAAGTGGTGTTCAGCGCAGGCTTTGTTACAGACAATAAATTGCTTTACATGAGAGACCAGCAGACAGGAGATCTCATTGGTCTTCAGATCAACTTACCGGTTATATTCCAAGTAACGTAGGTACACAATGATTTTCTCATTGCTAGCGTCACCAGAGGCGTCATTGCAATTAATTTACAGAATGGACAAGCTATCTGGATCAGTGATTTTGGTAATAGTCGAGTGAGGATGAATATGAGTAAAGATCAGGTTTTCTTCGCCCACGGTAGCGAAGGCTTCGATTACGACACATGCTTCTTAAAATCATCCCACTACCTGGAAGGTAATTGGTCAACTATTCTCACCAATGTCAAAAAGGGAGGATATCGGCCCGGAATTGAGCCCCCAGTCGAATGGATTAATGACAAAGGAGAATCACTTTTGATTTTCCAATTGCGACAGTGGAACTTCAATGAAGCCAAAGGCAAGGTGGACCTTTATGCCTATAATCAAACGACTAACGACTACGAATGGATCATCGAAGACCTGACACCTACCGGCAATTCTGCGATACATCTTCCTTTGATTCACAATGATAAAGTCTATTTTTTGGGTATGCGCACAGTTTCCTGTGTAGATCCAGCTACCGGTGAGTTGATCTGGCAGGTCGAACCAGGAAGCAGTTTTGCGAGCTGTCTGGCTATCGTGGCTGAAAACATGCTAATTGCTAATGGAGACAACGACGATCTCTACGCCTTTAATTTAGATACTGGTACCAAAATTTGGGAAAATAAAAATACCGCATCCACCGTCGACAATATGGTCTATTATCAAGGACATATCTACTTCGGTAGTGCCGGGGATGGACAGCTTCACTGTATACGCACTAGTGATGGACAAGAAATCTGGGCCAAGGATTCACCCAACGAGCGCAACTACAGCGCAGGATTCCGCCAAGGCATCACCATCAATCCCGAAACCGGCATTCTTTACACCACTGATGCCTACTTCGCCATGGCGATTCAATTAGAAGAATAGGTAATTAACAAACGAGTAAGCCATTTTTCGTAATTTTCCGGCATGAAAAATAGCTTACTCATTTTTTTACTTTTACTTGGTCTAGGTGCCACACAAGCTCAGGATACTTTGCGGCACCATTTCCAAATACAGGGTGGTAGTGCACTCGTATTAGATTTCAACAATACGACTTTTTCTTCTACACCAACCCTCGGCGCGGCTGTAAATATTCATTACGCCATGCTCAGCCGCCAAATCGGTCTTGGACTCAACTACAGCTTCAAAAGTATTGCTCTAGGAGCAGATGAATTAACGGAAACTTTTGTGGAAGATGCCTTAATTGATGCCAGCCGTAGAGATAATTGGCAAGAGCACGCGGTCAGACTGGGACTTTATATCGCTTCCCCGAAATGGCGACAATTCAAAGCTATAGGTCATCTCGGAGCGGGGGTGAGCCTCGCCTATTTTCCCGAAACAAGTTATACCTATCAATCTTCGGATGCGCCCGAGGATTCCTATCTCCGGCAATATTTTGGAACTCGCGCAACGGGATTTTCCGTCGCTGGTGGAGTGGACATTATTTATCAATGGACGCCGACAATTGGGGTAGGAATTGGTAGTAGCGTCGAAAAAAATATCTATCGCTTCAATTTAGATCTCTTCGATGGGCAGTTTCCGCCAACGAATACGACCAAAGCCATTGATATGAGTACGGTCTATTTGTCGCTTGAAATAGGAGTATATCTGACCCTTTAGTTACAACCTAAATCAACCTGAGAAAACGCATCATTATTGGGGAAACAGTTCCCGGAAAGCACTTCCTCAGGAACGTAACGCTCTAGATTGGGGTCGCGCAACGCATTAGCTAAGAAAGCCTCCAGATCTGTAATCTCCTGATCACTAAGTTCCAGTGGATCAAAATTCGGGGCAATCAGATTAGCTGGTACACGATCATTTTCGGGAATGGCTAAGTTGAAGTACTCCACGACCTCGCGTAAGCTTTCTTTGCTCGCACCGTGGAAGTAGAACGGTGCATCGGCCATATTATAAAGTTGAGGCACTTTAAACTTAAACATATCCTCAGCTTCGCCGGTAAAACCACCACGTCCAAAGTTGCGGGGATCATTTTCATCCGTATTAAAAGAGGCGGCATTTTGGAATAAGTCATTGACCCCCAGTGCATAAAAAGTATTTGAACCAAGATTTGCCTCCCGGTGACAAGATGCACAATTCGCTTTATCAAAGAAAAGAATACCTCCTCGTTTTTCTGAGTCGGTCAGAGCCGTATGATCTCCTTTCAACCAGAGTTGAAATGGCGCCTCGGTGGTCAACAAACTGCGTAGATAAGCTGAGATAGCGAAGCTTGCTGTTTCCAAAGTATAGCGTTCTTCCTCCGGGTATTCTGGAAAACAAGCATCGAAGTATGACGTGTAACCATAGGTATCGGCAATCTCTTTATTCACCACCATTCGGTGAATTTTAAGCCCCTCTATATTTTGACTCTCCAATCCAGCATAGCCAAGATGATTAATTTCAGTCGTTGTGTCTTGTGACCATAAGGCTTCTGTCCCTACATTTACACCACCTCCTCCAAACTGACCATTCCAAGACGTATTTTCCACAAAAGCCACATTCAACACGCTCAGAGGACGCGCCCCTTGAACATCAAGCTCCGTTTCATCATATAATCCTCCCATGAATCGACCTTCTCCATTATCACCAAAACCTGCACCACCATCAGCAATCCCCTGAGGACGGCCCGGCCGAAATCCCGCCGAAGGGATATGACAAGTCGCACAGCTGTAAGTCCCTTCGGCTACATCGTGAATTGGCGCTAAAGCCAAGCCCGTTTCGTAGAAAAGCATCTTACCGAGTTCAATTTTACCTTGGGAAAGTGGATTGAAAGGATCTTGAGGAATATTTTGATAGTCGTCGCTTTCGGGTAGAATGAATTCATCCGTTCCCCCATAACGATTAATCACATTCTCCAACTCATTATCGAGGGCTGAAGCAACGTAGATTTTATCTTTGGAGCAAGCAAAAATAAGCAACAGGAGGGCTGCTAAAATGTAATAATGTCGGCTCATGGTACAATTTATCCCTGGGATTATAGTTTTTGCCTATAAGGCATCATCAATAACTATACAAAGTTAGTGCTCATTTTGCCGATTTGCAATATCCCAAAAAGGGTATTTTAATAAAGTACCTAAAATGCCAAAAGCCGCTATCACGAAGATGTGATAGCGGCTTTCTTACAAAGTGGAGCTGCCGGGAGTTGAACCCGGGTCCAGACAAAGCAACAGAGAGCTTTCTACATGTTTATTTTCCAGTTAGATTGTCGGGAAAGCGGTAGGATTGGAAACCCTCCTATGCGCAATCCTTAGCCTCTAAGGTTTCGCGCGCCGGTCGAAGCGATCCGGTTTGCTAGCCTGAAGGGTTGTTGATATGCGGCACACTGTGTATCAGGCGTCAAATGCACGGCACAAAGGCATCTAATTCCTAGAATTAGGCTGCCATGGCAAAGTTACGATTGCCATATAAAAGAGTTTGAATATTGATTTTTACGAGTCTGATATTCATCACTCGACATGCTTACTAACTGATAAACCTTCCTGTCGATTCCAGTCAGCCCCATATTTCAATTTCGACCAGCGAAACATTTTTCACTGTATTCAAAGGTAGAACTGTTGTAATACTTATAAAGTTCCAACCTCTGCCGCAAAAATACAAAAATCGCTCAATCCTGAAGGGCTGAGCGACCAAATGAGAAATTCCAAAAAACTAAACAGAGCTATTTAATCACTATTTCTTTTTGGATTCTTATTCCATGCTCAGTGACTAATTCAATGGTGTAGGTCCCCGCTCGAATCACATCCAAGTTCAATTCATAGATCGTATCACCGGGTAAATCGGAGATTTGATCTTCCAACATCAAGGTCTTACTGCGCCAAATATTCAACAATTCCAATTGCTCCGCCACCTCCGCAAAATCAATAAAGAGCTTGGAGTTGGCATCATCAGTAAAGAAAATGTTGTAAAAAGTATGGCCCGCAGGGATGGTAAAACGAGAGGATTTATAAATCTCGGGAATGCCATTAGTGGCAAACGATGAGGTCAAACTGCCCAATAATAAGGCAATGATCAATGTACTCTTTTTCATGGTTATGGTTATGTGTGCTCTAAAGGTTGTGTGCTAATCTATGGCGATGGGGAGAGTTAATTTAAATCGCCAGGAGGGATAAGACGAAAAGAAATTGCCAATATTCGTGCCAAAGCTATAGCCATGCAGCAAGTTTGAAATCAAGATTTGTGACAGAGCAAAATCGGAGATTCGTATGATTATGCACAGATTAAATTTGAGAGATTACTTTAAAATAATGATAAAGGTGATGCCTACGATTGTGCATTCATCAACGTTTAGAAAAATCTACAGTCTACCTACTGATTTTTATTGCCAGATGAATTCATTAAACCCTATCCAAACACTTCAAAACAAATTCCGGCTCAGGCTTATTTTTGCGTGCAGTTTGCACTATTTTTGCGTGTCTTTTCTGTAAGCATTAGACCGTAGTCCAAGCGATTATACTATCAATCAACTAAAACCAAGCATCTATGAAGATCGGCATCATCCGAGAAGGTAAAACGCCCCCTGATTCTCGCGTTCCACTTACCCCTGAGCAATGTGCGAATTTGCAGAGTAAAGGTATCGATATCGTCGTTCAACCTTCAGCGGGCCGTTGTTTCACGGACGAAAATTATACAGCTGCCGGCATTCGGTTGCAAGAAGATCTCTCGGATTGCACCATCCTCTTGGGCGTCAAAGAAGTTCCCATCGAGATGTTGATTGATCAAAAAATATACTTCTTCTTTTCCCATACGATAAAAAAGCAATCCTATAATCGCCGCCTGCTCCAGGCGATCCTACAAAAGAAGATTCACCTGATTGATTACGAAGTACTAACGGACGAGCACGGGCGGCGCCTCATTGCCTTTGGAAAATTCGCCGGTATGGTCGGCGCACATAATGCGCTTTATACTTACGGTGAGCGCACGGGGCAATTTGCGCTCAAGCGCATGAAGGAATGCTACGATTATGCAGAAGCCATTAGCATCTACCAACAGTTGAGCTTGCCTCCAGTCAAAATTGTCCTGACCGGTAGCGGTCGTGTAGGTCAAGGTGCCGCTCAGGTCCTCGACGATATGGGAATTACGAAGGTTAGCCCGGCTGATTTCCTTGCGAACCAATACGATGGGCCCGTTTATACACAACTCAAGTGTGCTGATTACGCGCGCGCTAAGGATGGTTCGCCTTTTCACAAACCAGATTTTTACGCCCATCCTGAACGTTTCGAAAGTAGCTTCACCCCCTATACCCAAACCGCAGATATCATGATCAATGGCATCTATTGGGACAATAATGCGCCGGCCTTTTTCACTAAAGAAGAAATGCGCCAGTCAAACTTCAGTATTCGGGTAATTGCAGACGTGACTTGTGATATCGCGCCGGTCTCTTCTATTCCATCCACCTTGTTCGCCTCCACGATTGCGGAGCCGGTATTTGGCTACGATCCTATTACGGAAGCAGAAACGACACCCTATCAGGATCAGACCATCGATATGATGACCATTGATAACCTCCCCAATGAACTACCTCGGGATGCCTCCCGCGCGTTTGGTGAACAGTTCATCCAGTTCATTTTACCGGAGTTAGATCAATTTGCCCAAAGCGGGGTCATCCAACGGGCTTCGGTCACGACCTCAGTGGGGCAACTCGGGGCACACTTTGCCTACCTTCAGGACTACGCTGACGGTAAAGAATAGGAAAAAATTGTCTCTTAATTACTGGACTGGGGCTTGATTGAGATAAGCCAAGATATTGTGCTCTACGCGTTCGATGATGCTTTGCGTATCCGCCTTGACAAAGGGTTTTCCAGTAATATTTTCGAATAACTCGATATAGCGCTCCGATACTTGCTCGACAAAGCTATCGGGCATTTCGGGCATAAGTTGGCCTTCGAGTCCCTGAAAACCATTCGTCATCAGCCATTCACGCACAAATTCCTTGGATAGTTGCTTTTGTCGCTCACCACGCTCTTGACGTTCGGCATAACCATCGCGATAGAAGTAACGAGAACTATCAGGGGTATGAATTTCGTCGATTACGTAGATTTGATCGCCCACTTTTCCAAATTCATATTTAGTATCTACCAAAATCAGCCCTTGCTCAGCGGCCATTTCAGTACCACGCTGAAAAAGAGCGCGTGTGTAGTCTTCTAAATGGTAATAATCGTCGGCACTGACGAGGCCTTTTTCGATGATTTCAGCCCGGGAAATATCTTCGTCGTGGCCTTCTTCAGCTTTCGTGGCGGGGGTGATGATCGGTGTTGGAAAAGGATCATTTTCACGCATCCCTTCGGGCAATGATACGCCGCACAATTCTCGCTTACCAGATTTATAGGTTCGCCAAGCGTGCCCGGTAAGATATCCTCGGATGACCATCTCAACCTTATAGGGCTCACAGCGCAAGCCAACGGCCACATTTGGATCAGGCGTATCCTGAATCCAATTGGGAACAATATCGCTAGTTGCTTTGAGGAAATGCGTTGCAATTTGGTTCAAAACCTGCCCTTTATAAGGGATAGGTCGTGGTAAAATATGATCAAATGCAGAGATACGATCAGAGGCAACCATAACGAGCAAATCGTCGATGGAGTAGACATCGCGTACTTTACCACGATAAAATGCAGTTTGCCCCGGAAGTTGAAAATCGGTTTGAATGATGCATTGATCCTCTAAAGTCATGTGAGATAGTTTTTTTTGTAAAAGTAAAATATTTCTAATAAAATTAGACTAGACAAAAACGAGATTCCGTCACCTTATACCTTTATCAATTGTACAATTTTCCACTCTCAAATACCGGCTCTCTTTCCGAACTCTGTCGTGAAAAAGGATGGATTGATTTTCAAACTGCAACGGATTATATCCAAGCACTTCCCTATCGTCGAAATAGCCGCAAAGATGATCTGTCCGTGGTCTTAAAAGAACAATGCGGCACTTGCAGCACAAAGCATGCTTTCCTCGCTCAACTTGCTCTGGAAAATCAACAAAACGATATACAACTCGTCCTTGGTATGTATAAAATGCAGGAAATTAATACGCCTGGCGTCGGCACTGTATTACAAACCTACGGGCTCGACTACTTGCCAGAAGCCCACAATTATCTAATGATTGAGGGCCAACGTTACGATTTTACAAGCTTGGTTGATAGTGCCCATTCCCCTTTCGACGTTTTACTGGAAGAAGTTTACATCCAGCCGGAGCAAATCGGTAAGTTCAAAGTCGATTTTCACAAAAATTATCTGCAACTTTGGCGGCAGCGGCAAAAGATGGCTTATACTCTAGCTGAGCTTTGGCAGATTCGAGAAGCCTGCATTGCTGCTCTGGCTAATGCTTAACGAATGATACGACTTGCTATTTGCTGCTGGATCTGTACTGCGTGCCTGAGCTGTCAGTGGACGCGTCCCGAGGAACGGTTTCAGCATTTTGCCGAAACATTCGAGCAGTCCCGACGCCAACAATTTCCTATGCAAGCGGTCCTCGCTGGTGATCTGCCGGCTTCAGTGGCCCTCCCCATCCCCACTACGCAGAAAAGAACGGAAAACCTGGCCTTTTGCCAGACACAACTCCGCCAGCTACAAGTCGTCCCGGCTAATGAGCTTTCCCCGGCATCACACTTTAAATACCAAAGCTTCGACCGCTTTTTACGACAAGCCAGCCAGAACCTCAGTCAAGATAGTATTCTGAGAGACGATGCGCGCTACTATGATTTACAAGCGGTATTCCGCACCTTATTCCGACGTGCCCAGCATAGTCCAGCTCAAACACTCGCAGCGCAGTGGTTACAACAACTCCCTCAATACTATGCTCAAGCCAAGCAGAATCTAAAAGATCAGCAACCTCAATATTTGCTACAGGCCATTGAACAGCAAACAGCATTTTATCAACTGCTTAAACAATATAGCCGTCCGACTAATCTCGACGCCAAGCGCACGGCCCAAATCGCCGTGAAAGATTTCATTGCTTTTTTAATTAGTCTGGAATTTGAACAAAATAACCTCATCGAATAGCTTTTGCCCATGTCCGACATCTCATCCCCCATGCGTCGTTTGTTTCGTTATCTTGGCCGTTATCGTAGCCAATTGTGGTTCGCTTCGAGCTCTAGCATCACCAATAAGTTGCTGGATCTCATGCCACCATTCCTGACGGCCTGGATCATCGATTCGGTAAGCGGAAATACGCCCGCCTGGATTGCCCGTTGGACAGGATTGAGTGACACTTGGTCGATCATCATCTTTTTGACGATTCTCATCTTTGTCATTTTCTTACTCGAAAGTTTTACCGAATGGCTATTCAAAGGCGCCTTTATGCGATTGGCCCAACGCGTACAACACGATTTGCGGATGGATACCTATCGCAAAATGCAAGAACGGGAAATTGCCTATTTCGAAAAGGAGCGGACAGGGAATCTTATGTCGATTCTCAACGATGATATTAACCAGCTCGAACGCTTTCTAAATGATAGTTTTAATGAGATTATCCAAATGATCACGCTGCTGCTTTTTGCGGGCTGGTCGTTATGTACCGTTTCCTTATCGTTGGGCTTAATTGGCATGCTGCCAATCCCCTTTATCATCTTAGCTAGCATCTACTACCAGCGTAAGATTGCTCCTTTCTACCAAGAGGTGCGTTCCTCGGTAGGCGAATTGAGCAATCGCCTCGAAAATAATATCTCGGGGATGACGGTCATCAAAAGCTTCACTTCCGAGGCTTACGAAACCCAGCGTGTAGAGGAAGTTTCTACAAATTATCGACAGGCTAATTTCAAAGCTATTCGGTGGAGTTCGTTGTACGTCCCCGTCATCCGTATTTTTATCGCGATAGGCTTTGGAGCAACGCTCTTGCTGGGAAGCTTAGAAGTGATTGAAGGGACAGGTACTATGACTTTAGGGGGTCTGGCCTTTTTTGCCATGATGATCCAACGTCTACTTTGGCCAGTGACGCGCCTGGGCTTTGTCTTTGACCAATTTGAGCGAGCGCGGGCTTCGGCGCGCCGGGTATTTGGCCTTTTAGACACGCCTCGCCAGCTGGCCATTGCAGAACAGCCCTATCATCCAACGACAACTCAAGGTGAAATCATTTTAGACAAAGTCGATTTCTACTACCGGCCAGAACAGCCCATTTTAAGTGCACTCAGCCTGGCCATCCAGCCCGGACAGACGATCGGTATTGCAGGACCTACCGGTGCTGGAAAAACCACATTGATTAAACTTTTATTACGGCTTTATGATGTCACTAGTGGGCAAATCAAAATTGATGGCCAGGATTTACGACAGTGGGATCTAACGACTTTGCGACAGCAGATTGCCCTTGTGAGCCAGGAAACTTATTTGTTTCATGGCAATATTCGGGAAAACATCGCTTATGGCCACCCAGAAATGACGCAGGATAAAATCGAAGCCGCAGCGCGCAGTGCACGATTGCATGAATTCATTGCTAGCTTACCAGAAGGTTATGATACGCTGATTGGTGAGCGGGGACTCAAGCTCTCGGGCGGCCAGCGCCAACGCCTCAGTATCGCCCGAGCCATTTTAAAAAACGCACCGATCCTGATTCTCGATGAAGCGACAAGCAGCGTCGATACCGAAACCGAACGCGCTATTCAGCAAAGCCTGCAACTACTCACTACTGGACGCACCGCTATCATTATCGCGCATCGCTTATCTACTATTCGGCGTGCCGATCAAATCATTGTCCTCAAGGATGGCCAAATCGCCGAGCAGGGTAAACATGAGAATCTCCTCAGTAGTGGAGGCTTGTACGCGGATTTGTGGAATGTACAGATTGGAGAATTAGAGGTATAGAAGGAGCTCCGTTAAAGGACGCTTTGCTGTACGATTTGCCAATCACAGCCGCCAAGTCGGTATTCCAAAATATTGGACATTTCTTCAGCTTCCTCCTTCGATTGTGCAGTGATAGAGCTCATACCGCCAGTGATGGGTGACATAACACGAGGAGCAGAAACCACAGTACCATCAACGATGATAAGGATTGCTTTTTGATTATTGTGAGCGGCCTGAGTCGTCATTCTCGCGAATTGCTCTGTTCCTTTTTCATCAAACTTCAACAATGTGAGCGGTTCACCGTTCCCTCCGAAGGAATTAAAATCAAGCGATGCTTCTAATAGGTGTTGATTAGTAATACGCCCAGCTCGTTTAGAATAAGCAAAGAGACCAATGAATTGATCCTGCATCCCATACCGTTCCAGTTCTTGACCATTACCCCAAACAAACACAAAATCTTCAGTACCATTTTCTTGTAAAATAGCGTCAACAAAAGCAGTGCTATCCTTAGCCGCGGCACCAATCATTGACAATTGATAACCATAATCATCGGTTGCAACAAACTGCAAATAACGACCAACATCTGTATTAACGAGTAAGGAATCGGCGAAGTCAAGCATTGCTTTATCCGATAGATAAGTAGCAGGCACAATCGTTACTTCCCTTTTGGCGGTCAATAAAGCCCTAATATCTTCCAAAGTCAGCGTCTTACCATCCATGGTCTCCTCAATGAGATCAATAGTAATTTTTTGAGAGGTTGGATCAAATGCAATATTTTGATATTGGATACGCTGCTTGAGCGTATACGCTTTAAATTGCTCAAAAGCCTGTTCGGGAGTAGCCGCACTACAATTTGCTTGTAACTCCATCCGAAACTGTGCTGCCCGACCGGACAAATGGTTAGGTGCATTATTCTGACAGCTGAGCACCAGTAATGACCAAATACCTATACAAAAACCAAAAACTAGAAATTCATAGGACGAACGGGGGGAATACATCAGATATACTTCGCCTGATTGCGATCGATCAGAATATCCTTGAGTTCCTTAAGCATCGCATATTCGTGTGGCAGCACCTGCTTGAAAGCTTCCTTTACAGCAAAGAAAGTTCCTTGTTCCAGAGCTGGTATATGTTGCTTAATCTGATGTTTAACGATACGTACATCTTCCTTGACCATAGCTCGGATAGATGGAATCTCATGCCAGTCGCACTCGATTGCTACGGCGGGATGCAATTGATCTTCGTGGGTTACAGGATCCAGTTCGATATAGCGCTCGGTGCTATTGAGCTGGTCTGCATGTTGAGGTTCAAGGTTTCCCTGAGGAATTTGCCAATTAGCCGCTTCAGGATTTTGGTCCGACTTTACCAGAAAAATTTCCAGCCCTTTTTGATTAATTCGATAGATAATCACTCGGGCACAATCAAAAACGTTCATAACTGCTGATTAGTGGTAAATGTGGTTTATTTGGCTTATGGCTATTATTGGTTGGTTGATTAAACACTAAATCCACTCAAATGTTCGATTTGAGCAGAACAAATTTAAAAATAAGCCGGTATCAGAGGGAATAAAGTCTTCTTTTTTTCTGTCCCTTTTTGGGCTTTTGATTATCAGGCTCGTCCTCAGATTGAGGAGAAGGGCCTTCCCAATTAGGTGGGTTTAGTGGTTGAAACTGGCGAAATAGTTGTTCCATATCCTGCCAATCCTGAGCATCTATTTCTGATAAGGATTGGAAAAGTTGATTCAATAATTGATCCACGTCATCTGACCCCATATGTGGCATATTGCCCCAACCCAGGCTATCACCGGGCATCATGGGAAAACCTTGTCCGAATAAGAGAGTATCACCAAAGAAAAATTGATTCGGCTGGGAAAAATCCAGATTCTGCAATTCTTTCCAGATCTCTTCCTGCATTTGTTGTATCAAATTGGTAGGATCTTCATGCTCCGTTTGACTCCAAGTCAGAGTGGTGGTGCATAAAATCATGATGAAGATGTTACTTACTATTCTCATATTAGTTATCAGTCTAATTGAAATAGAAACGATCATAAAAAGAACGACCGAATTGGTCGATTCAATACACAAAAATAAAGAAGATCATAGTTTTTAGTAACTTACTACAGCTTTTGTTGTTGAAGTTGTTCTCATATTTCTAAAGAGATGGTAGTGGTTCCTGTTCATCAACCTTTAAAGAAATTTCGATTCAATCTTGAATCGTTCTATAAATAATAAAACTAAAGATCTATGAAAAAAGGCATGCACTACGCCATTCTATTACTATTCCCAATCTTTTTTATTTGCCAATGCAAAAATGATGATGATCTCTCGGATGAAGCGATTGTTAATATTTTCGATATTGATAAACCTACGTCCATTCGCATTATCGATACCATTAATAATACGCTTTACTTTTTTGGAGAGGCCGGAGAAATCATTAAATACAATTACGAAGAACATGAAACGATAGCCATCACTAATGCCCCCCATGGTATTCGTAGCTTGGAAACTGGTGTGGCTAACGGAATTTATAATGGAGAAAGGGAGATTTATATCGGCTACCAATATTATATCTTAGTTCTTAATCAAAATACCTTAGCCATTAAGGATACCGTATTTGTTATTCCCGAAGACTACAGTGGCTATATCTGTGGAGTAGAATTTTCTCCTCCCAATAAGTTGATGGCAACTGTTTGTAATGTGCCTCAGGATGACGACTTGGGGAGAGGCATACGAGTCTATGATCGTACTAACGGAGCATTGATATCCAATTTAGAGAATAACGGCTTTTTTAATCCGAGAATCGAGTCCTATGCCTTAAATAATGATACGACAGTAATTATTGGAGTAGCGACTGGACAGGACTACCTTGGAACCGTTAAGATAGATGCTACAGGTAATCCAGTCGCAGATAATTCACGCAGTCACAATTTTAATGGCGTATCTTCGAAAATAATCGCTACTAATGATGTCGCAGCGTATTTCATCGCAGGTCGGAAGGGCAATTTTATTTTAAAGGAGAGCCTCGATTTATTCGGGTCCGTAACTGACGATTATTACAACTACATCATCACTTCCGACGGAAAAGTGATCTACGGTTTAAGTGAATCTGGGGAAGTCGTAAAAATTGAATACCCTAATTTGGAAATTACTGATCGATTGTCTGTCGAATCAAATGCCAGGTATGGTTTCATTGATGAGGGGCAATTGCATCTACTCCACTTTAGTTATACCGCTAATGGAGATCAACGAAAAATCTATCTTTCAAAGCATGATGTCTTTTAACTTGTATCGGTTGTAGGAGAAGCCGACATCTGGATAACTAACGACTTAATTGGTTCGGTTGCAGCATTTCGAAGATGGCCAATGACAGAAATACAGCTTCTTCCTGTGCTGACATTTGGGAAACAAATTCTAAGGCTCTGGGGTTGACTTGTGCGGCTTGCGCAGGATCGATTACGCTTCCAACTTCACGATCACCAACCAAAATAGGCCGTAGTAATTCATCATTTGGGCGATTGATCCGAGCCATTAATCGTTGATTTTGGGCACTATAAAGCACGCCGTTTTCACGCAATGTACCTACTAGTTGACCATCAATTTGAATCTCTACCTGTCCTTTTTTTAGACGATAGATAAACTCCCGATGGGATGTCCGCGCATAAAGTAATGCATTCTCATCCTTACCTAAATAGCGCTTATATGCCCAGGCAATCATGGGCTCGTGATAAATCGACGTAATCACGCCTCTGGCATTCGTTGTAATGCCTTTCTTGACACGTCGATTGACCTGATTTAGCGAAAGCAGATCCATTTCTTTGCTATTCCAAGGCACCAACTCATCAATATATAAGCGTAAATCGGCTTGCATCTTGCGTAAATCTCGTCGAATTTGTCCCTGCCCAGGTTGAAAGTTGAGTAGGACCTGATACAACGCATAAATACCGCCAACGGCCAAAGCCGTAACGAACAGGATCATGAGAAAAAATAAAAGAATGGTCATATTATGCTGTACAGCTTATATCGATTGTCGGTTAATAGTAAACGCCCGATCGGAAATTCGTCTTAATCTTATTAGCTTCCGCATCGGCTACGCGTTTTCGATGAGTTTCTAATGCGACGCGATCCTCTTGGGTTAAAATGGCAATATCGGTGGCCAGGATAGCATCTAATTCAGATAAGATTTTGTCCTGTGGCTCCCAATATTCCATCTCACCGCTTTGCCCAATCGGGTTTAAAATATCGTTGATCAAATCTTGCTTGATTTTGAGGACATTCTCCATAAAAGGCTCACTTTCGATAAAGGCCCGATCCGCCGCTCGCAAGATCGCCAGATGCTTTCCTTGCCCCAAAAGTGAATGCCCGCCATAGTCCCAAGTCTGGATAAACCAGTCGGGGAAAAATGAGGCGATGCTATCCTGGGAAAAGAGCATATAGTTCAAATCACAGAAAATATCATCTTCACGCCCTTCAGTGGATGCAGCTTTAGCTCCCAAAGTGCGAAAATCGCGGAAAAGATGATAGGTCGTCCCTTCCGCAACGAGCTGAATGATAAAATCGGGCATTGCATCTTCTATCCAAAATAAATCCGGCAATTGGTCATAATTTTCGACCAAAATGGATTCGGTCAGACGCGTATTAAGTTGTTCGGCTAAGGCTTCACCGATTTGGTAGACTTTACCTTGTTCTCTCCCTGTCTTGGCGGCATGATAAGCTGCGCGATAAGCTTGTATTTGAGTCGTGAGATCAGCGCCAAAGGTGGTTTGTAAACGTTTTTCCAGCAGGATTCGGGTAAGATCCGAAGCAGCATCTACGTTAAAGCTCACTGCGCCGCCGTATACCCAGCCTTCTTCACCGTTTTCGGTGCGGACTTTGAGCCAAGGCTCATCGAATTGTATACCCCGTAACTTCACCTTAGTTGTAAAATTGCTCACCTCGCCCAAATCCTCCAGACGTGTTCCCTCGGCTAGCCGTGTGACCTCTTTACCTTGCTCGCCGGCACGATCACGTAGCCGCAATTGATCAATATTAACAGTTAATTCTGGATTTGCCGTTTGAGGTGCAGTAGCAGATTCAGATATGGCTTCAGAATTATCGGTGTTGGAATTTACCGGGGCTTCGGAAGAGGACTGTGTTTCGCCTCCGCAGGCGACCAAACAGCTGACCAGCACTACTAGTAGTGCAAAAAGTAGATTACGATAGTACATTGAAATACGGTTTAAGCAGCTTTTCGTTGGGCAAATTTACAAAAAAAACCCACCTCCATGAGGAAGTGGGCTCGGTGACTTATGCGTTGCATCTTACCTCTAGCCGAGGTAAGATTTAAGGTTATTGCGGTTGTAGGATTTACGTAAGCGTCGAATTGCACGCTCTTTAATTTGACGTACACGCTCGCGAGTCAGGCCATAAAGTTCGCCAATTTCTTCCAGCGTCAATGATTTATAGCCATTCAACCCATAATAAGAAGATAACACTTCCACTTCACGAGGCGACAAGATCGACAAGCCTTGCTGCACTTCCTCCTTGAGCGATTGCTCCATGAGGTTGTTGTCCGGCAAGCTACCTTCATCTCCACTTGAAACGACATCCAGCATGGTTGAATCGCCTTCGTCACCACTTAAAGGGGCATCGAAAGACAAATGACGACCATTTCCTTTCAGCATGTTATTGACTTCTTTGGGCGTCATATCCAGTAACTCTGCCAACTCTTCGTTGGTCGGTTCACGCTCGAATTCCTGGACAAAGGATAAAAAAGCTTCGTTAACCTTATTATATGATCCTACTTTATTTAATGGTAGTCGCACGATACGTGAATACTCGACGATGGCTTGCAAAATAGACTGTCGAATCCACCATACGGCGTAAGAAATGAATTTGAAACCTTTAGTCTCATCAAAACGCTTGGCGGCCTTCATCAAGCCGACATTGCCTTCGTTGATTAAATCTGAAAGGGATAATCCTTGGTTTTGATATTGCTTAGCGACCGAAACGACGAAACGCAGGTTTGACTTGGTGAGTCTTTCCAACGCTGCATTATCTCCTTCGCGAATACGTCGTGCCAATTCCGCCTCTTCGTCGGCGGTTAACATTGAAATTTTACCAATATCGTTCAAATACTTGTCGAGTGCCAGACTTTCCCTGGCTGTAATCTTATTTGTAATTTTTAACTGCCGCATAAAGAAGAGACTTTAAAATGGTTAAGCTTGAGGTCGTGTTGTTACGATATGTTTTCTTTTAATTATACGATTATTTCTGGAAAAAGTTGCATTTTCTAACAAAAAAACTTGACTTTTTGTATAAAAACTAGTAAATGCAGCGATTCTGTATTTGATACACGAATCCTGCCAAAAAAGTTTCTTAAAGGGGGAAAAATCGAAAAAAAAACCGGCGTCGAATTGAAATTCAACACCGGTGTTTGTTCTTATTGACATTTAAGTCAAAAACCGTACTAATTTTAGTTTTCGACCGAATGTTGTTTTTCTTTCCGTGGCGGACGTGGAATCAAAGCTTTGCGTGACAAGCGGAATTTACCCGTTTTCTTGTCAATACCGATCAACTTCACCTTCACCTCATCACCTTGCTTAAAGACATCTTCCACTTTGTCGATACGGCTATGCGAGATTTCCGAAACGTGCAACAATCCACTCTTACCCGCAAAGTCGACAAATACACCATAAGGCATCACTGAAGCGACCTTAGCATCGTATACATCGCCTACTTCAGGAATATGGGTGATAGATTTGATACGTGCCATCGCAGCATCGATAGAAGCTTTGTCCGAGCTAGAAATGTTGACGATTCCTTTTTCGTCCACTTCTTCGATATTAATTACGGTATTGGTATCCGATTGAATTTCCTGAATGATACTACCTCCAGGTCCAATCACGGCACCAATAAAGCTCTTATCAATGACCATCTCAACGATGCGTGGTGCGTGTGGTTTGTAATCTTCACGAGGTTCACCAATTGTTTTACCCATCTCATTAAGGATGTGCAAACGACCAACACGAGCTTGTTCCAGTGCTTCTTCTAGCAAAGCATAAGGTAAACCATCGATTTTGATATCCATTTGGCAAGCACAAATCCCTTTTTCGGTACCGGTTACTTTGAAGTCCATGTCACCAAGGGCATCTTCATCACCGAGGATATCAGACAGAATCATATTACGTGTACCATCCGAAATCATTCCCATCGCAATACCTGAAACCGGCGCTTTAATTTGTACCCCACCGTCCATCAAGGCCAATGTACCGGCACAAACAGTCGCCATAGAAGAAGAACCATTTGATTCCAAAATATCGGATACGATACGTAAGGTGTAAGGATTTTCTTCCGGTAAGACCTGACGCAGTGAGCGACCAGCCAAGTTGGCGTGCCCTACTTCACGACGACCAGGACCGCGCATTGGCTTCGTTTCACCAACGGAGAAAGCCGGGAAGTTGTAGTGCAGGATGAAATCATCAAAATGGTGATCTAAAGCAGTATCTACCATTAATTGATCCAGCTTGGTACCCAAGGTTAGCGTAGCCAATGCTTGCGTCTCACCACGAGTAAAGATAGCCGAACCGTGCGTTGATGGTAAATAATCGATTTCCGTCCAGATATCACGGATTTCGTTCGGACTGCGACCATCGAGGCGAATGCCTTCGCTCAGCATCACTTCGCGGATGGTTGCTTTCTTAAGCTTTTCAAAATAGCCGGAGATGTTACCTTCTTTTTCAGCGTAATCTTCTTCGCTAAACTCTTCCTGTAAGGTTTCTTTCAGCTGAGTTTTGATTGCTTTCAAGTTATCTTTGCGTGCCTTCTTGTCAAGGGCACCACGGGTCACTTCAACGATGCTGTCGCGCGTCAATTCAGTAATGCGAGTCAGCAAAGCCTCATCAATCTCCTCTGTTTCAATCTCACGCTTCACTGTTGCTTTTTCGCCTACCAATTGAGCTAAATCCAATTGCGCCTGGCACTGTACTTTGATAGCTTCGTGACCTTGACGAATTGCTTCGATCAAGTCTGCTTCAGAACATTCTTTAGCTTCACCTTCTACCATCATTACGTTATCCAGGGTAGCGGCTACAATGATGTCCAGATCAGCATCAGCCAAAGCCGAGCGATTTGGATTGATTACATATTCGCCGTTAATGCGGGCAACACGTACTTCAGAAATTGGTCCTGCGAAAGGAATATCAGAAACAGCCAAGGCCGCGGAAGCTGCCAAAGCAGCTAAAGTATCGGGCATCGTTTCTTTATCACCTGAGATCAGGTTGAGAATCACTTGGGTATCGAACATGTAACCGTCAGGGAATAAAGGACGGATTGCACGGTCGACCAAGCGAGAGATCAGAATTTCATAATCTGACAATCGAGCCTCGCGGCGGAAAAAGTTGCCGGGGATACGTCCCGCAGAGGCGAATTTTTCTTGATAATCTACAGATAAAGGGAAGAAGGATTGGCCTTCTCTCATTTCTAGGCTGGATACAACTGATGCAAAGAGCATCGTGTCCCCCAAACGTACAACCACGGAACCATCAGCCTGAGTAGCCAATTTACCGGTTTCTATGGTGATTGTCCGGCCATCGGGTAAATCAACCGATGTACTGATAGGAATTTGCTTCCCCATGTTCTTTAATTAAATTTTAAGCGTAAGATAAAAGATCAAACAAAGCACAATGATACACTAAATAATCCACTTCCCACACGCAATTGAGGCCATAATTAGGATTCTCAATAGATGGAAAAAGTTAAAAAAGTGGAAAAGTATCGGTGCCAGTTAGTAGCGCAGGCGCAAATGATTGTTTTAGCAGGTGGCAACGCGTACCTACGCGGTGGTACGAAAGAACACAGGAAAGTGTTGCAATCGTCGCAAAGCACTTTCCTGTGAATGGTGTTGGTTATTTACGAATACCGAGTTTTTCGATCAAGGCCCGGTACTTATTAATATCTTTTTTCGCCAGATATTGTAGTAGTCGCTTTCTTTTACCTACCAGCGTCAGCAAGGTGCGACGGCAAGAGTGATCTTTCTTATTGGTTTGTAGGTGTTGAGAAAGGCTCTTGATGCGAAAAGTAAATAATGCAATTTGACCTTCAGTAGATCCCGTGTTGTTGTCGGAACCACCGAATTCTGCAAAAATTTCCGCTTTTTTTTCCTTAGTTAGATAAACTGCCATTCTAATGTTTGATTATAAATTTACCAATAGTGATTACGAAAATCAGTTTTAGCGGTGCAAAAGTACGTATAATTTACGGTATATGAAAGAATGGCTAGTTTAAAGTTTTTGGAATGGTGAAATGGAAGGTACTCCCCTCCCCTTTTATAGAACTCACCCAGATGGTTCCACCATAATAATTGACGACTTTCTCACAAACGGCTAGTCCGATACCAGTCCCTTCGTAATTTTGTCGATCCAAACGTTTAAATATTTTAAAAATACGATCATGGTACTCTTCGTCGATGCCAATCCCGTTGTCACAAACGCGTATTTCAAAATACTTCTCTTCTTCAAAAGCTTCGATACGCAAACAGCAAGGGATACCGTCCCGGCGAAATTTAATAGCATTTTGAATCAGATTCTGAAACAGCAACTCCATATGTAGATGATTCGCCCAGACCACCGGCAACGGGCCAACCTCAAAGGTGGTCCCCGTCGAGTTGATCTTTTCGGACAAAGAATACCGTACACTATCTACGATATCAACCAGGGGGATCGCTTTGCGGACAATCTCCGATTGCTCGAGACTTGTGTATTGGAGTAAATCTTCCAACAGACGATTCATGCGCACTACATTACCACTGATAAATCCAATAAATTCATCGGCATCGGCATCTAGTTGATTTTCGTATCGACGTACCAACAAGGTTGCATAACTATTAATATTACGTAGTGGCTCTTTTAGGTCATGAGCCACAATGCGTGCGAATTGTTCCAACTCTTGATTTTGGCGAAGAATTTTCTGGTTCTTCTCTTTGAGTTGAAAGATTTCGATCTCCCGTTGCCCAAGAATCTGAGCCATATTGGCATGCTCGAGCTCGGTCAGTTTCTCGCTTTTCAAGGTATCAATCCGCGATAAGACCTCAAAAGCAGCTTGATGGTCACCCCGATTGAGGTGATAGGCTTTAAGATTGGACAAGGCAAAAATCTCTTCCTGTCGTAAATTGCTCGCGGAACTCAAACGCAAGCTTTCTTCGTGTAGGCGCAGAAACTCTTCTGTCTTTTTTTCTTCCAGCGCCAATAAGCCTAAATCACAGAGACACTCACACTGCACGGCTAAATAGCCATGTTCGCTCGCCATGCGCAATCCTTCTTCGAGCATCTGACGCGCCTGAGTAAAAGCCTTCAAAAAGCGATAGTTCACCCCCATTCGATTTAGAATCGTCGCGAGGATATGATTGTTATTGACATCTGGTTGCTTCCGGACTTGTTCCTTAGCTAGCTGGTAGAAATGATTCGACGTCTCGTATTTACCCGAAATTTGGTGAATACGAGCGATATTTTCATAAATATAGGTGCGACAGAAATATTCGTCTAGTTCGATGGAACAGCGCTCTCCCTCTTCGAGAAAGTGCATCGCTTGATCATAGTCTTTTGCATTAATGTAAAGACTCCCCATGTTATTGTAAGCGCGAACCTTTAGATTCGGCAAATCAGATTTAAGCACCTCGGTAAAATGGTAAAGTGCTACTTCTAAATTGTGCTTATCGTGATAAACAATGCCGTGGTAGTTGTGGATTAAAGCTAGGCGCTCTACGTCTTCAGGCAAATGTTGGCGTGCCGTTTCTAAGGCTACCGCAAGGTGGCTCAGGCTATCGTAAAATCGGCCTTGTAAAAGGTGAATTCGCCCTAGTGAGGTCTCGAGATCAACTAAGGAAGGATAATTATTCAGGTTCTTAGCAATTTCCAATCCTTGCTCGGCGTATTGGATGGCTTGGACCGCATCAGTTGCTTCCAATTTCCTCACTAATCCAACTAGCTCTTCTAACTTCTCAAACTGCGTGTACCCGGTCGGTAACGTTAGACTCATCGTGTGTTCCGTGGTTTTTTAATAGCCTCTTGGCCGTAAATAGCGTATATATCCTAAAGGAGTGGCAGCTTTGTTAACTTTATTCATATCAACAATTAAGCCAATATATCGTCGGATTATCGACTTTGCTATCTATGGATGCGGCTTAGAGGAAGCACACTTTATTCCATGGTTTTTGCCTGATCCCAGAGTTGGTCCATTTCCTGCAGAGACATTTCATCGAGGCTGCGCGGGGCATGATGCTCGATATATTCGAAGCGTTTTTTGAATTTACGATTGACGCGCTCCAGAGCCGTTTCGGGATCAATCTTGGCAAAACGCGCATAATTGATCAGGGAAAAGAGGATATCGCCAAACTCTTCTTCGCGTTTTTCCGCCGATTGCTCATCGTCGAGGAGTTCCCGAAACTCCGACAGCTCTTCTTCCACTTTTTCCCAAACCTGCTCTTTGTTTTCCCACTCAAAACCAACCTGAGCGGTTTTCTCTTGCATGCGATAGGCTTTCACCATCGCGGGCAAAGAGCGTGGGACACCGGCTAAGACTGATTTTTTACCTTCCTGGAGCTTCAGCTGCTCCCAGTTCTTTTTCACATCTTCCTCATTATTCACTTTGACATCTCCATAAATGTGAGGATGACGTTTGATCAACTTATCACAAACCGTATGGATTGCATCTCCAATATCAAAAGCTTGTTTCTCATCGGCGATCTTAGCGTAGAAGACCATATGCAGCATGATATCGCCAATTTCTTCTTTGATCTCATCCAAGTCTTCATCCAGTAGGGCGTCGGCCAATTCATAGGTTTCCTCAATTGTCAAATTGCGGAGACTTTGAAAGGTCTGTTTTCGATCCCAGGGACATTGCTCCCGCAATTCATCCATAATCTTAAGTAAACGTCCAAAAGCTTCTAATCGAGCGTCCATATATCCATGAAGTGTTTAATACAGGTTATTATGACTTGAGCCGTGACCTATTTTCCCAACAAGTGGTCATTACGGTAATCCAAGTGGTAAAATCAAAAGTCGTTTGTAAAATCTTCCTTTGACTTCTTCTTAAGCGCAATTTTGAATGTATTTATTGATCGATACCATCAGTAATTCTTTGTCCCTGAAAAGACACTGAATTAAAAATACATGTATCTTTGCGGCATTGAAAGCACAAAATTAAACCGAATTCGGTCAAGTTGTGTTTTACAGATAAAGATTCTAAAACAGAAATTTTTAGCATTATGTCGTTCCTATATACTTTTCTGATCATCTTCGCCTTCTTCGGTATCGCCTTTGTCTTGATCAACCTACGGCAAGTCGTTACTGGCCAGGAATTTCGGGGGACTTGCGCCACGAATAATCCAATGCTAAAGAATAAAGTCGGTGAGTGTACGGTATGTGGTAAGAGCCCCGACGAAGATTGCAAAATGCCCGAAATCAAAAAAGCTTAAGTGGGGAATTGGATCGAGCGTTGGATGCTCGGACATGCTTTTTTGCTGCTCGCCGGTACGAGCTGCGCTATTCTTTTTGGGCTTCCGCTCTATTGGCTGGTGCTCATCACTTTAATGTCGATCTTTCTTTTGTATTACCGCCACGCGCAGCAAGCGGGGCATTGGCAGTTCGTATATTATCCTGCCAATGTAGTAACCATCTTTCGTTTTCTGCTCCTCTGTGGTTTGCTCGTTATAGGTCACCGTCTGCCTGATTTGGCGCTGGCCGGATTGGCACTCTTAGTGCTTCTGGCAGATGGCCTCGACGGTTATCTTGCGCGTAAATATGACACGACGTCCAATTTTGGTGCCTATCTGGATATGGAAACGGATGCGTTCTACGTCCTCAGCCTGAGCTTACTACTGGCAACAACCCAGCGGCTGGGCTATTGGATTATTGGGATTGGCTTACTCCGCTACTTATATTTTCCATTGATTTACTTTCTGAAACCGCCCGCCCGGGGCGAAGGGCGGCGTTTCGGTGCCCAGCTCATTGCGGTCATTCTTATGGGGTCGCTAATTGCCGGATGGGTACTCCCAGAGATGATTTATCGACCAGCTATTGTGATAGCGGCACTGCTGGTACTCTATTCGTTTGCGACTGACTTCATAAGTGTTATTGGTTTAAAAAAGCAGCAACAGTAGATCATTCTGCCTACTAGCTTTTAATAATTTTCAATTTAGTGGGGTTGAAAATTTGCGTAACCGATCAATTACATATAAATTTGTAACCAAACGGTTACTTTTATTCTTTTCATAACCACAAACTATCAAATAATGAGTACAGATGCCAGCAACAGAACGCTAACCATCCACCGCACTTTTGACGCACCGATCCAACTGCTTTGGCAAGTGTGGACACAACCTGAGCACATCGCTCAATGGTGGGCCCCGCAGGGAATGTCTATTGATATTGTTGAACACAACTTCCAGGTGGGTGGTCGCTGGGAATATGCCATGCAAATGCCCAACGGACAGACTTTTACTTCAGATGGGGTGTACTCCGTCATTGTTGAACTGGAAAAAATATTCTCTTCTGCTAATTTCAAGCCTATGACAGAAGGTATAGAAATGCAATCTCTATTTACTGCCGAAGGCGACAAAACGCACTTGACTTTCCACTGCATCCATCCTACCGAAGAATACTGTCGCCAGCAGGAAAAAATGGGCTTTTATAACGGCTGGGGCTCGGTCTTCGACCGCCTTAATGACTATTTGCAGCAGCAATAAGTCATTGCCAATAAAAGAAAAATCAGGGCCCGTTTGCCATCGTCACTTTATGGCAAACGGGTTTTGTGATAGCCGACGCAGGGACGACGTAAATGTGAGTTGATAATCCACAGAAAAGGGCTATCTTTCGGCCATGACCCTTAAAGATCCAAGCTGGCGTATTCTGGCATTCTGGGGCTTATTTGCTCTGGTCAACAGTCTGCTGTTTTTACCGAATTATCTCAGTTTTTTTGATTTCTCCGGTTTATCATCGGCTCCAACCGGGAGCTGGACCGGCCGGCCACATCTGTTTTTTCAACAACAATCACTGAGTTTATTCCACTTAGCTGCGGAGTTGCTTTTTTTGATTACTACTTTTCTATTTGTGCGCGGTAGTCAATCCAAACGCTGGCTGAGGCGTTTGACTTACACCATTTTCATTCTTCTCTTTTTATATAATCTCTACTACGAGTTTTACCGCATTTTTTACGGTGTGGCTCCATCCTTCTTAAACGATTGGATATTGTGGCAAGAGGTACTCCCGATCTTTTTGAAAGGCATTACCGCTAGCCTGACCCTTTATTACGTACTCATTTTTGTGGGTATTATCGGGTTAATGGCCTGTTTCATTTTTTTAATAAAAAAACTACTCCAACTTTTTGAGAAAGTAGCCCCAAATAAATGGTTTAGAATTACTTTGGGTATGGCCTGGATGGTCGTCATCTTTTTCACCTTCATCCGCCGGGCGCCGCATCCACTATTTGCAGTGGACTGGATTACACCACGAATTATACAGAGCTCTACACTGCAAGGAGCCGATCAATATCGCTCCATTAGCCAGGACACGCGCTATAATGAGATCATGCAGGCTAAGTTGGAAGAACACCCTGACGTTTATCTGATTTTTGTTGAATCCTACGGTACCGTTGCGACCGAAAGTCCTGAATTACAAGAATGGTACACGGATCTGACGGAACGCTTGCTCGATACCTTGGGACAAGAAGGCTGGCAAATTTGTTCGAACTACAGCATCTCTCCCGTCAAGGGAGGCCGCTCTTGGTTGGCTTTTACTTCGGCGATGAGCGGCTTAAAGGTCGATAACCAGGTACAATACAATGACTTGGTGCGCAACAATTTTAATTTTCCCAATCTACCCAAATTCTTCTCTACCCAAGGCTATCAAACTTATCGCATGTCGACGATGACCAATGTTGATACTGATTCTTTGATTCCCACCCGGATGATCAATCGATTTTGGGGGTTTAATGATTGGATCACCTATTCTGACATCAATTATCAAGGCTACCAATATGACTATTTAGGTGGTTTACCGGATCAGTATGCACTGGGTTATTTTGATGCGCAGATCATGCAGCAAGATGATCGGCCGCACTTTTTGTTTTTCATCACGATGACTTCCCATGTCCCTTGGTATCCACCACCATCAGTAGCAGATTATTGGAAAGATCTGGACACTGTCAAAAGTGGACCACCTCTGGAAACCGTGGGTGAAACCATTGAACGCTATCGCTTATCCATCGATTATGAATTCCGCGTTTTGGAACGATTCATTGGTGAGAAAATAGATGATGACGCGATTGTAGTCCTAGTTGGCGATCATCAGCCGCCTACTTTGGAGTATAAAATCTGGGAATTTACCGATGACGCAGCGACGCCGGTTCATATCATTAGCAAAGACTCCGCCTTCGTACAATCCTTTGCCGAATATGGTTTTACACCGGGGATGATGGTCGACCACACCAAGGTTGAATATATGGCTCACCAAGGCTTATTCTCTTTACTTTCCCGGCAGTTGATTCAAAGATATGGCTCGGAAGCATCTACGCTACCAACTTATTATCCCCAAGGTTTACAAATTGAAACAGAAGAGGAGCAATAATTAAGTACTTTCAAAGACCTCATACTTAAGGTCAAGGTGGATTTTTAAAAGAATAAACCTATTAATTTCCAGATAATTCGGAAGCTTCCCAAAGCGATCATTAAGATGCCCATGGTCACAAAAAGTTGTAAAGTACTTCTTTGATTATGGGTCAACTTAGTTTCATCAAAATCGGGGCGAAATAGGCTAATGACATCCGAAATATTCTTAAGCTGAATACCAATCAAAATGGTCAGCACATGCCCCAGAAAACCAAGAGCAATCGAAATAATTTTAAATATAATCATCGTCTTTAGTTTGTAGTTTTAGTCTATGCATTTCCTAAATCTACAAAACCAAAGATGGACTACCGAATAAAACGATAGGTATACTTAATCAAGAAGATGTTGTGTGCCTTATTCGAAAATAGGTTATCCGATAAGTTAGACAGCAATCCTCCATCAATCTCCCGCGTAAAATTCGTAGTCCCCTGTGACCAGACGAGATATAATTCCGAACCCGGAATGTACTCCCACCGCGCTACCAGATTTGAACGAAACTGCACAAAGTTAAAATCGGGATTATCAATCCAATAATCTGCTTGTCCATCCAAATCTTCATCTACGGCGTAAGTATCGTCGTTTTCATCGTAGACAATCTGATCATCGTTGATGAGTTCATAACGGTCTTCAGCACGTACTTCAAGTGGATTGGCGATATGATTAAATCGAGAATAACGACCACGCGAGATAAATGGTTGCCCGTAATATTGCAGCGTCAAATTCGGCTGGATGGTGTAGTTCAACCGAATCGACATGCTAAAAGTCTTCTGATCAATACGACCGGTAACGTAACGGGTATCGCCTTTAAAATCCAAATTGTCTACCCACTGCACATCATCTCGGCGGAAGGTCACGCCGGGACCAAAGGAAACCCGCAGGGTACGCAGTGGCTGCATGGTCAACCAAAGGCTATAATCTTTCACATGTGCAGAATTATCCATTGTCCAATAATGGAACATATTCATCTCTCCGGCGATTTTTTTACGGAAATCCGAATAAGCATAAAACCAGTTGCTGAGCACTTGGGATTTACGGACAGCGGGACCTCCCCGTAAATCTTTGGTCAAAATACTATAGGGTTGGACATTTAGTCCTGAACCAAAGCCATAGTTATTCATAAACTGTGCGTGAGCATTGACATTCCAGGCGCGGTAGGTATTCAGCCCACTAAAATCCCAGGAGAACCAGTGGTTGTAATTGAAGCGCATATTTCGGAATACCGAAAAAGGTTGGTCAATTCGGTAGCCGGCCCATAAAAAATGGACGGTTTCATCCGAACTACGCAAAAAGCCGATATCATTTAGCTCTAGTCCGGGCGAACGCCAGGTCAGTCCAGCGTCGAAATTAAAGCGCTTGCCACCGCCACCGCGCCCTACGCGCAGTGTACCACCGTGTCCGGCCAAAGTCGTGAGCGTGGTATCCACGGATAGGTGATCGGCGCCAACGCGTTGATACAGTCTTTCGAAAGATTCTTGGGTATTGGTTATCGCATTGGTTGATCCATTGACCCGGCTAAAAACGGCTTTACCCGAAACGTACCACATTTGTTTATTCCAGCGATGCAACACATCTAATCCTCCCGAATAAGCGGAACTATGTAAGAAATCCAGTCCGGTATCGTCTAAATCCCGGTTGACCGCCGTAAACATTCCGCCAACGACGGTGGAGCCGCCTCGAAAATCTTGCTGCAGACGTCCCACGAAGTAGTTAGTCAACGGTTCAACGACTTCCTCACGACGTTCCCCTCCAAAATCAATCTGAGCATATTCTTTTTGCGTGACACTTTCCAGAATACCGATAGATAAACCTTTCGTCGTTTTACCAGTAAACTTGGCCGCGCCCAAAATTGAGGTATTAATGGGTACATCGGCGTACTCATTGTCACCTAAATCTGGATAGCCATGTGGCGAACTGCCGATTCGACGAGAGTAGAATTGGAGATCACTATTATAGGAACCGCCCGCTTCAGAGCTGGTGAGACGTTGCTCGAAAATATTGCGGCCTTCGATGAAGAAGGGGCGACGCTCACTAAAAAACACTTGATAGCCATCCAGATTCACTACCGAAGGATCCGCTTCGACTTGACCGAAATCCGGGTTAATGGTAAAATCAAGGGTTAGGTCGCTGGTTACGCCAATCTTGCCATCCACTCCAAAATTGATGGACTGTGATTCTCCAGTAGCAAAAGGATTGCCTTCTTCTGCTTCAAAAGTTTCGGCCTGAGCTAAAACGTAAGGTAGGATCTCCAATTGATTTTGCGGCTTGATGCCGGTGATGCCGTGTAGCTCCCCGAAGCTGCTCACCCAAGCGCTGTTATTACGCTCGATGGGTTGCCAGTGAGAACGCTCCTCCGCCCGGAAATCGCGACGATTCACTTGCAGTCCCCAAACGTGCACTTCTTTATTAGCAAAACGCAATTGGCTCAGAGGAATTCTTAGTTCAGCCGTCCAGCCTTGCTCGTCGATTTTAGTATCTACATACCAGATGGGATCCCAGTTAGAATCCCAATTGAATCCATCGTTGGAGATGAATTCATCGCCTTTTACCCCCGCCGCAGTAATTGTAAAAGAAAAAGCAGAACGCTTATCAAAATAGCTGTCAATATTGATTTCTACCCAGTCTCCCTCAAATCCATCGCGACGCGATAGACGCCTCTCAATCTTGGAGGGATCATTGTCGTAGCAGCGAAATGCTATATAAAGGTTTCGAGCATCATAGAGAATTTTGAAGGCCGTTTCACGGGTAGCCGTTTTGCCTTCGAAGGGTTCGCGTTGGATAAAGTTGGTGCCCCACTCCACTGACTGCCAGCAGGCATCATCGAGGGCGCCGTCTAAAGTTGGTGATTCACCTTGTAACTCCTTAGTGAAGTACTTTTTCTTGGTAGGATCAATTTTCGGCTTTTCTTCGCTTTGAGCCACAAGCATAGCGGGTAACCAACATAGGGTCACTATGAATAAAATTTGTCTCATCGTCTTAATGATCGTTTAAAATGGTCAATAAGGTGCCTGTTCGCTTTGGTAAAGCAAGGTCTTATCAGCGAAGTGCGGTAGTGGCGCCAGCTACTCGCTTTTGTAATTGGAATACATCGCAAAAGACCTTACAGTTATAATTTGGTTGCAGCTTCTGACATTTTTTTTTTGATTTCATTAACATTTAGCTTCATTTCGTTCAATGTTGAGCTTAAAAAATTAGACTTCAGCCTGTTTCATTAAGCTTTCCAATCAACTTCAGGAGCAGCCCCATAGCACTACATTCAAGTACGAATAGTCAACCAAGGTAGACGTATACTCGTTCCTCACTCCATCTCTTTTCCTAAGCCACCATATTTGAATCATCAGTTCAATTCTCACCGGAGATGGAAAATAATGATAGATCATTTGGTCAAATAATTTAAAAGGGAATCTTATGAAAACGCTTCTTCTGGCTTTCGGTCTTACTTTTAGTTGGGTTCATACCCTATCCGCTCAACCCTATCAGGTTGGAGAAACGCTATACGTTTGGGCCAAATCGGGTCTTCACTTGCGGGATACGCCTAGCTTATCGGGTAAAGTTCTAAAAACACTTCCTTACGGTGCTGCTTTGGAGCTCAAACAGTGTAGCGGGGAAGTTATTGAGGTGGAAATCATTAAAGACGCAGAATCAAATGGGCAGTATTTTCCAAATTTCAAGCTAAACGGCCATTGGTTATTAGTCAGAACCGGTGATCTTCAAGCCTATGTTTTTGAAGGCTATGTGTCAACGCTACCACCTTTGAATATTAACTCTTTTAAAGATGGAAGTTATCACTGTGAAGATCTCATCACTTACGGACAGCGTACTTTCGATATTGATCCCAGCTATCAGCCCGCTCGCCAAGTGCATAAAAGAGCCATTTGGAAGCATTTTGGAAAAGAGATGATTTGGAAAAAATATGAGGATCGTAGCTGGGGTTACCAGTCGACCATGCTAGCAAATATTTCCTTGCGCGAAGCGTATTTGCTATTCAATATCCTCCAGCAATTTGAAAGGCAATCGCAGCAAGCACAGACAGCACAGGCGTATCGATTGCTTAAAAAAGCACAACACACTTGGATTTTTTCACTTGGCCAGCCGGGCGATTTTGTAAGAATTACTAAACGAGAAAAAGGCTGGGTTGAAATCTATACCGAAAAAAGTAAGCCCACACCTAAAAGCTAGTTATCACTTTTGGACCACAAATCGACGCCGCCAAGATTGGCCACTAGTAGTCGTCAACTGTAGACAATAGTAACCATCGTTCCAAATAGGCAAGGCCATTTCAAGACGATTGACGCCTTCCTCCAGTACAACGGTTTGTTGCAGTAACACGCGCCCCAGATTATCGCTGATTTGCATTGTTCCCTCTTGGGCGGCTGGTGCTACAAAGCTCAGCGACAGTTGAGTACTCGCTGGATTAGGATATAGATGAATACGGTCTAAGGCTTTCATTTCCACCGCTTCAATGGGTGAAAAATCGAAATGCCCATCGAAATCGACTTGGCGTAAACGATAGAATGCACGGCCAGTAAGTGGCGCATTGTCCCAGGCTCGGTAGTTTTGCACGGCATCGGTAGTCCCATGACCAGAAACTTGCTGTATGCTTTCCCAGTTTTGTCCATCCGAGCTCCGCTCTACGAGGAAATAATCATTATTGATTTCCTGTGCGGTGGACCAATGTAGAGCAACTTGCCCATAGCCGGAAGGCGCCGCGCGAAAGTAAATCAATTCAACGGGCAGCAGGGCAGCGCATTCGGTATCGGCTGCGGCTTCAGCGCTCATGGTATAGAAAGTGCTCGGCGAAAACTGATTGCGGTACTCTGTCAGTATCCAGTCAAGGGATACCTGATCATTGAGAATGCGAAATTCGTCCATGATCCCACCATAATAACGGGTGCCTTCCAAATCGGAGCGGGCGCCGAGGAAAATATTCGTCGTGGGATTATAATCTTCGCCACCATTAAACCCAATGTTGGCCTGTTCGACACCGTCGATATATACTTTGGGATTCCCTGCATCCGAAACACTGAAAACATAATAATGCCAATTGCCATCAGCATAAGTGGTTCCGGCATTTAGACCATCGGTACTGGTCGCATCATTATCATCCTGAAAAACCGTTTTAAGCATATTCTGATCGGCAGGAATCGCCAGTGTAGCCTCACCGAAGTACGTATTCAAAGAATGGTTCGTTCCCCAGGCACCGTGGCTGACCAGATATTGATAGGAGCTACCAGAATTGTCACTCACGTTAAACCAAAAAGAAAGGGCAAATGATTTGGTATTCGCATAGTCAAAATCTGTCAATGAGATACAATCATCGGATTCATCAAACGAAACAGCACTACCGATCAATCCGGAGACGCGATTGGTACCCAGCATACTTCCTTGCGTGGTGCCCGAATGTCCGTTACCAGTGCCGTCACTCATTTGCGGTGCCGTCACCGAAGGATCTTGATTCAGATGCAGCACGGCTTCGTAAGCAGAGGACCAAGTGGCCGTGCTGGATGCACTGCTGGTCTCAGACGCATTGCCGTAGTACAGTTGGATTTCGGTATCTGTGCTGTAATCTAAGACCGGTACTTTGACCCAAGCGACTATTTGGCCGGTCGTGGGATCATATTGTTCGAGTTGAAAATCAAGCGAAATGTTACAATCATCACTGGTGAAAACAATATCATATCCATCGTCGCTAGCAATTTGCCCCCCATTAGCTACGGATCGAAAATCGCTATGTGTCGTATTGATCAAGAGCGGAAAATTGACCAGATTAGTCGATCCCGATACTTGGGTTGCATCAATTGTAATGGTTTTCACGTAAGCATAACCATAAGGCTGAGCAGTGGCTAGTTGATACAAGAAAAGGCAGAGTAAAACAAAAATGTACTTTCTCATTGGGTTAAAGTTGTTTTTAACCATCCACATGAATGAGTATTATCCGGACATGCAGGCCCAGTATCCTCAGGTGGATACATTTTTGTGTAGTGTTTGGGTAGAATGGTGTGTAAGAAGACCTCTTTGTCAAATCCTAAAATCAGCAGATCACCAAGAGGATTTCTGCAATTAGGAAATGTGTACTCCAAGGGGGGAAGGGATTTGAAAACCGAAGTTTTTATTGGTTTTCAATGGATCAGGAAGTGTTATTTATGACGGAAAATAATGCTTGATAAAATAGATTATTGATCATTCCGTCAAACGACCTAAAAACCGTAGTTCAAAATATATGCCAAGGCGATGTCGCCTTTTCTACACGGGATTCTGGAACAAACTTTATCTACATCGTAAACTATATAAACCGCTCGGGACGTTATAGCGGGAAATCACGGTTTCACAAAAAAAGAAAAGATGAAAAACCTAGTAATTGCATGTGTCTTGCTTTGCACGTTGCTTTTTACAGCTTGCAATAAAGACAAAATCAAGAAACTTGAAACAGATTTGGCGAATAAAAAAGACCAAATCGAGATTCTGGAAGGACAGGTGGATAATTTAAGAAACACCAATTCCAGCCTGCTGGATCGCATGTCTGATCTATCCATTATTAGTAAAACAGGAGCAGAGAGCATCAAAAATTCATTGGAATCTATGACGCAGCAGTATGCGTATATTCAGGATTTAACCTCTAAGATTCAATCCAAAGATTCCTTGAATTTGGCCTTGGTCATGAACCTAAAACGTTCCTTGACAGACATCAATGATGACGATGTTCAGGTGGAGGTGCGTGGCGGAGTCGTTTATGTCTCCATCTCGGATAAGTTGTTGTTTCGCTCCGGTAGTTCTCGTCTGAGTAGTAAGGCTCAGGATGTACTCAGCAAAATTGCGACCGTCATCAATGACCACAGTGATCTGGATATCATGGTCGAAGGCCATACCGACAATGTGCCAATTGCCAACGAGTGTGTTGCAGATAATTGGGACCTTTCGGTACGACGTGCCACCGCCGTTGTCCGTAATTTACAGGATGATTATTACGTAGATCCAGAGCGTTTGATCGCGGCTGGTCGTTCGGAATTTACGCCCAAAGCCGACAATGAAACGGCTGCTGGTCGGAGTCAAAATCGACGCACAGAAATCATTATTACGCCGCGCCTCGATCAGTTTTTCAAATTATTGGAAAGCCCCGATTTAGCAGATTAGGCTAGCTAATGTAATCCAAGCAAAAAGGATGGTCGGTACTCGGCTATCCTTTTTGTTTTGCACGCTATTTCACGATCCAAATATCCTGATGATCAACGGTCATCTCCAAGCTTCGATCTGCACGCAGCGCAGCGAGCCACTGGTCAAAAGCTTGTTGCTCCGCTGCCGTGGTAAGCATTTCTCCAATAGAGTTTTCCATGAATCCCAGCAAAAAGTGGTGCATCCGCTGTGCTGTGATATCCAACTGCCACTGGCTAAGTCCATCAATGATTGTAAAATCCTTCTCCCGAGCGTAAGCTACCAATGCTGCGGCACCGTCCTTTCCTAAGCCGGCATGACGTTGCATGTGCGCTTCATAATGTGCAATGTATTTGGCGGCTTGCGAATGAGTAATAGACATGCCCGTGTAGTTCATCGTCGTGAAGAGAGCTGGACTAAGGTGAAAAATAGCCGTCAGCACTTGCTCTAACTCAGCTAGCGTAAGGAGATCAAAGACCGCAGCGGCCAGGGTCACATCCAATTGCCCCGGCGAGAAGTGGTGCTCTAATTCAAAAAATGAACCGTTAAGCAGATTTATCCGGATGTGCCGCCCCTGTACATTAACCGTCAGCCCCTTTTCGTCGGAGGATACTCCCGCTCCCATTGTTCCATAATGATCTTGCAAACGCTCGCGCGCAGCCTGGCACAATTGCGCGTCTTGCTCCACCAGCCACCATTCTTGATCGAGGGGTAGCCGTTCTGCGAAATAAAGACAATTGGCGGCAGTGCCCGCACCAATATCGAGCAGCCGCAGTGAACTGTGCTGCATCGCATATTGGGTAAAAGCCGCTTCTACGGTTGAATTACGGGCGGCATTATCGTAAGCAAAGCGTGTATTGAGCCAGCTCGTATCAAATCCTGTTGCCGACATAGTTTTGCATTTGTTCTAAAAAATATTGGGCACGTGTAGTCCAATTGCTTACTGGAGCGGCTTGAGCTAAGCGCTCCGCCCGCGCCAGATACTTCTGAAAATCGGGTAAATCCACTGACCAGTCGCGTAATTGCTCAGCTAATGATCGATGATCCTGAAATAAGAGACCATTTTGCTCCTTTTCCACGTGAAATCCGGCATTTCCACCATCGTAAGCAAGAATCGGCAAGCCAAAAGCACGGGCTTCCTGTATTGCCATTCCAAAGGTTTCCATAAAAGCCGGAGAGACCAGGACATTGGTGTTACGATAGCTTTCTTGTACCTCTTTGGGGGATAATGCCCCCGCAAAATGTACCACCTGACGCAGATACACATCTGATTCTACCAAGCGTTGACAGGCAGTCGCATAGTTAGTATCTAAGCCCATCGAGCCGACAATTTGTAGCTGAAATCGTGTCCGATCCGGCTGTGCAATTTTTAACCCCTGCAACAATTCTATGATACCTTTGCGGGGAATGAGATTAGCGATTACCAGCGCCCGCAAGGATGTCGAATCTCGAGGTGACCACTCCACAGGAATCGTTAAGGCTGGGGGGAGCACTAGTTTGAAAGCCCTATCTAAACCTCTTTGCTGGAGATAAGTGGCGGTGAAAGTGCTGCTGGTTAAAAATCCACCAAAGCGTTCTAAAATTGGTTTTTCCTGGGATAAAAAATAAGTCGTTGCCGCCGGCTCCGGTAAATCCAGGCTATGCAGATGGTGCACAATCAGGGTATGATTTTGCAAGTCAAAGGTAGCATTTTGTAAATGCGCCAAGTATAGGGTATCGAACAGACAGTGCGTGTGGGCGATCGATGGCTGTAATTGCTCCCAACTCAACCAACGCGCTTGCTCACCCAGTGCTTTTAATAAATGCTGATTGTAAATATTCCCTCCGGACGGAAATTGCGTCGGATCAGGAATGACAAACGTATACATCTATCAAATTCGCCCTTCATAGCTGGCCCAGGCAACGTGTGATTCACCCAAGGTAACCAAAAGATTTCCAGTGAAGCTTCCAGCCAGCACCTTAGCCAATTCCTGATGAATGAAATAAGCCAAGAATTCGGTGGTCGTTAGCTTTCCGTGAAAAACCTCAAGGTTATCCAGGTTTTGGTAATTCAGGGGCTGCAAAACTTGTTCGAGCAATCTACTGGCCAAGTCAATATCAATGACAATATTATTTTCATCCAAGTCAGAACTGGAAAAGGTCGCATCGACCACATAAGTAGCGCCGTGTAAATGCTGAGCGGGGCCAAAGGCTGCACTGGGTAAGGAATGGGCAACCATGATGTGTTTTCGGATTTTTACAGAAAACATGTTCTCTCTAGTTTTTTAATTTTTTGATAAAATGGATCAAAGTGTTTTTAATCCTTTCTATCTTTTAAATTCAAATTTCAATATTTAATCACCACTCCTAAGCCTTGCGGAACATTCTGCCGCAATTGATCAAAAAAGGCTGGAAGTTGTGCTGGAATCAGTTCTTGGGTGATATAGGCATCAAAGGTATTATTTTTTAGAAAATCAAAAACAACCTTTTTTCGACGGTCATAATCCCAACGGGTGGCCCGTCGTTGGGCTGGCAATTGAGACACTTGGGTACTAATGATTTGCTTGCGCTGGTAGTGAAAACTGCCTCCCAGCTGAATTTCAACGGAACGGGCACCATACCAACTCATCTCCATAATTTTTGCTTCCGGCCCCACAGCATCAATAGCCAATTGTAAGCCAGTTGCAGAACCACTACAATGAAAAGCTAAATCAACGACTGGTAACTCTTCCTCTGGGGCTAAAGCGCTGAATCCTAATCGCTCAGCGAGTTGCCGGCGCGCAGCATTTTTTTCTACCACCCACAGTTCGACGCCCGGAATATCCCGCAAGAGCTGCGCCGTCAAAGCACCAATTAATCCAAATCCAACCACAATTACGCTATCGCCAAGACTGACTTCGCTATCCCAGATGGCATTGAGCGCCGTTTCGAGATTGCTAGCCAGGGCGGCGCGGCGCGGCGGCACTTCCTCCGGCACCAAACTCAAAGCCGCCACTGCAGCATGAGCATGACTTTGATGGGGATGTAACAGATGCACCGTTCGCCCCGCCCAGGGATGGTCGGCAGTCGCAACCGTTCCTACCAAAGAGTAGCCATATTTGATTGGAAAGGAAAAATCGCCTCCCATGTAAGGAACGCGCATAGGTGCGTAAAGTGCCGCAGGAACTTGGCCGGAAGCCACTAAGCGTTCGGTTCCAAGGCTAATTAGCGAATACTGGCTTTGAATTAATACCTCATTGGCTTGGAGTTGGGGCAACGGCGCTTCTTGCCAGGCCGAAGCCGTCGCCGATTGATGCCACAAGGCGCCAGCTTGCATTAGTTGACCTTTTTTTGGCGCCGAGGCTCACCGACGAACATGATGCTATCCCCGACCCGCTGAAAAGCGAAGTGATCAAAACGTATGCATTCCGCTACCTGATCAATCTGGGGTAAAACAATGCCTTGCTTACCCGATCCAAACAGACAAGGCGCTAAATGTAGCTGGAGAATGTCTATAGCTTGGTCATTCAAAAAATTGGAAACCGTAATGGCTCCACCTTCTACATAAACGGAATGAATACCTGCCTGATAGAGGCAAGCCAAGATATCCTGCCCTTGAATATGCCCGTTTGAAGCTACAAGTTGGTGGTAGTCAACGCGGGCTTCGTGGGCGCGCTCCTGTGTACCAATGAGCAGGAGTCTTTCTGCCTCATCTTGTAGTAGGCTTGAGAAATTCTGAGCAGAATTACCGACAACTACTTTTTGTGGGTTAGGTCCTTTGACGCGACGCACTGTCAAACGAGGTGAATCATAAAAAACCGTTTTCGCCCCAACGATGATCCCTTCGCAAAGTGCACGCATCCGGTGCGCATGGTCAAGATTCTCAGGGTTTCCAATCCAACGAGAATCACCGCAATGGGTGGCTATTTTGCCGTCCAGAGATTGTGCGAGATGGGCAACGCTCACCGCGCGCTGTAACCGATGAGCCGCAAGGGGTAAACAACAATAAGGCAGATACATTTCGAGAAAAGTCAACGCTTCCGGGGCAACTTGGCCGGCGAAAATCACCTTTGACTGATGCAAGGCCGCCAGCTCCAAAACAGCAAAGCCAGAAGGTATCGCCACAGTATCTTCAAAACGAAGGTAAGCACTATGGTGAGTCGAAACCGTTTCTGGTAAAGGGGTATTAATGCAAACCAATGGTGCTTCTTCCCAACTTAGACCACAGTATAGAACGGAGCTGTCCAGAGCTTTGAGCTGGCTGGCCAGTTGCAGTAAGCAGTCCCATAGTTGTGCTTGCATTAGTAATTATTTTGGGGATTGAGTTTAGCTCTGATCTTTTACGGATTTGCCATTGACGTGGAATAAATGTCCCATGACCTCCTCCTTAGTACGGAAATATTCAATATTCTCTAGCTTGGGCTGGATAATCAGTGGAACACGTCCTAAAACCTGGATTTCAGAGTGATCAATAGCTTGAATTTTCTGGGGATTATTGGTGAGCAAATTAATCTCACGGATCCCCAGATCACGCATCATCGTAACGGCGATATCATACGCTCGAGCATCAACCTCCAATCCCAGATGTGTATTGGCATCAGCGGTATTGAGTCCCGCATCTTGTAAATTATAAGCTTTGAGTTTATTGATCAAACCAATGCCACGGCCTTCTTGACGCAGATAGAGCACCACACCACCTGACTCAGCGGTAAGTCGCAATGCTTCATCCAATTGCTCACCACAATCGCATCGTTTTGAACCAAAAAGATCTCCTGTCAAGCATTCAGAATGGATTCTAACCAAAACTGGGTTGGAAGGATCAAAGTTTTCGTGTACCATGGCCAAATGTGGCATCTCCTCATCGGTAGTTGCAGCATAAGCGTGCATATTAAATGTCCCCCAGCGGGTTGGTAATTTAGCCTCGACTTGTCGCTTCATGGCGTAAAATTAAAAAAATTATATCTACTGTTAGTAAGGTGTTGTAGAGAGAAAACGTCGCAGGGTATACGGACTCCTAAAGCATATATCCCAAGATTAAATCGATCTCTACTATTACTTGATCTCATAGTGTAAGTAATTCGATACTGATAAACAGTAATCTAGCCCGCAAGGTTTTTGAGTCGAGCGTAAATATCACCGGAGAAACTCTCGGGGGCATTGCGGCTCCCAATCTCTTGAGTCAGTTCAGTGGCCTTTAACCAAGTCTTGGATTGCCAGCGTTGGCTCTCGCCAATGGACCAATTGTAGGTGTAATCCCCTAGTTTTTCTAATAACTCCAAACATTCGTGTGTCCGTTCGGGGGTCCAGTTAAAAAATTCAAAGGAGAGCACAGGAATGGGGTGAGATAATCCTTTGAGCACTTCCGATTCGTAGTCTTCCACATCAATTTTACAAAATTTGGGTAAGCCATATTGTTCGATAAGGGCATCCAGAGTAGTGAGTTGTACTTCGATTTCCTCTTCCCAGTCGACTCGAATTCGGCTACGCGCATTGAGGGCTTCCCGCCATTCGTGATCCGCCAGTGTACTGACAGTAGGTGCCCGATGGCTCAAATACATTTTAGTTGTCCCGGTCTGCGCGCCAACGGCCCGATTGAGAATCGTCACAGAAGTGTCCTGTCCAAATTTCCGATTCAAAAAATCGAGGCAAATCGGCTGAGGGTCCACGGCGACCACACGTGCATCCAAACCACGCCAAGCTTGTACGCGATTCCCCAAGTGTGCTCCAATATCAAAACATAAGTCTCCTTTCTGGATAAATTGGCGATAAAACCGTCGTAGCCGACGTTGGTTGAATGGCTTCCAATAGTACATAGCTACGGAACGCCAAAAGCCCATTTTTTTTCGCCAAGAAGAGGACATCTTTGATTTGTGTTTTTAAAATTATTTCAACTCAATATTTTTTATCACCGTTCCTACAATCTTCCACATCACAATGGCAATCAATAAACTAGAGACAGGAAATGCAAGGAAAATCCCCGAAGTATCCCATAGCCACTGTCCAAGGTAAGCCAAAGGAAGATACAGAATAAATAAATGCAAAAATGTAATTATTGCGGCTAATGTCGGACGATTTAAGGTATCCAAGACGGCAGCACCAATGTAGTAGATTCCATTAAAAAGGTAGCCCATCGGAACGAGTAGCAGGTACCAGCTCACCTGATCAATCACGGCTTGGTCATCGGTAAAAATGCCCCCAATTTGGGTACGGAAAAGAATCACGAGCAGCCCCGCCACGATGCCATAGATAATCGCGTAACGAAATCCCAGTTGGATACATTTCTTAATCCGTTCGATATTGCCAGCTCCGTAATTCTGACCAATGAAAGGAGCAACCACGATGGACATAGCCATGGTAAACAAAAGAATCAATAAATCAACGCGATAGCCAATGCCGTAGGCGGCCACTGCAGCATTGCCATAGCCCGCCAATAAAGCATTGATGACGCCATTGGCGGTAGGAAGCATCGTTTTACTAATCGTAATCGGCACCGCCACTTTTAAAACTTCGCCCCATTGATAACTAAAGGCCTGAGGAATAAAGCGAATGTAGCGAAACACCAGAACTACGGCAATGAGCATTCCGATAATAATAGAACTGAGCGTAGCCATTGCCGCACCGGATAAGCCCAGCGCAGGAAAGCCCAAATAGCCATGAATCAGCAAAGGATCCAGGATAAGGTTGCAGAAAACAACGGTGGCCATAACGATCGTGGGAGTGCGCACATCGCCGAAGGCGCGCATAATATTGGTACTCGCCACCATGATGCCTAGGAAGAAAAAACTCAAGTAAATGAGTTGCATATATTCGCTAAGCATTGCGATGATCTCGGTACTGGCTCGCATGAGTTCAAATAAAGCATCATTCCCCAGTAGCCCTGCAGTCATCAAAATGGCACCGACTACGGCTGCCAAATAGAAACCGGCAGAACTCACGCGATTAACGGCTTGCGTATCTGATTTGCCCACCAGTTTGGAGACGACGATCATCAAAGCCGCGCCAATGCTGAGCAGTAAGTTGATCCCAAAGAGCAGCACCGGCGCCCCAAAACTTACCGCCGTCAACTCCGCCGAACCAAGCTGTCCAATGAAGTACATATCCACCAGAGCCAAGGAACTGAGACAAACCAGTCCGATGTAAATCGTCGCACTATGTCGTAGTAAATAATTGCTAACATTGCCTCTGAGAATGAGTTCCACGTTCTTCATGCGGCGCAAATTTAGTAATCCCTTCAAGGAATGTGGTCTGCACTGGAATAAAAATTAAAACCGCAAAACATACCATACTGTATTGTTTGGAACATAAATTTAATTTACCTTTATGTTATGGCTCGACTCGTTAAGCAAGATTGGTTAGAAGAAGGGTTTCGATTGCTATCAGAATTTGCGCAGGATCGCTTGCGCATTGCTTATTTGTGTGAACGCCTGAAGGTGACCCGCGGCTCATTCTATCATCATTTCAAAAGCATCGACGATTATATCAGTACACTTTTGGAAGAATGGGCTAAGAGAAATACCAATGAGCTCATTCAGCAATCTAGACAGGCACAAGCACCGGATGAGAAAATGGCTATCCTGAATCAGATGATCTTTACCACAGATCAAAGCATTGAAGCGGCCATTCGCAGCTGGAGTTTTTACCACCCGGTGGTGAAATCCCATTTGGAGCAGGTCGATCAAAAACGTTTGGCTTTTCTTATCGATGTTTTTCAAGCCATGGGGCTTTCTCTCAATGACGCTAAACTGCAAGCCGAGTTAGAATACGGTACACTCATCGGCTTACAACAGCTTTTCCCTAATATTTCCACGCAACGACTCAATACACTCTATGAATTTCATTTAAAGCGTTTGAAAAAAGAATAATTTTTTAACCAAAAACATACCATACAGTACGGTATAAGATATTTTGATTATGACCATTTACACCTGCCAACTCCCCCACCCTAGCCTCATCGAAGGAGGACTTAACAAGATTGATTATACCGATAGTTTTGCAGTCACTCTGCCAGCAGAAGAAGCGCCACCTCTTCAACAACTCCCCGTCTTATTTTTTCACGCTTTCCCACGTTGGTTTGGCTGGTTGATTGGTCTTCGAGAACTCATCGCCGGTTGGATTGGTCTAAAAACGGCGAAAGGCATTGACATTCAAGCAGAGATCGATCAATTCCAGGGGCGGGAAGGCGAGGCCATTGCACTATTCAAGGTCATGCGGACCAATGAACAAGAAATCATGATGGGCGAAAATGACCAGCATTTAGATTTTAGATTGTCTTTCTTTCGCATTGAAAAAGAAGGTGCAGTAGAAATCGTTCTTTCGACAACTGTGGAAATGAACAATTGGCTAGGGCGAGTATACTTCATTCCTGTCAAACCCATTCATCGACTAATTGTACCAATCATCATCAAACGGATGATTCGACAATATCAGAAGACGTAAACCTAAGTAGTTTGAAAACATCCAGACTATCTGTAGGCCGCTCTCTCAGACAAATGAAATAAGTAATACGAGATAAAATTATCCAAAATGTCGCTAGACAGACTTGTCTGTTTTTGAAAATGAGTTTATATTTGTGGCATGGAAAAGCAAAGTGTTAGAGAGCGTATATTGACCACCGCATCCCGACTGTTCTATCAAAACGGATACAATCGAACCGGTATCAATGAAATCATTCGGGAGGCGAATATCGCAAAAGCGAGCCTGTACGCTCATTTTCCATCTAAAGAAGCCATTTGCTTAGCTTACCTCAATCAACTAGATCGTCAACTCACAAAAAATCTAAAGGCGCATACGGCTGGCGTTCCTGCCGGGCAAGAGCGACTTCTGAGTCTTTTTTCTTTTTTAGATGAATTTTACCATCAGGACGACTTCAACGGATGCTGGTGTATTAATACCATCGCGGAAATTCCACACGATAATGTTGTGATCCGCACAGAAATTCATCGCCAAAAGCAAAGCCTGATGCGCTTTATTGAAGGCTTGGTCAAAGAGAATACAACGGGCTTAGATGACGAGGCCATCGTTACCTTATCGCAACGACTCTATTTACTATACGAAGGTGCCATCGCCGAGAGTCATCTACAAAATGATCATTGGCCTATTAAGGCGGCGGCAGAAACTGCGGCTTTGCTTCTGGAATAATTTTTTTGCATTCATATAGACAGACTTGTCTGTTCATTTTATCACTATAAAAAATAAAAATCATGAGTCATTCTCCACAACAATCAGCTCTAATCATTGGGGGCAGCAGCGGTATTGGCCGGGCCACTGCCATCGCCTTAAACGCAAAAGGGATAAAGGTCCACGTCGTTGGCACGAATCCCGATAAACTTGCAGGCTTACAATCCAATCATCCCGATATTATCACCCACCAAGTCGATATCACCAATCGCGAAGCCGTTCGTGATCTTATCCAACAGATTGGGAATTGGGAACGCGTGGATTACTTGGTAAACTCCTCCGGCGTATTCGGCCCAAAGGCTTTTTTAGAGCATAGTGCTGAGGAATATGATCGTTACCTGGATCTCAACCGAGGTTTCTTTTTCATTACCCAGTCCGTTGCGCAGAAAATGAAAAATCAAGGTGGCGGTGCGATTGTCAATGTGGGGTCGATGTGGGCCAAGCAGGCTGTAAAAGCGACGCCGTCATCGGCTTATTCCATGCAAAAAGCAGGACTGCATTCCTTGACCCAACACCTCGCTATGGAGCTTGGCGATTATAACATCCGGGTCAATGCAGTATCCCCGGCGGTGGTAGAAACCCCGGTTTATGATGCCGTCTTTGGCGGCCGCGAAGCGGCCAGCAATGCCTTAGCGAGTTTCAACGCCTTCCACCCGATCGGACGCAACGGACAACCAGAGGATGTGGCCAAAGTTATCCAATTCTTGCTGTCGGATGATGCGGCTTGGGTAACCGGTGCTATTTGGGATACCGATGGTGGTGTAATGGCCGGAAGAAATTAAGCACCGAAAATGGGACTCTTTATCTAAAAATAAGACTTACCGATTCTGAATTATCTTTAATAAACCATCAGATTTTTAAGTGGCCCGGAAGAATTCGGGCCACTTTTTATAATAAAATGGGGGCTTGCCGCAGCTCTGAAATTATTGAGGGAGCGATTAGCATTTTTGGGAACTGGATGCAGCGGGGGCTTTGTGGAAGGATTAAACGATGGGAAGAATTCCATTAGATGAATTAAAAACACTTTAAGAAAATTCTATGTTGGAGCATTTACTAAAAATTAGATTTGATTGCCATATCAAGAATGGAATAAGCCAAGAATAATTTCCCTGTCAATCTGCAACAACTTCAGTCCTCAAAAAGAAGATTACAGTGTAAAAAATTTAACAACCAATTCCTCATTTCCTTTGTTTGTGTGTTGTACATTCATCAAAATTTTCAACCCTACATTCATGGAAGCCACTTCTATTCCGACATCTACTTTCAAATTCTTAAAAACTCTCAAGGAAAATAATAACCGCCCTTGGTTTAACGAGCACAAGCCTGCTTTCCAAGGTATTCACGCCCAATTCAAAACGCTCGCGGAGACCTTGCGAAATCGTATGACGCACCACGACGAAATTGAAAACCTGAAGGTCTACCGTATCTATCGTGACACTCGATTTTCAAAAGATAAAACGCCTTATAAAACTTATCTGAGTGGTTCCATGGTTCGAGCTACAAAATGGCGGCGTGGGGGCTACTATTTCCATATTGAGCCGGGTAACTCTTTTCTCGGCGGTGGCTTTTGGGGACCTAATTCCGATGACCTACGCCGCATCCGTCAGGAAATTGCCGCCGAGCCACAGGCCTTGCGCAACATCTTAGCCGAACCGGGATTTCAATCGTATTTCGGTGGCATGGAAGGAGATCAGGTCAAAACAGCCCCCAGAGGCTATGCTAAAGATCATCCCGCCGTGGACTTGCTGCGCTACAAGCAATATTTGCTGATCCATCGTTTCACGGATAAGGAGGTCAAAAGCAAAGATTTTGTCGATCTACTCAACGTAGGCTTCAAAAATATGCGCCCCTTTCTGGACTACATGAGTGATGTGTTGACCACAGATGCGAACGGCGTGCCGATTGAGGATTAGTCAATAGCTGCTTTTGCCAAAGCCAAGAGGCGATTCAAATACAAGGCATATCAAACCTTTATTATTATAAACTTTCTACTTTAACAACCTTCTCAAAACCTAAGAAAATGCATTATCAACTCTTTGGCCACAGTGGTTTGCGGGTGTCTCCGCTTTGCCTGGGCACGATGACCTTCGGGAAAGATTGGGGCTGGGGCTCTACGCCGGAGGAAAGCAAAGCCATCTTCGATGCTTTCCTGGAAGCTGGTGGCAATTTTATCGATACCGCGGATGTGTACACCGAGGGCAGTAGCGAAAGCATCCTGAGTGATCTCATCAATGCCGACCGCGATCATATCGTTTTAGCAACGAAGTATACCCTTTCCAATACCACACATAATCCTAATAATTCGGGTAATCATCGAAAAAATCTGGTACAGTCCGTTGAAGCTAGTTTGCGGCGCTTGAAAACCGATTACATTGATTTGCTTTGGGTGCACGCTTACGACTATCTAACGCCCATCGAAGAGATGATGCGCGCACTCGATGACTTGGTTCGTGCGGGTAAAATTCTTTATACCGGGATATCAGATGCCCCGGCCTGGGTGATTGCACGAGCCAATACCATCGCTGAATTTCGTGGCTGGTCGCCTTTCATTGGGAATCAATTAGAATACAATTTGACCGAACGTACCCCCGAGCGAGATCTATTGCCAATGTCGCAAGAGCTCAATATTGGTGTAGTGGCCTGGTCACCGCTCGCCGCAGGTATTTTGACTGGTAAGTATCTCGATAAAAAAGGCGAAGGTAGCGGCGGCCGCATGGAAGGCACAACTTCGTTCCGCCTGAACGAAAGAAACGAAGCTATTGCCAGAGTTGTCGTAGACGTTGCGCAGCAGCTCGACACAACGCCGGCACAAGTCGCCTTGGCCTGGCTGCGACACCGTGGCATCATTCCAATTATTGGAGCGCGCAAGCTGCATCAACTGCAGGATAACATGGCTAGTCTCGATTTGCACATCCCCGCAGAACAAATGACACAATTAGAAGCAGTAAGTGCAATCGATTTAGGCTTTCCGCACGACTTTGTATTACGCCCTGGAGCGACCAAAATGATCTACGGCGATATGATCGACAAAATCAAAGGCAACAAGAATACGCACCGTTAGTCTTAACTCTCCAACACCAAACTCTGGTACTCCGGATGGCGCTTCAAGTAAGATGCAATGTAGGGGCACCAGGGTTTGATTTTCCATCCCTTGTTCTTGGCATATTCTAAGGCAAACTTAGCCATACGCCCCGCAATACCTCTCCCACTATAAGCATCCGGCACCTCGGTATGTAGAAAATATAAAACGTTATCTCTCAATCGATAATCAATAAAAGCAAAATCGTCTTTTTCTAGCTTGAGTTCGAAGCGATTATTTACTTCGTTGTTGATGATACTCAAAAACTCTACTGCGTTCATAATAGGATATTTTTATTCGTCCCCCGAAGGATTAAACTTCCAGAGAAAAAGAAGGACCATAAAATTTTAAAATAGATTCTTAAGCCTAGATTGATGGTTTAAAGTAGATAGAGATGAGGTTGTATTAAACCAAATTTGGTTGATTTTTTATAAGTAAAGACTCGATCAAAATCGATTGCCTTTATTCCATCCATTATCTATTGTCGTAACTCCCGATTGATTGGAATTGTTCAAGTAGAAAAATGTAAAAAGTTGATGGTGATTTTCGTATTTTCAGGCTTCTCAAATCGATAGTAATTATGATGACGAAAAAAGCGATAACATTCCTTGCCTTATTTACGCTTCCCATTTTTTTACTCGGCCAACAAGTGCCAAAGCGAGTAATGGATCACAGTGTTTTTAACGAGTGGCGTTTTATAAAAAATGAGAAGATTTCGAATGATGGACAATGGGTGGTTTATGACTTAACGATTGAAGAACACGATCCTGAATTAGTCATTCGTTCGGCTGATCAAAATACCGAATGGCGCTTTCCAAGGGGAGCAAAAGGGCAATTTAGCAACGATAGCCGTTATGTTTTCTTTACAATTCATCCACCGGTTGATAGTGTCAAAACGATGCGTCGCAAAAAAGTAAAGAAAGATAAACTTCCAACCGATACACTGGCGATTTTTAACCTGGCAACACAAGAAGTTGAGCGTATACCGGATTTGAAAAGTTTTAAAATACCAAAAAAATGGGACGGCTGGTTGGCTTATAAATTGGATAAGCCACGCATTGAGCCTAAAGATTCTACCCGAGAAGAAGAGAAAAAATGGAATAAAGACCTCGTCATTCGAACTATCGACGGCAACTTTAGTCAGCAGGTCCCGGATGTCAATGAGTTCGTGTTTGCGAAAGATGGCCAAAGCCTGTTGCTAAGTAGCGAGGGGCAAGATTCTACTTTTATGGCCGGCGTCTATTATTTTGCCGCCAGCAATCGCCAACTACGCCCCCTCTTTCGAGGCAAAGGCAAATACAAAAAGCTGGACATTGATAAAGCGGGACAACAAGCCGCCTTTCTCGCGGATTTGGACAGCACCGAGACGCGTATTCGTCCCTATGGCCTCTACCACTGGCAAAGCGGCCCCGATTCGGCGCGCCTGATTATGGATAACACCCACACGATGCTGCCTGAGCAGTGGCAACTCAGTGCCAATCGAAATTTGCAGTTTTCTGATAACGGGCAACGGCTATTTTTCGGTATTGCGCCGCCTCTCGTGCTGCAAGATACCACCCTGCTCAAAGAAGAAATCGTAGAGGTAGAAGTGTGGCATTGGGAAGATGCGCGATTGTATCCACAGCAAAAGGTGCGTTTAAAAAATGAAAAAGAGCGATCCTATCTCTGCGTTTGGCATCGAGACAACGCTAAATTTGCGCAACTGGGTCGTACCGATATTCCAGAAATTCGGCTAACGCCAGAAAAGGACAGCCGTTATGCCTTGGGCTATAATGAACTGCCTTACTTATCGGGCATTAGTTGGGATGGCTTTCCCAGCTCCAAAGATGTTTATCGCGTCGATCTCGAAACCGGGGAAGCGACAATGTTGCAGCGCAAGGTAAGAGCAAATCCAGCCATTTCGCCCGGTGGGCAGTTTTTATTCTGGTACAATAATCAGGATACTTGCTGGCAGACCGTGGAACTCAGCACCCAACGTTTGCAAACCTTGACGAATAATCAGGTTGTCCCTTTTTACGATGAGCTCAATGATCGTCCCATGCTCCCGGGCAGCTACGGCATCGCCGGCTGGCTGGAAGGCGACGCCGCCCTCATCGTCAACGATCGCTATGATCTTTGGCAGCTCGATCCGCGCGGTCGACAGGTACCACGCCAGCTCACTAATGGTCGGGCCGACCAACTTCAGCATCGTTACCTTCGCCTCGACCCTGAGGCTTATGCGATCGACCCTGCTCAGGCTGGATTTCTTTATCTTTTTAATGAAAAAAGTAAAGACAGTGGTTACGGTCATTTAAACTGGCAACAAGGCAATTTAAATACGATAGCAATGGAAGCTATGCGCTATCGACGACGCCCTTTGAAAGCTAGAGATGCGGATCGGCTACTCTTTACAAAAGAAAATTTCGACCGTTTCCCTAACCTCATGGTGGCCAACCTCGAGTTGAAAAATGCCAAGCAACTTAGCAACGCCAATCCACAACAAGCTGAATATCGTTGGGGGAGCATCGAACTCGTCGAATGGACAGATCTCAATGGGGAACAACTTAGTGGCATGCTGGTAAAACCCGAAAACTTTGATCCCAATCGGAAATATCCGATGATCGTCAACTTCTACGAACGTAGTTCTAATCGCCTGCACCAGCATCGCGCCCCCTACCCTCATCGCTCCACGATTAATTATAGCTTTTACGCCAATCAGGGATACTTGATCTTTAATCCCGATGTTCCTTATCGTGTCGGATACCCCGGCGAAAGTGCTTATAATGCCGTCATGCCCGGTGTCACAGCGCTGATAAATCAGGGTTTTGTAGATGAAGCTCGGATTGCACTGCAAGGACACAGTTGGGGCGGCTATCAAGTGGCCTATTTGATCACTAAAACGAATCTATTCCGTTGTGCAGAATCCGGTGCTCCAGTCGTCAACATGTTTAGTGCCTACGGTGGGATTCGCTGGGGATCGGGATTAAGTCGCATGTTCCAATACGAAAATACGCAAAGTCGTATCGGCGGAACGATCTGGGATACACCCCTACGTTATCTCGAAAACTCACCGCTTTTCTTTCTCGATAAAGTCGAAACGCCGGTGTTGATCTTACATAACGATAAAGATGGCGCCGTGCCGTGGTATCAGGGCATTGAGTTTTTCGTCGCCATGCGCCGACTCGGCAAACCTGCCTGGATGCTCAATTACAATGACGAACCACACTGGCCGGTCAAGCGGCAAAATCGTCTGGATTTCAATCTGCGAATGCATCAGTTTTTTGACTACTATCTCAAAGATGCCCCCATGCCACAGTGGATGGAAAAGGGAGTACCAGCCACCGAAAAAGGAATTCGGCAAGGGTTGGAACTAATGACGGATTAAGGCAGTTGTTGGAGGCGGACGGTTATTGCCGTCGCTTCCCCTTGATCGTAAAACTACCAATTAAGCCAAATCCATGAGTGCTTGGAAAGACCTTTTTCTCGACGCCCTTCGGGGTAAAACCTACGACTTCACTCAGGGAAGTATCCGCCGGGCAATTGTACTGCTGTCGATTCCCATGATTCTGGAAATGGTGATGGAATCCCTGTTTGCGGTCGTCGATGTTTTCTTTGTTGGTCGGCTCGGTGAAACCGCGATTTCTACCGTTGGGCTCACCGAATCAGTGATTACGCTGGTTTATTCCCTAGCCATCGGATTGAGTGCAGCAGCTACGGCGATGGTGGCGCGGCGGATCGGTGAAAAGAACGAAGTGGCCGCCGCTAAGGCCGCAATGCAAGCCGTTATTCTGGCGATCGGCGTTTCCATTTTGCTGGGTATTGCGGGGGTGTACTGGGCCGAGCCGATTCTTCGATTGATGGGTGGTAGCGACGAATTGATTGCCTCGGGCATTGATTATACTCGAATCATGTTTGCGAGTAATATCGTGATCATGATGCTCTTTTTGCTCAATGGTATCTTCCGCGGAGCGGGCAATGCCGCCATCGCGATGCGTGCGCTTTGGATATCAAACGGTCTAAATATCATTCTCGATCCTTTGTTCATCTTTGGTATTGGCCCTTTCCCAGAATTAGGAGTTACCGGAGCGGCTGTAGCAACAGCCATTGGTCGCGGTGTCGGTGTACTATTCCAACTCTACATTTTGTTCTTCAGTGGCCAATCGGTCATTCGTTTACAAAAGGTCCCATTCCGCTTCAATACAACTATTCTTCGTCGTCTAGTGACTATCGGATCCGGGAGTACCTTTCAGTTTCTCATCGCCTCGGCTAGCTGGATTTTTATGACTTACCTCATCTCTAACAACTTCGGAGAGCAAGTCCTTTCTGGCTATGTCATATCCATTCGAGTCATCATTTTTACAATTCTCCCAGCTTGGGGAATTGCTAATGCTGCCGCCACCTTAGTCGGTCAAAATCTGGGTGCGAATAAACCTGATCGCGCGGAGCAATCGGTTTGGAAAGCCGCCTATTACAATATGCTCTTTCTGGTATCCATCTCCGTCATCTTCTTCCTCGCGGCGCCTCAGATCATTAGTATTTTCACTGACACTCCCGGGGTACTCGAAGCAGGTATTGAGAGCCTACGCATCATTTGTGCTGGTTATCTGTTCTTTGCCTACGGCATGGTGATTTCTCAGGCCTTTAACGGTGCCGGAGACACTTACACGCCTACTTTGATTAATTTCATCTGTTTTTGGATGGTCGAAACACCATTGGCCTTCTTCTTAGTGAGCCGTGGTCTAGGGCCAGCTAGCATTTATTGGTCTATTGCGATTGCCGAGACACTGCTCGCTGTGATTTGTGTCATTGTTTTTAGAAGAGGAAAGTGGAAGTTGGTGAAGGTGTAGTTTTGGAGATTTTAGACCCGCTACACTATTAGATGTTAGAATAGGTTAGGGTATTGTTTCCATTAAGAATATTTTTATAAAAACCAATCTCAATAATCAAAACTTAATCCTTCAGAATACCACTACGCAAAATGCCTAATTCCAAACCACGTAGTTCCGCCAAGCCACGCAGCCGACCAATGGCCGAATAGCCCGGATTCGTCTGCTTATGCAAGTCATCGAGCATCTTGTGCCCATGATCCGGGCGCATTGGAATAGCTTGTTGCCGGTGCTGTTGCTCCCGGAGTAAAGCTTGCATTACTGCAAACATATCGGTGTCTCCTGCCAGATGATCCGCCTCGTGAAAATTGCCTAACGCATCGCGGCGTGTATTACGCAAATGAATGAAATGGATGCGCTCTGCAAACATGGTAACTAAAGCTGGTAAATTATTATCGGGGCGGGCGCCGAAGGAGCCCGAGCAAAAGCAAATTCCATTGGCAGGGCTATCCTCCGCTTGGAAAATAGCCTGCAAGTCAGCGGCAGTGCTCACTACGCGGGGCAAGCCCAGAATCGGAAAAGGCGGATCGTCGGGGTGTACTACTAGTTTCACGCCCGCCGCTTCGGCAGTTGGAATGACCGCACGCAAGAAATCCAGCAAATGCTGCCGCAGGCGCTCGGCGTCAATCTCAGCATAAGTATCGAGCGCCGCTTGAAACTGCGCCAAAGTATAGCCCGCTTCCGCTCCCGGTAAGCCCGCAATGATATTTTGAGTCAAACGCTGACGCGTTTCAGATGTACTTTCCGCAAAAAAGTGAGCTGCACGGCTGCGCTCTTCTTCGCTATAATCAGCCGCTGCACCCGGCCTCTGTAGGATATACAGATCGAAGGCCGCCAGTGCGGCTTGCTCAAAACGTAAAGCGGTGGAGCCGTCGGGCTGAGGATAATCCAAATCTGTACGTGTCCAGTCCACGACGGGCATAAAATTGTAGGTAATTGTCCGAACTCCACAAGCACCAAGATGTTGCAAGCTTTGTCGATAGTGCTCCAAGTGGATTTGCCAATCGCCAGTTTGGGTTTTTATGGCTTCACTTACCGGTAGGCTTTCAACCACGGACCAACGCAGTCCTGCTTCTGCGAGCAGCTGCTGACGCTTTTGTATTTCTTCGATCGTCCAAACCGCACCGTTGGCAATATGGTGCAATGCCGTGACCACTCCTGTCGCTCCGGCTTGCCGAATATCCGATAGGCTCACGGGATCATTTGGTCCATACCAACGCCAGGTTTGTTCGAGTCTTTTCATGTTTTTCTTTTGAAAAAAGTAGTCTAATCTAACAACGCGAGTTATACACCCGAGAAAGCACTAAATCCGCCATCTATGGGGATTACAGCCCCCGTAACGAAAGCCGCAGCATCGCTACACAACCAATTAATGACGCCACAAAGATCCGTCGGTTTACCAAAACGACGCATAGGGGTATGGTCGATAATGGTTTGACCTCGGCTAGTCAGGGACTCATCTTCATTGAGCAACAAAGAGCGATTTTGCGCGCCAATAAAAAAGCCAGGAGCGACGGCATTCACCCGAAGACCTGGCCCAAACTTTTGGGCCATTTCTACAGCCAACCAGCGCGTGAAGTTATCAATGGCGGCTTTTGAGGCGGCATACCCCATGATGCGGGTCAGTGGACGCTGCGCCGCCATAGACGAAATATTGATGATGCTTCCTGCTTTTTGGGTAGCCATTGACTGGGCAAATACCAAAGTGGGCAGTACGGTACCTTTGAGATTGAGCGCCGTGACACGATCCAGATCCTCTGGGGATAAATCAAAAAAGTTTTGTTCGGGCGTGATGGTCGCACCGCGCATATTGCCGCCAGCACAATTAATCAGAATATCGAGGCGCCCCCATTCGTCGAGCAATTTCGTGCGGGCCGTTTCGAGCTGTTGGCGGTCTAGTACATCCGCCGGAAGGGCTAGTGCCTGGCCTCCGCTGGCCATAATTTGATCGACTTTAGCTTGTACCTTGGCCGGGGTACGACTGAGGATACCAATACGGACCCCGGCCTGGGCCAAGCCATCTGCCATAGCACTACCTAAAGTTCCAGCGCCACCGGTGATGATGGCCACTTTATCTTTTAAATCCGGCCAAACTTGTGTCATTATTATTCAATTCAAGTTGAAAAAAAGTACTGGGAAATTACAAATTAGAGCTGACTTTTAGATTACCTGCCTAATGTCTCTTTCAAGAATTAGCTATATATTTTTACCACTACACCTCTATTCCTCTTTTTGTAATTGTGCCGCAGTCTCCCATAAAGATGCCTCCCGATACATTTCGCCTTCTTGCGGTGTAAAAGCACGCAATTTTGCGACTTGCTCAGCTGCAATCCAGCGGGGTGCGCCGAAGGCGTTCCGGGTAAAAGTGAGAATCGCCGCAATATCCTCATCGGACATCGCTTCGTTCTTGGTGAGGCCAGGCATCACGGCATTGAGATCGTAGCGCTGACCGTTGACGTGAATGGGACCTTGCAAACCGTGCAGCGTTAATAAAATTAAAACCTCTGGCTCTCCTTCCAGATAATTGGAGTGATATAACGGAGGGGCTAAATTGGTAATACCGCGGCCGTCAGGGCGATGGCAAGAGGCACAGTGCTGACGGTACAAGGCCAATCCCGCCGTCATCTTATCCTTGGTCGGCGAAGCCGCTAATCCTTGCCGAAAACGCAAATTTTGTTCAATGTTTCGCAAGACCTCGGAAAGCATAGTTTGAAAAACACCACCATCAGCAAGTTTGTCTTGGCTTTGTAAGAAGCCATTGAAAGCTTTCTCGTGCCCACTTAACCCAGCAATGACAGCACTGTAGTAAAGTGAATCCCGCGTATGCCGCTGTAGCAGTTTATAGAGATTACCAAAAGCAGCGGATTGATTTTGCGAAGCAAGTTGCCCCAAGGAGCTACTTAATTGTAGATCAAGAGAAACATTCTTCTGGTTCAGCATCGTCGCTATACTCTTCCATACGTCGCTAGATAATGAGGCATTTTCCATTACGCTAAGTAATTGAAGCGCTGTTTTTGCAACACGAGTATCGGGTGATGCTAATAATTCAACCAAGGGTGGAGTTGATAACTGTCCGAGACCTTCTAATGTCCAAAGGGCATGAATTTGACCGAGTGGAAACTGGCGATCCAAGGCGACTTGTTCTAAAGCAGCAACAATCTCCGGGGGTGCTGTTTCTACCAATATTTGCTGAGCCTTGTCTCGTGTCCAACCGTTGGAAGATTGCAGCTTTTCCACTAATTCCAGTGGAGATAATTGCGATAAATCGATAACCGGGGAGCGTGGATTTTTTTCATATACCACGCGCAATATTCGGCCGTAGTGAATAATGGAGTCCAGGCCACGATCCACGAGTTGCTCCCGTAGATAGGCGGTCATATAAACTTTATGCTGGATAACACCCCGATGGAAATCGACTAGGTAAAGGCTGCCATCGGGAGCATTGTAAGCATTGACGGGGCGGAAAGCTTCGTCGGTGGCCGCCAGGAATTCGCGATCGGGGTAAGCTTGGCTGGCGGAAAGGCGCCCTTCGGCTGAGCGAAATAGATTCCGCTTAATCAAATTCGCCTCGGGTGCACAGACAAAAGCATTCCCTTGGTAGGCCGGCGGAAATTGGTCGCCCCGATAAATCACCGGCCCGCAGGCCGAGGTGAAGCGTTTCAATTTCTGTTCCTCATCCAATACACCATCAATATAGCCTCGATTGACCGCTGTGGCGTGCAAAGGATATACCCGCTGGTCAGTGGTGATTTGTTCGTTGATGCCTTCCAGAGGTACAAAATGAGGATTTTGTAATAGTTGATCGGCATTTAAATAATCTCCTTGTAACTGATTAGAATTATCATTATAAAATAACCGTCCAAGATCATCCTGTGTCATCCCCCACTGTCCACGAAAAGCCGTAGTTTCCTTTTCCCATTTTCCATCGACACGTCGATAACACGCCGTCGATTTAGCATTATACCACCAGTTGTCTAAGTTGCGAAGCAAGCCATTGGGCTGATGCTCGATATTTCCACCAAGGGCATAAGTTGAATCTACCAAAATGCGATCGCCCGGTCGGTCATCACGGTTTTCTACCCACCACAGATTGGGCGGTTCGGCGTACAAGACACCACCATAAGCCAGTGCCAGTGCCCGGGGAGCACTTAGTCCCTCCAAAAATATTCGGCTACGATCCATTCGGCCATCACCGTCCTTGTCCTCTAAAATGACAATCCGACTATTCTTCCCGCCTTCTCCTTGTGCATCCATATCGGGCATGTATTCTCTCATTTCCAAAACCCAAATGCGCCCGCGCGCATCAAAAGTCATAGCTACTGGAGCTTCGACCAACGGTTCAGCCGCTACCACTTCCAAACGGAAATCCTTTTCTAAAACATAAGCACTCAAATCAACTCCCGGCAATGCTAATTTTTCAGCACGATGGCAAGCCACCAAAAAAATCCCACACACGAGCCAGCCAATCGTTTTCCAATTTTTCAATAAAATCATATCTTAAAGTTACACTTGTCCGGGAATACCCTTCATTGTAAATCTTATAAATTATCTAAACTCGATTTTTTTATCATCTACTTTTCACCTATGCGCTATTTTCTGCTTGTCTGTTTACTCTTTCCCCATTTACTTTTCTCACAAGATGGTTGGCAAAATCTATTTAATGGGCAAGATCTCAAAGGCTGGAATAAATTAAATGGTACGGCGGAATATCGCGTCGAAAATGGAGAAATCGTTGGCGTTTCCCAAATGAACACGCCGAATACTTTTTTGTGTACGGAAAAAAGCTACACTGATTTCATCTTAGAATTAGAAGTAAAGGTCGATCCTCTGCTTAATTCCGGGATACAGTTTCGCAGTAACAGCCAGACTGATTATCAAAACGGACGAGTACATGGCTATCAGGCTGAAATTGATCCCAGCCCAAGAGCATATAGCGGCGGCATTTATGATGAAGCCCGGCGCGGCTGGCTCTATCCACTGGCCGAAAATTCAGCCGGCCGTCAGGCCTTCAAGCAAGGGGATTGGAATCAATACCGCATTGAAGCTATTGGACATCAAATCCGCATCTGGGTGAATGGTGTCAACACTGCCAACATTATCGATGATTGGACCACCGAAGGCTTCATTGGGCTACAAGTACATTCTATCCACGATGAGAAACAAGCCGGCACCACTGTTCGTTGGCGAAATATCCGCATCACCACCACGGATCTAGACACTGAACGCTGGCCGATGACTAGCTACGCTGCTGAGAAAAACTTCGTTCCAAACACCTTGAGCGAGCAAGAAAAACGCAAAGGCTGGCGATTGCTTTGGGATGGCCAAACGACCGAGGGCTGGCGCAGTGCGCGGGGTCCTCAGTTCCCAGATAAGGGGTGGACCGTGAAAAACGGAGAATTGACTGTACTTGAAACTGGTGGCGCGGAATCAGAAGCGGGAGGAGATATTATCACTAAAGACAAATTCAGTTCATTTGAGCTCAAATTAGAGTTTAAAATCACCGAAGGGGCCAATAGCGGCATCAAATATTTTGTTGACCCCGAGTTGAATAAAGGGCCTGGCTCTTCGATTGGTTTAGAGTTTCAAATTTTGGATGATAAAAAACATCCCGACGCGAAAATGGGTGTAAATGGTAATCGCACCTTAGCGTCTCTTTATGATTTGATTGCAGCCAGCAACCTTTCGGTACCGGGCCGCGGCAAGGGATTTCGAGGTGTCGGACAATGGAATGAAGCCCGAATTGTTGTCCATGGTCAGCGGGTCGAGCACTGGCTCAACGGTTTTAAAATGGTAGAATTTGAACGTGGTACGCCTATGTATCGTGCGCTGGTCGCTTACAGCAAATACAAAGTCTGGCCAGGCTTCGGAGAGCTGCCCGAAGGGCATATCCTTTTACAAGATCACGGCAACGAAGTTGCTTTTCGCAGTATAAAAATCAGAGAGCTTTAACCATGAAAAAAACAAGACGTCATTTCATTAAAAACACTGCTTTGGCCACCGGTGCCCTAGCCTTGCAACCTATTCCGATTTTTACACAGGGCTTGCCCAGCAAACAAATTAATGTCGCCGTGATGGGGGTTCGCAGTCGAGGATTAGTACTGGCAGAAAACTTCGCCCAAATGCCCGATACCCGCATCACCCATGTCTGTGATGTTGATCAGCGGTATCTGGAAAAAGCCATCGGTGCCGTAGCTAAACTTCAAAAGCAAACACCCGCCGGCGAGAAGGATATCCGCAAAATATTGGAAAACAAAGAGGTCGATGCCGTGGTTATGGCCACGCCAGATCACTGGCACGCACCTGGCGCCATCATGGCCGTAAAAGCCGGTAAGCATGTCTATCTGGAAAAGCCTTGTAGCCATAATCCCCAAGAAGGAGAGCTCCTGATTGAGGCGGAGAAAAAGTATAATCGCTTAATTCAAATGGGGAACCAACGTCGTTCTTGGGATAATATCAACCGCTGTATGGACGAGCTGCGCGGCGGCCTTATTGGCAAAGTGTATTTTGCGAAAGGTTGGTACGCCAATGATCGCAAACCAATCGGCTTTGGCAAGGTCGCGCCAGTCCCCGATTATCTCGATTGGGACCTTTGGCAAGGCCCCGCACCGCGCGTTGATTATCGAGACAATCTACATCCCTACAACTGGCACTGGTTCTGGCATTGGGGCACTGGTGAAGCGCTCAATAATGGTACCCACGAAATCGACGTGATGCGCTGGGGAATGGGCGTCGATTATCCGAGTCGGGTGGTTGCCTCAGGTGGCCGCTACCATTACGATGATGACTGGGAATTTCCCGACACGATGACCATCAACTATGATTTTGAGGATGGCCGCTCTATTTGCTGGGAGCAACGGAGCTGCAACAGCTACAGCAGCGAAGGTGATGGCCGTGGAGTGATTTTTTATGGCGAAAAAGGCACAGTGGTCGTTCAAGGCAATGGTTACAAAGTGTACAATAATCAGCGTCCTATCGAACTTGCCCAGGAGATTAAGCAACCTCCCCAGGCCCAAGATAGTTCTACCAATACCGCGAGTCCAGACGCTTCTTTAGATGGCGTACACATCAAAAATTTCCTGGATGGTATTCGTACGGGCAACAAAATTTCCAGCCCCATTGACGAAGGGCACAAGAGTATTCTGATGTGCCAACTCGGTAATATCGCTTGGAAAACTGGTCGTGTACTGCATATTGACCAACGCAATGGCCGCATTATCGGTGATCCCGAAGCGATGGCTCACTGGGGGCGCGGCTATGAACCCGGCTGGGAACCGACGGTTTAATCTTAGTTTGTGGTAATGGATCTTAATTTTGATTTTAGGTACAGCTCAAGTGCATTTTATCGATGATTAGGGGGGAGGTGAAGAAGGGATAACGTGTGGGAATCAGGCACCAGAAAATGATCGTTTTTTGGGATGTGCATAGAGGTTGGTCTTTGAGGGTGGGACCCACCCGCTGTCCGCCGCCGCCGACCATTTCGGTCGCAAATTGGAGCAAATACATAACTCTCCAGTCTTTACCGGAGGTTACTTATGGTAAAAATGCGACGCTGATGAGTTTTGGCCAAAAGACAGTTCATGCGTTACTATCTATAGATTCCGGAGACGGGCAAATTCCATAAATCAGCTTGAAAATTTAAAGGCCTAAGCAATCTTTTGTCTCTCAGGCGACATTTCAACGGCGATTACAGCCAAATTTCAATGAGGGAGTCTATTCAAATCTGCAAATTTGACATACTAAATTTGTTACTAGCTATGTCTTCATTACCCCACCAGTTGATAAACTGCAAATAGTAAAAGTGTCATTACCAACACAGTCAGACCTTGCAGCCCGGTAATTAGCGTAAAAGATCGATAGGCAGATTTCATGGAGATGCCGCTAAATTGTGATACGACCCAAAAGTAGCTATCATTGGCATGAGAGACGGTCATTGCACCACCTCCAATTGCCATCACAACCAAAGCCATTTCGACTGGTGTCGTGAATCCTAACTGAGGTACTAAAGGTGCCAGCAAAGAGGAGGTGATCACCAGCGCATTGGTTGACGACCCTTGAGAGCTTTTCAGGAAGGCCGCAATGGCAAAAGCAATAATCAAAAACCACGCTCCAGCAAATTCCCCCTGTCCAAACCACTCTTTAACCATGTCGGTTAGTGGGGTGGCTTTAAGCACACTGCCGAAAGCGCCTCCAGCACCAGTGATAATCAGAATTGGGCCCGCCATTTTGATGCCTTCGCCCACCCAATCGGTCAAGTATGTTTTGTGCCAAGCTGGCAATAGGAAAAGTGCGCAACCTAACCCAATCAGCAGAGCAATCAAAGGGTGTCCCACAAAAAAGAAAACCGTGCTACCTATCCCCGAGTAATCGACTAATTTAAGCACAGAGGCCAGGCCAATCAGCACAATGGGTAAAAGAATGGGGAGTACCGATAGCCACGTATTGGGCATTTGCTCTGTTGCTTCGGTCTGGATATCTTCTTCCTCGATTTCAATTCGGCGGCCCAATCGACGAGCGCTCAATACCGCCACCAGCAGCGTCGGCACACTGATCACAAAACCTATAAGCATGATGGTGCCTAGATAATCTGCGGCGCCAATATTGCCCGCCGCGGCAATGGGCCCAGGTGTTGGCGGCACCAACGTATGAGTCGTATACAGCCCTGAAGCCAGAGCCAGAGCAAGGGCACCTTGATTCACTTTAGTCTGGCGGGCTACCGCTTTATTCAAGCCCGAGAGAATAATAAATCCGCTATCGCAAAATACTGGGATGCTGGTAATTGCTCCAATCACGGACATGGATAAGGCCGGATTGCGGCGGCCTGACCAGCGTAAGACTAAAGTAGCAATTCGTAAGGCCGCGCCTGATTTTTCCAGAATTACACCAATAATACTCCCCAGCACGACAATCAAGCCGATATACCCCATGAGGCTCCCAAAACCGTTATTAACCGCCGTGATCACCTCTTGTGCTGGTAAGCCGGCCAGCAACCCAACGCCCAGCGCGGCTAACAGTAAACTAATGAAAGGATGAACGCCCCAGCGAGCAGAAGCTACAATGATGAAAGCGATCGCCAAAACGATAATGAGCAGCAATGTAATTCCAGTGGTCATATTTAAAAGACTAATCTTAATCGGGTAGCCCGACTAAAGCTAAAATACGTCTTTAAATTTAAGAGCATGTTTAAATTTCTATCGTCTGAAAACCAATATTTTATAAACCTCACTTCGAAATAATGAACTCATTTAGCTTGCTAAACTCATTAATTATTTCTTTGCCAGAACCACAAACTATTGATTTTCAAATCAAAATAAAGTTTAAACATACTCTAAGCGATCACTTCTAAGTCTATGAGCCATTGAAAAAGCCTTTTTCACCACCAAGGCAAAAAAGGCTTTTACGATTTATAATAATTTTTTCGTGTTTAAATGCCACGTGCTTTAGCAACCGGATGTTTTCCAGATCCTCCGACTCCTCCTTTAATCTGTTTTTGTTGCTTGATAGACAATACTTTAAGCTCACGAATTTCTTTTAATACCTTTTTCATAATTTATATTTTTTTGATTTAAAAATAATATACCACATTAAAATAACTATGGTATCCATTAATATGTCCGATTACATATTTCTAAAACGAGATAAGAGTAGAAATCATTTTAAAAAGTCCATACAGTTATTCGTTAAAAAAAGGCCTTCCTTAAAGATTGGAAAACGATATAATTCATAAACTAATTTATACCAACACCCCTAAGTAATATTGAAACCATAATTTTATAATTTAGTGGCTCATTCATCTGCATTCTCTCCTCTACAACATCGGAGACCTGACGCTCTAATTTTAACCTCCTCCATTTTTATTGTAACTTGATAGAGTTTTAAATCGCAAAGCACGAGTGCGTTAACGATCCGGTATCATTCAACAAAACAAATTTGCACGATCATGCGAAAAAATGGCATATCTGCGAAGCTTTCCACCTCAGCCTTCTTGGGTGAAAATTTCCTGCTCGATAATCAAAATGCAGTAGAATTGTATCACAATTTTGCTAAGGATTTACCGATCATTGATTATCACTGCCACCTCTCCCCCGAAGCAATCGCTGTGAATCAACAATTTGATAATCTTAGCCAGGTCTGGCTGGATGGCGATCATTACAAATGGCGAGCGATGCGCATCAATGGCATTGCCGAAAAATATATTACCGGGAATGCTAGTGACGTAGAAAAGTTTAAACAATGGGCGGCTACGGTGCCTTACACGCTGCGCAATCCATTGTATCACTGGTCACATCTGGAGTTGAAGCGCTATTTTGGCGTAGATCAATTGCTCTCAGCACAAAATGCCCAAGCAGTTTATACTCATTGCAATGAGCTTCTACAAACACCTGATTATCGAGTACACGGATTACTGCATAAAATGGGGGTCGAAGTGATTTGTACCACCGATAACCCGACGGATGATCTACACTTTCATCGACAAATTGAGCAAAGTCCAATAGATATTAAAGTCCTGCCAACATTCCGGCCCGATAATGCTATTTTAATCGAGAAGGATGGCTTTAAGGACTATATTGAAAAACTCGGCGAGATCTGTAATCTTGAAATTAATAGCTACCCTAATCTTCTGCAAGCACTCGAACAGCGCGTCGACTACTTCCACCAGCACGGTGCCCGCCTGTCGGATCATGGATTGAATCGAATTTATGCTGAAGATTTTACCGCCGCGGAGATCGAATCGGTTTTTCGTAAACGCTTAGATGGCCAATCACTTTCCGAAACAGAGGTTGCTAAATTTCAATTTGCCGTGCTCATTGAACTAGGCAAAATGTATCATGCGCGCGGCTGGGTCCAGCAATTTCACCTCGGTGCCCAGCGTAACAATAACTCGCGCCTACTGCGACAATTAGGCCCCGATACAGGCTTTGACAGCATTGGCGATTATAGCCAAGCCGCTTCGCTGGCTCGTTTTCTGGATCGGCTTGATACCAACGACCAGCTCGCACGTACTATTTTATATAACCTCAACCCAAGCGATAATGAGGTCTTCGCAACCATGGTCGGCAATTTCAATGACGGCAGCATGGCTGGTAAAGTGCAATGGGGCTCAGCCTGGTGGTTCCTCGATCAATTAGACGGCATGGAAAAGCAAATCAATACACTTTCCAATATGGGCTTAGTCAGTCGATTTGTAGGAATGCTCACGGACAGTCGCTCCTTCTTGTCGTATCCAAGGCATGAATACTTTAGACGCTTATTGTGCAATGTTTTTGGGCAGGATATTGCCAAGGGACGTCTACCTGCAGATATAGATTGGATCGGCAAGATCATCTCAGATATTAGTTACCACAACGCAAAGCAATATTTCAATTTTTGATAAAAAAGATAGCTACTTTCAAAAAAATCATAGTGCAACTGTGGCTCCCCAGGTGCTATAGATTTAGAAAAAATAAAGCTTAAAACGCATGCCTCGACACCTTATCTACTTGATGCTTTTACTGGGAAATGGCACTATCTTTTTCTCCTGCCAGGAATTTAGCCGGACGAAACGACTAAAGCTCGCCCACGGATTGGATATCACCCATCCGGTGCATCAAGGTATGGTGTTCATGGCAGAAAAGCTCGCCGAGAAATCGGACGGCCAAATGCAGATTGACATTTACCCTAGCCAACAGCTTGGTACTGAGCGCCAATGCCTGGAACTGCTCCAAATTGGGAGTCTCGATATCACCAAGGTCTCGGGAGCAGTGCTGGAAAATTTTGCGCCCAAGGCGAAAGTTCTAAGCTTGCCTTATATTTTTCGGAGCCGCGAGCACGCTTATCGCGTACAAGATAGTCCGGTTGGTCGCGAACTCCTCTTGCAAAGCGAACGCTATTGGCTCCGAGGATTGGCTTATTTCGACGCGGGACAGCGCTCGTTCTATACCAAAGATCGCCCCGTGCACCGCCCCGAAGATTTACAAGGCCTAAAAATTAGGGTGCAAGAAAGTATTACGGCCATGGAATTGGTCCGACAACTCGGCGGCTCCCCTACCCCAATTTCCTGGGGCGAAATTTATACGTCTCTCCAGCAAGGCGTCGTGGATGGTGCCGAAAATAATCCACCAAGCTTTTATACTTCGCGGCATTACGAAGTCTGCAAATATTATTCGCTGAGTGAGCATACAGCCGTCCCGGATGTCCTCATCATCGGGACGACAACCTGGAACCAACTAACCCCTCAGCAGCAAGAATGGCTACAAGCCGCAGCAGACGAGGCAGTCGTACATCAGCGACAACTCTGGCAGGCTGCCGAAGCAGAAGCCTTTCGCGAAGTCACCAAAGCAGGCGTAGAAATTATCCGCCCGGAGAAAAGCAGTTTTGCCGAAAAAACAAAAGCCATTTTAGAGAATTATAGCGATCAGCCCGAAATGTACGACTTGATTCAACGTATCCAGGCTGTGCCCGAATAAAACAAGCAAACATTCAAATCTTAGATAGTGAAAGCAACACTCGATAAATATTTAGGATACCTCCTGGCCCTTATGCTGGCGATTATGACGTTGGATGTCCTTTGGGGCGTCTTTACCCGCTACTTGCTGGAGAGCCAGGCGAGTTGGTCGGAAGAACTCGCTCGGTTTCTACTGATCTGGATTGGCATCCTCGGTGCGGCTTACGCTTCGGGGCAAAAGTTACATTTGGCTATCGATTTGGCCCCTCAGCGCCTGAATCCTCGACGGCAAAAACGACTCTATATTTTAATTCATTTATTGGTCATCTTCTTTGCTGCAACGGTGATGATTGTCGGTGGCCTACGCTTAATGTACATTACCCAAATTCTCGAGCAACGTTCGGCCGCTTTACAATTGCCGATGACGGTCGTCTACGCCGTTTTACCGCTTAGTGGAATATTGATTGTGGTTTATAAAATGATGGCTTTAAAACAATTACAAAAGTGGAAATAGCGATCCTGGTTCTAAGTTTTGTCATTCTACTGGGGATCGGCGTGCCGATTGCGTGGAGCATTGGACTCAGCAGTATTTTCACCATGCTGATCAGTATTCCGGCCATTCCAGCATTTACCACCGTAGCGCAACGCATGGCTACTGGCTTGGATAGCTTCTCACTCCTGGCTATTCCCTTCTTTGTATTAGCCGGCCAGATTATGAATCGAGGTGGTATTGCTAGGCGCCTCATTGATTTTGCCAAGACCTTGGTAGGCGCTTTACCCGGTGGGTTGGCCCACGTGAATATTATTGCCGCGATGCTCTTTGGCGCCATTGCCGGCTCGGCGGTAGCGGCCGCTTCGGCCATCGGCGGCTTCATGGGTAAGGCTATGGAAAAAGAAGGTTATGACAAAGAATTCGCGGCGGCCGTAAATATCACTTCGGCGACCACAGGGCTCGTCATTCCGCCCAGCAACATCCTGATTGTTTATTCTCTTGCCAGTGGCGGTGTTTCGATTGCTGCTTTATTTTTAGCGGGCTACATTCCCGGGATTCTCACGGGCTTACTCTTGATGATCGTTTCAGGATTCTGGGCCAAGCGCAAAGGTTATCCCGTCGGTAAACGCAGCAGTCTGCGTGAAGTAGGCCGCACCTTTATACACGCTTTACCGAGTTTATTCCTTCTAGTGGTTGTCATTGGTGGAATTGTACAAGGCTACTTCACCGCGACGGAAGCATCCGCCGTTGCGGTACTTTACTGCCTAATTTTGACGGTCATTTATCGCGAAGTCCGATGGCAAGAACTCCCGGGTATTTTTAAGCAGGCCGTCGCCACTACCGCTATTGTAATGCTCTTGGTAGCCACTTCAATGTCGATGTCCTGGATTATGGCCTACGAAAACATTCCACAAAACATCACAACGCTCCTCCTGTCGATCAGCGATAGCAAATTGGTCATCCTGATTATCATCAATCTCATTCTACTATTCGTTGGCATTTTTATGGATATCACGCCGGCGGTTCTCATTTTTACCCCCATTTTTCTACCCGTAATCACCGAGCTAGGTATGGATCCGCTTCATTTTGGTATCGTCATGATTCTAAATCTATGTATTGGGTTATGCACCCCGCCGGTTGGCTCAGTCCTTTTCGTTGGTGTTGGTGTCGCCGGTACTTCAATTAGCAAGGTAATTCGACCATTGATGCCATTATTCATTGCGATGCTGGTCGCCTTGCTTTTGATTACTTACATACCAAGCTTGAGTACCTGGCTTCCTGGGCTTTTGGGGTATTAATCTAACCGTTCAATTATTCTTAGCTCTCACTGAATTTGGGTGATTAAGGAAATGAATTGAAAATATCCCAGCCACGTAAATTCAGTGAGAGTCTGTTTAATTAATGCAAGTTGCGATTAATTATAAAAACACCTTCCGGTCTATCTACTTATTGCACCAGTACTTTTCGAACGATCTGTTTATCTGAAGTCGATATGACAAAGAAATATAAGCCAGGCTCAAGATGAATGGTTTGATCTTGTTCGCGTGTCCGTGCTTCTATCGTTTTGATTAGCTGATCATCAATCGATTGCATTAAAGTCCCGTTAGAATTATAAATATCAAGTTGATAAAACTCATCCAAGGTTGATTCTACTGCAACATTCACAATACCGTTGCTCGGGTTTGGAAAAATATTAATGATAGGATCGGCAGTTGACGCAGCTTGCTGTCGAAATTCAAGTCCTACGCAAGGTCCTTCGGGGTCAAAACATTGCGTAATAGAAGCAGGTGAATCAAGGCCGTTTGAGTATTCTGCAGTTACGCTCCAACTGAAGCAATTAAAAAACCCCAAATTCAAACTAGAGATCGACACGGTATTACTATTCACACTATAAGAAACCGGCGCAGGCGGATTTGGCGTTCCAATACCATTACAGCAACCATTTAACTGAATTGTCAAGGTATAAGATGTCGCACCGGGAATATCAGACCAGAATATTTGCTGACCATCCCGCGTAATACTGCAACCTAAATTCGTTGGAGCAGGTGGTACGA